>DATDJI010000089.1:0-48019 GCA_036520615.1 Cellvibrionaceae bacterium | reverse complement strand
AGCCAAGCTGTTGGCGCAGGGCCAAGTGGGTATAGCGGTGCAGGCGGTGGAGGTGTTAACCGGCAAGGCTTACACAGCTTTGAGTCCTTTACAGGTCGCATTTCCGGTCACAGCGCCGATTCCCGAATCCCGCCAGGATTGGGTTGATTTGGCGCTAAAAAACAATCTGCAATTAAAGGGCGCGGTTGGGCGAGCTAAGGCCGCCGGATATAATTACAAGGCCAAAGCTGCCGCGCATTTGCCTACGGTGTATGGCAGTTTGAGTTATGAAAAAGCCAATTCGGATGGAGACGGTTTTACCGGCCCCAACCCTTACAATCTCGATTCCGATGCCACGACCAAAGCCGCCGCAATTAGCCTTAAAGTGCCAATTTTTACCGGTGGCTACACATCGGCTAACCGTCGCCAAGCGCTGCAGCAACAATATGTTGCCGAGGAAGGTAAATTGCAGGCGGAGCGCGACATAGTTCAGGCTACTCGCTCCAACCACTTATCTGTTATGACCGGTGTGGCGGGTGTAAAAGCGCGCCAGCAATCGATTGTGTCTTCGCAAAGCGCGTTAGATGCAACTAAGGCTGGTTACGATGTAGGCACGCGGGATCTTGTCGATTTATTGCGCGCTCAGCAGAATTTATTCCGTGCGCAGCGCGATTATTTCGACTCTTTATACGCTTATGTACTTGGCAGCTTAAGACTTAAACAGGCGGCGGGAGTGTTATCAGAAAAAGACGTTGAAGCGCTCGATAGCTGGTTAGATAAAAATACACTTGTGAAATTTGATATATAAAGCGCTTATATTAATATTTTAAAAACCGGCGTAAGCCGGTTTTTTTATGTACTTTTTTAGCTATTGCTTGCGTGCTATTTTTTAATATTATTTAGTAAAACGCGCAACCGTTAATTTAATCTGAAGCAATGCATGCTGGTTTTTATTTGCATCTTGTTAAGAGACGAGCCACAGCATATAGCCAG
Source organism: Cellvibrionaceae bacterium (assembly GCA_036520615.1). GTDB lineage: Bacteria > Pseudomonadota > Gammaproteobacteria > Pseudomonadales > Cellvibrionaceae > CAMCXE01. The sequence goes on along the minus strand of DATDJI010000089.1, from coordinate 47,047 downwards.
CGATTAAATACATGAGCTGTTGTGCAATAAGCGATAATTTATTCTAGGCATAAAAAAACCCCTTACCCTAAATTAGGGGAGGGGGTTTTTAGTTGTAGCATTGTGTCCTCTATTGAGCGCGTGGTTGCTTCTGTGCGAATACCCAATCCCATAAGCCGGGCTCAAGGAACGCCCGCTGCCATAACAGGTGGCCGTGTTCAATGTTGTCGAACTTGGTCACCCAGGCGCAGCCGCCTTTACTACTTATGTAATTAACTGCAGCGTCGGTATCTCGAGACGGATTGTTATTGTCAGTGCTGGAGCTAAATGCCCATACGGGTACTTTGCTTTTGGCAAATGAATCCAGAAACTGCTGCGCAGGCGTGTGGCCTGCCATGGGGAACGCAGCGGCAATTAAGTCAGGACGGCGTTGTGCCAGTTCCCAGGTGCCGCCACCGCCCATTGAGGCGCCAGTGACATAAATGCGTGCAGGATCAACCTGGTAGGTTGTGATCATGTATTCGATCAATTCAATTAGCGCCGAGCCGTATTTTGAAGGTTGAGCGGCCACTTGGAAATTAGCGCCGCCGTTAGAAGACCATTCGTTTGAATAGAACGAGCAATCAGATTCCAACTTACACCAAGGCATAATGATGAACGCCGGGTATTTAGCGCGGTTTTCCGGTGTTAACAAACCTGTGCTCGCACCCAAAAGAAATGGCGCACCATCTACTAAGATATTGCCCTGCGCGACTTCCCGACCGTATCCGCCATGCAGGGACACCACCATGGGGAATTTTTGGCCAGGGTTCATGGCCGCTTGATCGGGTTTATACAGGTTGTAAGGTAGGTCAATGCGCGAGCCCTTAAATTTCGGCTGCTCTACCATCATCGGCGCGTACACATCCTTAGGCACGGTTAATTTGGTGTAGTCCGGTGGCGTAACATTAGCCCGTGCAGGCGGCTTAGTTGGGCAAGTGGTGCGCGCGATAATAGGGCCGAGGCCCGAGCTGCTGCTGGATGAAGACGAACTTGAACTGCTACTGCTGGAGCTTGAGCTGCTGCTAGTTGAGCTTGAGCTACTAGATGAGCTTGAGCTGGACGAGCTTGAAGTTTTGCCTGATGAGCTAGAACTGCTACTGCTGGAACTTGAGCTGCTCGGACCGGTAGCTGCTGGGTCGCCACCACAACCGGTAAGCCCGGCGACTAAACTGGTGACCAAAACAGCGGCCGGGAATAAGCGCGCTAATGATTGCTGGCGCAATACCAATGCCTTCATAAAATTCTCCTGGGATGCCCATAAATTACGAAGCCTGCGGCCTCGGTGTTTAGAATAATGTGATAAAAAATCAGTTAACGTGCAATCGCGAAACTACACATTCTGTTAAAACAGCGCGATGCTAGCACAAGGGTGCTGCGGTTAGCTGAGGTAAAAGCCGCAAAATAAATGCACTCGTGCAAAATGCGCAGAGGTTAACAACAGCAACGTGATTTATTTGTACGAATACAGCATTAATTGCGTGGCTGCAAACACCATCGCGACGATTTTAGGATCAATATGATTAAGGGCTTGAACCAAGCGCGGCTGGACTTCGATTGAACAGACTTATTAAACCGCTAATTCGCTTGCCCCTATATCGACGCCGGCGGCAAAAGGAAACTGCAAGGCGAAGGATTAGTAAAAAGTAATATTTTAACTGCGGTTTTACAAAATAATACATTTTAGCTTGTGACATCTATGGGGGTGTATTTAAGAGCCACGGCGTCAATTGAAATTTCGCTATTAAATAAGCGGTTTAAATGGCAGGAATCTATAGCATCGTTGCTGGTTGTAATTAAGTGCAGCCTGATGCCTGAATTAATACGGCGAATTGATAAATTTAGACTGTGGCAGATAGTTATAGCGGGGCGAATATTTATCGCGATTAACGGCAGTAAAAAATTTCCAGTGTAATCGCTAAATGATTGAAGGCGGGTCTGTGTGTTAGCGCACGATCAAAACGGTGCCAATTTGCTAGTTTGCAGGTTAATTTTTCAATGCGGTAAATCCCAGATCATTCGATCCCAGCTATTGCTGCCTTGCCCTCATAGAGCTGAATATATTTAGCTTTGCTAGTGGTTAAAGCCGTGGCAATGGAAGATTTTTTCTTAGTAATTGATTAATAATGATTAGGCAATGAAAAAAAGAAACGGCAATTATCTGCCGGGAAAATTCGTATTTTGCCCAGCCATCCATAGGTGAATCTATGTTCTTCGAGCGGACTTATCCAATAGGTGCCGAAATAATAGAGAATGTCGCGCATTTTAGAGTATGGGCACCTGCCGCGAAAAAAGTTACTTTAATTGCTCGGAGCGAATCGGCACTCTCAACGTTTGTTATGGCCGCAGAAAAAGATGGCTATTTTTCATATGTAACAGATGAGTTACGGCCAGGAGCTTTATATCAGTTTCAGTTGGATAATGATGATCAACTGTATCCAGACCCCGCTTCTAAGTATCAACCGCTTGGCCCACATGGTCCCTCGCAACTTGAATCTGCACAGTTCTTTCAATGGACTGATGATCAGTGGCAGGGGTTAAATAATTTTAATAATGTTGTTTATGAAATGCACGTGGGTACTTTCACTCAAGAAGGTACGTATTCGGCAGCGACTCGTGAATTAGAAGAATTATCGGCACTCGGCATTAATGTCATAGAGCTTATGCCCATCAATGAATTCGACGGCGAGTTTGGTTGGGGCTATGACGGAGTTGCTCTATATGCGCCTTATCATAATTATGGCACTGCCGATGATTTGCGCGCTTTTATTAATCGCGCGCATGTCTTAGGAATGGGGGTTATTTTAGATGTGGTTTATAACCATATGGGAGCTAGTGGGTGTTACCTAAGTAAATTTTCTAACGACTATTTTTCTGCTAATTATAAATCCGAATGGGGCGATGTTTTAAATTATGACGGAAAACATTGCCAGTCGGTGCGTGAATTCGTCACGAACAATGTTGTTTATTGGATAAAGGATTTTCATTTTGACGGCTTCCGCCTGGATGCAACTCAGCAAATCTTTGATGCATCTGATGAATATATTGTTACCACAATTGTGAAAGCTGCGCGTGAGGCGGCAGGTAAGAAAAATTTACTCATTATCGGTGAAAATGAGCGGCAGCACGGCAAATTAGTGAGACCAATTGAACAACAAGGTTATGGGCTTGATGCATTATGGAATGATGATTTTCATCATGCTGCGCGCGTGGCGTTAGCTGGACGTGCCGATGCTTATCTCACAGATTATAAAGGTGAGCCGCAAGAATTTATTTCCAGCCTGAAGTACGGCTTTTTGTATCAAGGTCAATGGTATAAATGGCAGAAAAATCCGCGCGGCAGCGCTGTATTAGATTTGCAACACAACGCATTTGTGCATTATTTACAAAGTCATGATCAGGTGGCAAATGATGGGCTAGGCAAACGTCTTCATCAGATCGCGCATCCAGCTTTATTACGCGCGCTCACAGGGCTGCTGTTGCTGGCTCCACAAACACCTATGTTGTTCCAAGGGCAGGAGTTCGGCGCCTCATCACCCTTTCTATTTTTTGCCGATAATAATGCCAATGCTCTGGCTGACATAGTCGCCAAGGGCAGAAACGAATTTCTTTATCAGTTCCCCAAACTTGCAACTCCCGCCGTGCAAAGCTATTTATCTCGCCCTGAAGATCCCACTTCATTTAAAAAATCTAAGTTGGATTTAACTGAGCGGAAAACGAACGCACATATTTACGCACTGCATAAAGAATTATTGCAGTTAAGAAAAAGCGACTCAGTTATATCTGGATCTGATTTCCATCATCTGGACGGCGCCGTACTTTCAGCCACAGCTTTTGTCATCCGATTTTTTTCTAAAACTGCCAATAATGATCGTCTGTTAATTATTAATATGGGGCGCGATTTATCACTCTCTCCGGTGCCTGAACCGTTGCTAGCGCCTCATGAAAATTGCGACTGGAAACTAAGTTGGTCGAGCGAATTGCCTCAATACGGCGGCCATGGCGCTTGCGAAATGTCGACGCAAAGCGACTGGTTGATGCCGGGGCTTTCGGCGGCATTATTACTGCCTATTTCAATTTGCGCGGCTGAGGCTAATTTAAAGGGGAATAAAAATGTATAAGGTGATTTCTCGGACTATAGGTTGTGGTGGAGCTAATAATAACGAATCGACAGTACGCCGTGAGTGGCTGGTGACTAATGGCATAGGGGGTTTTGCATCGGGCACGCTCTCCGGCAGTTTAACTCGACGTTATCACGGCCTTTTGGTCGCAGCATTACCTGTCCCTCGGGGCCGCACAGTGATGCTCAGCCGCCTGCACGAAAAGTTGCACATCAATAATGAAATGTTTCTTTTAAACGAGCAGGAGTTAACGCGTCTCCCCATTAGTAAGATTCCGCTTTATCTGCGGGAATTCCGCCTTGAGATGGGCTTGCCAGTGTGGGTTTATCAAATCCAAAATTATATTTTGGAAAAACGTATTTTAATGCAGCATGCACACAATACCGTATTGATTCAATATCAGTTATTGGATGCACCGCAACCGTTAGATATAGAGCTGCGGCCGGCAGTGCATTTTCGGCCCATCGAAGCGGCGGTCGATAAGGATTTTGTTGAGGATACTAAATACAGTTTAGTGCAAAAAGATAATATCTATTTAATAAATGGCGGCGATTATCCGCCTCTGTTTATGAAGTTTCTCGACACGCCAACAGCTTTTCATGTCGGTAATTTGCAGTGGGACGATATTTATTTTCGGCTTGAGAGTGAACGCGGCTATGCATCCACGGGTAAACATTGGAGCCCGGGATTTTTTAAGGCGACGTTGCAGCTAGGCCAGCCACTTACCATTATGGCAACTACAGAAGATCCTGAATTTTTCCCCACCTCCTTTGCCGAAGTAGTGTCCGCTGAGCATGAGCGTAGAAGAGCTTTAATTGCAGCTGCGGTAAATGTACGGCGGCCTGAATTTGCTGAATTAATATTGGCGGCTGACCAATTTATTATTACGCCTGTCGGCCGCAGTGAAGAAACGCAACAGGCACTTTCTATCGGTGAGGAAGCAAAAACCATTATTGCTGGATACCATTGGTTTACAGACTGGGGCCGCGATACAATGATTAGTTTGGAAGGCCTTACGTTAGTTACTGGCCGCCACGCTGAAGCGCGACATATTTTGCGAACCTTTGCTAATTATATAAATAACGGCTTAATTCCTAATATGTTTCCTGAGCATGATAAAACCGGCCTGTATCATACAGCCGATGCCACAATGTGGTTTTTCCACGCGTTGCATCGCTATTTGGTTTACACGAATGATCGCGAAACCTTGCGCGAAATTTTGCCAAAGCTTATATCCATCATCGAACATCATATTGCGGGTACCTGGTTTAATATCGGTGTGGACCCTAATGATGGGCTGCTTAAACAAGGTGCTGAGGGTTATCAGTTAACCTGGATGGATGCAAAAGTTGGCGATTGGGTGGTTACACCGCGCAGAGGAAAAGCAGTTGAGATCAATGCGCTGTGGTACAACGCTTTGTGTTTAATGGCAACGTGGCTGAATGAAGAAAATGATTTTCAGCAGGCCGAAAAAATGCGCCTATATGCTCAGCAAACCAAACAATCATTCAATTTACGCTTTTGGAACGATGCCGAACATTATCTTTATGATGTAATAGATGGCCCTGCGGGCTTAGATTCATCCTGTCGCCCAAATCAAATTTTATCCATAGCCTTGCCACATCCTGTGTTGGATGAAGCTCATTGGCCTGCGGTTGTCAGCCGTGTTAAAGAACAATTACTTACACCCGTAGGCTTGCGCTCGCTCTCGCCTGAGCACGTGGATTATAAAAAGAATTATGACGGTGATTTATATACGCGAGATGCCGCCTATCATCAGGGTACCGTTTGGGCATGGCTTATAGGCCCTTATATTGATGCATGGATAAAAACTTATCCGGAGCGATCCTTGGATATCAGCGAAATTATGGCCGGTTTTTACGAGCACATGAGCGAAGCGGGCATAGGTAGTATTAGCGAAGTTTTTGATGCAGAGCCGCCTTATACAGCACGCGGATGTATTGCTCAGGCCTGGAGCGTGGCTGAAGTTTTGCGCTGCCTTGCTACCTATTGTGCTGAAAATACATTTGAGGAAATTGCATAATTGTGCGTTTGATAATCAGAACCTTTAAAATTAAAACCAATACAGACAGCTCAGATTAGTTGAGTTCGAGGCAGACTTTTTTAGAGTCTCGCCTCAGTTTGAGTACGATTCAAAAAATGCTTATTAAAAAAGCATAAATTAAGCACTATCTTCCGCTGCTAGCAGTACTTCTTTTGAAGCTGGATTTGGCGCGCTGTTGTTTAGGTGTGTGTCATTTTTAAAGGAATTATTTTGGGAAATGTCAGTACGCCATTTGGGCAAATAGTCCGCATAATTGGTGACTATAAATTGCAAAAGGTTTTCGCGCAGAAAGCAGCGTAAATCCCAACTTTTTGCTGAATTGCTAGCGCTTACGAGTACACGCAATTGCATACTTTTTTCGCTTACGTCGGTAACTTGTATGTTGCTTACCCGTCCATCCCACAAGTCTGGAACCTGTTTTAAGAGCCTTTCGAATTCTTCACGTAATGGTTGCAAAGGCATCGTGTAATCCGTCCAAAGAAATAACGAGCTTAACAATTGTGTGGACTCGCGCGTCCAATTTTGAAAGGGTTTTTCGATAAAATACTGCAAGGGCACTATAAGGCGGCGTTCATCCCATATTTTTACGACAAAATAAGTGCTGGTAATTTCTTCGATGCGTCCCCATTCGTTTTCCACAATAACAACATCATCAAGGCTTAGTGGTTGCGTAAGCGCTATTTGTAATCCAGCAATTAAATTGCCAAGCACAGGTTTAGCGGCAAAGCCCACCGCGAGCCCGGCTAATCCGGCAGAGGCCAGCAGACTTGCACCTATTTGCTTAGCTCCAGGGAATGTCATTAACATCGCGGCAATACCAAATAAAATAACAAAAAACGATATGCTATGAACTAAAACCTGTGTTTGCGTATGAATGCGACGCGCTGCGCGATTGTCACTTACTTGGATAGGATGGCGTTGAAAAATGACTTGCCGGCCCGCATCTACAAATTTCAATCCTAGCCATATAAAATTAGTAATAATGGCAAGCGTAATAAGATGGCTGACTATACCTGTATAACTTGCTTCATCCGGCGCCGCTCGCCAAATAATTCTTAATCCCAGCAGGGGAATCAAAAAATTAAGCGGCGGTTTTATGCGCTCTAATAAATCCCGCGCAAACGAAAAAGGACTTGCAAGCCGCGTTAATAAGTAACTTATTCCTGGCGCTAACAATGCCAGCACTACAACAACGCTAAGCGCGGTCATTAAAAATTTCAATTCGGGAATGTGCGATGCCCAGTCGTAATTCATCGTTGGCCTCTTTAAACGTATATTGCTAACGCAACAATGGTTAATAGGTAGAGCGCAGGCTATGTGGGTGCGTCAGTCGGCGAGTGCAAAAGTTAGGCAGGTGAGCCTAAATATATTAGGAGTTGTTAAAATTAAAAAGGATAGTCTGTGAGGGCAGCGCAAAAAAATATGTACGTTATCTAACGTTACAATATTTTAGAGTATGGGTTTCTTAAGAGCATATTTGGCGGGGAATTAAAAACGTCTTGAGCTGCGCGCTTATAGTTAAGCGCGTTGCCGCTATGCCGCCGGTGCAGATTTAGTGGTTCTGCGTTCAACAGCCTCATTAAGTTGGGCTAATAAAGCTTGTATGTCATCATCCAGTGGCGGCACAAATCCCATTAATTGTAATCCCTCGTTTAACTCATTGTAATAAATCCAATCGTCCCATTCTTCATCAATACCTTCGGGTAATAGGCAAATAATTTGCCCTGGGTGATTGCTTGCGCAGTGGTTTTGGGCGGCTGTTTCGTCACTGCCAAGGGTGCTGGTAAAGATGAGTTTGAGTTTCTCTTCTAGCAGTAATTGATGAATTAAATGCGCGCAAACCATTAGCTGATAGTAGGCAACTAAAACAGAATCGCAGCTGGTGTAGGTAATCCAATATTGACCATTTTGGCGGCCTTGATTGCGGCGGGTTTGGCACTGAGTGCCGGTGAGTTTCACTGCCTCCACCAAAATTAATTCCACGCGGTTAAATAATTGTTCTAGGCGCTCAGCGCTTATTTGCTGGCGCAATGTACTTAGGTTTTGCCAGTGCAAACATAAATGTGCAGGATAAGTCGGTGCTTCTTGCGGTGGCGGCGTTTCGTTGCAAGCTGCAGATTCAGCGGGTGCAAGCTTTGGCGGAATAACTGCTGGGCGCAGAATGGGTCCTGTGCGATTTAGAAAACTTAATACGGCCACAATAACTAATAGGCTGCATACAGCGGCAAAACTGTAATACAGCGGTTTAATTTCTGGCATTTGGCTTTCGATATTGACAGTGACGTAGCCTGCAATTGAATCCTGTAGCGGAATCGGGGCACTAAAGCTGCGCATAGCGGCTGAATGGGTTAGCGCCTTGGTCGAGCCAGCTTGTACTAATAAATGATTTTCCACATCGTGAATACTCGCAAGCAGTGTGCGAGGGTTATCGACGACGTCTTGCAAAATCACCTGTAGCGAGACTAAATCGTGATTAAGGGTCGCATCTACGGCGCGATTGGCGGCAAGATTTGCCAGCGACTGGCCGTAGTCGCCGATGAGCAATTGTTCTTGGCCGCGCTCAACTGAGCGTAAAACAGCTGCACAGCTGAGTAATCCGAGCAGCAACCCGATCGCTAGATAAAACAACGGGGGAATATTGGCGGTATACAGGCGAAAAATAATAGTGTCCCTCGGGTAACTCTTTAAAACTCACGCCCAAACAGCAGGTAAAGGCAAAAAAGCTGCGCATTGTACACAGCACACATAAGGAACGGTGAGTACACGAGGCGCACTCGCCAATAAATCACTTATAATGCCGCCCTTTTGCCAGGTTGAATTAAGCGTGCGTGAATTATTATTAATTACTGTTTCAGGCCAAGACCGACCGGCGGTGACATCCGCCGTAACCGGAATATTGGCGCAACACCCTTGCCGCATTTTAGATATCGGCCAAGCGGTCATACACGATCACTTAAGCCTAGGCATTTTGGCGGAATTTGCGCAACATTCTGCCGCGTCTGAAGCAGTAAAAAACGTTCTTTACGCAATGCATGAGCGCAATTTACAAGTGCGATTTACGCCCATTACAGAAGCGGCCTATCGCGATTGGGTTGCCCAGCAGGGTAAAGAGCGGCACATTGTGACACTGCTGGGCCGGCAGATCAGTGCGGAAGATATCGCAGCGTTGACAGCTATTTTGGCCAATCACGGCTTGAATATTGATGCTATGACGCGCCTGTCCGGCCGCACACCTTTGGATGTGGATCCGCAATCCAATCAAGGTCAAGCCTGTATTGAATTCTCCGCCCGCGGTAGCCCGCAAAACAGTGCGCAATTGCGGGCTGATTTCACGGCTTTGTCTGCCCGCCTGAATGTCGATATCGCTTTTCAAGCCGACAATATGTACCGCCGCACCCGCCGCTTGGTGTGTTTTGATATGGATTCCACACTGATCGAAGCCGAGGTTATAGACGAGCTGGCCAAGGCTGCGGGCGTAGGTGAACAAGTAGCGGCTATTACTGAAGCGGCTATGCGCGGGGAGTTGGACTTTAAGCAGAGCTTTGCTCGCCGTATGGCACTATTAAAAGGTTTGGATGAATCGGTATTGGCCGACGTGGCCGCGTCCTTGCGCTTTACTGAAGGCTGTGAGCGCTTAATGGCGACACTTAAAAAACTCGGTTACAAAACCGCAATTTTATCCGGTGGCTTTAATTATTTCGGCTGTTTTATTCAAGCGCGTTTGGGGGTGGATTATGTATTCGCCAACGAGCTGGAAATTGTCGATGGCAAGGTAACAGGGCGCGTCGTAGGTGATGTGGTGGATGGCCCGCGCAAAGCACAGCTGTTGCGTGAGCTGGCCCTGAAAGAAAATATTACCCTCGAGCAAGTAATTGCCGTAGGTGATGGTGCGAACGATCTGCCAATGTTAAGTGTGGCGGGATTAGGCATCGCCTTTCGCGCCAAGCCGCTGGTAAAAGCCTCAGCAAAACAAGCGATTTCTAATCTCGGCTTGGATGCCATTTTGTATCTTATGGGGCTGCGGGACCGGGATATTATTCAGGAATAAACTCACCACCTGCGCAGCGGAGCCAAAATTTGCGCTTGCATGCACTGCGCAGGGGTTTGTTAACCGGTTGCTCTTGTCTGCGCCATTGGTTAAGGTGCAATCGCTTAGCGGCACGAGCGCCTGTGATTTCGGTTTTCGCTTGCGGCGTGTCTTAGACGAAGAAGGTTGCGCTAAAAATTACTTCTGAGCGCACATTGCCAAACGCGGGCGCGGAATCTAAATTTCTGAACATGCCCTTATCAACCCTCCTTAGTTGTTGACCCCACTACAGTTCAGGCCTAATGAATAAATCCAGCGAAAAAGAAAAGCTCCTAATTATTGAAGATGACATAGGCCTGCAAAGTCAGCTGCGTTGGCACTTCGACCAATACGAAGTGATCATTGCTGGCAACCGGGACGACGCCATTGCCGCCGTGCGTTTACATGAGCCGCCGATTATTTTGCAAGATTTAGGCTTGCCACCGGATGATGAGGGTGTGGAAGAGGGCTTTCGCTGTATTCGGGAAATTTCTGCACTTTTGCCGACGGCAAAAATAATTGTTATGACCGGTAATAGCGATTATGAAAATGCCGTGCGCGCCATCGCTATGGGTGCTTATGATTTTTATCAAAAACCGGTTAACGCGGAAACCCTCGATTTAATTCTGCAGCGGGCATTTCATATTCACCGCTTAGAAGAGCAAAACCGCATACTTAAAGAACAACAGCAGGCGCCGTTGGATGGAATTATTGCCTGCGATCCTGCCATGTTAAAAATCTGCCGCACGATTGAAAAACTTGCGCCCTCTAACGTCACCTGCACGTTAACCGGGGAGAGCGGCACTGGCAAAGAAGTACTCGCCCGCGCGCTGCACCGTTTAAGCCCCCGCGCGCAGGGCCGCATGATGGCCATTAACTGCGCGGCCGTGCCGGAAAATCTCATGGAGAGTGAATTATTCGGTTATGAAAAAGGCGCTTTTACCGGCGCTAATAAACGCACAATCGGCAAAATTGAAACCGCCAACGAAGGCACTTTGTTTTTGGATGAGATTGGCGATATGCCGTTGCCTTTGCAGGCTAAATTATTGCGCTTTTTACAAGAGCGCACGATTGAGCGTGTGGGTGGCCGTGAAGATGTTCCAGTCGATGTGCGCGTAGTGTGCGCCACGAATAAAAATTTACAGCAAATGGTGAAAGACGGTACGTTCCGCGAAGATCTTTATTACCGCATTTGCGAAATGGAAATCCATATTCCTCCGCTGCGCGATCGGCAGGGCGATAAATTATTATTAGCGCGGCATTTTTTGCGAATTTATTCGGAGCAAAATAACCCCTCGGTGGTGGGATTTAGCCAGGAAGCGGCAGAATCTATCGAGGCTTATGAATGGCCGGGTAATATTCGTGAAATGGAAAACCGCGTAAAGCGCGCTGTGGTTATGTGTGAGGATAAACACATCGGCTCAATCGATTTAGGTTTGGTTACCAGCGACGGCGTGAGCATTAATCTGCGTCAAGTGCGCTTGCAGGCAGAGCGCAGCGCAATCTTAAAGGCGCTGACAATGACGGAAAATAATATTTCAGCCGCCGCCAAACTTTTAGGTGTTACGCGCCCGACACTTTATGATTTATTAAAAAAATATAACGTTAATTTACCTGGAGAGGCGTCCTAGGCTCAGGCAAAGCATCGGCCTAAATCTGGCCGCGCATTAGTGTTGCAGCGAGCACAGAAGTAAAAGCACAAAACATTTAATGTGATCCTCACGTTAAATATTGCCTAGGAGCTGCTATGCCCATGAAGACCAGTTTTATAACTTGTGTTGGTATTGTTTTGCTAACACTTAATGGATGCAACTCGATCGACTCAAATTCCTCGTCCAGTAGCAGCGGCGGTACGGTTGCATGCGCGGGCCACACGGCGAATCCCGATGCGACCGCTGCGGCCAAAGCATTATTTAACGGCTTGCTGCAGTTATCCTGTGGAGCTCGGGCAGGCGTGCTTTCAGGACAGAATGCAGGTCACGGCGACCAAATAAATGATGCCAACGAAATTATGGGTTATGCCCATGCGGTAAAAAAATTGGTGGATCGTGACTCAGTTGTTCCTGCTGTGTTGGGCGTGGATTACGAACACGACCGTATTTTTACGCCCGTCCAGCTAAGCGCCGCCAATCGCACACTTATCGAGCATGTAAAAGCTGGTGGTGTTGTCACGATCAACTGGTCAGCACTGAGCCCGTGGGTTAATGATGCCAGAGATTTAGTTAATCATCCCGGCGATTGGTTGGAGACGCGCACGCCGTTAAACAACCCGGACGGCAAAGCAAATTACGTCAATTTAACTGAGCTGTTAACTCCCGGGCACGCGCTGAATACTATATGGCGTGCACGGTTAGACGCAGTGGCTGCCGCTTTAGCCGAATTACAAACCGCCAATGTGCCCGTGTTATGGCGGCCCCTACAGGAAATGTCCGGTACGCATTTTTGGTGGGGCGCTAATTTACCCTTAACTGATGCGGCAGGCTACGTGGCAGTGTGGCGGGATATGTACCGCTATTTCACTGTCGAAAAACACTTGAATAATTTACTTTGGGTGTACTCGCCGGAAGCTTTTGACCGCCCGGAGCGAAGTGTTTTTTGGGCTTACCCGGGTGATGATGTTGTAGATGTCATTGCCGCAACTAGCTACAGCTCGGCGCTTAATATTCCTGCTTATACGGCTCTCGCAGCCCGTGCAAGTTCTGCTCATAAACCTCTAGCCATGGGTGAATATGGCCCACCGGTTTGGGGCGAGGGTTATGAACCGGTACTTCCCACAGCCCCGTTAACATTCGATGCTAAGCGATACGCTCGATTATTAACGGACTATCCCAATGTGGCTTATTGGGTCAGCTGGCATAGTTATTATGTGGATGCCGAACGCATCAATCGTTTATCGCTGAGCGACAGCGCTTTTACGAAGGAATTATTTTCCACACAGGGTATTTTAAATCGCAGCCAAACGGATTTTTTGCGCCCTTAATTTAATCGTTCAAGGGCTGAGCTATACGGCGGGGTTTTTCGCAAGGTTTTCAAATTCTTATCAGAGCATTGTTAATTTTATTCGGTTAAATGTTTGGGAAATAACAATACTGCTTTAAGGCCACCACCGGCTCGATTTTTAAGCTGCAACGAGCCATCGAGCGCTTGGGATAATTGATGGGCTATAGCAAGCCCTAAACCTGTGCCACCAGTATTGCGATTGCGGGAATTTTCTACTCGATAAAATGGCTGTAAAACAGTAGCTAACTCATGTTCGGGAATGCCCGGCCCGCGATCTAATACGCTTATTTCCAGCATGCCCACATCTGGGTGAGAAATATTAATTTGCGCCGCGCCGGAAAACTTAAGCGCGTTATCGAGCAGGTTGATGATAATTCTTTTTAGCGCGTGAGCGCGCGTGAATAATATTTCGCCCACTTTTCCGTTGATATTCACCTGTTGCCCTGCATCCATATAATCACACATTAAACTGTCTAACAAAGCATCCGCATCTAAACGACGTAGTGTTTCGCGGGTTTTTTGCGCCGAGCGCGCATAGGTGATGCCTTCTTCAACCAATATTTGCATGGCGTTTAAATCGGCGAGCCACTTATTTTGTTGATCAGTATCGTCCATTAAATCAGCGCGTAAACGCATACGTGTGATAGGTGTTTGCAGATCGTGGGAAATGGACGCCAATATCTGCACGCGCTCAGCTAAGTGATTTTTAATTTGCTCTTGCATAGCGTTAAACGCTGCAGCAGCGCGGGCGACTTCACTCGGGCCTTCCTCTGGGATGGGTTTACAGTCTAATGAAGTGCCTAAACTTTCAGCCGCTGAGGCTAAGCGCTCAAGTGGCAGGGTGGCAAGTTTTACGGCAATCCAGGTAAATAAAATCATTGCTGCCATCTGCAGAAAAAAAATCAAACCATTTAGCCACTGAAAGGCCGATGGCGATTTAGTAACAATGGCCGTTACGGGTGTGCCGTCTTTTAACCTTAGATGTAAGCGAAAGGCTTCAGAAGGCTGTTCGGCTGCACTTGCACTGAGTGAATAATTAGTGCCAATCTCACTTTTTACATGCGCAAGGGTTTTGCCGGCAATTTCATTTGGGCTCCCAGTGGGCGAGGTTATTTCGCTGTTAAGTGCAAAATAATAATTATACCGCGCCATTTGTTTGATCCAGCGCTGCCGGGATTCACCGGATGAATTTTCCAATTGCGGCAGTAAAATAATTAAATCTTTCGCCAGATTAAAATCGGTGCGGCCAATCTGTTGTTGATCATAGACCAGTGCAAACACAGCGCCTTGAATAGAGTGCCCGGTAAATAATGCCAGCGGCCAGACCATGGCTAGGCGCATAAAAAGCGACATGCGCCAGGGTTTTTTAAATGCTTTAGGTGTAATGGTCATGTGTGTGCCGGTGTTTTAAGGGCCTCTAAAAAGTAACTTGCCGCCCGTTTTTAGAGGTTTTTTATAGCGCAGCAGAACATATAGCCTTCTGCGCGTAGAGTTTTAATGTAAAGCGGTTCGCGAGAATCATCGCGCAGGCGTTTGCGCAAACGGCTAACTAAAATATCAATAGAGCGATCAAAATAATCGCAGTCACGGTTTTGGGTTAAACCTAATAAATGATCGCGCGTTAATACCCGCTGAGGATGATCTAAAAAAACCCGTAATAATCGATATTCTGCGCCGCTAAGCGCAACAATCGCTTGGCTGTCATCAATTAAATGGCGTGCATGTGTGTCTAAACACCAGGCGCCGAAATGCAAGTGGCGTGCAGTTTTAGTCTCGCGCAGTGCAGCGGGTAACATGCGCGCGCGGCGCAAAATAGCGCGAATACGGGCGAGTAATTCCCGTGTGGCAAAGGGTTTAGTTAAATAATCATCGGCACCCATTTCAAGGCCTAAAATCCGGTCCGCTTCTTCGTTGCGTGCGGTTAACATTAGAATTGGAATGGGATGGGTTTGCGTGGCAGTTAATTGGCGGCACAAAAACAAGCCGTCTTCGTGCGGCAGCATCAGGTCAAGAACAATTAAATCCACTGTGCCTGCAGCTAGAACCGCACGCATTTGATGGCCGTTGGCGGCAGTGGTAACTTTAAAATCGCTTTTTTCTAGATATTGTTTTAACAGGCTGCGAATTTCTTCGTCGTCGTCAACAATCAGTAGGTGGTCAATTTTTGTCATGTGTATTTATAGCGCAGTCTGATGGGCAAAAAAATCCCCTTTTTGTTGCCGTATTGTAACAGCTGCCCGCGAGCAACACTCTGTTGCAAAAAGCCGCTCGCCTGACACAGGCTGGATACACCTACAGATTTAAATGTGCCGCTTGAGTGTTTCTCTTCTCACAGTAAAAGGCGCATCACCATGAATAGTTCAACTACACAGTCGCTAATAGAATTAAGCGCCGTGGATAAAACCTACCCGACAGCGCAAGGTGTTTTTCCTGCGCTCAAGCGGATTAACCTCAGCGTATGCGCCGCAGAGTTTGTGGCAATTGTGGGTAAATCCGGGAGCGGTAAGTCGACACTAATGAATGTTATTAGTGGCGTTGATTGCATTAGCTCAGGCGCGATTCGCATTGGCAATACCAATATTCAAACGCTTAACGAAACCCAATTGGCAATTTTTCGCGGTAAAAATATCGGCATTATTTTTCAGTTTTTTCAATTATTGCCAACGCTTACCATTATTGAAAACGTCATGCTGCCGATGGACTTTTGTAACACCTATCCTGCTGCACAGCGCAAACAACGAGCGCAGGCGTTATTAACAAAGCTGGGTATTGCCGAGCAAGCCGATAAATTTCCCAGCGCATTATCCGGCGGGCAACAACAGCGCGCGGCGATTGCGCGAGCCCTAGCCAATGACCCACCTATTTTATTGGCCGATGAACCGACGGGAAATCTCGATAGCGATACGACCCAGAGCATCATGCAGTTATTTGCGCAATTGGTGAGGGAGGGGAAAACGCTATTAATGGTTACGCACGAGCGAGATTTTAGTGATTATTTTAGCCGCACCATTACATTGAAAGATGGCCAATTAATGGGTGATGCGCATGCTTAGCCCGCGCTGGATTAAATTAACTCGCGACCTAAAAAAGGCACCGGGGCGCGTTTTTATTATGCTGGCCGCTATGGCCGCTGGGATATTTGGCTTCGCCACATTGCTGACTAGTTACACGTTGTTAACTCGCGAAGTAAGCCGTAATTACGCGGCCACCCATCCTGCGTCTGCCCGTGTCCAGGCAGATAGCATAAATGCATCCTTACTGGCAGCTGTGCGGCAATTCCCTGCGGTTGCATTTGCCCAGGCGGGAGCGAGCGTGCATGGCAGTATTTACGATGCCGCTGGTGAGCTTCATCCACTAACTGTATTTGTTATAGACGATTTTCAGCAGTTAAATATCAATACATTTTTTGCAGAGGCGGGTGCTTGGCCACCTTTGCCCAATACGCTGCTATTAGAGCGCAATTCTCTTAAGGTGTTAAAAGCGCGATTAAACGATCCGCTAAGGTTGCAGCTGCAAGGTGGTGACTGGGTAACTACGAGGGCATCGGGCAGCGCACACGACCCGGCGTTAGCCTTTTCTAATTATTATGTTTACGCCTACGCAAGCCTTAATACGGTACAGGCGTTGGGAGTTAAAACCAGTTTTACCGATATCAATATTCGTACGCACGAGCCTTTAAACGCACGAGCTATTGAGCAGACCGCAAGTGCAGTTGCGCTGTGGCTGCAACAGCAGGGTCATAAGGTCGGTGCGATTCGGATACCGCCGCCGGGTGAGCATCCACATCAGGCAATTATGTTCGGTGTAATCAGCGCTTTTTTGGTATTTAGTGTGGTGGCGTTTGTACTCTGTGCGGTGCTGATGGCAACACTTATTGATGGGCTTATGGCCCCTCAGCTACGGCAAATTGGCGTCATGAAGACTCTGGGTGCATGCCATTGGCAAATCGCAATTATGTACCTGAGTTTTGTCGGTGTTTTGGGCGTACTGGCAACACTCGTGGCTGTACCATGCGGTGTGTTATTTGGGCAGAGTCTATCGCGCGGCATGTTGGTAAATTGGTTGAATTTTAATGTGCAGAGTTTGCACATTCCGCAGAGCGTATACATTTTATTGGTGGCGGCAGGCGTGCTCGTGCCTATGCTCGCAGCTCTCGTGCCGATTGCATGGGCCATCGGTGTTCCAGTGCAGACAACGCTTAGTTATGCAGGTACAGGCCGAGGGCGCGACGCGCTGAACCAATGGGGCGCCTGGTTAGTTAGGCTTCTGCGGGCAAATCGCGTCATCGCTATGGCCCTGCGCAATTGCTTGCGGCGGCCAGGGCGTTTGCTGCAAGTGGTCAGCTTGCTCGCTTTTGCTGGGGCGGTTTTTATCAGTGCCTTGAACGTTCGACATGCGGTTGAAAAACAGTTAAGTGCGGCGGCGGCCCAGCGCCATTATGACCTGGAGATTCATTTGGCAAGCCCCGCGTCTGGGCAGGCGGTGCTCACAATTCTTATGAAGGTAGCAGGCATTGAACAGGCACAAACCTGGAGCCAAACCCCTGTGGCTCGGCACCGTGCGGATGGATTAACGATAGAAACTACCTATCCTGATGACAGCCACGGGTTGCTTAGCATCGCTGCTATAGCTCCTGACAGTACATTTTTAACACCTGCAATTAAAAGTGGGCGTGGGCTTAATCAGTTGGGTATTGACGAGGTGGTGCTTAATGGCAAAGCCTTACACGCATTTGAACAGCCAATCATAGATGAGCGCATTACGCTTTCGGTTGGAGGCCGTGTAGCTGCCTTGCAGGTTGTGGGCATAGCAGATGAAAAAATGTCGCCGGGCATAGCTTACGTGTCCGCCGCCACCTATGAAAAACTCACTAACCAGCAGGATCTCTACACAAATTTTCGCATCCGCATGACTGATCATAGGGCTGAAAATGTCGCTATAAAAGCGCGCGAAATTGAATCTGTGCTCGCACAGCAGCATTTTTATGTAACCGGTAGTATTAGTGAGCAGAAGCTGCGCTATGAGGTGGATGGGCATTTGAGCATGCTTATTAATGCTTTGCTGCAGGTTGCATTATTAATTGCGCTGGTGGGTTTAATTGGCATGGGGTCGGCATTGTGTGGTCAAATAACTGAACGCAGCGGTGAATTCGGTGTTATGCGCATTTTAGGCGCAGGCTCAAAAACACTGATGCAGATCATCCTTGCTGAAGGAATGTTTATTGGTTTTATCAGCTGGCTAGCAGCACTGATCGTCTCTGTACCGCTTGCACTGGGTATTGGCTATTTTTTAGGGAATTTAATATTTGATCAGGCATTTGAGTTTGTATTCTCACCTCATGCTATCGGCAGCTGGTTTGTTATTCTCATCAGCGGCGCATTAGTTGCCTGCATGTATCCGGCTTGGAAAGCTGTGCGGATGAATATTCGTAGCAGTTTTGCGTACTGACTTTTCTTAAATTGCTCAACATTAAATTGGCAGTATTTATCGGCATCCGGATAAAAAATTATCTGGGTGCCGGTTACACACATAGCGATTGTGTTAACTGCGCAGGTATAGATACGTGAGATATCTGAGCATCGCAAACTAGCTGAATTGCTGGCAGCTAAATTTAATAGGCCGATACCAACTCACGGCATCTTTCGGTTTTTTAACGCCACCAGATGAGCTAAGTTGTATGCAAAGGCTTGCTTCTACACATCTACCGCGATTCTTGCTTAGTCCGATTGCCGCAGTGAAATAATTTTTATTGCCTCCCACCGGAAGATCTTCTCTACATGTTGCTCCGTACCCTGGTTACAATGCTGGTCTTTTAAGCATTGGAATTGAGTATGGCTTCTATACATGATGCGGCGCTTGCACTGCTGACCCAGGTGCCGCTACCCGACGGCCAGGGCCTTACGGCAGCTGACGGTTTTACGTCTATCACCACTGTAAACGGCCAACAGCTCGTACAGATTCAGGTAGGCTACCCTATTGACGGCATCGCAGTTGAACTTGCCCAAACTCTCACACAAGTCTTGGCGCCTTTAAAGTTGCAAATAGACTTAGGTTGGCTAGCCCCGAGTGTCGCGGCCGCCAACAGCCAAAACGCCGTGCCTGGTGTGCGCAACATAGTGGCCGTAGCATCTGGCAAAGGTGGTGTGGGTAAGTCCACCACGGCAGTCAATATTGCTCTGGCATTGGCAGCCGAAGGCGCTCGCGTAGGCTTTTTGGATGCCGACATTTACGGCCCTAGCGGTGCGCACATGTTGGGGGTGAGTGGCGTACGGCCACAGGCTCATACTGCAAATATCATGCAGCCTATCCGCGCCCACGGCATTGAAATGATTAGTATGGGCAACCTGCTGACGGACGATACCCCGGTCGTTTGGCGCGGCCCGATGGTCAGCGGTGCTTTACAACAATTACTACGCAATACTCATTGGGATGATATTGATTATTTAATCATCGATATGCCGCCCGGCACTGGTGATATTCAATTAACCCTCGCGCAAACTATTCCAGTATCCGGTGCTTTAATTGTTACCACGCCGCAAGATATCGCTCTTTTAGATGCAAAAAAAGGCATCGAAATGTTTCGCAAGGTGCAAATTCCTGTAATGGGGATAGTGGAAAATATGTCGTTACATATTTGCAGTCAGTGTGGTCACCAAGAAGCAATTTTCGGCAGCGAAGGCGGAGCAATTCTCGCGCGCGATTATCAAGCACCACTGCTCGGGCAGTTACCGTTACAAATGGCCATTCGAGAACAAACCGATGCCGGTCGCCCGCCATTGGTTGCGGATCCGAACAGTGCCGTAAGCCTTATTTACCGCAGCATAGCGCGCCAATTGGCGGCACGGTTGTGGGCAGAATCCCTACACGGCGCTGCAGCGCCGAGCATAGTTATCACTAACGATTAAGGTTTTTTAACATGGCAATTAAATCCGACCGCTGGATTCGCCGTATGGCACAAGAGCAGGGCATGATCGAACCTTTTGAAGCGCAACAGGTGCGTTTTAATGCAGACGGGCAAAAACTTATATCCTACGGTACATCCAGCTATGGCTATGACGTGCGTTGCGCTAACGAATTTAAAATATTTACCAATGTACATTCGGTAACGGTGGATCCAAAACATTTTGATGAAAGCAGTTTTGTCGATATTCAAAGTGACGTTTGTATTATTCCACCCAATTCTTTTGCGCTTGCACGCACGGTGGAATATTTTCGCATTCCGCGCAGTGTGCTCACTGTATGTCTAGGTAAATCCACGTACGCCCGTTGCGGCATTATTGTAAATGTCACACCTTTAGAGCCGGAATGGGAAGGCCATGTCACATTGGAATTTTCTAATACGACTCCGCTACCTGCAAAAATTTATGCTCATGAAGGCGTTGCGCAAATGTTGTTTTTTGAAAGCGACGAAATTTGCGAAACCTCATACGGTGATCGCAAAGGGAAATATCAGGGCCAAACCGGTGTAACGCTGCCAAAAACCTAATTAACCACTTGCTCTTACGTTGGGCAAGCGGACACATATTGAAAAAGTGGTGAGCAGAGAGTTATGGATATTAATGCCATTATGCAGGCTATGAACGCAGATATTTACGAGCGCTTTAAAACAGCTGTTGAGTTGCGTAAATGGCCCAATGGTGAGCGCCTAACGCCTGAACAAACAGCAACCTGTATGCAGGCTATTATTGCTTGGGAAGCGCAACACGTGGCGGTGGACGCGCGCGTAGGTTATATCCCACCCAAAGAAGAGCCCTGCGCTGACGATAAACACATACACACCCACGAAACCCCGATTAAATGGCAATAAATGCCCGAGGTCCGCTATGAGCAGTGTTGGAATTACCACTTATTTAAGCGATTACCAAGCCCCCGATTTTAAAATTATTACGACAGAATTAAATTTTAATTTGCAGGATGAATATACAGAAGTCACTGCACAACTACAGATTAAACGTACTAATAGCTCTCTAGCACCGTTAAAACTACATGGTCAGCAATTAAATTTAATATCGATCGCCCTTGACGGTACACCATTAAGCATTGGCCAATACGCTGTTGATGACGAATTTCTCACGATTAACGAGCTGCCTGATAACTTTTTACTCAGCACCTGTGTGCGCATTGAGCCGCATAAAAATACTGCGCTCGAAGGGCTATACCGCTCGCGCACCATGTACTGCACACAGTGCGAAGCCGAGGGGTTTCGAAAAATTACTTATTATTTAGATCGCCCGGATGCAATGAGTAGTTTTGCCACGCGTATCGAAGCGGATAAAACGCTCTACCCAGTATTGCTCTCCAACGGTAATTTAATTGCGCAGGGCGAATTACCGCAGGGGCGGCATTTTGCTACCTGGCAAGATCCTTTTAAAAAACCTGCGTATTTGTTTGCGTTAGTAGCAGGGGATTTATCGGTTGTGGAAGATTCTTTTACCACCGCTTCAGGTCGCGATGTTGCGTTAAAAATATTTGTCGAAGCAAAAGACGTGGATAAATGCTCCCACGCAATGCTAAGCCTTAAAAACGCCATGCGCTGGGATGAACAAGTATACGGCCGTGAATACGATCTCGACATTTTTATGATTGTGGCGGTCGATGATTTTAATATGGGCGCGATGGAAAATAAGGGCTTAAATATTTTTAACACCTCCTGTGTGCTCGCTCACCCAGCCACCACTACCGACGCAGGTTTTGCTCGAGTAGAAGGCGTTGTAGCTCACGAATATTTTCACAATTGGTCCGGCAATCGAGTTACTTGCCGCGATTGGTTTCAATTAAGTTTAAAAGAGGGTTTTACGGTATTTCGCGATGAGGAATTTTCCGCCGATATGTTAAGCCGCACGGTAAAACGTGTGGAATCGGTGGCCCTATTGCGCACGGCGCAATTTGCCGAAGACGCAGGCCCGATGTCTCACCCTGTGCGCCCAAGCTCCTATATGGAAATTTCCAATTTTTATACGCTTACCGTATATGAAAAGGGTGCTGAGGTTGTGCGCATGGTGCACAGCCTGTTAGGTAAAGAATTATTCCGCCAGGGCACGGATTTATATTTCAGCCGCCACGATGGTGAGGCTGCCACAATAGAACAATTTATCGCCTGTATGGCGGAAGTTTCCGGCCGGGATTTTAGCCAATTTATGCATTGGTATAATCAGGCAGGTACACCAACAGTGGAATTTTCTGGCCGTTATGACGCCGCGGAACAGCGTTTTTATTTAACCGCGCGACAAAGCTGCCCAAGCACACCCGAGGCAACTGCCGAGCAGAAAGAGCCGTTTGTTATTCCCATCGATATGGGTTTATTAAGCCCACAAGGCGCATATCCTTTAATCTGTACAGCACTAAAAAATAGCAGCCCAACGCGTGGCGTCATTGAGCTTAATCAGCGCGAACAAACGTTTATTTTCGAACAATTGCCCAGTGCCCCTGTGCCTTCGTTGCTGCGTGGGTTTTCAGCGCCGGTGAAGTGGCATTATCCCTACAGTAAAGAAGATTTATTGTGCATCATGCTCATTGATGAAGACGGCTTTAATCGTTGGGATGCCATTCAGCAATATGCGCTGCGTTTAATAAATGAAATAAATTCGAGTTTAAATTCAGGCGTGCGCCCCAAGTCTGATACCGCTTTTATTAATGCCTGCGCTCATTTGTTAAGTGATGTAACCCTCGACCCTGCGATGGTGGCATTAATGTTGGATTTGCCCAGCGAGGCTTATTTAGCTGAACAACAAAATCCCATGGATATTGATGGCAATCAGCGCGCACGGGAATTTTTACGCCACGCACTTGCAGAGAATCTTTTGCCTCACTGGCACGCAGTTTATAACCGCCTGCAGGATAACGCGCCATTTTCTGCTTCTGCAGAGGCGGTTGCGCGTCGCAGCCTTAAAAATCTTGCCCTGGTGTATATATCCTTAGTGGAGGCTGCACCACACACGCAATTAATTGCTGCACAATTTAATTCTGCCACGAATATGACCGATAGCCTTGCGGTATTAAAAATCGCTGTAAATAGTGTGTATAAGGATGTACAAGAACACGCAGATCAGATGCTCGAAACGTTTTATAGCCGCTGGCAGGGAGAGCCTCTGGTGGTTAATTTATGGTTGTCCGTGCAGGCCGCAGCTGCGACTAAAGCGTTAAATCGTGTAAAAAGCCTTATGGAGCACCCGGCGTATGACGGAAAAAATCCCAATAAAATACGTGCTTTGGTAGGAGTGTTTAGCCAGAATTTAACGCAATTTCACGCACTCTCCGGCGAAGGTTATGAATTTTTAGCTCAACAAGTGGTGCAATTAGACCAATTAAACCCGCAAATTGCAGCACGCCTAATTGGCCCATTAACTAAATGGCAGCGCCAAGATATTGCTCGCCAGGCGATGATGGTGGCGCAATTGCGTTGGATTGCCGCGCATACATTATCGAACGATTTGTTTGAAGTGGTGACTAAGAGCCTTCCGCAGAAGTAAGTGCATAAATGCGTAGGCGAAGTAATGGAATACATGTGTCCTTCACATTCATTGAGGCCTTTCGGTATTCGAATAATTATCTGCCCTAAGCTCTTTCGTAAGCAAATTTGTGGCAGCGGATAATTTTTTGTTGCTTAAACTAGATTGAGCCAGACCGCATGGACTGCGCGGGAAAACGTGCGCATAACAGCCAAATATATTTTTATGTGCTCGCTCACAAATTATAAAAATCAGCAGGAAAATATGGGCATTACACGTATCAACACATTTCAAGCCAAAGAAGGTAATCTCAATAATGTACGGGATTTTTTGCAATCGATTATTCCGCTCATTCAGCGTGCTGAAGGTTGTAGTTCCTGTCGGCTATTGCAGTCTCACGATAAAATACATGAATTTATAATAATTGAAGAATGGGATTCAATTGAATCGCATCAAGCGTCTATAAAGCATATTCCGGCGGACAAACTCAGCGCCTTAATGCCTTTATTGACGCAGCCGCCCTGTGGGTCTTATTACACAAACTAATTAATTTGGCAGTACTGAGCGGATATGGAGGACGTATGCCACTAAAGAATACCGATAAAACCTACGGATGGGTTTCCATTGCACTGCATTGGGCGTCAGCTGTCACGGTGTTGGGATTATTTTGTCTGGGTTTGTGGATGCGCAGCCTTGACTATTACGACCCTTGGTACACAAAAGCGCCTGATATACACCGCAGTATTGGTGTAGTGTTGGTTTTTGTAACATTTTTGCGCATGATGTGGAACCGTTTCAATATAAAGCCCACTATGGAAGCAGGGCCGGTTTGGCAATTAAATTTAGCGCGGGTTGTCCATGTTTTGCTCTACATATGGTTTTTATTCATGCTAGTCTCCGGGTATCTAATTACCACAGCGAAAGGCCAGAGTTTGGAGGTGTTTAACTGGTTTGCAATTCCCGCCTATATTACCGGCATAGGAAATCTGGAAGATACTGCAGGCGATGTTCACTTGGTATTAGGCTGTAGTTTTATGACGCTAATCGCACTGCATGCTGCAGCGGCGTTATTTCACCATTTTGTTAGGCGCGATCGCACATTACGTAAAATGCTCGGTCGGGCTTGAGCGCATAATTATTAATTATCTTTAAAAATATAACGATATAAAAACCACAATAACCCCAACGAGGAAACACCATGAAACAAGTAAAACCCCTATGGTTATCAGCTGTTTTAGGTGCAGTATTAGCGGGCGCAACTGTTATGCCCGTACAGGCTGCTGAATACACAATTGATAATAAAGGCGCCCATGCATTTATACAATTTCGTGTTAAACATTTGGGCTACAGCTGGTTATATGGCCGGTTTAACGATTTTGGCGGTTCATTTTCCTATGACGAGGCCAAGCCCGATGCAAGTAAAGTTTCCGTGGATATTAAGGTTGCCAGTTTAGATAGCAACCATGCTGAGCGTGATAAACATTTGCGCTCTAAAGATTTTTTAGACACTGATGCCTTTCCTGCAGCAAAATTTATCAGTACTTCTTACAAATCTACGGGTGCAAAAACTGCTGCGCTTAGCGGAGATTTAACTTTGCACGGTGTGACTAAACCGATTGTCATTGCAGTAGAGGCTATAGGTAGCGGCAATGACCCTTGGGGCGGTTTTCGCGCCGGATTTGAAGGGAAAACCACAATTAAGACCGCTGATTTTGGTATAGAAACTGAAAAGAAACTCGGCCCTGCATCAGGCGAAATTGAGTTAACTCTGTCGGTTGAAGGCATTCGCCAGCCTTCTGGTGAGAAAAAATAAAATCTGTCAATAAGCCCCTAGCAAGTTTTGCCTGCTAATAACTGGTGGCATAGAATAAATTCCTGTCTATGCTCGCCAGAGCAATTTAAAGCGTCGGTTTAATTACTGGGATGTTCAAGGTTATTTGAAGCTGCTTTGAATTAAATCTTAAAACCTATTTTCATTAAAATTTCGTTTAAATTTTAAATCGTTAATTAAAAAGTTGGTTATGCTCTTAGACCAAGGTTTTCCCAAATTGAGGCTACCCATTGGGCTGGATTAAAGTACAAGAATTTTCTGCTGAGCAAAATTTACAGGTGCTTGCGCATAATTTACAGGCTGCACAATTGCCCCATCGCTTTACTGACGAGTTAGATCGGCAAACCCTGTGGGTGCCAGATCGCGCTGTGGAACAGCACGCGCGTGAGATATTACGGCTTTTTATTCAGCAGCCAGAAAAAATGTTTCAAGCTGTAGAAAAAACACCCAAGACCGCTTGGGGGGTTCCCAGTTTTGGTAAGACGCCCGTAACCTACATTTTGTTACTGCTAAGTGTTATCGGCTATCTATTGAGTTTGGCACCGCCTGCTTGGCGCCAACCCTTATTGTTTTTTCCCATTCCTCTCGATGGCGCAGTATGGCCTGCGGCTTGGCATTATTGGGTTGCGACTGGTGAATATTGGCGTTTAATTACGCCGGCATTTTTACACTGGAGCGCCGTGCATATTATTTTTAACGGTATGGCACTGGTGGATTTTGGTGGCCGCTTAGAGCGACAGCTACCGCGAACCGCTTATGTAGGTTTATTTTTATTTACCGCTATTGTTTCAAATTTCGGGCAATTTAGCTTTGTACCACAAGTAGGTTTTGGCGGGATTTCGGGTGCTTTGTTTGGTTATTTCGGTTGTATTTTGGCAATACAGTGGCTGGTGCCAAAGTCTAATCTACGGTTGCCGCTGGTATTTATTATTTTTTGTTTAGGCATGCTTATCGCAGGTGTCATGGGGCTTTTGGATCAAATTATCGGCCCGATGGCAAATGGCGCGCATTTAACGGGAATGATTGCAGGCTTTGTATATGGCTGCGGTTTGGGTATTTTTTTGAAACAGCGACTAGAGCGAAATGGCGGCGCATAATTTCATACCGGCAGATGCCCGCTGACTAGCCGTTTGATTTTTATATATCGCAAGTACAAAACTAAAAAAATAATTATGCAGGTGCCTTTTATTAGTAAAAGCCAAAAAGGCCGCCACACATGCACCTGTGTGCGCCTCTATAATATCACTGAGGCTAAATAATAAGAACGTAGCTGCGCCTGCCAACAAAATATTCGTATAGTGAGTTTTTTGTTTTGACACAATTGTCAGGCATGCGGCGATTGAAAACTACAGGGCCGCTTCACAGTAATTAAACTGCGCGATATTCATGTATTTTTCCCTGCAATCGCTTTTGATCTGAGTTGGCAAAAGACTCTACAGAGGGAGGTTCCGCGCCCAGATTCTGATACGCCCCAAAAGGTTGCATTTAACACCAAAGTTTTTAGGCGCTTGGCTCAATTGGCAAATTATCAGATCCTAGCGCACCACGGATGAGAGTGCGGCAGATGAGTTTGCTCTAAAAGTGTTCATATATCGGCTAGATTGGCGGTGAATTTAAATTGCCGCCAGAAATTAATTTAAGTCCAAGTGAAAGCAATGCACGCAGACGTGTTTCTCCGTAGAATGCATGCTGGTTGCCAGTTGGCGTATTAGAAAGTGAGAGTTTATATGGGACAGATTCATTTTATCGGCGGTGAGAAGGGTGGCGTGGGTAAATCCTTTACTGCGCGTTTGCTGGCGCAATATTTTATCGACCGTGGACAGTGTTTTTTAGGTTTTGATCTAGATGCTTCACACGGCACATTTTCGCGTTTCTATGGCGAATTTACCCGCACCGTTAAAGTCGATGACTTTACCAGTTTAGATAATCTGCTGAGCACCGCAGAAGCTCAACCGGATGCCGTATTAATAGTGGATCTGGCTGCGCAGACCGCTACCCGTTTGGGCGAGTGGATTGCTCAAAGTGATGCGCTAAATTTATTTAAAAGCTTAGGTTATGAAGTGTTTTGGTGGCACGTATTAGACGATGGCGCCGATGCTTTACGTTTACTGGATAAATTGGTCGACACTTACAGCAAGCAACCGGTGCATTTTGTGGTAGTGAAAAATCTTGGCCGCGGCGAAGACTTTATTGGTTTTGATGAATCAAATACACATCAAAAAATATTGCAGCGCAATGGCTTCGTTATCACGCTTGAGCGCCTACACGGCCCTTTGGCGCAAAAAATTGATTTTAACAATCAAAGCTTTTGGTCTGCAGCACAGGTGCCTAATGCACTGAGTTTAGTGGAGCGGCAGCGGGTGAAAGTATGGCTTGCTGCGCAACAGGCCCAGCTTGATCGTTTAAATCTACTTGCGGTTGTGGATGCTTAAGCAATGAAAAAGCTTTTGAAAAATTATCGGTTTACGAAATTGTTTACGTAAACACAACTGTTTATTGCTGGTCGAGAAATTTCAAATTTTATTTGTTATGCGCGGCGATAATTTGCCGTTAGAAAATCTTGCCGTACTGTGCAAGCAAAGTAGTAAGCGCAACGCTGCTAACGGCGTTAAACATACGCACTCATTGCTTGAATGCGCGCGGCATATTTTTTTATTTTCGACGTATTTGGTCTTAGAAATATTATTTGCAGGATTTTTACTGCTGTCATTAAGCTGGATATACGCGTAAAAACGGATTAATTAAACGGCCTAACCAGTGGGTTAAACGCACAGGCTGTTCGACAGCGCTTAGACATAAACAGTCTTCGTTTTGACTGGCGGTGGGTTTATGGATCTGGCCGGGTTGTTTTTTTACAAAATCACCCACGCAATAAATACCTTCAACATCGGAAAAACTACCCTGTAGCACAACCGTATATTCCATGCCGCGGTGGTCGTGGGCGCTTACTTGGCCGCCGCTTTTAATAGATTGTAGAGCCACCTCATATTTATTTTGGCCGGTTTTTAAGCGCAACTGTGTAAGGTTTTTGGATATTTTTTGCCAGCGAGCCTGTGGATTTACCAATCTTTGTACAATTGCCGGTAAACCTTGCGGCTGATTAGTATCCGCTTTTACCACAGCTGTTTTAGCTGCAGCCGATGATTTATGCAAAGGAGTGTTAGAAAACGGTGGTTTAAGTTTTTTAGAACTAATCGCTTCAGCTGAGTCATTAACTGGTAGCTCCTCAATACGCTGCCAAAGTTTTTCGAAGCAGGTTTCTTCCACTGCTACCTGTGGGCCGGATGTTAACAATGCGGCGCCAAATTGCTCTAATTGGAATAATTGGCTGCGGCAATGGCGGCAGTGTTCAAGGTGAGTATTAATAAGAATGGCCAGCGCCCAGTCGCAACTACCATTGGCAAATTCAACTAATAAATTAGTATCCGGATGATGGGAAATCATAAGCCTTCTCCCGGCTTAAATAAGCTATTTAATTTCTTTAATCCCATACGAACGCGGGATTTCACCGTGCCGAGCGGCAAGCCGGTTTCTTCTGCAATTTCTGCGTGTGATTTGCCATGCATATAAACGAATGTCAGTGCTTGTTTTTGTTCTGCGGGTAATTGTTCAAATCCTTGGGCAATTTGCTGTTGCTGGCGCCCTTGATGCAAAAAAGTGAAAGGCGAGTGATCGTCGTTCTCATCCCAAATATCGTCTACTTCTATATCACTACTTTCAAAATAGCGCCTTTGGCTGCGGCGTAATAGGTCAATGCGGCAATTGCGCATGACGGTGAATACCCAAGTGTTTGCCGAGGCTTTGCTAGGTTCAAAACTCTTTGCTTTCAGCCAGACTTTGAGCATTACTTCCTGCACGAGCTCGTCGGCCCCTTCAATCGGAAAGCGAGTATTCGCGTGTTGAATGGCAAAACCCTTGATCAGAGGGCCGTAGTGGCGAAATAATTCGGCAAATGCGCTGCGATCATGATTACCCACCTTGATTAATAATTGGCTCAAATGATCGCTGCGGATCAGAGGTGATAAAGCCGTTGTGGGCGAATCGGGAGGCATAGGGCACCGAAATGGTTGTGTGGAAGGTTTTACGCTCAGCCTGGGTGTTTGGATCATAGCGTAAAAAATTTTGCCGCCGCGCCCTGGCCCTCAGGAGTAAGAGTATAGCGAGCGCGCGCTATAAAATATCAAGAGCTTTGCTACAGTTGTTTGGTAATCGCTCAAGCTTTAATGAGCGGCCAGAAATCCAGTGCAGCGGATAAAGCGTACTATCGAAGATAAAGATAAGATCGCTGTGTCATCAGGTTAAACCGCTTTCCTATCTCTATAAAAACGTCACGCGTAAATTATGTTGTGTAGTTTACGCCACCTATAAATCCTACGGCTGGTCATTGCATGTCTTCTTATTTGTTTGGTGCATCTGAAGTAAGGTGCGATCTGGTCGAGCGCTTTAAGAATAATTACGCAAGCTTTGATACAGATGCAATTACTCGCTTGAGGCAGTTATATGATCCGGCGGTGGTTTTTATTGATCCTCTACATCGCTTAGAAGGATGGCCTGCCCTGGAGCGTTATTTTACCGCAAGCACGGTAAATCTCGATTTTTGTCGATTTGATTTTGTTGATACGGTGCTAGGTGAGCAGGACGCATTTTTTAAATGGCATATGCATTATGCCCATAAAAAAATCGCTCAAGGCCGCCCGCTGAGGTTGGTGGGCGCAACGCAAATTAAATTTGGCGCACGCATTACCTACCATGAAGATTTTTACGATCTGGGTGCAATGGTTTATGAACACATGCCGCTGCTTGGCTTGGGTATTCGCGTTTTAAAGAATTTTATGATGCGAGCGGGCGGCAATGGAAGGTAAAACCCTCTGGATTATCGGCGCAAGCGCAGGAATTGGTGCAGAAGTTGCCACGCAGCTGGCCGATGCCGGGCATTTTATTATTGTCAGCGCGCGCGATGAAAGTGCTTTAAATCAGTTATGTTTTCGGCATCCTACGCGAATTAAAAGCCTGCCCCTGGATTTAACCGTACCTGCTACTTTTGAGCGCGCCCAACAGCAATTATCTGAGCTTACCGATTTTTTAGATGGTGTTATTTTCTGCGCTGGTATATGTGAGTATGAAACGAATTTTAGTTTTAATTACGCGCAGTATTCACGCGTCATGCAGGTGAATTTTTTAGGCTTAATTGCGGTGCTTAACATCGCGAAGCCCCTGTTAAAAAAATCCACTGGGCGTGCACAATTATGTGTGGTAAGTAGTTTGGCAACTGTTGTGCCTTTTCCACGCAATGAATTATATGGCGCCTCTAAAGCCGCATTAGATTATTTTGTAGCGGCATTAAGGTGCGATACGTTGCATGTGCCGCTTGATATCACTCTGGTTAGGCCGGGTTTTGTTGCCACTCGCCTTACCGCTAAAAATGATTTTGCTATGCCATTTATAATGGAAACACCTGCTGCTGCGGCGCGTATTGTACGCGGTTTTTTAGCGCGCAAACGCACAATTATTTTCCCGCGCAAACTCTATCTGCTGCTGTTATTAATGGCTATTGTGCAACCTATTTGGCGCAAAATCTGCGCGCAATTTTTGACGAGAACTAAAACATGGTAGCCGCTGCTACTTCTTCACATAATGAGTCTTTGCTGGGCCAGCGTATCGCCGTAATTGGCAGTGGTATTGCGGGCATGACGGCCGCCCATTATTTAAGCCGCGCGCATAAGGTAACTTTATTTGAATCAGCGGGGCGCTTTGGTGGACATACAGCTACGCAAACCGTAGTCTGGCAAGGGGTGAGCTATGCAGTTGATATGGGTTTTATTGTTTATAACGATTGGACTTACCCTAATTTTATTCGTCTTTTAAATGAATTAAATGTGGCAAGCCAGCCAGCCGCTATGGGCTTTAGTGTAACTCAGGCAGAGGGAACATATGAATATGCCGGCGCTAATTTAAACACGTTGTTCGCCCAAAGACGCAACCTGTTCAGGCCCTCCCATTGGAAAATGTTATTCGATATTCTGCGCTTTAACCGCGAAGCTACGGCGAGTTTTTTAGCGGGCGGTTTATCCGAGCAGGAGTCTTTAAAAGCCTATTTAATCCGTAATAAATTTAGTGCCGGATTTATAAAAAATTATTTAGCACCTATGGGTGCGGCTATTTGGTCGTCTTCCACCGAAGAAGTGTTGGAGTTTAGCGTGTATTTTTTTGTACGCTTTTTTCACAATCACGGCTTATTAAGCGTAAAGCAGCGACCGCAATGGCGGGTGCTTAAAGGCGGCTCTAGCTCCTATATAAAACCGCTATTAGCAACTGTGGGAAATTGCATCAGCGGTATGCCAATTAAACGAGTACAGCGCACTGAGAATAGTGTGATTATTTATTATGAAGATGAGCATGAAGAGTTTGACCAGGTGGTGTTTGCCTGCCATAGCGATGAAGCCTTACATTTATTAATTGATGCAAATCCTGCCGAGCGGGAAGTTTTATCGGCTATTACCTACAGGTCTAATCGGGTAACCCTGCATCGCGATATTAATCTGTTGCCCAAGCGCAGGCTTGCCTGGTCCAGCTGGAACTACTTATTGCAAAACGCAAGTAATCAGCCCCCGTTACTTACGTATAACATGAATATTCTGCAAAATATTAATGCGCCTATTACGTTCTGCGTCACATTAAACGACTCAGGCAAAATTAAATCTGAATTAATACTTCAAGATCTTATATTTGCACATCCGGTATTTTCCGCTACGGCAACGCAGGCGCAAGGACGTTGGGCACAGATTAATGGTGTAAATAAAACCTGGTTTGCGGGTGCATATTGGTTTAATGGCTTCCATGAAGATGGCGTGGTGAGCGCATTGCGCGTTGTTAATGCGCTGGGTGTTGATATCCCCGTGCTGAACAATAATCGCCCTGTTTAATATGCATTTATCCTCCGTACTTGCACCAAAAATATACGCTGGGCCGTTGCGGCATAGGCGCTTTTTACCTAAAACCCATCAATTTTCCTACCGCGTATTTATGCTCTACGGCAATTGTCGCGATGCTGAGAATTTCCGCGTTGGCAGCTGGTTAGGCCCGCATTTTTGGCATTGGTTGCGCTTTTGCCGCCGGGATTTCCACGGCGACCCTAGTATTAATTTAGATGAAGCAGTGCGCCAAACGGTAAAAAAAATTACTGGTGTTGTACACGCTGGGCCGATTATGTTCCTGGCTAATTACCGCACGCTCGGTGTGTCGATGAATCCACTAACTACTTATTACTGCTGGAATGAACAGCAAACGCAGGTGGATTTTATCGTTGCTGAGGTGCATAACACGCCCTGGAATGAGCGCCACGCCTATGTATTAACGTGTGATGCGCAGAATAAACAGGATTTAACCTTCGCTAAAGTATTCCAAGTTTCGCCTTTTAATCCACTGGATATGCGCTACCGGTGGGTATCTACTCAGCCGCAGCAATCTTTAGTTGTACATATTGAAAATTGGCGCACTGTTGGTGGCGCAGAACACAAAATTATGGATGCGACATTGAATTTAACAGCGTTAGATCTAACGGCACACAATCTGCGTAACATGGTACTGAGCCTGCCTGTCATGAGTATAAAAGTGCTGGCAGCAATTTATTGGCAGGCGCTGCGTTTATGGTTAAAACGCGTACCTTTTTTGCGGCGCTCACAAGCCTAATATAAGGGCGGTTTATTTACGCTGGCTTTTACGCAATTATGTGTTGTTAACAATTGGAGGATTATATGAATGTAATGCCGGAGCTGTCGCCTATGGCATTTGCGGGTGTTGATAAAGCAGACGTAAAAAAAATTGACCGCATACAAAGCACATTAAAACCATTGGTGGCTAGGCAGTGGTTAGATCGTTGGGCACGGCAAGCGGTATTGCGATTATTTTCGTCATTAACTCGTGGTAGTTTGGTATTGCGCGAAGGCGCCGCTGTTTATGAGTTTGGTGAGCCTTTAACTGCGTCTACGTGTGTTGCAGAAGTGGATATTTTACATCCGTCTTTTTACCGATTTATTTTATTCGGCGGTACTGTAGGTTCAGGCGAGGCCTATATGCAGCACACTTGGCAGAGCGCAAACCTTACCCGTGTAATTGAAGTTATGGTAATGAATTTGGCCACCCTTACACAGATGAATAAGCGTTGGCAAAAATTAGCCGCAGGGCTGGGTGCCTGGCGTTATTTTTGGCAAAAAAATTCTAAGGCGGGCTCTCAGCGCAATATTGCTGCGCACTATGATTTAAGCAATGATTTTTTTGCGCTGTTTTTAGACCCCACAATGATGTATTCAGCCGCTATTTATCCTCAGGAGCAGGCGAGTTTGCATGAAGCCTCGCTGACTAAATTACAGCGTATTTGTGAAAAACTCACACTGACTCAAGATGATCATTTATTGGAAATTGGTACTGGCTGGGGTGGGTTAGCTATTTATTGTGCGCAAACTACCGGCTGTCGCGTCACCACGGTTACGCTTTCGCAAGAACAATATAACTACGCCTGCGAGCAGGTGGCAATTGCAGGACTTGCGGATCAGGTAGAAGTCCACTTATGTGATTATCGCGATATTCAGGGCCAATACGATAAATTAGTTTCGATCGAAATGATTGAAGCAGTCGGGCATCAGTATTACGCGGATTATTTTGCGAAATGCTCAAGCCTGCTTAAGCCGCACGGCAAGATGTTTTTACAATCTATTACTATTCCTCATAATCGCTTTGAGCGTGGCAAATATAAAATGGATTTTATTCGCCAATATATTTTCCCCGGTGGCTGTTTGCCGTCACAACAGATTATTGTTGAGAACCTATCCAAGCATACTGATATGGAATTAGCGAATTTTGACGATATCACTATGGATTATGCCCGTACGCTGCACGACTGGTCCGAAGCGTTTAAAAGACAACACGCCTCTGTGCTAGCGCTGGGATTTGATGACGTATTTATTCGCATGTGGGAATTTTATTTAGCTTATTGTGAAGGCGGATTTCGACAACGGGTGATTGGTACATCGCAGTGGCTGTTTGCTAAGCCTCTCGCGCAGATGGGGAGAAATATTAGTTAGAATCCAAAAAAATAAACGAATTTACCAATAAAAAGGCAGACGACTAAATGCATATAGTCGCCCGCCTTTTTTTGCAAATCCCCCGGCCTTTTCTTCGCCGCCTTCATTTTTGAGTAGCTGCCTAAATATTGTATCAGATGAGTTCGCAGCCATACTCTTATAAGGTTAGACACTTATGGATAACAACGCTTGCCCATAGCGTTGTTAAATTTGGCAAAAAAACGCCAACTTAATTCGTGTACACTCTGTAACCGCTACTGCCTTTTACTGTTCCTACATTCCGCAATCGTCTCTTTTGCCTAACCATGGCTCGCCCCAGGTTTTTATAGGATCCTCAGAATTCCATGAAAAAAATCCGCTTAAACCTCACAAGTTTTATTATCGTTGCGCTTTTCCTAGGAATAATTACAGGCTATTGCGTAAATCAAACCCTCGCTCAACCCACAGGTTTTGTTGAGGCGACGTCTTTGCTAACCAGCATTTTTTTACGTCTAATTAAAATGATTATCGCCCCACTGGTTTTATCCACGCTAGTGGTTGGCCTTGCGAAAATGGGGGATGCGAAAGAGGTTGGGCGGGTTGGGGGGAAGGCGTTAGCCTGGTTTATGACAGCTTCGCTGGTTTCACTCTCTTTAGGGCTTATTGTGGTGAATGTGTTGCGCCCGGGTGATGCCATGCATGCTTTATTACCGCCTGCAGGCGCGGTTGCAGATGTTGTCACCTCTAACCTTACACTTAAAGAATTTATTACCCATTTAATTCCCATTTCGATCGCCGATGGTATGGCGAAAAATGAAATTTTGCAGATCGTGATATTTTCTATTTTCTTCGGCACCGCTTGCGCGGCTATAGGTGAGCGCGCTAAGCCATTAATCGCAGTATTGGACAGTTTGGCCCATGTGATGTTGAAAATAACTGGGTACGTCATGCTATTCGCGCCAGTTGCGGTTTTTGCGGCTGTGTCGGGGGTAATCGCCAAAAGTGGTATTGGTGTGTTGGGCACTTACGGTGTTTTTATTGCGGAGTTTTTCCTAGGAATTTTGCTGCTATGGTTGGTGTTAATTGCTGCGGGGTTTGTGTTTTTAAAAACACGGATCTTCTCGCTTTTAACCGAGCTACGCTTGCCAGCTCTATTAGCTTTTTCCACCGCATCTTCTGAAGCGGCATTTCCGAAAACCTTAGAAGGATTGGAGCGGTTTGGAGTACATAATCGCATTGCATCCTTTGTATTGCCGCTCGGTTATTCGTTTAATCTTGATGGCTCAATGATGTATTGTTCGTTCGCTTGTATTTTTATTGCGCAGGCCTATGGCATTGAATTAAGCCTAAGCACTCAGATCACGATGATGTTAATTTTAATGCTGACGTCTAAAGGAATGGCTGGAGTGCCGAGAGCATCGTTAGTTGTTATCGCGGCCACACTCAGCCAATTTAATATTCCCGAAGCAGGATTATTACTTCTGTTAGGTGTGGATCATTTTTTAGATATGGCGCGTTCGGCAACCAATGTTATCGGCAACGGCATTGCCTCTGCTGTAGTGGCAAAGTGGGAGGGCGAATTAGGCGTCCATATAAAGGGTGAGCTTGTCGATAAAAACCTTACTTAAAAGTTTTTTTGCCAAGTTTATCGGCAGATTCAACTGCGCAAATTGCATGGAAATATTGCTCTGTGCATGAGACTGGAATTACTTTTTAAATAGAGATTCATAGCTCTTCGTTCAAGCTAAATATTATGCTTTTGGTGGGGGAGAATTTCGGATTAAGTTTTTTTGCTGTTTGCACTGCGCTGAATAACGCTGGTGTTTACGGAGGACGAAAAGAAATTCTATATGGATCAGCGCGGCGCCATAGCGCGCAAATGCCGCCCCACAGCTAACCAAGCACCAATTAAACCAATAAGGCTGCTAATGGAAATTAAACCCACACTGCCTAAAAACCCCAGTCCTTGCAGAATAAAATCCGTCTGATAGGTAGCGGCCAGATCTTCAGTGGTCAGGCGCAATAAAGCAAAGCCTACCGCCAGACTAATGCTGGCCAGCAGCCCGCCGAATAATCCGTACCAGGCGCCGGTGTAGAGAAACGGGCGGCGAATATAGCCTTGTGTGCCGCCCACCAACTGCGTGACGAGAATTTCGTCGCGGCGGTTTTCAATAGCTAAGCGCACGGTGTTACCCACGACAATTAACGCGCCCAGGGTAAATAAACCGCCGAGACCTAAAGCAAATTGGCGGCCCAGGCGCAGCCATTGCTCAAGCCTGCGTACCCATAATAAATCCAGCTCCACCTGGTCCACGATTGGCTCTTTGCGCAATTCCTCCGCGAGGGCTTCAAGGCCTGTTAGGTGTTCACCTTCTAATAAGGGGGTAACAATAAGCGTTGGGGGCAGGGGGTTGCGATCCAAGCCTTGGATAGTCTCTGCCAGGTCGCCAAAGTTTTGCATCTTTTTTAATGCGTCATCGGCGCTAATGTAGGCGACATTTTTGATCCCGGTGTGGTGTTTTATTTGTTCTTGCAACGCGGTGATCGCGGTCATGTCCATTTGCGGTTTTAAATATACCGACAGGCGCGGGCTTGCATCCCAGCGCTCACCTAGCTGGGCGATATTGTTCAGCGCCACTAACAGGGCCGCAGGCAACATCAGCGCAATAGCCAAGGCAAGAGCAGTTAGTAGCGACTGCAGCGGGGCGCGCAAAATTCGCAGCAGGCTTTCTATACAGGAGATGCGGTGATGCGCTTTCCAAGCTTCTAAATTGGCGCTTTTATTCAGTGTAAATGCGGACATTTACAGAGCCCCGTCGTACACAAGATGACCCTGTTCCAGGCCCAGCACACGATGACCCAAGCGGCGGATCAGGGCAATATCGTGGCTCGCGATCAGCATGGTCACACCCACCTGGCTGAACTGCTCGAACAGCCGCATGATTTCAGCGGAGAGTTCTGGGTCTAGGTTGCCGGTGGGTTCGTCCGCCAGGAGGATTTTGGGCTTGTGTACGAGCGCGCGGGCGATGGCGACGCGCTGTTGTTCGCCGCCGGAGAGAGCGATGGGATTGGCTTTTTCTCGATCTAATAAGCCGACTTTATCAAGAGCTGCGCGAACGCGCCTGGCACTGTCTTTAGGGTCTATGCCACACACCTGTAGCGGCAGCGCCACATTGTTAAACACGCTGCGGTCGAATAGCAGTTGGTGATTTTGAAATACCACGCCAATTTGGCGGCGCAGAAAGGGAATTTGGCCTGTGCGCAGTTTGGCCAGATTCTGCTCGCCCACCCAGACTTGGCCGGAGCTTGCACGTTCCATCAATAAAATAAGCTTCATCAGCGTGCTTTTACCGGCGCCAGAATGCCCCGTTAAAAACACCATCTCTTTGGCGGCAATCGAAAAGTTAACCCCGAGCAGTGCATCGTGGCCATCGCCGTAGCGTTTGCTGACTTGGCGAAACTCAATCATTGGGCAGAGTTTTTACCAAATAGCGCATCCACAAAAGGGCGCGCCGCAAAGGGCTGTAAGTCTTCTAGGGTTTCACCCACGCCGATAAAACGCACAGGGATTTTATGTTTTTGGCTTAGCGCGAAAATGATTCCGCCTTTGGCCGTACCATCAAGCTTCGTTAGAACAAGGCCTGTTACGCCTAAACTCTCGTGGAATTGATCGCACTGATTGACGGCGTTTTGGCCCGTGCCAGCGTCCAACACCAGCAAGGTTTCGTGCGGGCTGGCCGTGTCGATTTTTGCCAACACGCGTTTTACTTTAATCAACTCTTCCATCAAATGGCTTTTGTTGTGCAGGCGCCCAGCGGTATCGGCGATTAATACATCGACCTGGCGGGCGCGGGCAGCGTTAAGTGCATCGAAGATAACCGAGGCGCTGTCGGCCCCTGTGTGCTGAGCGATGACCGGCACATTGTTGCGCTCGCCCCAAACCTGTAATTGCTCCACGGCAGCGGCGCGGAAGGTATCACCCGCAGCCAACATGACGCTTTTGCCCTCGCTTAAAAAGCGGTGGGCGAGCTTGCCGATAGTGGTGGTTTTTCCCGCGCCGTTTACACCAATAACCAGAATGACAAAGGGTTTGTGTTCAGCAGGAATGACTAGCGGCTTTTCCACCGGGAGTAATAAATTGCGCAAATTTTCCTGCAGGGCGGCGAATAAGGCATCGCTGTCGTCTAGCTGTTTGCGCGCTACGCGGGCGGTGAGATCATCAATGATTACCGTCGTAGCCTCAATACCCACATCGGCGACTAATAACTGCGTTTCTAAATCCTCCAGCAGCTCGTCGTCGATAGCTTTTTTGCCAAGGAATAAATTGCCGACGCCTTCGGCAAATTGGCTGGTGGTGCGTGTTAGACCGCGTTTAATACGCGCAAAAAACCCCAGTTTTTCTTCTTTTACCGGCTCACTTAATACTTCTGGGGCCGCAGGTTCGGCGGGATATTCAAACCGGGCAGCAGGCTTTGCCTGGACTAGGATACTTTCTGGTGTAGCAGGCGGCAGTTCAGGTGCAGCCGGTGTGGGCAATTCAGGCGGCTCGACCTCGGGCAGCTCCGGTGTACCGGGAGGCGTGGGTATTTCAGGAGAAATCAGCGGCTCTGCAGGAGCAGGATCTGGCGTCACAACCGGAATTTCAGGCTGCGCCGGTGCAGATTCAAGCTCGGTAACACGGGCTGCTGAAGCAGGTTCAGCGCTGATAGGTGCCTTTAAAACCGGCTCCTCGTGCGCAGGTATTGATGCTGGCTGTGCAGGGGTTTGTACCTCGGCTTGAACCGCGTCAGGTTTTTTGCTTTTAAATAGAGAAGTAAACTTGGAGAACATGTTGGCGTGTCGCTAACTGAATAAACTAAAATCCCGCCATCCTACCACCTGTTAAGCGCAATGAAGAGAATCCCGTGCCCAAGAGCATTAAAATCCCGTTATTTGGGCTATCGGCTGTTAGGCGCAATAAGAAGAACTCTGTGCCTACCAACACTAAAATTTCGCCTTTCAGGCTAACCCTGTTAGCGCAATAACGAGAATCACTTGCCCAAGCGTCCTAAAACTCCTCAGCTCAGTCCTGCAGTTGCGCGTAATCCAGCGAATCGCTCGCCGAAGAACTCTAAAATTGCCCAGTCTAGCCTGCGTATCATTGGCGGGCAGTGGCGCGGGCGCAAGCTGAGCTTCCCCTGTATTGAAGGCCTACGCCCCACCAGCGACCGCATTCGCGAGACGTTATTTAACTGGCTGGCGGACGATTTGTGGCAGGCTAGGTGTTTGGATTTGTGCGCAGGCTCGGGGGCGTTGGGTTTTGAAGCTGTCTCCCGCGGCGCACAATTTGCGCTCTTGTTAGACACACACCCAGCGGTGGTTCAGCAATTAAACGAGCACTGCCAACTACTAAAAGCCGACCAAATTCACGTGCAACGCCAAGACGCCCTGAGTTTTTTACACACCGCTTGCCGCGAGACATTTAATTTAGTGTTTCTCGACCCGCCATTTGCGCACGATATGTGGCAAACCTTGGCTGCCGCTTTAGAATGCGGCGGCTGGCTCGCTCCACAGGCCATTATTTATGTGGAAGCTCCTGTCAATCAAATGCTCATTTTGCCGACCAGCTGGCAGCTTATAAAAGATAAAAAAGCCGGGCAGGTGGCCTACAGGTTATACCGCCACCAACCTCAGCACTCACAAACACAATCCCCCGCCTCTTCAGGAGACTCGGCATGACTGCCAGCCCCACCCCTATTTCCACCCCTAAAATTGTTGTTTACCCAGGCACGTTCGACCCAATTACGAACGGCCACGTGGACATAGTCGAGCGCGCCTGTCGATTATTTGATGAGGTTGTCGTAGCTGTAGCCGCAAGCCCACGTAAAAAACCGCTTTTTAGCTTGGAGCAACGCGTGGACTTGTGCCGCGGTGTATTAAAGGATTTTCCGCAAGTAAGTGTGTGCGGCTTCGGCGGCTTACTCGCGACGTTAGTTGCGGAAAAACACGCCTGCGGCGTAGTGCGAGGCATTCGCGCCGTATCGGATTTTGAATACGAATTCCAATTAGCCAATATGAATCGTGCGCTGGATGACAAGCTTGAAAGCTTGTTTTTAACTCCCTCTGAACACTTATCGTTTATTTCTTCTTCGTTGGTAAAAGAAATTGCCTCGTTAAATGGCGCGGTAGAAAAGTTTGTACCGCCGAGTGTAGCGGCGGCTTTGTTGGGGATTTTTAAAGAATCTTAAAACGGATTTTTTGTGCCCACTAATTTAAAACTTTGTTTTAGCGAGACGTTTGAATCAAGGTGGCTGCAATTAATGGCGTCATGAATTTTATTTCTCTAATTAATAGCTATTATTTTGCCAATTGGTTTTAAGTTTTCAGTGGCTTATAGAAAAGTCGGATTATATATGTACACGTAGGTGCGAATTTATTCGCACATTCTCGGCTTTGGTGCGTCGTGTGTGAATAAATTTTCACCTGCGGG
This sequence comes from Cellvibrionaceae bacterium, assembly GCA_036520615.1. GTDB lineage: Bacteria > Pseudomonadota > Gammaproteobacteria > Pseudomonadales > Cellvibrionaceae > CAMCXE01. Next base: position 5,970 of record DATDJI010000089.1, on the reverse strand, counting down.
AGGCTCAAATATTTTTGGAAAGCGCCTATTAGTTAGAGATTTCTCAAGATGAGCTTTTGGGGACATGGAAAATAAAGGAAAAATAAAAGAGACGGATAGCTGCGCTATAAGCCACTCTATTCGAGAGTACCTAATACTTAAGGCGCTTTTGGAAAATCCCCTTGCTAGAAATTTAACTCAGGGGTTCGCTGTCTGTGTTGCAGAAACTGAACTAGAGGCCGGAATCGATCCGGCCTCTGTAAAGCACAATAACTAGCCGAGTGGTAATTAATTAATAAAGTCTATTACCCGCACCACTTTTTCAATCCCATCGGTACCCGAAACTATTTCCGTAGCCAGTTGTGCTTCTTTGCGTGTGAGCTGCCCCATAATAAATACCACGCGATCTTCCACAACAATTTTTACTTTAGAACCCTGAAATTCACGATTGGCCAAAAGTTTTACGCGGATTTTAGCTTCCAGGCCGCTGTCGTTGCTGCGGCTAAAAAAAGTCGTGTTGCTCGCCAACTGAATTTCATTATGTACACGGCCTGCACTGACCCCTGCGGTTTCTGTGGCGGCGCGGCCCGCTTCTGTTTTGAGTTCTTCATCGGGCACTTGCCCGGTTAACAATACCGTACCTTTAAAACTATTTACGCGGATATGGGTTTCGGTGAAATCCATGCTGCTGTTATTGATATTTGCGTACACGCTGGACTCAATTTTTTGATCATCGACAAATTCACCCAGGCTGCGTTTGCCCGGTGGCGGTGGCGGGTCGAAATCGCCTTTCGTAGGCGTTTTGGCGCAGTTTGTGAGTAAAATCAAACAGGGTAGGGCAATTATTATCGAGCGTAATAAAGTCATAGTTGGCCTTTTAATTGGGGTTAGTCCATACCAAAGAGCGTGTGGTCGATAAGATCGCACAGGCTATAGAGGCATAACAAATGAATTTCGTGAATTCGCGTGCGCGAGTCAACCTGCGCACAGATTTCAATGTCCTGGACATCTAATAACGACGCAATATCCCCACCGTCATTACCCGTAAGTGCAATAACTTGTAAACCACGCTCGTGAGCGGTCGTTACCGCTTGCACTAGATTACCGGCATTGCCGCTGGAGCTGATCACCAACAGCACATCTCCCTCTTGGCCTAGGGCGCGGATGGGCTTGGCATAAATTTCAGCTTGATGTGACTCGGCGGCTATGGCGGTGTAACTGGGAATTGTGCTGCCCAGCCAAAGCGCTGGCAGGCTGGGGCGTTCATTTTCGTATTGGTCGATTAGGCAGGAAACGAAAATCTGCGCTAGTGCTGATGAATGTCCATTGCCACAGACGAGAATTTTTTTGCCATCGACCAGTGCTTGTACCAAAGTAGCAGCGGCTAATTCCAGCAGCGGCGCCAAAGCCTCTCCTACGGTCATTTTCGCTTCGATGCTGCGTTGAAATAGTTCGTAAATTCTCTGTTGCATAATTCAGTAAGCGTAAAAAGCGTTAGGAAGCCAGGTTATTTGGGGCGTGCCGCTCTGCGTGTCGATGGCAATCACGTCGTACCTTAAATGATATTGCTGGTATTGGCTGTGTTGTTGCAAAAAATACTGGCTAGTGAGGATTATTTTTTGTTGTTTTTGCGCTGTGACCATCGCTTGAGCGGTGCCAAAACGCGCGCTGACTCGTTGTTTAACTTCGACGAACAGCAATAGCTTTTGCTGTTTAACAATTAGGTCTATTTCACCAAACGCGCTGCGAAAATTCGCCGCCACCAATTGCCAGCCATTTTGTTGCAAATAATCTAAGGCCCAAGCTTCTGCCTGGTCGCCCTGCGTTTTGCTAACCGCGCTTTTTTTACCGATGGTAGCGTTGTTATTAGTTTTGACTGGTGTCATTACGCAGATCGCCGCCGGTGTCGTTACCGAGTAATTGCACGTTGCCAGAAGCATCGAACGTGGCCCAGGTTTGTTGGCGCTCGAACTGATTATTTTTATTCAGCGTAAGTGTGCCGGTGGAGCCATAATATGCCGGGAAGTTATTTTTTTGCCCGTGTTTTAACCGCGGCGCTAAATTAAATACATCCACGCCTAACGCGTATAAGCGTGCAAAATTAGGGTTTTTATCGCTGGCCGCTTCAAGAGCAGTTTTTTCGTCAGTGCGATTAAAATACCACGGCAACGTTAAAAAACGCGTTTGATTTAAATCTGTATTTTGCGCCGTTTGCTCACCGCTAAATACACTGCTGGTTGCATATAAAGGCACATTCGCTGCGTAATAAAAATTTAAATTAGGTTTTAATTGGCGCGCTTGCTCCGGTTGCACAACCGCAAAAATCATGTCGATATCCGTGCGAGCAGTCGGCTGCGCTTCCACCGGGCCAATAATTTGCGCAATGGCTTTTACGCGGTTTTCACTCTGGTCAATTTGCAGGGCGCGGCGTGTAAGTTCGCCAAAATCCGTGTTGGCGCCATAGCGATATTCATACAAAGTGCCGCCTTGTTGGCGAAACGTCTGTGCGAAGGTTGCCAGGTTGCGATCGCCTAACGCATTAGCCGGTAGAATCACTACGGCCCGGCGCAAGCCTTCTCGCAGCGCTTGAGCAGCTATTTGTTTGGCCTCGTCCTCTACGCTTAGGCCTATTTGGTACAGCTGCGCGTTGCCGGCTGTCTCTAAGGTGTTAAGGGCTAATACGGGCACCGGCAACTGAGGCTGTTGGCTTAATTCGCTAACCCGCTCTTTCTCCAGTGGGCCTATGACAATATCAGCACCCTCTTGTACGGCTTTTTGGTAGAGGGCAAGTGTCTGCTGCCCTTCGGTGTTATAAAAACGCAATATCGGCACCAGGGCACCGTTTTTTTGCTGCTCGTAATAGGCCGCCATCAAGCCGTCCACAATAGCGCTCGCGGGGGCTTCTAGCTTGCCACTTTGTGGCATCAGCAGGGCGATTTGTTTAGGTAATTCGGCCAGCTGTTGTTTCAGATCCTGCAATTCTTTGGGCAGTTGTTTAGATGCGGGGTGATCGGGGTAGCGTTTCATCCAACTGTTCAGCGCCTGTAGTTGGCTCTGCGCCGAGTACTGCTGGCCTTTATATAAATGGGCTAATTCATACCAGGCTTTGGCATCGGCCGCCTTCGCTTGTGCGGCACTGGTGAATAACTGCGCTTCGGGCAATTCGAGCAATAATTGCCACAGAGCCGTGTTGTTAGCGGTTTGGTCTTCCTGGGGTTTGCCCGCTAACAGGCCCACCAACATCAAGCGCTCTTTGGCAGCTTTCGTGTAATCGCCACTCTCGTTAAATAATTTTGCGCGCTGTTTACGCGCGGCAACGGCCGTGTCGCCGCTGAGAGAATTAAGCTGTGCTAATACATTGCGGCCGGTTATGGCTTCTTTAGCGGCGAGATAATTGCCGCGGCGGTCGGCGATTAAACTATAAATAAGTGCGCGTTTTACGTAGGATTCGCCCCCCAGCTCGGTGGCAGGCACGGCATCGATTATGCCCTGTGCCTGTTCTAAGTTATGCAGTTTTACATAGCCATCGGCCGCCTGTAGTAGCAGCGCGTTGCGCTCAGGCCCCTGGACTTTTTCGGCCTGTTGCAGCCACTTTTGAATTTGTTGCTGCAGGCTTTGGGTTTGGTTAATGGTTTTATCCGGCTGCTGTGGAGTGGATGCACAACCGATAAATAATAAGGGCACAAGGCTAATGACAACCCAGCGGGAAAACACCGACATGAATGTACCTTTTGAAAAGAAAAACCAACAATTAAGTCAACAAATAAGCAGCAGGCATTGATATGAGCCGAGGTTTAACCCCAGGTGGTGAACTTTTTATAGTGGCCACACCTATCGGCAATTTGGCTGACATGGTACCCCGCGCCGTGGAGATTCTCCAGAACGTTGATTTTATTGCTGCAGAGGACACGCGGCACAGCGGCAAATTGATGCAGCAGTTCCAAATCACCACACCAATGATCGCCTACCACGACCACACCGATGAAGCGCGTGTAAAGCAATTATTGGCGCGGCTGCAAGCGGGCGAGCGTATGGCGCTGATTAGCGATGCAGGCACGCCATTAATTTCCGACCCGGGTTATCGCATAGTGCATTGGGCGCGTGCAGCGGGTATTCGCGTTACACCGGTGCCGGGCAGCTGTGCACTCATTGCCGCCCTCTGCGCCAGTGGCCTGCCATCGGATCGGTTTTGTTTTGAAGGCTTTTTACCGGCAAAATCCAGTGCGCGCCAAGCGGCCTTAACGGCGTTAAAACATGAATCTCGCACGCTGGTTTTTTATGAATCTCCACACCGTATAGAAGAATGTTTAAGCGATGCCATAATTGTGCTCGGCGGCGACCGCCCGGCAGTAATGGCGCGTGAGCTTACGAAAACCTTTGAGACATTTCTAACCGGCTCATTAAATGAGATTGCCGCGTTAGTAGCTGCCGATGCCAACCAGCGCAAAGGAGAAATTGTATTGATGATGCAGGGCTTTAGTGCGCCTGAGCAGCCGGAGCTAATTGATACTGAAGCTGTGCGCGTTATGGAAATTCTTTTGGCAGAGTTACCGGTAAAACAAGCGGCAAGCCTTACGGCAAAAATTACCGGTGAGAAAAAAAATAAATTATATCAGTGGGCGCTAGAGCAATAGGCACATACCCGCCTGAAAGTTAGTCGCCTTAACAAATATTAAAATATTTGTTAAGGCGATGTCGGTGAAGTTTTGAGTGGCTTAATTATCGCGATTCTGTGCTCGGCGATGCCGCCAAAGAAAATATAAAAATTCGCTCGTTTTAAGTTTGCAATCGGCAGTTTATTAATAAGATTAATTCAATTAAAGTGACCGCCGCCGAATTCTAATCATCTGCCTGCCCAAGCGGTAAAAAATTGTTGTATGCTCAAAAGCAATCTTCCCTTATTTATTTTCACGCTGCTAGGACTGTTATGAAAAAAATACTATTGATATGGATTATGCTTAGCGCTGCCTATGCGCAGGCATTATCAGCACCTGCCGCTGCGCCAGCATTAACAATTAACGATAAAAACTATTTTGCCATGCAGGGCCTTGATGTCACTGTATTTAGTGATATTTATCCGGACGGCCATCAAACCGGCGTCACGATTATTCAGCACGGCAGCCGCGTAGCGGCCAATGGTGATGTGCGTTTGGAAATTTCCCCCGGCCAGTGGTCGCCTGTGCCTGCAGGTGGCGCCCAGGTAGTGGATAAAACTCAGCGCCGCATCAGCCAAACCATGTCTTATCCGGATGCCAGTAAAGATAAAAAAGGCTTTAACCCAATTAATTACCCGGATTTAAAATTTTCCTACCAGGTGCACGTCACCGCATTAGAAAACAGTCAATTTAAAATCAGTGTGGATTTAGAAAAACCACTGCCAGCTGAATGGGTGGGTAAAGTGGGCTTTAATTTAGAGTTATTTCCCGGCGAATTATTCGGTAAGGCATTTTTAATGGATGAGCAAGCGGGGATTTTTCCGCGCCAGCCCAACGGCCCTATTGAAAACATACACGGCGAATTTTTGGGCACGGCGCTGGCAGTGGGAAATAAATTAACTGTAGCGCCGGATGATGATAAGCGGCGCATCGTAATTCAAAATAATAGCGGCAAATTAGAGTTGTGGGATGGCCGCAGCAATCATAATAACGGCTGGTACATAGTGCGTACGAGTATCCCGGCCAATGCTACAAAAAATGCGGTTGAGTGGGTAGTCACACCTAATGTGGTGAAAGGCTGGCAGTACGAGCCAGTGCTGCAGGTATCGCAAATTGGCTATACGCCTATGCAACCTAAAAAATTAATTATCGAGCAGGACGCCACTGATTTAAAAAGCGATGAAGTAAGCCTTTATCGGCTCACTGACCATGGCAAAGAATTGATACGCAAAGGCGTGCCGCAGGCTTGGGGCAGTTTTTTGCGCTATCACTACCTAACCTATGATTTTACTGACGTAACGGCACCAGGCAGTTATGTGCTTGGCTATCGGAATAA
>DATDJI010000088.1:0-16303 GCA_036520615.1 Cellvibrionaceae bacterium | reverse complement strand
ACCGCCGTCAGCGGATTCCCATTGGCCTAAATCATTATCGCTAAACGCTTCTTCTAAATGTTTTAGCACACTAGCAAAACGCGGTTTTAAACAATTAGCGTGTTGGCGCATTAAGTTTTTTAAGGCTTGTTCCGTAGGAATAAATTTAACGTGGCGCAGTTGATTAACCTTATCTGGCCCGATAGTAAGAATACCCAAGACTTTTTGAAAGCCTTTTAAATTACTGCTGGATGCACCTAAAAACGCAACACCTGCGCCAGCGTGAGTAATTTTTGACGTTGAGGCAAATTGCAGAACGCTATTTTCACATCCCTCTGCTTGAGCCGCTTCAAAAATATTTAGCAACTGTTGTGGAGTTTCTGATAGATCGTGCACGGCATAGGCATTATCCCAAAATACGCGGAATCCCTTGCCAGCAATTTTGCCTAAGGCCGCGATGCGACGCACTGTGTCGTCGCTATATACCACGCCTGACGGGTTGGAATATTTAGGTACACACCAGATACCTTTAATGCTGGAATCCGCCTTAACTTTGGCTTCCACTTCGTCCATATCTGGGCCAGTGGCGCTCATGGCTATGGGGATCATCTCAATGCCCATTTGTTCGCAAATCGCGAAGTGGCGATCATAACCGGGCACGGGGCAGAGGAATTTTATTTTGCCCTCAAGATGCCAGGCTGAATCAGGGCCTTCCAAGCCAAAAAAAGTCGCTGCCATAACCGCCTGGTGCATCAGCGTAAGGCTGCTATTACCGCCGCAGTAAATGTGCGTTTGCGGCACACCTAGTAGCCAAGCGCCCAGTACGCGTGCTTCAGGAATGCCGTCGAGGCCGCCGTAATTGCGCGTATCTACACCGGTAGGGCTTATATATTCACCGCGAAGAATGCCATCTAATGCATTGGAAAGATCCAGTTGCTCTGCAGAGGGTTTACCGCGGGTTAAATCCAAATTGAGCTTTTGAGCTTTTATAGCTTCGTATGCCGACGCCAAATTGGCTTCCCACTGCGTTAATTGTGTGGTGGTCGCGTTGTGCAGTTGCAAAATACAGCCCTCATAGATTGGGAGAAAATCGCCCGCCGGGCGGGCAGCGAAGAAAAGCGCGCGATTATAGAGGAATTAAGCTGTAGATAAAACGCTCAATAGTAATGAATTTTACGTTTCAGTGAATGCGTATAAGTTCTTTGCTAGGCAATCCCAGGCTGAGCAGCATACTTTAAAGAATGGTATGAGCAGGCAAAAAAAAGGCCGCCGAGGCGGCCTAATTCACGGATGAAATTTCACTGACCAGTTACATAGTTGATATAGGCACTTTCAAATGCGGCGCGGGATTTTTTCACATGCTCGCGCGCCGATTTAGCGCTATTTTCCCAGGTCTTTTTGTCTGCATCGGTGCTAAATGGATTTTTTTCAGCTTCGATTGATTTTTCAAATTTAGAATAAAAGGTCAATACAGACGAGGTAATCTGGTTAAACCGATCATCAAACTCTTGCACCTTTTCAATTTTGCTGTTCGTCACCAACAAAAATTGCAGCAGTTGTGCATTATTTTTAGTGCCCGATTGGAAGAAATTAGCCTGCGAGGCAAAATAATCCCGCACGATCTTAATTGCAACTTCGCGGTCCTTAGAGTCTTTGCTCATGATGCGATTGAGGCTCTCATTATTTTTTTCCATTCCGCCACTTACTAAATACTCGCGCAGATTTTTTTCCAAATCTTTACGGAAGCTATCAACATCGCGCTGAATACCGCTGAGGTCTTTATCCAAAGCGGTGATGTTACCCAAGTCGTTTTTGATTTCGTTCAAAAATGTCTCGGTTTTTGTATAGACCAACGGGCCGTTTTTCTCGGCGTACTTGCGTAAGTCTTTAGGGATGTCCAAGTTGGCGTAGTTATTTTTTTCAAATGAGGCCGCGACAATGGATTTAAATGTTTCAGCGAAAATGGGATAAACCCCGCCACTTACGACATTAAGCGTAGCCGTGGCTATGTCACCGAAAGGTTTTAGTAATGAATCAATACGTTGTGATTGAATCGGCGAGGATAGGGATTTAACGTCTTTTACAATGCCGCCAAATGTTTGATACGCAAGTGGGTTAGCCATTTGGTTACGCTGGGATGTGGCCAGTGCCAACTGCAATGTGGCGGTAATGCCTGCGGAGGATTCCAGATAGCGGCGCTGCAATTCTATTTGGGAAATATAAGCCTCTCCTAAGCGCACAATAGACTCAGTCAAAATTTTTGCGTCTTCGTCTTTGCTAAATTGCGCCTGTAGATTTTTTTGCGTTTCCAACTGGCTTTTACGCAATGCAATGGCAAGGCCTATTTTATCAATAGTTACATCATCTATTGCCAGGCTGCCGCTGCTAACATTCACTTCAATTTTTAAATAATTACTGCCAGCTTCATCAATAGATATGCGTTTAGCTGTGTATTCAGCCTCGTTTTTATCTGACTCAATCGCGCCGATTTTTACCCAGCTGTTTTCGTCTTTATCCTTAGCGCGCACGAAAAAGGACATTTCGTAGTGCGTATCCGGAGCGCTTGGTTTAACCCAAAGTTCCAGCACACCCATTTCATTTAGCGGTTGTTTGCTAATAAGGGTTGAACCGCCTTGGGCGCATTTTAAGTAGGCGGTATTGGCTCTACCTTCACCTGCTTCTACGGATGCGCCATATAAAAGCGTTAACGGCAAATGTTTAGCATCGCCATCAAAATTACTTTCAAATACGGATGCGAAAGTTTGCTGGCTACAAAACGCCAACAGCGCGAGAGAGAGTGTAAGTGGGCGCAAAGACTTCATTGCACTAAGGTACCAAGGTGGGAAGTTGATTTGAGAGGCCCAAGCTGAGGCTGTTACTATGCCGTACTGGGTGCTGCATTCTACGTTAATTCGCTTCATTGTGCCGCCTGTTTGGGCCTAATTTGGCCTATTCGTAGCTTCGGTGACCGCGCCTGAGCGGCCCTGTCGTTAACCATACTGCTGCTATATTGTTAAAAGGAGCACTGAATGCTGCCTGAATCCTTTCCTTTGCAAGCTTATTTGAGCCGTGTCGGGCTTGAGTCACCACCTAGCGCGGATGCTGCGGGGCTGCGTACTCTAATGCGCGCCCAGCTATTTACCGTACCCTTTGAAAATACTTACGTACAGGCAGGTCTTAATGTAAGCCTTGAGCCCACTGACATCATTGAAAAAATAATATATCAGCGTCGCGGTGGCTATTGTTACGAGGTAAATGGCTTGTTTGCGTGGGCGGCAGCAGCTTTAGGCTTTAGCGTGCGTCTGATTGGCGCTCGGCCAATGTTTTATCCTAAACGATGGGCTAAAACCCATATGGTAGTGCTGGTGGATTTAACAGAAGGCCAATTTATCTGCGACACAGGCTTCGGCCGATTCGGCCTACGTGCTCCGTTGCGTTTAAACGCATCTCAAATACCCGTGCAACAAGATTGGGACCAGTTTCGGCTTCGCAAGAATTCGTATGAGTGGGTAGTGCAGGCGTTTAATAACGGCGAATGGGAAAGCCAATTTAGTTTTGATGAATATCCTGCTGAATGGGCCGATTTTATGCCCGCCAATTATTTTAATAGCCATAGCCCCGATACCATTTTTGTGCAGAAACTACTGGTTATTCAGCATGAACCGCAGGCACGGGTGATTTTATTGGACGACAACTTAAAAATTATTCGTGCGGATGGAATAGAGGAATACACATTAAGCGAACCGGTTGCCGAGCGTATTCAACGATTTGGGTTAACCTGGCCGCAAGGGCTAGGCTAACCGCGTCGCATTAACCGAGTATAGAAGCAACGTTAACTAGGCGAATACGTACAGCAATTTTGTAAAACCACCATAAAAACTTATGCGTTGCGCCCATAAACTACACGAGTAGTGCGCAGGCGTTTCTGAGCAATATACATTATCAATCCACAGGGAATGAGGCTTGCCAATACACTTTGCATAATGGGAATTAATGCCCAGGGCTGCCCCGTTAGCAATGTTTTAATAATTATTTGATGGCTGACTATCGGCACCCAATTAAACCAACTGGCGTAAAAATCCGGTGTAAAAAGCGTATATCCAAGAGTAATTACCGGAATTGCGGCCATTAAACTAATCAACATTTGCGCGTCTTTAAAGTTGCGCGCATGTAACGAAATTAATACCTGTAGGCTGCAGGCAAGGGCGCCGAGATTTAATAGGGTTAGCCAAATAATTATCCAATCTGTAGCACCAACACTTACACGAATACCCAGCTCACTCAGCGGTAACGTGAAAAAGGCGCAACTTAATAAAATCAATTGCCAGGTTACAGCAATTGCCGTCAGGCTCCAGGCGCTTAGCCATTTTCCCAGCACAATTGCACTTGACGGGCACGAGGTGATAGCTAAGGCCTCGAGCGTGCGCCTTTCTCGCTCGCCTGCAAACATATCCGCATTTATGCCTGAGCTGGTTAAAAAAGCGGTAATAATAAGCAATAAAGGAATTGAAGCTAAAAATAAACCCGCCATTTTTTCTTCGCTGGCCAGGTTTGTTTCATGCAGCGACACCGGATTAATCAATTCCGGTGCAACATTGCGTGTCAGCAGACGCAGCTGTCCGAGTCGTTGATTAAAACCCCAAATCACTTGGCGTATTCGATTTAGTGCTCCTTGATCGCGGCTCTTGCTGCCATCGTAAATTAAATTAACATCGATACTGTGGCCTTCTGCAAATTGTTCGCGGGCCATAGCTGGTATTTCCAATACATAAGGCGTGCTCTCATTGATATAAGACACAGCTTCACTGGATTTTGTGCCGGGGGCGATTACTGCAGCGGGTTGAATTTTGATGGCATTTTCCGCTAATGCGCGAATTAATTCGGGAAAATTCTCTGCACCGCTTACGGCAAGCTCTAAAGGTTGGTCAAGATTTAATTGGCTATTTTTGCTCATGGAAAGCGTGAATAAACACATGGCAACAAAACTTGCCACCATAAATAAGGGCAAAAAAAACAATACTTGTAAACTTTTTAAATCGCGACCTACGTCGCGAAATTCTTTTTTGGCCACAACCGATAAAGGCTTTAAGCGGTTTAACATTGCGTGATTTCCTGACGCTCTATGAGTGCAACGTACGCATCCTCAAGGTTGTTTTGCTGAGCAAGATCTTTTATATAGGCTTGATTGCCATCGGCAATAACTTGGCCGCGGTGTAATACTATAATTCGATCGCAAAGATTCTCTACTTCATGCATTAAATGACTAGAAAATATAATACAACGCCCCTCATCACGCAGCTGTGCTAATAAACGGCGCACTGAGCGCGTTGTTAATACATCTAGTCCATTCGTAGGTTCATCTAATAAGATGTGGTGGGGCTGGTGCACTATGGCGCGCGCTAACGCAGTTTTCATGCGTTCCCCTAATGAAAATCCTTCACAGCGGCGCTCGGCAATTGTGTTCATTCCCAAACGGGATATCAGCTCATCGCAATAGGGTTTCAGTGTTTGTTCATCCACACCGTGTAAATGCGCGAAATAATAAATATTTTCTTTTGCAGTTAAGCGTATATACAACCCTGTGTCATCGGCAAGGCAGCCCATGGTGCGGCGCGCTTGATTGGCGTGGGCAGTAATTGAATAGCCTCCAATACATACATCCCCTGAGCTAGGCGTTATTAAACCGTAAATAATTCGCATTAATGTGGATTTGCCAGCACCATTTAAGCCCAACACCGCGGTAATTTCGCCGTCGTTAAACTGCGTGGTCAGACTGTTAAGAGCGGTAATCGATTGGCCGCCTTTAGTTGTAAAGTATTTACTTAAATTATTTATTTCAATCATGGTTGTCCTTGTTCGTGCCTATCCGCCGCGTTGCTATTAACCTGATTAGCGGCAGGATCGGCACCCAAATAAAACGGCAGTGGAGAGATAGCCTGCGCGCATTCAGCGGGTAAATGTGTGGTAAGAGTATTAATAAAGTGAGCAATTAAATTGGGCAGGCAGCCGAGTATAGAAACCACATGGTTGCCACCAGGTACTTCAATAGCTTGGTGATTTAATTGTGTCAGCGCGACCAAATCTGCCCACACTTTTGGCGTTACCGGATCAAGCGCGCCGGATAATAATAATGTCGGTGTGTTATTGATTTGTTTCGTAGGTTTTTTAAGCGTTGTAGAAATTTCGGCCTTAGGCCAGTGGGCGCAAACTGCTAATTTATCTTCCACTAGGTCAACGCCCATAAAAAAAGGATCTGCTGTGGGTGATGCAGATGTTTGGGCTAAATCTTCATTACAAATTACGCTGTAGTACAAGCCTTCAGCAATTGAGAGTTGTTCATTATTAGCTTCTGCTAACGCACTGAGCGTACCGAGAAGTTGATAATTGCCTTCGGCCGCTTCTTTTAACGCGCGCGGCGTAAGGCTAGTTAATTCGCGAGAATAAAGCGCTGAAATTATTAGCTGAGCGAAGCGGCGAGGGGTGAATATCCACTCTTTAGGTTTTTGATTTAACGGATCAGGGAGAAAAATTCGCTCTGGCCTGTGCTCGCTTTCGGCAGTTTGTAAATGCTGGATAATTTTTTCAGCATTAAGGTTTAAATCGCCATAATGTTGTTTGCACAAACGATCTCGATCGCAATAGTCGTTAAGTTTTGCAAAGGCGGTAGTAGCATCTCGGGCGATAAAGCGCGGTAATGAAATTGCACGCGGTGCAAGGCCATCAAGCACTAGGCTGCGTGTAAAAGCTGGATATTCAGTTGCATATTTTAATGCAACTCTACTGCCGTAAGAGGCGCCCCAAAGGTTAAATTGTCTATAGCCTAAACGGGTCCGAATGCTTTCCATGTCAGCTGCAGCCCCTTGAGTCGAGTAAAAAGGCGCATTTTTTTCAAACTTAGTCGCGCATTTTTCCATTAAAGCGCGATAGGTGTGCAATGCGTCTTTGTCGCTTAATTCAGAGGTAATGACTTCAAGGCCCTCGCAATTGAGCGGATTTGACTCGCCGGTGCCACGCAGATCGATAAATAATAAATCGCGATTCTGGCGAACTGCAGCGAAGTAGCGGTGCAGTGAATAAGCCATAATTTGCGATGAGCCACCCGGGCCACCCTGAATTAACACCAACGGGTCAAGCTGAGGGTTAGCGTTGACAGCTTTAATTCGCAAAAAATGCACATTTATTAGATTGCTTGCGGGATCAGCTGGATCTTCTCGTACGGAAATAAATGAGCAGCCGCTTTCTGGTATAGGAGTATAACCCTTAGGTGGAGTGCAGGTTTCAAACGTCACAGCAGGTAAGTCATTAGAAGCCTGACGGTGGCAGCCGGTTAATCCAGTTGCCGAGGATAGCAGCACAAATGCAAAAAAACATTGGTTTTTGAGCCTTACAACCAGTGGCGATAGGGCTTTGCGCAAAAATAAATATTCAAATACCGTATTATTTTTTTTAGATTGGATCTTTTTAGAATTAATTATTGTGCATTTTTTTTGATAGAGCGGGGTTACGTTGCACCTGGAGATCAGTGCGAGGAATAGAGGAAAAAACACCTTCTGCACTTGATCTGCATGTAACGAGCCTAAGCAATTGAAAGATGCCCGTACCTGGTTGTTTACTTTGTGCAAAGATTTTTGGACCATAATGTATCGCAATCGTTAATTCTTGGACTGTGTGTATTTGCTCTTATGGCATTTTAATACTGCCGTGTTTATTTGGCCGCGCTTAGCTGTTCAAGTATAGCCTGTTAGTGATGTTGTGGCCTGTTTTGCGCACGCCAGGTTAGCAGGATAAATAAGCTGACTGATGCTTATAATGACTATTTTGTGATATCACTTTGAACATTCTCAACTGCCATTTAGTAAATTGCAAAATGCTAAAGGGCTTAAATTTAGGTGTTTGACGGTGCGTGTGATCGTTATATGCCGTTGAGCCACAAGGATTTTATGCCTAAGCTGTCGAATAGCTGGTTGAACCTTCGCCTTTAAAGGTATACTAAGTCCCCTCATTCTCTGACCGCGTTCTTATGCCCGGTACATCCTCAGAATTCATTGAAGTGCGCAATTTGTCTTTTTTTCGCGGTGATCGGCCGATTTTTGATGACCTGAACATGACAATAGAGCGCGGCAAAATTACCGCTGTTATGGGGCCTAGTGGCACAGGTAAAACTACTTTGCTGCGCTTAATTGGCGGGCAATTAACGCCAGATTCCGGCCAAATTTTACTCGAGGGACAAAATATTCCCGAGCTAAGCCGCAGCGATTTATTTAAAATGCGGCGCAAAATCGGCATGTTATTTCAAAGCGGCGCTTTATTTACCGATTTATCTTTATATGAAAATGTCGCGTTTCCCCTGCGCGTGCATACCCAATTATCAGAATCTATGATCCGCGATATCGTTTTAATGAAGCTTGAAGCGGTGGGCCTGCGCGGTGCTTATCAGAAAATGCCTAACGAACTTTCCGGCGGCATGGCGCGCAGGGCAGCGTTGGCTCGTGCAATTGCTTTAGATCCTGAATTAGTGATGTATGACGAACCCTTTGTAGGGCAAGACCCTATTTCAATGGGAATGTTGGTTAAATTAATTCGTGTACTGCGTGAAACCCTGAGCATTACCAGTATTATTGTCTCCCATGACGTCGGTGAGACTGCCAGTATCGCTGATTATATTTATGTGGTTGCTGGCGGTAAGGTCATTGGTGAGGGGACACCTGATGCCATATTAAATACCCAAGATCCACAGGTAAAACAGTTTATTCGCGGGCTTGCCGACGGACCTGTACCCTTTCATTACCCCGCTGAAGATTATCGCGCAGATTTAGGACTAAAACGGGTGAGCAAGTGAGCATCGCGAGTTCGTTACAGCGTTTAGGTGCTGCAAGTTTGGCTACGTTAGAAGTGTTGGGGCGCGCTTCTGTATTATGGTGGCGGGCGATATTTTCACGCCCAGATTGGCGCAACGGGCCTGCTTTATTAATTCGACAAATTTATTTTGTCGGAGTGTATTCACTCATTATTATTTTGGTTTCCGGTTTATTTATCGGCATGGTGTTGGCGCTGCAGGGCTATACAGTGCTCGTGCGTTTTGGCGCCGATCAAGCGCTCGGGCAATTAGTATCTTTATCTTTGTTGCGCGAATTGGGGCCTGTGGTTGCAGCATTATTATTCGCAGGCCGCGCAGGCTCTGCACTGACGGCCGAAATAGGTTTGATGAAAACGACGGAGCAGTTGGCATCTATGGCGATGATCGGCGTAGATCCAATTGCACGCATTGTGCGTCCGAGGTTGTGGGCAGGCATGATTTCTATGCCGATTTTGGCGCAATTATTTAATAGTGTGGCAATTTTTGGCGCGGTCATTGTGGGTGTGCGTTGGCTTAATGTGGATGCAGGTTCATTTTGGAGCAATATGCAGCAGAGCGTAGATTTTTCCACTGATGTATTGAATGGTGTGGTGAAATCGGTGGTATTTGGCGCGGTAATAAGTTGGATTGCTGTATTTCAGGGTTTTGACGCAATCCCTACTTCTGAAGGGATCAGCGCCGCCACTACGCGTACCGTTGTTTATTCCTCTTTAGCGGTACTAGGGTTGGATTTTTTATTAACGGCAGTAATGTTCGGAGTAGGTTAAATGCGTTCTGCAAAGCTTGAAATTTCTGTCGGCGCTTTTGTATTTGCAGGTTTTTGTGCATTGACATTTTTGGCGCTGCAGGTGAGTGGTTTAAATGTATCGGCGCACCAGCAGAAAACTTATAAAATATTCGCTCGTTTTAGTAACGCTTCTGGATTGTCTGAACGAGCTAAAGTATCCGTGGCCGGGGTGGTTGTAGGCCGCGTATCTCATATTGGATTGGATCCTGTTGATAACCGCGCTAAGGTTGAAATGGTTATTAATAAAGATGTGGATTTTTTAACTCAAGATAGTATCGCTTCGATTCAAACGGCAGGTATTTTAGGTGAAAAATATGTCGCCATTGCCAACGGCGGTGCACCTGATATGTTGGCTGAAGGCGGAGAAATTACTGACACTCAATCGGCTCTGGTTTTAGAAGAACTGATTGGTAAATTATTAACCAGTCTTGCGAGCAAGAAGGATTAATTATGCAAAAATATTTTTATGCTTTTATCTTAATCATAACATTTCAATGGCCGCAGTTTTTACTAGCTGAGACAGCAGCCGCACCGGCGCCTAATGTAGCCGGGTCTAGCGTAAATGTTAAGGGCGACCCCTACCAGGTTGTTCAACAAACCTCTCAAGCGGTGTTGGATTTTGTTCGTAAAGTAAGCGCTGATTACGAAAAGGATCCTGGCAGCTTTAATGCGCAAGTGTTAGCTATTATGGATCCGGTGGTTGATTTTGATTATTTCGCTCGCTCAGTCATGGGCACTTACGCTAGCGAAGCACGCTATAACAGCCTAAAAACTGATGCAGAAAAACAGGCCTTTAAAGCCAATGTTCAGCGTTTTAGCGATATGTTTAAACAGGGTTTAGTAGATACCTATGGGAAATATTTGTTTAAATTTAATGGCGATAAAATAGAAACCTTACCCCCGCGCAAGGGCGACAATATTAATAGCGGGCAGGTGGCAGTGATGCAGAATATAAAAACCGGCAATAATAAACCTTTTGTTGTGCAATACAGTATGCGCAAAAACAAGGCCGGTGAGTGGAAGTTGCAGAATGTTATTGTTGAGGGGATTAACCTCGGTCAAACCTATCGCACTCAATTTGCCCAGGTGGCTGATAAATACCACGGTGATCTGACCGCTGTAATTAATAATTGGCAAGTAACACCGCAAACCGCTTTAGAGAGCGCGCCTTGAGCGGGGCGCAAATAACCTGTGTGAACGATACACTAGCCCTAAGCGGTGTTATTGATCACACCAGCGTATTGGCTTTAATTAAAGACGGCGCAGGCTATCTCTCTTCTGTAAATAGCTCGTCGTTTGTTGTGGACTGGGCGCAAGTTACCTATGCTAACAGCGCAGCTCTGGCTATGTTGTTGCAATGGACGCGGCAGGTTGAAGGGGCGGGCAAAACGCTTGTCAGCCAAAATGCACCCGAATTTTTAGTACAGCTGGCGCGCTTGAGTCAATTGGAATTCCTTTTTTCCTAGACTGCACCTTAACTTTACCTCTGAAATTTATAATGCGCAGATGATTGTTATTCGCCTTGTGTGGTTTAGTGCCTAGTTACAATTATCCATCTTTTATTAGGTTTGCATGCTTATACGTCTGGGTATCTGCAGTGTTTTAATCAGCGCTGCGATATATTTGTTTATCTGTGTGGTTCTGTATTTTGCTCAGGATAAACTTATTTTCCCCTCTTATTTGGTTGCAGACGCTAGTTATAAGCCAAATATTAAAATTTCTACAGCGCAAGGTTCGACGCAGGTTTTAATAAAAGATAAGCACTCAAACTGTGATGTGCTTTATTTCGGCGGGAATGCTGAAGCCGTGGATGCGAGCCTTGTAGGGTTAGAAAAAGCATTTGAGAAGTGTAATCTGCTATTAATGGTGTATCGCGGCTACGGACTTAGTGACGGCACACCGAATCAACAGACCTTATATGCAGACGCTTTGGCGCTTTATCAGCTGCGTAATAAATCGCCTAATAAAAATTTTATTATTGTAGGACGCAGCTTGGGTGCAAGTGTTGCAACTTTTGTGGCCTCACAGGTAAGGGTAGATCAGCTTGTTTTAGTAACGCCATTTGACAGCCTCAGCCATTTGGCTGCGCAAAAATATCCTTGGCTGCCTACTTCAATACTTCTTAAAAATTCGTTTCCGTCCGATGCATACGCTCGATTGGTGAGCGCGCCTGTACATATTATTATGGCCCAGATGGATGAAATAATTCCTGCGCGTAACACCACGGCTCTGCTAAACGCATTCACTCAACGTCCGGTGAAATTAACTCGCTTGGAAAAAGTTGGACACAACACAGTTGATGAGCATCCTGGTTATCTAGCAGCATTAGCAAAGCGGTTTTAGTGTGAAGAACTACCGCCACATCAGTTAAATTGATGTGGCGGTTAGAGCAGTGCGGTGGGATTATTTTTTTTGCAATACGGTAATTGCCTTTAATAAATTTAATGCTTCAAATAATTGGTTGTCTTTGGCTTGCAGTTTATTGGCTGCTTTGTCTCGTTCAATCTGACGTTCCTGTGCTTTTATTTCTTGCCCGCCAGTTCCATTGGCCAAGTGGCCGTTTAGCTCAGCTTCACTCACACTTAATTGATCTTCTTCGGCGCCGGTAAATTTAGCGCGCTCAACACGAATATCGGGCACGATACCTTGCGCTTGAATAGAGCGCCCATTTGGCGTGAAGTATAAAGCTGTCGTGAGTTTCATGGCCTTTTCATCTGTTAGTGGCACAACAGTTTGCACCGAACCTTTGCCAAAACTGCGCGTACCTAAAACTAGCCCACGTTTGGAATCTTGCAGAGCGCCCGCGACAATTTCCGAAGCGGAAGCCGAGCCTTCATTTATTAACACTACTAAAGGAATTCCTTCGGTTAAATCCTTCGGTTGTGCATAAAATTTTTCGTTACTTTGGGGAAGTCGGCCCTGGGTATAAACAACGAGTCCGCCATCCATAAACATGTCTGCAACGGCGACTGAGGCTTGCAATACGCCGCCGGGATTATTACGTAAGTCTAAAATCACACCTTGTGGTTTAACCTTGTTAGCCAATGCCTGGTAGGTGTTTACAAGTTCCTCGCCAGTATTAACTTGAAATTGCGCTACGCGCAAATAGGCATAATTTTCGCCAATCATTTCCCCGCGCACACTTTTCACTTTAATCACATCGCGAACGAGGTTAAACACAAGCGGTTTATTTTGCCCAGTGCGCATAATAGTGAGTTCTGTTTTACTACCTTTTGCGCCGCGCATTTTTTCGATCGCTTCATCTAGCGGCAAGCCTTTGAGCAGTGTGCCGTCAATTTTAATAATAATATCGCCTGCTAAAATTCCTGCTTTTGCAGCAGGGGTGTCATCCATTGGGCTAATTACTTTTACGCCATTCGGGTCGCCACCTACTTCAATTCCGAGGCCGCCAAATTCACCGGTTGTATGGGTTTGTAGTTCTTCTAACGAGGAGCTATCTAAATAGGCTGAGTGTGGGTCAAGCTCACTGAGCATGCCTTTTAATGCGTATTCTAATAATTTTGCGTCGCTAATCTCCGTAACATAGCCGGTGCGAATATTTTCAAACGCTTTGGCAAATAGCCGCAAATCTTCCAAGGGCAGAGCAGGTTGTGCAGCAGTTGCGGGTTTAGGCGCGGGAGTGGCTACAGCGGATTTTGGGGCAGGCTCTTTTGCGGATAAGTAGCTTGAATAAAAGGCGATAACTAATAAAGTGCTAAGGCGCAGCGCCACTGAAATTCTCCAAAATTAAATGAAATTATGCGGATTTTTTAAGCCAGGGTTTGGGGTTTGTCGGTTGGCCGTTGTGGCGTAATTCAAAATATAAACCGGCATCTGCCTGGCCGCCTGTATTGCCCAGTGATGCAATGACACTGCCGGCTTCCACTGGTTCGCCAAGCTTTTTAGATAAGCTTTGGTTATGGGCATATAGGCTTAAGTAGCCTTGACCGTGGTCGATTATGATTAATAATCCATGCCCTTTAAGGTAATCGGCAAACACCACTTTGCCGCGCGCGATAGCCTTAACTGGAGCGCCCATCGTGCCTTGGATATAGATGCCCTCCCAGTTAACCTTGCCTGCAACTCGGCTACTACCAAAATCATTGACCAGCCGGCCGGTGGCAGGCCAAGGCAGTTCACCTTTGAGCTGTAAAAGGTTGCCGCGTAAGGGTGCGGATTCTGTTGAAGCAACAGTAATTTGGCTGTTTGGCTTTTTACTTCCGGGCGTTGTTTTAGGCGCAACTTCACTAGGTGAAGTTTTTTGCTCTATAGAATCGGCCGCGGTTAATTCGGATTTGGCCGCATTCGCGGCTTTGGCTTTTTGTTTGGCTTTTTCTTCAGCAAGGCTGATGCGCGTCATAACATCCTGTAACGCGCGGCGATCCTGCTCGTAGGCTTTTAATACCTGGTCTTTATCATCGATTGTGGCGTTGAGTTTTGCCAGCGTACGCTTGCGCTCCTCTACCAATTCATTCATTGCTAAGCGCTGCGCCTCAACATCCTTTTTATTTTCTTCCAATTGATCACTTTGTGCAGTAATTGCAGGTTCTAATTCGTTGAGGCGTTTGATTGTGCCTGCAAATTGATTTATTTGCTTATTGCGGGCGGCGATTAGATATTCAAAGTATTTTAAATTACGCGATAAATCAGCCGGGTTTTCTTGGTTGAGTAAAAGTTTTATCGCGCTTTGGTTGCCGAGGCGATAGGCAGCATTAAGATGCTGCGCTACCTGCGCCTCTTGTTGCTTTTTTGCGCTGGCAAGGCCCTCTCTTTCACCGCGAAGTTGGTTCAGGCTGGATTGCTGCGTTTGCAATTGTTGTTTTAATTCTTCGATTTTTTTGTTCAGTTCGGTAATTTTTTTCTCTGAGGCTTCAAGCTCGCCATGCAAACTTTCGCGATTGGATTTAACTGAAATCAATTCTTTTTTCAGTTGCTCGATAGTATTTTTAAGTTCGGTTAACTTGGTTTCAGGGTTGGCAGGCTCAGCCGCATGGGCAATCTGCACTCCTCCCAAAAAACAACAGGCTATTACACCTGCTCGAATTAATAATAATTTCATAGTGTGTCCTAAATTGTTATTGAGCCACTAACAAATTATGGCCGGTCATCTCGATGGGTTGAGCCACGCCTAACAAGCCTAGCAGAGTTGGTGCTATGTCCGCCAACGAGCCGCCTTCGGCAAATTTGAAATGGCCGGGACCTACGTAGACTAAGGGTACGGGCAATGTAGTGTGCTGGGTATGTAATTGCCCAGAGGTTTCATCGAACATTAGTTCTACGTTGCCGTGATCGGCAGTAATTAATACATGTCCATTAACTTCACGCACAGCGGCAAGAACTTTTATCAAGCACGCATCCACAGCTTCTACCGCTTTGACGGCGGCGTCGTAGACGCCGGTGTGGCCTACCTGGTCGCAATTGGCATAATTGCAAATAATCGCGTCGAATCTTTGGCTCTTTATAGCTGCAACGAGTTTTTCGGTCACTTCCGGCGCGCTCATTTCCGGCTGTAAATCGTAGGTATTTACTTTGGGCGAGGGCACTAAAATGCGCTCTTCGCCTTCATAGAGTTCCTCTTGCCCGCCGCTAAAAAAGAATGTGACATGGGCGTATTTCTCAGTTTCGGCAATTCGCAATTGAGTTTTGTGATTAGCGGCTAAGACTTCACCGAGAGAGTTTTTTACATCGTCCGGTGGGTAAGCGCAGCTGGCGTCAATTTCCGATGAGTATTCGGTGGTCATGACAAAATCGGCGAGCTTGGGTCGATAAGGGCGGGCAAAACCAACGAAGTGTTCGTCGACAAAACAGTGGGTAATTTCACGGGCGCGGTCTGGGCGGAAGTTCATAAATATCAGGCTGTCACCGTCTTCTATGGGCACTGCCGCACCTATGCAGGTGGGCTTTACGAATTCGTCGTTTTCCCCGCGAATATAGGCGGCTTGTAATCCCGCCACGGCGTCAGGTGCAGTAAATTCACCTTCACCTGCGGCGACTAGATTGTACGCTTGTGAAACCCGCTCCCAGCGATTATCGCGATCGAGCGCGAAAAAGCGGCCGATAATTGTAGCGGTGCGGCCTACGCCTAATGTAGAGAACACCGCATCGGCCTCAGCTAAGGCTTCTTCTGCGCTGCGCGGCGGAGTATCGCGACCGTCTAAAAATGCGTGTAAATAGAGTTTTTTAGCGCCGCGCTGGGCGGCAAGCTTAAGCATGGCAAATATATGGTTTTGATGGCTGTGCACGCCGCCGTCAGAAAGCAGTCCCATTACATGCACGGCTTTGCCTTGGCTTACGGCTTTATCAATGGCTGCGCAATAAACGGGGTTGGTAAAAAAGTCCCCGTCGCTAATGGCTTTGTTAATACGGGTGAAGTTTTGGTACACGACGCGCCCAGCGCCTAAGGTCATATGGCCTACTTCTGAATTCCCCATTTGCCCCTCGGGTAAGCCCACTGCCATTCCAGATGTGCCAATTAATGTGCGAGGCCCCTTGCTCCAAAGGCTGTTCCAGAGGGGTGTATTAGCGTTAGCAATTGCGTTGTATTGTTTAGATTCGTTGTAGCCGAAGCCGTCGAGAATAATCAAAACTACAGGTTGTTTAGCGGACATGATGGAGCCTTTTGAAATGCGAGGGAGTATACAAGGGCGTCTGCGGCTGAGAAGTTTTGGCGGGCTTTACGC
>DATDJI010000087.1:0-10374 GCA_036520615.1 Cellvibrionaceae bacterium | reverse complement strand
CAAAGGCTACCGCTTGTCCACCCCAGGTCTCAGCGCATACGCGGGTTAGTGCCGCTGTCAAAGTCGTTTTACCGTGGTCTACGTGGCCAATTGTGCCTACGTTTACGTGGGGTTTGTTACGTTCAAATTTAGCCTTTGCCATCGCCTGCGCTCCTCAAGGTGAGTTTTAGATCTTTAAGGTAATAATGGAGCTCATGACCGGAATTGAACCGGTGACCTCACCCTTACCAAGGGTGTGCTCTACCAACTGAGCTACATGAGCTTAATGCAATACATATATTTGGAGCGGGCAGCGGGAATCGAACCCGCATAGTTAGCTTGGAAGGCTAAAGTTTTACCACTAAACTATGCCCGCTTTTTTATTAGCCCACCCGATTTACTGGGTGACCGCCAACTCAAGCGCAGGCCTCAAACCAAAGCTTTAAATTAGCGGGTTATGCCGAGCATCTCGACATGGATATGGTGCAGGGGGGTGGATTCGAACCACCGAAACTTGCGTGTCAGATTTACAGTCTGATCCCTTTGGCCACTCGGGAACCCCTGCGGAATAATTTACGATTTTAAATGGAGCTGGCGAGAGGAATTGAACCCCCGACCGGCTGATTACAAGTCAGCTGCTCTACCTACTGAGCTACACCAGCTTAAAAAATCGCCTTTTTAGGACCGCCCTAAATTGGAGGCGGGATTTTAGAGAATGTTTTTGCCTGATGCAATAGTCGAGCACAAAATTTGTCTCTCTTCTCTTTTCTTTTCACCTGCGCCCACGCCGAGAACTTGGCGCAATGCATCGGGTAACACGTCACCCAACTCTTGTGGCATGGCCACCCACAACTCAAGTATCGGGCGCTTGCTCTCGCGTACCTTACTATTCACACCTGCCGCTGCAAGCTTTTCCTGCTGCCCTTTTGCAGCGGATTCCTGATCAAACGACCCCAGCGCTATCGTGTTAATAAATTCACCCTTTGGAACAATAAAACTATCGATGCCGCCCGCTTGGAGCTCATCCAACCGTTTTTTCGCCTGCGCCCGTGTTTCAAAGCCATCCAGATAAACTTGATAACCGCCGGGTACAGACAGCTCCATTTCATAAAGATGAGCTTTGATCTCCTTAGCGTGCAGTTTTTGCAAAGCCTGCTGAGCCAGTTCATTGGTGTCGTAGGGGCCAACTAATACACATTGCGTCCGAACATCGGCGGACTTAGGGTCAACAGCAGGTGGTGCGGACGCAGTATCTTGCAGGTTAACAGCCGCCGGATCGGCAGCGGCTTGCGGACTTTCAGCACTCGAAGGCGTAGCGGCATTAGCAGGGGCATTGCCCGTCTCGCTTAACAATTGAATGGGGCCTACGCCTGCAGGTGTTACATAGGTATGAGAGACCGCACGAGCCTGCGGTTTAACAGCTTGCCACCAGAGAAATATGCCCAGATTTGCAGCGAACAATGAGAAAAAAATCCAACGCATAGCGGTAAGTTCACAGTAGTTAAGGTGCGGGATGGATCTGCGTTCGGCACCAGGCCAAACCATCCAGCACCAAATCGGGATGATGGGTAGCATTTAGTTGGTGGTAGTTACAGATAGCCTCTAGCCAGTGGGCGTCACCGCCGGTTAGGCACCAGGTTGCATCAGGCAACACCAGTTGCGCACTGATGCAAAGCCCTGCAATTGCAGCGGCTATCGCCGCCTCAACACAGGCTTGGGTGTTTACCCCCGGCGTAAAACGTGGCTGCAATACAGACGAATCCACTTGCACTCGCCCAGTCCCGCTCCAGAGGCTTTGAGCCTGCCGAGCCACACCAGCTAATACATAACCACCCAAATGCTGGCCCTGCTCAGTTAATAGATCGAGCGTAATCGCGGTTCCAGCATCTGCAACAATGACATCGCTGCAGACCCTTTGGCGCGCGGCTAATAATGCCAGCCAGCGATCCACGCCCAAACGCTTGGGTTCAGCATAGCCGTTAATCACCCCTGACGCTTCGTCACTACTATAAGCGCGATGAATTTCACAACCAAAATGCTTATGAAAGGCACTTATGACAGCCTCTGTATCCAGCTCTGAGAGTACCGAGGCAAGCCAGATGGCCGTTATATCAACGCCGATCCAATCGGTTGGAAATGCGGTTGCACTAGTAAGCGCAGAGCGCTCGGCTCGACCACTTTTGCCTAACGAGCTTATCCGCCATTTGGCGAAGCTGTTGCCCAGGTCGATTTCTAATTTATGCATAAATAAGCCATCACAGCTGGGGTTTTAGGCGCAGGCTAATTTCTCCGCCCAATAGCGTTTTTACCCCCGTTTGACACCGTACAACTAACCCTCCATTTACGGCTGCGTCCAAACAGATAGCGTCTTCACAAGAGCCCGCCTGGTCAATGACAATTGCCTTATTGGCAAGGGCATTTAATTGGTTCCATGCATCCTGATAATGGCTAAACCTACGGTTGGGAAACTCGTCTAGCAATTCCTCCAGCGCCTGGATTAACTGCGCTGCCAGCTGATTGCGATTAAGGTTGTACTGCTCAAGCAGACTCGCCCAACCTTGGCTTTTTGCCTGTTCCACTGGCATATGGCTATTTAGCCCAACACCTAGCACTAAATGAAACTGTCCGGACAAATCCCCACCCACCTCAATTAACACGCCGGCAAGTTTGCGCCCATCCAGCCAGATATCATTCGGCCATTTAAGCGATAAACCCTGCACACCCATCGCCTGCAAACTGCGCACAATTACCACCCCCACGGCAAGGCTCAACCCTTCTACTTGAGCGACACCCTGCTCAAAGTGCCAGCCCATCGAACAATAGAGGTTTTGCGCCAGTGGACTTACCCAAGTGCGTCCGCGCCTGCCTCGCCCGCCGGTCTGCTGCTCTGCAAACACTACCCTGCGGTGGATGCTCCCTGTCCGGGCAGCATCCAATAACAGGCTATTGGTGGATGCCGTCTGCCAATGGACATCTAGGTGCAGATTATTGTTATCCGGCAACTGGCGCAGAATGGCTTCTTTACTTAGTACGCCCCCCGCGCCCGGCCAGCAGTAGCCAAGCCCGTGGCGCGATTGCAGCGGAACCTGTTGGGCCTGTAACTGCTGAATGAGCTTCCACACCGCCGCTCGACTAATACCAAGCGCAGCTCCCAATGCTTGCCCTGAATGATATTGGCCATCCGCCAGGACGCTCAGCAGCTGCTGATTGCGCTCAATCACTAAACGCGCTCCGTCGCGCTCAGATACAGGCGCTGACAGCGATCCCCTAGGCGGGTAAAAATTTCGTACCCGATTGTGCCTGCTGTTTGCGCTTGAGCATCAATGCAAACATTGGGGCCGAAAACCTCTAATCGATCTCCTTCAACAGGCCGTAGCGCCTGCGGCAACAGGCTGACATCAAACACCAGTGAATCCATGGAAACGCGGCCAATTAACGGTAACTGCTTGCCCTTAAACCAGGCGCAGCCTTTTTGACTTAGCGCGCGCATCAAGCCATCCGCATAACCGCCAGACACCATAACCACTGGAGTTTCCCGCTCAGCGACAAAGGTCGCGCCGTAGCCGACACAATCCCCCGCCGACAGGGTGCGAGTTTGAATGACCTGCACTAAAAGCTGCGCTACCGGGCTTAATACATCGCTGGCTAAATTGCCAGGATTAATGCCGTAAAGGGCAGCGCCTGGCCGCACGACATCAAAATGATAGGCGCCGCCTAAAAAAATTCCGGCCGAGTTAGCCAGGCTTAATTGCAGCTGGGGCAGCGCGGCCCGCGCCACCTCTGCCAACGCATGAAACTGCCGCAACTGCTCGACATTTAACGCATGGCCAGGCTCATCCGCACAGGCCAAATGGCTCATCAACAACTGGCAATTGGTCGGTGGCAACCGAGGTAAAAGACTCAACAGCTCCGCAGGCTCTAAACCTAGCCGGTTCATGCCTGTGTTTACCTTCAGCGCAAACTCAGTAGTTGGTTTAAGGCTCAGATAGCGCTGAGCCATAGTGGAAGAAATTAAAACTGGAGTGAGTGTAAAAGCCTGACACGAGCCTTCATCGCCCGGCTCAACGCCCTGCAGCACGAAGATACGCGCCGCTGGCACCAAGGGTCGCAGAGCTACACCTTCCTCGGTCGAGGAGACAAAAAAGTCCCGACAGCCTCTTTCGTATAAACAGCCAGCCACCGCCTCAACCCCTAAACCATAGGCGTTAGCTTTCACCACCGCACCCACGCGCGCGCCGGCTGCGCGCTGTTGCAACAAACGGTAATTGCTTGCCAAAGCGGCAAGATCGACATTCAAGATGGGATAACTGCGAGACATAAGAGATGACAGCGGAAAAATGGCGGCCATCTAATCAAAACAAAGGCCAAAAGGCTAGTAGCGGAGCGCAGCAAGGCACTTCGCCCCGAAGCTCAGGATAAAAAGCTCAATTAAACCCAAAGCAAATCAATTGTTGGCGCAATGGCTACAAATTCTGACTCAGTAAAGACGCGACCCAGGTAACAATTTAACGCAAATACGTAAATTTACGCATATCCCACAGAATCCCCAGCGCGTAGGGTTGCACGCAGACACCTGTATTTTTGAACCCATTGATGTTATTTATTTTTAAACGGGATTTTTATGCCGCAACAAACTGCAACAACAAAACTAAAAACATCGCGCTGTTGCATTATTACTCTGGTCTATGCCATTTCTTTAAGTGCGTGCACTGGCGGCAGCATTGCGTTTGATAGAGCCAACACGCAAACCGATACCGATGAAAATACCAACGGTATTTTTTGGAAAGCGCAGGTTCAAGTACAGGGAGATGTAAAAAATATTCTGTATAAAATTAGCGGCAGCGACGCGGGCTTACTGGTAATTAATTCCGCCACTGGTGAGCTAAGCTTTAAAATACCAGCGGATTTTGAAACACCGATAGATAGCGATAAAAAAAATATGTACGAAGTTGATATCGAGGCTACAGCTGCAAATAACTCCGCTAAACAGCATCTGAAAATTGCCATTAAGGACGTTAGTAGACCAGTAATTAGTTTAGAAAAACCCCGCCCTAATGAAAATGTCGGCACTGACAAACCCGGTTCAATGGAGATAGAAACAGTCGTGCGGTTTTTTGATGCCGAATCCAATATACCTATTAAAGATGGCATCGTTACGCTTAATACCTCGGCTTTAATTCAAGACGCAGTAGACCCGCAACTATGGAAAGGAAAAATTACTGTGCCTGAGGGAGGTGCGGATGTGGCTCTGACAGGGTTTTTAGCGGATAAGACGCCGATTAAATCGGCAACTCAATTGTTTAATAAGCGGGATTCTATTAATCCTAGTTATCTGGCCGTTTCTCCTGGCAGATATCTGGTATTTTTTGATCCTGATCGTTCGATGATTGGCAGGATTAGTTTAGAAAATGGTCTTTGGTATAGCCACATCACAAACTCCAGTCTTCCATCGCACTTTCCCACATTCGATTGGAACTCGACCCGAGAAGACATTTACCTCTTACAGAATAATACAAACAACATATATGCCCTCGGCCTCCGCTCAGCATGGTCGCTAGATATTTTTTATGCAGGATATATCCCAGGCGTTGTGAACTTAACTTATGACTACACGAATCAACGCCTTATCGCACTGGCTAAAAACACCGAGGCAGGCTCCAGCCAATACCGCGCGTTGGCTTTAGCTACAGACAACACCAACGGGTTTGTCAACGCACAACCCAATACAGGTTCACCCATTCCGGCTATCACACAATTATTATGGGAGCTCCCTAACGATATTATCCTCGGCACATTTAAATATTTTAATTTCCACCGCGCCAGTAAAACCTACATTATTGCCGATGAACGCAATATCAATAATATTCAGCAAACCCTTGTGCGGGGTTTCGGCGAGCATGGCCAGAAAAAATTTGAAGCATTGATTGGCCCGGACATTTCTAACTTAACCATTAATGAAAAGGAAAGTTTGGTTTATGTAGCGGAAAACCACAGTTTGGCGACAGGAAAAATTAAATCGATAAACATTAACAATGGCGATGTGGCTGATTTAATCGACTCCTACGGCACAAGCGCCGTAGGCGCTTACAGCTCTATTCGCATCGACATACCCAATAAACTGCTCTACATCGGTGATGACGTAAGTGATTCGGTTTTTGTCGTGGATTTAACAACTCGCTCCATGAGCCAGATTAACATCTCCTCCTCCACTACGATATCTAATACTCAATAACAGCGAATTACTTATTTCAACAAACTTAAAGTGGCGCCAGTAATAATTTCAGCTTATTTGCCTTTTGGGTAAGCTGATTGTTATTTACGTGGTGCCATACAAAAGCCACCTTTAGTGTCACAACGTATCTCAAGGTAAATTGCGCGCTTAATAAAAATTCAGCAGAATCAAATTATTTCAAGCCGTCTATTCTCCACACCCTCTCTTGCCCCACCCGCCGCCTACCCTCACAATGCAGTCCTGTCCAATCCAGGAGACATTCGGTGACAAAACGCCGTTTAAAAAATCGCTTCCGCCAGTTCTTTAATCGCCATCGCTGGCTGCGTCCACTGCTTATTACGCTATTCAGCGCAGCTTTTTTGGCCGGAGTGGGCCTGGTTGCGGCGCTTTGGGTGTGGAGTTTTGCGCTGGAGAAAGAAGTTACCGCTAAATTTGAAGGTAAAAAATGGGCTTTGCCGGCGCGAGTGTACGCCCGCCCGCTGGAACTCTACGAAGGCATGAGCCTGTCCAGTCAAATGCTTGATGACCAGTTAGCGGTTTTGGGTTATCGCTCGAATGACGCGGTACGCGATGCCGGGCAATTTAATAAAGCTAGCAAAGGGAAAAAAGGCACGGAAACTAGCTATGTAATTTTCAGTCGCGGCTTTGATTTTGCCGATAAAAGTGACGCTGCCCAAGCATTTAAGCTGGAAATTGCCGCGAATAAAATCACCGCGCTGACCGATACGGCTAATAACCCGCTGCCACTGGTGCGGCTAGAGCCCGAGGAAATCGGCGGCATTTACCCGGCTCAGATGGAAGATCGCTTATTAGTTAAGATCGACCAAATTCCCAAACTTTTAGGCGAAGGGCTGATCGCCACTGAAGATAAAGCCTTTATGGATCACCATGGTGTCTCTCCCATGGCGATTGTGCGAGCCATGTGGGTGAACCTTACCAGCGGCCAAGTTGTGCAAGGCGGCAGTACGCTGACACAGCAGCTGGTAAAGAATTTTTACCTGAGCAACGAGCGCTCACTTAAACGTAAGGCGCGCGAGGCCATTATGGCCCTGCTGCTGGAAAAGCATTACAGCAAAAGCGCGATTTTTGAGACCTATATCAACGAGGTGTACTTAGGCCAAAGCGGCGCACGGGAAATTCATGGCTTTGCCCTGGCGGCCAAACATTACTTTCGCCAGCCATTAAACGAGCTCACCGCCGGGCAAATCGCCTACCTGATTGGCCTATGTAAAGGCGCCTCGTTCTACAACCCTTGGAACCATCCGCAGCGCGCCATTGAGCGGCGCAACGTCATTCTAAATGTAATGGCCAAAGAGGGTTTGCTCACGCCAGAAGAGCTGAAACTACAACTGGATAAACCCTTGGGAGTAATGCCGCCGACGGATAACAGTCTGCAGACGTTTCCGGCGTTTGTGGATTTAGTGAAGCGCCAACTGCAGCAGGAATACAAAATCGAAGACCTGCGCAACGAAGGCCTGAAAATCTTTACGACGCTCTCCAGCGTATTGCAGCGCCAGGCCGAGGCGAGCCTTACGGATAAAACTCACAGCCTAGAGAAAAAATACAAACAGGATCTGCAAGCGGCCATGGTGGTAACGACCGTGGGTACAGCCGAAGTGCTTGCCCTCATCGGCGATCAAGCACCGCATACCGAAGGCTTTAACCGCGCTTTGGACTCGCGCCGCTCGATCGGCTCGTTAATGAAGCCCTTTGTGTATCTGACCGCGCTGGAGCGCCCGGCGGAATACAACCTGAGTACGATACTCAGTGACACGCCGGTCACCTACGCCCTGGATAACGGCCAGGATTGGTCGCCGAAAAATTCCCACGGCGAGAGCCATGGCGATGTTCCCTTGTACGCGGCTCTTGCCCACTCGTACAACCAGGCAACTGTGCAATTAGGGATGCAGCTGGGCCTACCGGCCGTCATCAAAACGCTTAAAGCCGCGGGCTACCACGATGATGTCGCGGCCGTGCCCTCGATGCTACTGGGCAGTATCGACGCCCCGCCAATCCAAATGGCCGAGCTGTATCACACGCTGGCCGCCGATGGCGTGCATGCGCCGTTGCGGGTAATTCAGGAGGTCATCGACCACGAAGGTCATCCGCTCAAACGCTACCCACTGGAAATTCAGCAACAGTTTAGCCAAGAGGCAATTTTTGCCCTACATCATGCAATGTATATGGTGTTCCGCGAAGGTACGGCGCGTAGCGTGGCAGGCCTGTTTGGCAATACCCGCTTAGCAGGTAAGACCGGCACCACAAACGACCAGCGCGATAGCTGGTTTGCTGGGTTTAGCAGTGACTTAATGGCCGTGGTCTGGATGGGTCGCGACGATAATCAACCCACGCCCGTCTCCGGTGCCGGTGGTGCTTTACAAGTCTGGGCGGACTTTATGGCTAAGGTTCCGACGAAAGGCCTGGATGATGAACCCCCAAGCGGGATGGACTATTACTATGTGGACGCCGCCACGGGCCTGCTTAGCGAGCGCGGCTGCCCCGGCGCCTTGTACTTACCGCTGCGCTTGGAACAGGTGCCCACTGAATCCTCAAGCTGCGGCGGCGGCCTGTTAAATAGCTTATTACCCTCTAGCTCTCCTGCGCCCAATACGCCTGCAGCACCGGGCGAGCCAAATGCTCCAGCGACCCCTAACACTCCTAAACCGTCGTTTTTTAAACGGCTGTTCCAGGGCTAGATTGCGTATTTAACGGTTTCCAACTGAGCGATTACGTCCTCTGATTCAGAGGGCGATCTCGCAGTGCAGTTTTCTGCCATTAAAAATATCTTAAATCTATAAACCTGGTGCCTGCTTGCACAGAGTTAATAAAGCTCAAAACTTCTTTGCAGCCACTCAAGCCCATTTCTAGACAAGCACCGCAGCCGGGGGCAAGATGGCGTCCCTCAGATCCAGCTAAGAGCTTTACATGAACTATCTTATCGCCTGCGGCACCCTCACCTTATTGCTTCTCAATGGCTGCGCCACCTATGACGGCCCCAGTCAAAAACATGTGCGCTTTCCAGACAATCAACCATCCAGCAGTCAATACCCAGATGAGCGCGCACCGGAAAGCGGCCGCGTAATTGCTGGCAACCGAGTGATCCGCAGCGAGGACACGACGAATCCAGATGATGAGCTCGATGATCGCGAAGACGGTTATAGCCGCGACGCCTCCCGCAGCGACGGACCCCAGCGTCGCCAAGCCCCCTCAACCTATAACCGCCCCCGCCCCGCCAGCGCCGCTCCCGCTACCAACGTTGCCGTAAGTGGCGCCCTGGGCAGCCTCGTGAGCCAAGCCCAAGACGCCTATCGGGCCGGCAATTATCAAACCGCCATCAGCACCGCCGAGCGCGGCCTGCGCATCGACCGCCGCGCGCCGGCTCTTTATTTGGTTCTAGCGCAGAGTTATTTGGCTCTAAACCAAACGGCCCAGGCGGCACAGTTTGCCAACCAAGGGTTGCGGTTTAGCCAGAGTGGATCGGCGGAAGCTCGGGCATTGGAGAAGGTTCGAAATGGAGCTGGAGGGTAATTCACAGTAGTACTGATAAAGCGGAGTGTAATCCGAGTCCCCCGCCCGCAAAAATACGCTTGAGCGTTACCGCAGTGTGCTCGAATCAACCCACATTGCGCCTCATCTGAGCTACGAACTTAATTAAGCTGCATCGCTTTTGATGGAGTGATTATATGAATGAATCTGAAAATGATTGGCGGATGCAAGACTTCACTCATTTAACAGAAAATTGGACAAATCCTTGGACAGGCATGAATGTTCCGACAGGCACACAAGTTACCAAAATATCTGTGGTGCCGCTCCCATAAAAAGTGCCTAAATTTAATCTTACCAAATGCTACCGCCCTCTGCTTAAACGCATCCGCCAGAGCTTGGAACTCTGCAAAAGCCTTAGGAATTACCTCTAACATTGATAATTCAATCAAAAATGAAGTTCAATTTAAGTCAACCAAAGATTCATTTGATTATATTGAGCGGCTGATGAGGCTATTATTTATCATGGCAATAACGGCTGTACTGGTCAAGCAAAACCGGACACTCTATTTTGAGCATTTTCAAAGTTAATTGGTGACACATCACCGTTAGTAGAGTGTAACCTTTCCTGGTTGTAATACTTAATGTAATCCGCTACATCAGACTTCATATGATCACGC
>DATDJI010000086.1:0-8136 GCA_036520615.1 Cellvibrionaceae bacterium | reverse complement strand
GCGTGATCATATGAAGTCTGATGTAGCGGATTACATTAAGTATTACAACCAGGAAAGGTTACACTCTACTAACGGTGATGTGTCACCAATTAACTTTGAAAATGCTCAAAATAGAGTGTCCGGTTTTGCTTGACCAGTACATGTTTACGAAAAGCCTTATGGAAGAGTGAATACCAGTTTCTTGCTCGTCTTTTTCAAGCTATGAATGGGTCCGTGGCTTGTCAGGATAAAAACGTTAGAGGCACGGAAAGCGACTTTGCTCAAAGCGATTTCAGAGCTTGAGTAAGTCGATGGTCGTTATGTAAATTGAATGGTGGTTAAGCTGACAGTATTGGCACCAGGTATGATTGCAGCAATTCATTGATAATGATGTGCCTTAATATGTGACCATATTTGATTCGGCGGTCAACCGCAATTTTGTATAGGGCGGTAATCAGGAAGAGGTTGTATCATCGCAAACGTTGAATCTGAACAGAATAAAGCGTAAGTGATACAGGAGTTCATACATGTCTAGTACAAATTAATTGTAGGAAACGCCTACGTCAACCTGATGTTGTATCTGGTTTGAACACAGCTAGGTTTGGGTTTTTATGCGTTATACAGCAGATACTTAGAAAATAAAGAGCGCTATCATAACGAGATAGTGACAAAATTTAAAATAAGACTCGAGCCTAGTGAACATAAATATTATCCGTTTTGCACTATTTTGGTTTCTAAGCGCCTCACTTTTAGCTGAGGAGCCGACTCTGCAACCAATAGCATTTGCTTATCTTTCAAACGGCGCTCCGGTTAGTTCAGTAAGCACAGTCGTTACGGGATTTTGTGGTGCTCTACGCAAGCATCTGGATGCTACCAAAGGGTACAATTTTAAAAAGAGCGAACCACTCTCCTCCGTGGCGGATCGATTTACCCCATTCGCTAAAAACTTGCAGGGCAAGCCTGGCATCCAGTGTGGCCCGGATACCAAAACGCGTGAACGTGCATACACTTTGAACGACCCTGACGGTGCCTACACAGGGGAGTTTTCCATTCCATTCGCCAGAACTAGCACAAAACTTCTAATTAATAGAGCAGCTATTGATAACGCTCAGTCTTTAAGTGTTGCGGATTTACGGATTGGTTTACTCGTGCCTCCGCCCAGCGACAGAGGAGAACGGCAAGCCAACGGCCAATGTAAATTAGCGGTAGGAGTAGAACCCAATACTGTTGTCACCACTTCATTAATCGGGCAAGTATTCCATAACGCAACAATTTTTGAATGCCCCGATAGAGATGCGGCATCTACTGCATTGAGCGCGGCTGTTATAGACGCTTACGCTGGAGACGAAATTATTCTATATAACATGTATCAAGCCATGGATAATCGCGAGAACTACGTTATTTATCCACCTGTTTATTTAGATGGATTTTCTCAAGAAGAATACGTGGTCACTTTTTACAATCTGCAGGGTTCTCCGCTTATACAGCTTGTTAACGATTGGATAACTTCGCCGCAGGGCAAATCCGAAGCGGCCAAATTGCAGCCTCAGCTGAATATGCTTGAAAAGGTAATGCGATTGCTTATACGCAGGGACAATGCGCAATTAGTCGTCGGGGTACTTATCACTGCCCTTATAGGATGCACCGGATACCTTGCGGTTCTTCGAACAGGATGGCGTTTTAGTACCCGCAAGCCAGACGACGAAGACAGTATAACCACGGAAAGCGACCCTACTGAAGGGCAGGTAAGCAATGATAATTGTGATAATGTTCAGATGAATAAAAGTGTTCAGCCGTTGAGTGATGAACAATTCGATATAGCAGTGCGACGTACAGATGGGTTAACAGAAGGCGAGACCACAAAAGCACTCAAGGATAAACACAAGCTTGAATACAAACCCCATCGCGTTAACAACCAAATGAGGATAGTCCGAGAAATATACGATGTTAGGGGTGACGAAATGGAAAAGTTGCGTGACTATCTAATTCGCGACTACGCAGATAAATACGCAGAATATATAAAGACTAAGACCGCCTAGGGCACTGACAAAAGCCCTGCCAGGCGAGCCAAAACCCTCTCCCGATGAACCCAATTCTCAGTAATTAATATCATCCTAAGATAATAGTTAGAACTTGGGTAGAGGCCTGGTTGGATGTTTTTGGATTTCTCCTGCATTAATCGGGCCTCGACATCGATAAAGAAATGTTGCTTATGAGGTTCACCGGATACTCATTGATTCTAAAACGGACACGCAAACCCCGCAGGTTTCTACGACCACTTAATCCGCACGTCACCAGCCAACCATTTAACCTATCGCCATCTTTGGCGATAGGTTAAGCCCGCTTTATAGTTTCGTCGCCACAGTAATCTGAGACCTTTCCACAAACCAAATTTCCTCATAATTACCCTCGAATGCGGGGATCGATCTGTTGATTTATTCACTGGGATTTTTGAGCAGAGAGATTAGCTTCGCTGGCCTAACGGCCTAGACCTTCGCGGGCGAGGTAATTTGGGTTATGCAAAGGCCTCAACCTATCTGTCAACCCGACTTTACGTGCGCAAATCCCAATAAATTATAAAAAACTGAGCATTTACGTGCGTAAAGCAAAAATTATTTACGTAACGTGGGGCGTATCCGAACAAGAAATTGCTACGCGCCTTTTACGTAACACCGGGCAAGCCGTAAATAACGGCTGCTTGATGACTTACGCAACACACGTTTAGTTTGAAGCAGTTAAATGAGTCTTGAGTTGCTGGACACAGTCCTCCGATTCAAACCTGCTTACGGCACAAACAACTAAACGTGTGGAGTAATAAAAATGACCAACTTTGCAAATAGGTGTAGGACGTATTCCGCGTGCTTGCACAAGGCATTAGGCATCCGTGTATTTATCTCGGTGGCGATTCTATTGCCAGGGTGGGCAATGGCAAGTGAGGCTCAAAAAAACATCGAGTGGTCGTATCCACATGGACAAGGAAAAACCTTTCCTGATCCAGGCTCGGCGGCAACGGATTTTTGTAACTATTTCCTAGAGGAACTTAAGAAACTGGCTTTAAATAGTGGTTCAACCCTGGAAGCCAGGATTAAAACCTGTAAACCAGGATCTGTTCGTCGAATAGTAGAGGGGGATTTATATTTTACATTTGGAGACTACTATGCCCCTGCTTTAATTGAAGTTGAGACTTATATTGAAGGAGACGGAAAATGGCATTCAGGGGGTGAGATCCCGTACCCAATGGTCGGAAATTGCTCCAATTGCTACGTAGCGCATCTCCCCAATTACCAACTCTCCAGCGCCGCCCCTGAAAGCTGCGAAAAAACGGCCACTGGCACCCAAGCCCATCAAGAGCATATAAATTTTGAACAGCGTCCGGTTAGTTTCAGTTTTGTACCGGAAGCGGCTAGCCGAAATTCCGATTACTTAACATTTAATTCTCTCGATGAATTTAAGGCCCATAGCAGCGGCTCTACCAGTGAAAAATTAGCCTGCGAAGAGGGTTTTGATGAGCTGCGAGCAACTGCATCGGCACCCTGGCTCAGTGAGGTGTCGGTTCAGTATTCAGACTCCTGTGGATGTTTATTAAAAAAAGGCTATGACACAGTTGGAGAGCTTGTCATTACCAGCGGAATGGATGAAGAACCAGAGGGAATTGCCGCCATTCAACTGCACAGCGCAAGCGGGCCTACTATTACCCAGTTCTACCAACAAAGCTGCACCGGCACATACCGCCCCATAGACAACAGCCGAGTCAACCTGGCTGCAACAGAACAAGGCGGCTGGGCGCTATCCTCCTATGGCCAAATCGAGAAAGTATTCAACGCCTCTGGTGACTTAATCACGGTACAGAATGAGCAGGGCCAAGCCTTCACTTATGAAACTTCAGGTGGGCACATCAACAGCATTCAAGCGCCCAGCGGTGCAAAGCTAACCTTTAGTTACACGGATGGACGACTCACTACTATTGAAAAGCCGGATAAAACCACCCGTAGTTACCTCTACGGAGATTCGCGCTTTCCCAACACATTGACGGGCATCATCAATGAAAAA
This sequence comes from Cellvibrionaceae bacterium, assembly GCA_036520615.1. Taxonomy (GTDB): domain Bacteria; phylum Pseudomonadota; class Gammaproteobacteria; order Pseudomonadales; family Cellvibrionaceae; genus CAMCXE01. The sequence continues at coordinate 4,107 of DATDJI010000086.1, read as the reverse complement.
GGCGTCAAAAAAGAGGCCTGGCAATTAGACGAAAAAGGCAGAGTGGTTGAGCATGAATTGGCCGGCGGAGCCGAAAAGACCACCACGGCTTTTAACTCAGATGGTTCTACCACAGTGACCAATCCACTCGGTAAGCAGACACACTATTTCTTTACTGAGGTAGCAGGCAGCAGCAAAGTCACCCGTGTGGTCGGCGAGCCCACCAGTAATTGTCTCGGCAGCAACCAGTCATATACCTATACGGCTTCAGGACTTCTATCGACCCAAACCGATTGGAACGACTTGGTAACCAAATTCGAATACGACAGCCTCGGGAGAGAAGTCACTCGCACCAAAGGCTACGGCACTGCTGAGGCAACGATAGCCCAAACCTGCTGGGAGGGTACTTTCTACCCGCCCGTGCGCATCATTGAGCCTACTCGCGTCACTCTATTTCGCTACCGATACGACAACGCGTTACTGGAACAAAAAATCGTAAAACCGCGCCCCGCAGGTCTAGTCGACTGCTCAACCAAACTATAAAAGGCGAATTTACAATGAAATCACTTAACTTATTTATCACTCGCTTCAACAGCTATGATTCAGCAGGCCGCCTCGAGTCATTGACCGACCCAAACGGTATCACAACGCTGATGAGCTACCACCCGGGTGGTGAACTGGCTAGCATCACGCGCAAACACCCCAGCGACAGCGCGCTGGATAGCACAACCCTCTACGGAGCTGACGCAACCGGACTGCTCACACAAGTAACGCAGCCCAGTGGTCAGGTTACCCACTATGAGTACACAGAGGCGAATCAACTGAAGGCGATCTACAACGACGTAGGCGAGCGCATGGAATATGAGCTAGACGCCGCCGGAAACCACACAAAAGAAGTCATCAAAAACGCCAGCGGGGAGGTGACATTCAGCCTGGTGAAAGGCTTTGATGAGCTGAGCCGCCCGATGAACATCAATGGCAACCACAGCCAATTCACCCGTATCACTTACGACGCAGGTGACAACCCGGAAACCCAAACCAACGCCAAACAGCACAAAACTCAGAGCGAATATGATGCGTTTGGACGCCTCAGCAAAGTGACGGACCCGGCGGGTGGGGTGACTCAGTACTCATATGACTCGCAAGGAAATATTCACACCGTTACTGATGCGCGGAGCCTTACCACTAGTTACGACTTCGATGAATTAGGCCGGTTGGTAAAGTTGACCAGCCCAGACACTGGAGTCTCAAAATTTGAGTATGACGATGCCAATAATCTGGTGGAAAAAATTGATGCTCGCAATATCGTCACGCAATTTGATTATGATGACCTTCAAAGACCCATCAGCATTACCTACCCAGCGGCTCCAGCCGAAAATGTAAGCTTCACCTACGACGAGTCCTCCGCCACCAATCTAGGTAAAGGCAGACTTAGCTCCGTCGAAACCACCGGAACAAGCATTGGCTACCAATACAACTCATTGAGTTTGGTTTCGCAAAAAACAGTAACCATTGATCGCGTGGGGCAGGAGAAGCTCAATCTAACAAACTCCTACGAATACAGTCCTGCAGGCGAATTAACGCAAATTATTTATCCGAGCGGGCGAATTGTTAATTTTCGTCACGTTAAAGGCCAGCTCACCGATATCACCACTCAGGAGAACAGCAGCGCCAACAGTCAGGAAATAATTAATGGAGTTAAATACCTGCCATTTGGGCCTGCGAATAGTTTTATTTACGGCAATGGCCTAGTGGAAAACCGAGTCTACGATAGCGACTACCGCCTCGAAAAAATCCACGTAGGTAATTTCAGCTTGGAGTACAGTTTCGACAGCATTAATAATATAGAAAAAATTATAAATAACCTGTTGCCTACTCCCGCACAATCTTTTGGTTATGACAGTTTAAGCCGACTCACAACTGCCAGTGGCACCTACGGCACAATAGGTTGGTCATATGACAGTGTCTCCAATCGAATCTCCGAGACCCGAAATGGCGGGGTTACAGATTGGTACGCCTATTCACCCACAAGCAATCGGCTGAATTCCATCTCACGTAGTGGGCAAGAAGGAACCGGTCGCCGTCGTGGAGCAGTTAATAATGGCAGTCGGCAATTTCTGCATGATGCTGCGGGCAATCGCAAGGCCAGCAATAGCGAAGATGGCAGTCAATATGCGTATACCTTTAACCACGCCAATCGCTTAGCCAGTGTGACTATTAATAACGGCAAAGATGTTGCGACCTATACCTACAGCCCTTCTGGTGAGAGGCTCACTAAAAGTCTTAACGGAGTATTGGCTGAAATTTATGTGTGGGATGAGGATTCGCATTTATTGCAAGTGTTGAATTCCGAGGGCGCGAGCGTGCGGGATTATATTTATTTTGGAGAACAGCAGATTGCTGTTGTTATGAATGGCAAATTGTTATTTGTCACTAATGATCATTTGGGGACTGCACAGATTATGACTTCATCCGCCCAGGCGGTGGTGTGGGTTGCTAACTATGAACCGTTTGGAAAGCTGGCGGGTGGGGGTGTTGATATTGGGTCTCGATTTCCTGGGCAGTTTGTGGATAAGGAAACGGGAATTTATTACAACTATTTTCGGGATTATGACGCGTCGGTCGGTAGGTATATTGAGAGTGACCCTATTGGGTTGGGGGGTGGAATTAATACTTATTCGTATGTGGCGAATCAGCCATCGCGATATATCGATCCGCGAGGGCTCGATAATCCGAATATGGGGCCGTATTCACTCAGTCCAGGGGAACACTTTCCTAACCTAGACTCAGCGGCCTTTGCTGCGACTTTTGAAATTAATGCCTTATCAATTACGCTAAATCGGGAGTTTGGGGGTATGGTCTACCGTAGTAGCGATGGAACATACTCGTTTACCCCGCCACGGAATGGAGGGGCAGACGCCGTTAATCCAGGCGGCCCCAGAACTTGCCCACCTGGAACAACAGCAAAAGCCTATTATCATACTCATGGAGCATTCGATGCTAATTATAAAAACGAAGATTTTTCTCCCGATGATAAAAATTACGCGCGGTATTTTGGTATAGACGGTTATGTCGGGACACCAAACGGAGACTTGAAATCTTTTACCTTCAAAAATGGCGTCGTCAATTCAATCGCAAAAGTGCGTAAAAATTAGCACGTAGACACTATTCAATTTTTTCTGAAAGAAAATCTGGAAGGCGTAACCTACATTCCAAGCGTTCAGCTTGCAAGTAGGTTGGGTAGACCTTGCGAAACCCAATGTTTTTATGACGAAGAATAGTGGTTCATGCTGATATAAACTTAACGAAATCCAGTATTTTTTTATCGCGAGTGTGGGCTAGTTTTGTGGGGCGCTACCCAAACTGCAAGTTTCCGCAAGCAGCGTACGAAACTACATTCGTCATTTGAATAATTCCCGTCAAGAAAACGCGGTTAAATTTTTAATGATTTGATTTCTTATCAGCCAAGGGTGTGCCGAGTTACAGGTTTTTGTGTTTAACGGTTCAACATAAACGTTCTTTGTGGCAGTGAATAGCTTGTTCGCGTGGTGCCGCATAGCGGGTTATTCACAACAATAAAAAATAAAGGTGAGCAACAATATGAATACTCGATTATTCAGTTCAGAGGCAAATGGCCTTTACAGTGAGCTCGACCGTGTCCAATTTGATGCGGAAGGTGCTGAATTGACCTTTGTTCAGCGTCTTACATCAGAGAATGGCTGGCGCATTAAATACACCGAAAGGGTCTTGGTGGAATACAGGCGCTTTCTGATATTGGTAAAGCTGACTGAGGCCAGCCTCAGCCCTTCTGATGCTGTAGATCAAGCCTGGCATTTACATTTGCTATATTCTCAATCCTATTGGGATGAGTTATGTGCCCAGTTTTTACAAAAGCCTCTTCATCATCAGCCCATGAATAAAGCAGGTAAAGACAAGGAATTATTTTATGCGCAATACGGTAGAACGCTGGTGCGTTACAGAGAAGTTTTTGGAGAAAACCCACCAGAGGATATATGGCCGAGAGAGAGAAAAAAAATTGCTAACGCGCGTTTTCAGCGGATAGATATGAATGACTACAATTCAAAAATAAGTTATTGTAAATTTTTTGCATTTGCAGGCGCTGTTATA
>DATDJI010000085.1:0-110439 GCA_036520615.1 Cellvibrionaceae bacterium | reverse complement strand
CAAACCGGCTTTATGTTTAATGATGGGATTGGTAGTCTGTAGCATGAGAGTTACCTTTTGGTTTTGTTTAGGATTCGACACCCATATTCAAAACCGGTAACTCTCTTCTTTCAAGTCGAAGTGTCAGATTAGGTCGCGACTCGTACAAATAAACAGTACATCAATAATGTTAAGAATGATGCATCGTCTTCGCGCTTGCGCTCACTTTTTGCATCAACCAGTCGGTATAAGCAATGCCAATTGCTGAGACAATAAACGCCATATGAATTATCGTCTGCCACATCACACCATCTTTAGTAAATTTCGCTCCTTCGATACCTATATTGCCAGCTTCAATAAAAGTTTTTAATAGATGAATTGACGATATGCCTATAATGGCCATTGCAAGCTTCACCTTGAGCACTGTTGCATTAACGTGACTGAGCCACTCCGGTTGATCGGGGTGATCATCCAAACGCAAACGGGACACAAAAGTTTCATATCCTCCTACAATTACCATCACTAACAAATTGGAGATCATAACCACATCAATCAGCCCTAATACAATGAGCATAATTTGCTGTTCCCCCAATGTAGATACAGTGCTAACCAAAACCCAAAGCTCATGAATAAAAAGATATACATAAGCAAATTGGGCGATAATTAGGCCCAGATACAAAGGCAGCTGCAGCCAACGCGAGCTAAATATTAACTTTGATAAAAAGCCAGTTGCATAATTATTTTGTTGTTCATTCATCGCCATACCCGTTTATTTGGAAATAGTTTAGCTCTTGCGTTATATAAATTGCATTCCGCTGATCTAAAACTGGCTAATGATTTTCGCCCGATTGTGCCTAATCATCTAATCAGGCACAAAAAAAGCAGCCGAAGCTGCTTTTAGAAATCGAAGCAAAATTTATTTGCCCAGCTTTTTGCGAATCGCCTGCAGTGTACGCAATTGCGCTGCCGCTTCGGCCAACTGTACTGCTGCACGGGAATAATCTAGCTCACCGCTTTGATTATGCATCGCTTGCTGAGCAGTTTTTTGCGCTTCTAATGCTGCCGCCTCATCCATATCATCGGCACGCAAAGCAGTGTCCGCCAAAATGGTTACTACGCTTGGTTGCACTTCTAAAAAACCGCCGCTAACGTAATAAATTTCTTCATCACCACCGACTTTTAAAACCCGCACTGGGCCGGGCTTTAAAGCGGCCAATAATTGCGAATGGCCGTAACCAATACCAACGTCACCTTCCGTGGTGGCCGCAATTAACAGTTCCGCTTCGCCAGAATAAATTTCATTCTCAGCGCTTACTATGTTGCATCGAATCGCCTTAGCCATGATTAATTCCTCACGCTAAAAAGCGATTATTTAAATTTGGCTGCTTTTTCAACGGCTTCGTCGATGGAGCCTACCATGTAGAAAGCCTGCTCAGGTAAATGGTCGTATTCACCTGCCAATAAGCCTTTAAAGCCTGCAATCGTATCTTTTAAAGACACATATTTACCTGGAGAACCGGTAAATACTTCAGCTACGTGGAAAGGTTGCGATAAAAAGCGCTCAATTTTACGGGCACGGTTTACAGTGAGTTTATCCGCTTCGGATAATTCATCCATACCCAAAATCGCGATAATATCTTTTAATTCTTTATAACGCTGTAAAACAGACTGCACACCACGAGCAACGTCGTAGTGATCCTGCCCAATAATTAGTGGATCAAGCTGACGCGAAGTAGAGTCCAATGGGTCAATCGCAGGGTAAATACCTTTTGCAGCGATATCACGGCTTAATACAACCGTCGAGTCCAAGTGGGCAAACGTAGTTGCAGGTGACGGGTCAGTTAAGTCATCCGCAGGTACGTATACCGCTTGAATAGAAGTAATAGAACCGGTTTTAGTAGACGTAATACGCTCTTGTAATACACCCATTTCTTCGGCCAATGTAGGCTGGTAACCCACGGCAGAAGGCATACGGCCTAACAGTGCAGAAACTTCAGTACCAGCAAGCGTATAACGGTAAATATTATCTACAAACAATAAAACGTCTTTGCCTTCATCGCGGAATTTTTCCGCCATAGTTAAACCAGTTAAGGCTACACGCAAACGGTTGCCCGGCGGCTCATTCATCTGGCCGTACACCATGGCCACTTTAGATTTGGCAAATTCTTCTACGTTTACAACGCCCGCTTCCTGCATCTCGTGGTAAAAGTCATTTCCTTCACGAGTACGCTCACCAACACCTGCGAATACGGATAAACCCGAGTGCTCGGTGGCGATGTTATTAATTAATTCCATCATATTTACGGTTTTACCTACACCAGCACCACCGAATAATCCAACCTTACCACCCTTAGCAAATGGGCAAACCAGGTCGATTACTTTAATACCTGTTTCGAGTAATTCTTCTGACGCATTTAATTCATCGTAGGCAGGCGCTTTGCGGTGAATTGAGGCACGCGCTTGCTCACCGATAGGGCCACACTCGTCAATCGGGTTACCCAACACGTCCATAATGCGGCCGAGGGTTTCAATACCTACAGGTACATTAATAGGGCTTTTGCTGTTTTCTACCACCAAACCACGGCTTAAACCTTCCGAGGAACCCATGGCAATTGCGCGCACAACGCCGTCGCCGAGCTGTTGTTGCACTTCGAGGGTCAAGCCTTTGCCGCTTACGGTTAAAGCGTCGTAAACCTGGGGTACAGCATCGCGTGGGAATTCCACGTCGATTACCGCACCGATAATTTGCACGATACGTCCGCTACTCATGTGAGTTTCCTCTACCTAAAAATAAAAAATAATTCGATTTATCGGTGACAGAGCTTAAACCGCTGCAGCACCGGCCACAATTTCCGAGAGTTCCTGGGTAATTGCTGCTTGTCGCGCTTTGTTATACGCGAGTTTTAATTCATCAATGATTTCGCCAGCATTTTCCGTGGCGTTTTTCATCGCCACCATACGCGCAGCTTGCTCACAGGCTGCGTTTTCCACCACCGCTTGATACACCTGCGATTCAATATAACGACGCAATAAACCGTCGAGCAAAATTTTCGCTTCCGGCTCGTACAAATAATCCCATTTATGACTTTGCGTTGTGCCCGTTTCTTCCGGAGGCAACGGCAGCAACTGCATTACATTAGGCTGCTGAGTCATTGTATTAACAAAATCATTACTAACCAAAAATAACTGATCAATTTTGCCTTCTTCGTAGGCATCTAACATTACCTTCACACTGCCGATTAATTTAGCTAGTGAAGGCTCTTCACCTATATCCCGTACCGATGCCACAACCTTACCGCCGAGGCTTTTGAAAAAAGCCGTCGCTTTAGCGCCGATTAAACACATATCAACACCAACGTTGCTGCTGGCTAACGGGCGACTGTGATTAATTACGCGTTTAAAAACATTAATATTTAAACCGCCGCACAGACCGCGGTCGGAAGAAATAACAATGTAGCCTACGCGTTTTACTGGACGCTCTTGCAAATAAGGATGTTTATATTCGGAACGGGCATGAGCCAAATGGCCGATTACTGCGCGCATACGATTGGAATAGGGTTTACCTTTTTCCATGCGATCTTGCGCCTTACGCATTTTACTCGCCGCCACCATTTCCATAGCTTTGGTAATTTTTTGCGTATTTTTAATGCTCCCAATCTGGGTGCGTATCTCTTTTCCGCTAGCCATGTTTATCTCGCAATGCGTAGTCTAATTTTCTGAGCTTAACCTAAAGGCGCCACCAAATTAAAAGTGCTCCTTACTAGATAAAAAACAGTTAATTACTCAATTTCAATAAGCGATGCGTTACAAGTGCCATTGGCTTCCTTCGAATAAGTTAGGCGGGACAATTTCTTGCCAGCCAACTTTGCGGCCAAAAGCGTAGACAAATGATTGTTATGAGCAAAATAAACAACATCATACAAACAGGATGGCACTAAAGGCTGAGCCAGCCGAAAGTATCCACCAGCAGCACCTTGGACACCAAAATTAGTAATCGTCAAATTTGAGGCTTCTTCGGCATTAGCCGCCCACGAAAGCAGCAAAAAAAACATCGTTGAAATTTTTTTCATTTCGTTGCCCTCATGTTTAACGCACCAATTACCAAGTCTGAGTAGCCTTGAAATTAGTCAGCGCAGCTTTAATGCCCTTTTCAATTTCATCGTTGTAATTACCGGTTGCAACTATGCCATCCATCAATTCAGCATGGCTGCTTTGCAAATAAGACAAAAGCGAATTTTCAAATGAACCGAGTTTCGCAACTTCGATATCTTTTAAATAACCTTCGTTCGCGGCGTACAACAACACGCCCATTTGCGCGATGGAAAGCGGTGTATATTGTTTTTGCTTCATTAATTCGGTAACGCGCTGCCCGTGATCCAGCTGCGCTTTCGTCGCTTCATCAAGATCAGAAGCAAACTGAGAAAACGCGGCTAACTCGCGGTATTGCGCAAGAGCAGTACGAATACCACCGGAGAGCTTTTTAATGATTTTAGTTTGCGCAGCACCACCTACACGGGATACGGAAATACCAGCGTTCATTGCTGGACGAATACCGGCATTGAAAAGGTTGGATTCCAAAAAGATCTGGCCATCGGTAATCGAAATTACGTTAGTAGGAACGAATGCAGACACGTCACCGGCTTGAGTTTCGATAATAGGTAGCGCGGTTAAAGAACCGGTTTGACCTTTTACTTCACCTTTAGTGAAAGCCTCGACGTAATCAGCATTTACACGGGCGGCGCGCTCAAGCAAACGTGAGTGCAAATAGAATACATCTCCGGGGTATGCTTCACGGCCGGGTGGGCGACGTAACAACAAGGAAATTTGACGGTAGGCCCAAGCTTGTTTGGTTAAATCATCATAAATAATCAATGCATCTTGGCCGCGGTCACGGTAGTACTCACCCATCGTACAACCAGCAAATGGTGCTAAAAATTGCATGGCAGCTGGATCTGATGCTGTGGCAGCAACTACTGTGGTGTAAGACATGGCGCCGTGCTCTTCTAGCTTGCGCACAACAGCGGCAACTGAAGAAGCTTTTTGGCCTACAGCCACATAAATACACTTAATGCCGGAGCCCTTCTGGTTGATGATTGCATCGACAGCAAGAGCAGTTTTACCGGTTTGGCGATCGCCAATAATTAATTCGCGTTGCCCACGACCAATCGGCACCATGGCATCAACGGCTTTTAAGCCGATTTGTACCGGTTGATCCACCGATTGACGGGCAATTACGCCCGGGGCGATTTTTTCAATAGCGTCGGTTAATTGTGTATTTAGCGGGCCCTTACCGTCGATAGGCGTACCCAATGCGTCAACGACGCGGCCTTGCAATTCAGGGCCTACAGGAACTTCCAAAATACGGCCAGTACATTTGCAGTTTTGACCTTCGGCCACGCCGCGATAGTCACCTAGAACGACCGCACCCACAGAGTCGCGCTCAAGGTTGAGGGCAATACCGAATACACCATTGGCGAATTCGATCATCTCACCGTACATCACATCGGCAAGGCCATGAATACGAATAATACCGTCGGTGACAGACACAACCGTGCCCTGGTTACTCGCTTCGGTAGCAACGCTAATATTGTCGATGCGTTGCTTAATAATTTCACTGATTTCTGACGGATTCAGTTGTTGCATACTCAAATTCCTCAATCCTAACGACTAGGCGTGCATGGCATCGGCAAGTTTGGCCAAGCGGCCTCTTACCGATCCATCAATGACGGTGTCTCCGGCGCGAATTACGGCGCCGCCTAACAAACTTTTATCTAAATGCGTGGTAAGGCTCACTTTGCGATCAAGTTTAGCGCTGAGAGCTGAGGCCAACTTCGCCTGCCACTCCTCACTTACTTCAAAAGCCGAACTGACTTCCACATCTAAGGTTTTGTCGTACTCGGCCTTAAATGCTAAAAATAAACGGTTGATTTCCGGCAGAAGTGCCAAGCGTTTATTATCCGCAAGAGTCTGCAAAAAATTCTGCTGCTTCTGCGAAATTGCATCACCACAGAGATTTTTCAGCAAATCACTTTTACCTGCTGCGGTGAGTGTTGGCGAATGAATCAGACCGGCAATTTTTTCATTGCCCGAGATTGCAGCCAATAAACTCAAAGCCTGAGCCCATACGTCTAACTGACCTTCAGCACGAGCAAGCTCAAACGCTGCACGGGCATAGGGGCGAGCTGTAGTGGTTAATTCCGCCATATCGATCCCCGGTTAAAGTTCAGCTGCGAGCTTGTCGAGCATCTGATTGTGCGCATTAGCATCAATAGAGGCACCAAGTACTTTTTCAGCACCCACTAAAACAAGGCTCGCCACCCTACCGCGTAATTGTTCACGCGCCTGGGTAATCTCACGCTCGATTTCAGCCTGAGCTGAAGCCTTAATACGCTCAGCTTCCACTAAAGCTTGCTGCTTAGCATCGGCAACTATTTGATTAGCACGCTTATTAGCGGCATCTACAATAACGGCGGCCTGATCTTTTGCTTCTTTAATTTGAGCAGCCGCGTTTTGCTTGGCAAGCTCCAAATCTTTATCGGCTTTGTCGGCGTTATCCAACCCTTGAGCTATGCGCTTCTCCCGCGTTTCCATTACAGAAATGAGCGCGGGCCACACATACTTCATGCAGAAAAACACGAAGAACAAAAAGGTTAAAGACTGACCGATTAGCGTTAGGTTGATATTCACACCAACACCTCATTTAGCAATTTGTGGGGGCTCGCGGAATTAACCGCCGATGCCAGGCGCAACCAAGAAGATCATGTACATGCCCATACCTACACTCACCATAGGCACAGCATCCAATAAACCTGCCATTAAAAACATTTTGCCCATTAATGCAGGGCCTTGTTCTGGTTGACGGCCAATGCTTTCGAGTAGTTTGCCACCGAGTGAACCGAAACCGATACCAGTGCCTAGAGCTCCCAAACCAATCAAAAGAGCTGCTGCGATATAAACCAATGCTTGTGCCATTGTTGTTTCCTCTTAAAGTTAAAAATATAAATAAAAAATAAAACCTGAATTAATGATCTTCAGCCACATCGTGGGCCATAGCCATGTACACCGTAGTTAAAATCATAAATACAAATGCTTGAATAGGAATTACCAGCAGGTGGAATACCGCCCACACCCATTGCAAAACGCCACCGAAAATTCCAGTTAACAGACCATAACCGAACATCATGGCTATCAAAATAAATATCAGCTCGCCTGCATACATATTGCCGAACAACCGCAAGCCGAGGGACACTGGTTTGGCAACAAGACCTACAGTCTCCAACACCAAATTAACAGGAATTAAAAATATATCGACATACCATTTGCCCGAATGGAAGGGGTGCAAGGTTAACTCTTTAACAAATCCAACCAGCCCTTTTTGTTTGATGCTAAATCCAATCATTAACAAAAACACGGTAATAGACATGCCAAGCGTTGCATTAGGATCAGTTGTAGGCACAACTTTAAAGAAAAAATGCTCATTTCCTGAAACCTGAACCGCCAATAAGGGCAGCCAATCAACAGGAATTAAATCCATAAGATTCATCAATAACACCCAGGTAAAAATAGTCAACGCCATAGGTGCAACTAAACGATTTTTATGATGAAACGTCTCATTAACCAAATTATTAATAAACTCTACTACCAACTCTACAAAGCTCTGAATTCCAGAAGGCTTACCTACAGTGGCAGTTCTAGCAACGCGCAGCGCTACAAAACTCAATATTAATCCCAGTGCAATGCCCCAGCCCAATGTATCCAGATGCAGGCAATTAAATCCCATATCTTTAGCTTCCTGCGGATTATGGGCGAGCGTCCAAGTATCTTGCTCAATGACTTTTCCATCATGACGGTGATAACCGGCCGGCAATTTGCCATAGGCCAAATTTTGTAAGTGGTGCTGGATATAATCCGTAGAGGACTTCGCTTCGCTAGACATAAAGTTGGATCTTCAACAAAAGTTTAGAATTTGGTTATCGCTAATATTTCTACTGCGGGAGTGTTTTTGTAAGGGCGTTGGCTATATATATCTGGGCCAACCAAAACAAGCCATAGACACTCATTAACACCATGATGTTTGCGCGCGGATAAAACCGCCATACTAATGCAAACCCTGACAGCGTTAACAAAAACTTACCTAATTCGCCCCATTTTAACGAGCGAATCATTAAAGCTGCATCATTCCAATCGCGATAACGAAAAGCGTAATGCGTAAAATATAATTGAGGCACGATAAACAGTGCTGCACCTAGCGCTACAGACGCAAGCAGCGATGGATTAACCAAACCAACGAGCCCAAACAACCCCAGCATTAAAAAGAGCTGTCGCGACAAACAGAACCAAACCGGGTTTGTCACCAAAACATCCTCGCACCCACAAACCGATACCACTCTGTGTTTTCAAAAAATTCTGAACATTCGGACACTTCAACGACAACCGGAAGCGGCGCGGGATTATAAGTTTATCGCCCCAAGGGATCAACCTTTTTAACGTTGATTTCCCCGAGTTTTCAACAGACGCGAAATTAGCGCCAAATTGAAATACGATCCCCCTCAAAAGCAAAGCCCGATGACTACGAGTTCCCATATTTGGTCAAGAAAACCCCTTTTGTACGACGACCGCCCCACAACATGATGAAGAACACACAATTCCGTTGACCGAGTCGCTTTTATTCTCATCGTATATGTAGTCAACTACGCTCTCGGGAGAACACAAGAAAATGGCCCGAAAATTAAAACGGAAACAATAAAGCCGAGGCTTGCTGCACGCTGTTATAGCTGTGGCATACTACAATGCGCTAGGCGCAAGCACCCAAGACTCTCACTAACACGGAGTAAGAAGCATGCTCAGGTATCCTTCTACCAAACAAATTCTCACCGTTGCTGTACTCAGCGCTCTTTTAGCTGGTTGCGGTAAAGATAGTAAAAAGGCTACCGCCGATAGCAATATTATGGATACGCCACCCATGGCAGAGCGGCCGGAGGCCAGTATAATTCCTGTTGAACTAGGGCGAGAAGTCGTTCTAACGGAGGAATCGGATGTTGCTCGACAGGATCAATCTATTGCGCTCGCAGCAATCGTCTTGAGCACTACTCTCAATATGGATAGTGGCAGCACCGCTGTTAAACAGGCAATATCGGCCTTTGCTGGTGCACAACCGCGCGATACCGCTACTGGCGCTCTATCTCAAGTAATAGGCGGTACAACCAGCAAATGCTCAAAGAAAGGTACTTTTGAACTCACTCTTTTGATGGGCGAGGGCAAAGACGTTAAACAAACGGGCGCTTTCAATCATGAAGAAGTTTATTTCGATGCCGACTTTGCAAAATGCGACATGGGATCTGCTGTTATCGATGGCGGTTTGGGCATGGGGCTCACGCTTGGTATTGCAGAGCTTATTAATAGCGCCCAATTCCGTATCGAAACTTCAATTACCGCTCAAAATTTGCATGTGACTCAAGGCAAAAAAGAGTATTTTGCTAACGGTGTTGCTGGGTACAAATTCTATACAAACAATGGCTATGAACTAAACAACGAGCTGTATGCAGATCAATTTGATTTGAATGCTGGCATGGGAATGAGTCTGATTGACTTGCACCTTCTGCAAACCAATAACACAGCAACGAATGCGTGGACACTGTCTCTCAAAGCTAAGTACCAGGCGGGTGCAACATACGTAAATGTGTTTGCCGGAGATACTCAGGCGTTGCAAGGTAAAGGCTATGGTTATCCCTATGGTGGCCAAATTGATATCTATACTAAGGCTCCTCAACCTGGCGTAACCGAAACAAGTACTGTAACCATTAAAATTGAAAAAACTGCAGATACGGATACTTATCCTGAGGGCAGTTATGTGTCTATTACCGTTCCTCCAACTACACCAGGCGGTACAGCCACTATAGCCACGTTGGGCTGGGCCGATATCGAGGGTATAGTTAAAAAATACATCGAAACCAAAGAGCTTCCTGACATTGAGAACCTAGGTGGTGGCTCAGGCCCTGGCGGCACTGACGATTAACTTTTCGCTAAGTTATTTATTAATTTAGGCTTTATAATTTATGATCTAAGCCCGCTTTTGCGGGCTTTTTATTTGCGAATTAAGGAATTCTGCATGTGTAGTATCCGTTTACTGATTCTTCCTCTGTGTGTGTTGAGCGCTTCGTGTTTCGCAGGCAGCCAAATGCGGCTATTTGCTGGTGTTGACTCCACTGCAATATCTACCAAGGAAGTAGATGAGGACGGAAAACAACTCAACAAGGAGACCGGTAGTCTTTTGGGAGGAGGTGTTGGTTTTGAATGGTTGTCCGCCAGCGGTGTCTATTACGGCGGTACGATAGATGTGGGCGACGGTGATGTTGACTACATCGGCGAAAGTCAGCTGGGTGTGCCGATCAAAAACGGTACTTCCTATTTTTATTACTGGCGCCCCGAAGTTTACGCCGGGAAAGAGATAAAAGAATGGTGGTTTGAACCCCGTTTGGAAATGGAAGTTGGCGGCCAATTGAAGGAGCGTCATATAGATCCTCGCACAGAGGGTATTGATGGATATAAGGAGAGCTATACCTGGTGGTATTCAGGCGTGGGAGTTTCTTTTGAATTTTTTGGCAGCGAAGATTGGGCGTGGCGCAGCGGCCTTAATTATCGGATGATGATTCAACCAACTAACGAGACAACTATCGCCAAGCGGGATATCGAACTGGGCTCCACTTCTAGTATTAGCTGGATCAATAGTGTTTATTTAAATCTTGGCGAAGAACTTTATTTGGGTATTGAGTTAAACATAACCAAAATCCAAATGAAGCGCAGCCGGGAATTGTACGACGGAGTTAGGGAGACAGAAGACACGACTGTACCGGCCTGGATTTCGCAGCCCGAATCGAATTGGCAAGATATTAATTTGCGCCTTGCTATGAGCAAACGATTTGATTTCTAACGCTTTAATTTTAATCAAAAAAAACCGCAGCAATCGCACTGCGGTTTTTTAGTATTGAGAGCTATAAAATAGATGGAACCTGATCAATGCAATGGCGAGGTTTCATATAACTGACCGTTGCAAACAGGCAGCCCGCTATATCGCCGGCTACTCTTCCTTATACTCAAGCCGTGTGAGCAATCGATCCAGATCATCTAGATTTTTATATTTCAAAACCAACTTACCTGCCCCCCGTGCAGAGTGTTGGACCTGCACGCTTACACCTAATCGCCCGGTAAGGCCTTCTTCGAGTTTTTTCAGGTCTGGCGCTTGTGCTTTTGGCGGGTCGACCTTGTCCATGGCCGCTTCCTGCTGAGTTTTGCGTACGAGCGCTTCCGCCTGACGAACACTTAACCCTCTAGCAATAATTTGTCGCGCTAAAGCGCTTTGCTGCGCAGGTTCCAGGCTCAGCAGGCAGCGGGCGTGGCCCATTTCTAAATCACCATGTTCCAACAACGTGCGAGCTTCGTGGCTGAGATTAAGCAGGCGCAAACTATTGGACACGGCGGCTCGGGATTTACCAACTGCATCGGCAACCTGTTGATGCGTCAGTACAAACTCGTCTTGCAGGCGCTTAAGGGCAACAGCTTCTTCCACAGGATTTAAATCTTCCCGTTGAATGTTTTCGATCAACGCCATAGCAATGGCGGTTTCATCCGGTACATCCCGGATAATAGACGGAATACGGTCAAGCCCAGCTAACTGAGCGGCGCGCCAACGGCGCTCACCAGCGATAATTTCATAACGTTCAGGGCCAATTAGCCGTACAACGATTGGCTGCATTACCCCTTGAGCTTTAATAGAGTCGGCAAGTTCTTGCAGGGATTCGTTTTGAATATCGCGGCGGGGCTGATATTTACCCCGCTGCAAAAATTCCACGGGTAATTCTGCGTATTTGCCGTCCATCGGGCCCGCATCAGGGACCGGAACGGCAGCGACATTCATTGCCGCTTTGATGGCGTCGCTGGGGCTTTTATTAACGCCGCCCAAAAGAGCGTCGAGGCCGCGGCCTAGGCTTTTACGTTTCATTAATTAATTCCTTAGCGACGCTTATGGCGCCACATCGAGTAACGGCTCATCAATCGCTTCATTTTGGCGAATAATTTCACCGGCCAAGGCTAGGTAAGCGAGCGCGCCTTTGGATTGTTTATCGTAAGCGAGGACAGGTTTGCCATGGCTCGGTGCTTCCGCTAGGCGGACATTGCGTGGCACACAGGTGCGGTAGACTTTATCGCCAAAAAATTCTGTCAATTGTGCAGATACATCGGTGGTCAGGCTCATACGCGGGTCGAACATCGTCCGCAAAATACCTTCGATTTTAAGGCGCGGATTGATCGTCGCCTGCACTTGGTTAATTGTATTAACCAGAGCAGATAGGCCCTCTAACGCGTAGTACTCACATTGCATAGGAATTATCACGCCTTCGCAGGCTACCAATGCATTGACCGTAAGCATGTTTAACGATGGCGGGCAGTCGATCAAGATGTAGTCGTAGAGGTTGCTCACCAACTGCAGAGCTTTTAACAAGCGTTGCTCTTTGTTGGGTAACTTAAGCATTTGCACCTCAGCAGCGGTGAGATCGCTGTTGGCCGCCAGCACACTAAAGCCAGCATCGCGCGAGTAAACACTGGAGCTTGCCACATTGGCATGTCCCATTAACACGTCGTAGACAGTTTTCGGCGTGGTGTTTTTATCCACACCGCTGCCCATAGTTGCATTGCCTTGTGGGTCCATATCTACGAGCAATACGCGTCGCTTAGTTGCAGCAAGAGATGCAGCCAGATTGACACAGGAAGTGGTTTTACCCACACCACCCTTTTGGTTAGTAATTGCGTAAATTCGGGCCACAGGTTAGGTCTCGTCGGAGGCGGTTAGGGCAAGCAAACAGCGTTCAGCATCCAGGCCGGGAATATTCAAAGAAACACTCTGGCGCAAGTGGAATTTAGGTGCCAGTTCAGCGAGTTCCGCTGCAGGATATACGCCTTTCATAGCCCAGAAGGTGCCGCCGGGTTTTAATAGATGGGCACAGCTTTGCGTCATATCCGTAAGAGATGCAAATGCTCGGCTGACGACTCCATCATAAAGTTCACTCGGTGCATGGGCTTCCACCCGGCAGTTGTGGATCTGCACATTAGCAAGACTCAGGTCGGTTTTCACCTGAAATAAAAAGCGCGTTTTTTTGCCGGCAGAATCCAATAGAGCAAGCACGCGCTCAGGAAAACAAATGGCTAAAGGAATGCCCGGCAAGCCCCCGCCCGTGCCTACGTCAATCAACCGCTCGCCGGTAATATGGGGCACGATGGCAAGGCTATCGAGCAGGTGTAAGCGCACCATTTGCTCAGCTTCGCGAATGGCGGAGAGGTTATAGGCGCGGTTCCACTTGGCGAACAACGCTAAATAATCAATGAGGTTGCTGCGTTGCTGAGTGCTTAGCTCCAAACCTAGCGCTTCGCAGCCCGCCTCTAAAAGCAATTGAGCCGGTTTTAACACTCGTGAACCATGCGTTTAGCTTTTAATACACCCTGTTTTTTTAACGTAATAAGCAGCAGAGAAATCGCCGCAGGCGTCATACCCTGGATGCGCAGCGCACGGGCAATAGTGTCCGGGCGCGCTGCGTGTAATTTTTGCTTTAATTCGTTGGAGAGGCCACTTACCTGGCTGTAGTCAAAATCAACAGGAATTGTCGTGGCTTCACTGGCACGCAGGCGTTCAACTTCGCCCTGTTGACGATCGATGTAACCTGCGTATTTGGCGCGAATTTCCAGCTGTTCGGCTACTTGAGGATCACTTACCCCCTGCCCTTTTAATGTGACTAAATCTGCGTAGGTCAGCTCAGGGCGCTTGAGCAACTCCATCAGTGAATACTCGTGATTAAGCGGCGAGGTTAATTTCGGTTGCAGGTGTAAGGCTTCAGCACTGCCCGCTTGAATCCAGGTACTGCGCAGACGCGTGGTTTCATGTTCTAGGGCCTCTTGCTTGCGGCAAAAATGCGCCCAGCGTACGTCGTCTACCAGACCCAACTCGCGACCTTTTTCGGTCAAGCGAGTATCGGCGTTGTCCTCGCGCAGCATCAGCCGATATTCGGCACGACTGGTGAACATCCGATAGGGTTCTTTCGTGCCGAGGGTTATTAGGTCATCGGCCAATACACCTATGTAGGCTTGATCGCGCTCTGGGCACCAGGAGTCTTTTTCATGCGCCCGTAAAGCTGCGTTTAAGCCCGCCAGCAAGCCTTGTGCACCCGCCTCTTCATAACCGGTCGTGCCATTAATTTGCCCGGCGAAAAATAAACCATTCAACGCGCGGGTTTCAAAGCTGTATTTAAGATCCTGGGGGTTAAAAAAGTCGTATTCGATGGCGTAACCGGGGCGCAGGATATGAGCATTTTCAAAGCCTTTGATTGAGCGCACGAGCGCCAGCTGGATATCAAAAGGTAGGCTGGTGGAAATACCGTTCGGGTAAAGCTCGTGCGTAGTTAAGCCTTCTGGCTCGATAAAAATCTGGTGGGAGTCTTTATCGCCAAAGCGGTTGACCTTGTCTTCAATCGATGGGCAATAACGCGGCCCGATACCTTCAATGACGCCTGTGAACATCGGTGAGCGGTCGAAGCCGGAGCGAATAATGTCGTGGGTTTGCGCACTCGTGTGGGTGATCCAGCAACAGGTTTGACGTGGATGCTGTGCCACTGAACCTAAAAAGCCCATAACCGGTGTTGGGGTGTCACCCCACTGCTCCTCCAACCCGCTAAAGTTCACACTGCGCGCGTCGATACGCGGTGGCGTGCCGGTTTTTAAGCGATCCACGCGTAAAGGCAATTCGCGCAAACGCTGAGACAGTGCAATTGAGGGCGGATCGCCAGCGCGACCGCCGGAGTGATTTTCTAGGCCGATATGAATTTTGCCGCCCAAAAAAGTGCCTGCCGTAAGCACGACGCTAGGAGCAAGAAACTTCACCCCCATTTGTGTAACGACGCCTTTAACGGTGTCGCCTTCAACAATTAAATCGTCAACAGCTTGTTGGAAAATACTCAGATTCGGCTGGTTTTCTAAAATTTTACGAACGGCCGCCTTATATAAAATGCGATCCGCCTGCGCCCGGGTGGCGCGCACCGCTGGACCTTTGCGCAGGTTGAGCACGCGAAACTGAATGCCCGCTTCATCCGTCGCCCGCGCCATGGCGCCGCCCAGGGCGTCTATCTCGCGCACCAAATGGCTTTTGCCGATTCCGCCGATGGCTGGGTTGCAGCTCATCTGGCCGAGGGTTTCGATATTGTGCGTGAGTAATAGGGTTTTGCAGCCCATACGCGCCGCAGCCAAACAGGCCTCGGTGCCCGCATGGCCGCCGCCGATTACGATGACATCAAACTGAGTGGGGTAAATCATGGCTGAAGAGGGTTTTAGGCGAAGGGGCTGCGATTATAGAGAGTTTGCCGGTGGCGTACAAAAATTAAACGCACAAAACCCAGATTTAACCGCTAACTAAATACGCGCAACCAAAGCCGTACCGTCAAATTTCAACCCGGCGAAGCCATGGCTGATAAATTGACGAATGTTTTGGTGGTCGCTTGCTTCGGGGTGATTTAACACGGCTGCATAGTGCTCGCAAAATAACTCTAGCGTTTCTTGCTGAGATAATTCGAGCAGCAAGGCAAGAGCGAATACTTTACACGAGCCGTTGTTTTGGTTGGCTTCATTCACCTGCTCGCCGTTGTGAAACCGCGTGGGTGTGAACGAGTAGCGTTCGTCGATCCAGGCGATGACATCAGTGAATTGGATAATGGGCTGACTGAGTAGATTGAGAAGTTGTTGTTTCATTTGGTGCTCAAATAACATAAAAATAAAGATGGTTAACAGAATGTCTGCACTGCCTGCGGTATATACGTTCCCACGCGGGAGCATGGGAACGAGAGAGGCAGAAGCGAGAGCGCCGAGGGCGGTTAGTTTAGAGTTGGCCAGGTTCGTCCGTGGTTTTGTCAGCGGGCCAAAACCCACCCGCATTCAACTGCTGCCATCCCCATTTCAACCAGCGCATCAAGGCAAAAGCAATCCATAGTGACCAAAGCAGCATACTCACGCGGTACACCCATATCGGCAGCGAGATAACCCAGGCTTCGGGCAACAGGCCTGCGGTGTAATCGCCGTACCATTTTAAGCCGTCGTAAGTTAACGGGTGAATTTGCATATCGGGGGCGGAGAGCAGGCCTTGGGGGATGCCGCCGAGCAATAGACCAAGGGCCAGTATTGATAGGCAAGCCAGGCCAACTTGTAGCGCTTTGAATCGGCGCCCTGCCCAGCCGACTTGCTGACCGCGCCAATTTAACGCGGCGAACCAGGCAGCAAGGACTAACAAAACACTGAGGTTTTGCGTCGCTACGCCCAGGCTTAGCAACACCCACTCATAGCTTTTCAGATGAGCCTTACCACTTTTCCCCAGCACCCAAGCAATGCCCAGCACGACCAGTAACACGCCCCAAAACAACAGCGCAGGGCCCATTTGCGGGCCGCCAAGTAATAGTATCCAGCGGTCTTGCGGCAGTTGTACAACCAGGCTGATATTGCGGGCGGCAACACCCAAATCCAGCGCTGGAGTAGTCAGGTGAATTGGCAGAGTTTGCGTAGCCTGCCAGTGCACACTAAAGGTTTGATTGCCGGGTTTGATGGGCAACTTTACCCTGCCGTCCTGCATTATCAGCGGCAAGTCGCTGGCGTCGCGCTGCACGTGGGTAAGTTTCACTTCCGGCGGCAGCTGCAAATTAAAGTCCTGGCCTTGGTTGCTCAGCAGATTTAATTGCAAGGTAAAACCCTGCGCTTTTTGGCCAACTTTTTGGGTGAGCACGACCGCTTGCAGCGTGAGGTTATCGCCCTTAACCGCAGCGGGTTTAGCGACTTTTATTTGCAGTGTTTCGCCGGGCCAAGGTTGCCACAGAGGCGCGAGACTATTGCCCAATTTCATCAAGCCTTCCGCCTCAACATGCCATTGGGCGGCGGCTTCTAACTGCCATTCTTCCACCCAATTGGGCTGCTCCGGCGCGCTGAGGGTTATCTCTGGAGCAATTTTAAGGCGCGATGTCCAGCTGGCACTTTGTTCGTCGGCGCCGAGATTTACCGGCATTAAACCCTGAGCATTGGGCTGACTGCTCATCGGCGCTTCGCCGGAAATTAACGGCACGTTCAAATGGATCGAACCTGTAGCCGGAGCTATGCGGGTGACTTCGGTTTCCACCGCCCATTCCAAACCCAATTGCAAGCGCCGCACAATGCGCACGAATGGCGCCATAGGTGCCTGGGTCAGGCGCTTATCGGCGTTCACACTGGCGCCTTGAGCGCGCGCGAGCTGCAGATTGCTGCTGGCAGAAGCTGCCGTGGGCTCGCCACTGAGGTGCCAGCCGATTATGTCTGTTTTTAAATTGTTAATTGGTAGACCAAAGGTTAAAGCCAAGTTAGTGCGGCCGGTGAGATTACCAAGCAAAACCAGCGTTTGCCGCCCAGGCAATAGCGCCACTTCAAGCTCTTCATTCGTTTGACGCACGCTTGCACGCTCACCGTTAAGCGTTGCTGCTTGGGGCCACCAGCTAGTTTGATTGGCCGGCAATGTATAAATGCTCGGTGCCAAAGCGTGTATTACCAGCTCCAGGCGCAGCGTGTCATCCTTGGCTTGCAGATTGACCGATTCAATTGCCACGCAATTAGGCAGGCACATCGGTGGTGCCAGCAGGCGAGTTTTCAGCTCCTCCAATAACGCAGGGCTAGGTTCCTGGCCTTGCGCTGAGTCTTTAGCATTGGGCTCGTCGGCCATGACATCCGGCGTCTGTAGCATCAGGCCTAAACCTGCACTAACTATAAAAATACCGAGGGCGCGGCCGAACAATTTAATAGGCAAATTAATGCGCATTAGGCCTGAAGCTTGCCAAAGAGCGAGAGCAAGAGCCCAGGGTAAAAAAGCAGCCAGGAAATAGCCGGGGCGATTGACCCATGGTGGAACCCAATAAAGACGCGTGGTTTGGTCAGTTGTGACCGGGCCGCTCCAGGATAAGTACACACTGTTATGACTCCACTGCGGCGTGCCGGGGCCGGTTTGGGTTTGTTGGCTCGGGTCTATCTGTTGAGAAGCCGGCGGCAGGCTGTAATCTTTTTTAACCGCGCGTTGTAGTGCAACTTTAGGTTCCGCTCTAACCCCTGTAACCATAACCTCTTCGGCCATCTCGGAACTCGCATAGGGAGCTGGGGCAGCGGGCGCCATCATGTCCTCAATAGGTGCTTGCTCCATTCTGCGAAAAGCTAACCCGCCATCAAATAAAATATCCATTAGTCCTGTTGATGAATTGTGCGTACGCTCCAACTGCGGATACAAACCAAACCGAACTTGAGCTACGGAAAAGCTGATCAAAATTATCAACAGCGAGACAAAACTCAGTGCCGCATAACGCTTTAACCAACGGGAAAATCCACCAGACACCCAAGGCAGTAAGGCTAAAACCGCCGCCAAATTCAACCAGATAAACACCGCTGCGCCACTGCGCTGATAGGTGACGAGCAGACAAGCCAATGCCAATAATCCCACCCAGGGCCGGACAATTTTGCCCAGCGCAATCACAATGATTAGCACCGAGAAAATATCGAATAACCCCCAGCGGCTTAACCATACGCCACTGCCGCTGTCCGTACCGCTGGCGTAAAACAGGCTCCAGCCAGGTGGCAGTGCTAGGCTCCAATTCACGCTTGCCATATCCGAGCCCCAGGCGGAAACAGCTAATTGCCTGGCCATACCTACACGGCCCTGGGCCTCCAGTTTTAAATTCCGCTCACGCAACTCCACCCCGGCGCTATCTGGCTGCACTTGCGTTACCACCTGCGCCTTGCCGTTGACATCAGCTTTTAGCAGCTCAAAGGGTTTGGCTAAATCCAAACGGGCCGATTGATTAAGGGCGCCAGTAACCTGATCGCTAAAGGTCAGGCCGGCACCGCTGAAATCCAGCCATAAATTACGCGTCAGACGCAGTTCGTCCTGCGGCGGGTTCGGGTTGCCTCTAAACAATTCCTCTACTACCAACGTTTGGCCTTGATCCACCAAATAAGCGGGCAGCGCGCGCCATTGCTGCGGCAAGGTCGTTTGCGAAGGATCGATACTGGCGCCGCCAGTAATTTGTACGCTGCGCAGACTTGGCGCCGCTTCAAAACTCCAAATCTCCTGAGTTGGCCAGTCTTCACTGGCGGCGGGCAGTACAAGGCTCGGTTTGGCGGTGAGACTATGGGCGACAAGGCTTAGTGTCCAGCGGCCAGGTTTTACCTGTACACGCAGCTGGCCGTTAGCTTCGAGCTTGGCGGGTAATTCGCTTGTGAACGAGCGGGCGGTAAAACCAGGTAATAGCCAAGGTCCCAACAGCATCTCACGCTCAGCGCCGGTCACTTCCAGTTCTAATTGGCTGGTCAACAACATGGGAATACCATCGTCCAGTTTGCGGTACACCTTAAGGCTTAAGCTGTCGCTTTCAGCTTCTGCGCTGGAATCTTGCGCGGCCAGCCACAATTGTCCGGCGGACTCTAAACTCGGCTGCTCCACCGTTTTACCTGCCAGGCTTAATCGTACTATGCCGAGCGCTTCTGGCACCTTCAACGTGCGCGGCAAGCTCGACCAAATAAAGCGGCCGGTGAGCAGATGGCGGCCGCTGGGCAGATACACTTGCGGGCGCTCTTCCGCCTCGCGTACCGCAATCCACTGCCCGGCGTTTTTAACGTCTAGCGGCCAAAAGTTCGGTCCGCCGGGCAAATCCACCCAACCGGGGGCGAATAGATCAACGGCGAGTTTAAATTCTGCCCCCTGCGCGCTAACCGCTAAAGTGAGCTCAGCAGGCCAGATACACTCTTTGCGTTCGCCATCGCTCGCCACAGGGCAGAATTGTTTGGCCTGATCGTGTAGCACCCAGCCCTGCCAATCTTTTAAAAGATTCGGCAACACATCCGCCCCCCAGCTGCGCGGCGCTATAAGGGCAAAAAACAACAACCATGTTAGGTGGCGGGGCATGTTAAATCCTCAGGCAATTAAAGTGTTCAGGATAAACGACTTATGCTCAGCAGCGCTAAGCATGCGCAACACAATTTGCCGCACAAAGGTTTTAAGGAAGAGATCAAGCCGCAAGGTTGAATCACCTAAAGCTTCAGCGTACCTTTGGCGCTATTTTGGTGCGGCTATAATGATGAAGCGGTTAACCAGGCTCTCTCCGTGGGCGAGGATACTAAGCGGGCAAAGAGAAAAATGGCTTTCGGGCCTGGGTGCGGGGCTTGCAATGGCCTGGGTCATTGGCGCCACCCAATGGCTATTGCCCGACGCGGCACTTTTTATTTTGCCTTCAATGGGTGCCTCGGCAGTTTTGTTATTTGCCCTACCCCATGCACCGCTCTCTCAACCCTGGCCCGTGTTTGGCGGGCACCTGGTGAGCGCCATCATAGGCGTAGCCGTACAACAGTTTTCGCACACTGATTACACCGCCGCCCTGGCCGTGGGCGCGGCCATTACCGCCATGTATTTTTTGCGATGTTTACACCCACCCGGCGGCGCCACGGCTCTGATGGCAGTAATTGGCGGCGCGCAGATACATGAAATTGGCTGGGCATTTGTGTGGCAGATATGTTTAGTGAATGTGGTGCTGATATTAGTCGCCGCTGTTAGCTTTAACGCTCTGTTCCACTGGCGCCGCTACCCAAATGCCTGGCTGAGTAAACCCACAACACTCTTGCCGTTTAGTTTTTCCCAGGAAGATTTTGCGGCAGCGATTACACAGATCGAAACACTCGTGGACGTAAGCCCAGATGACTTACAGCAGCTCGTACGTTTAGCCTGCGAACACGCCCAAGCCACCAAACATATAGTGGGGCCGATCGCTGCCGGCTGTTATTACAGCAATGGTGCCCTGGGCGATAGCTGGGCTGTGCGCTTGGTGCTGGACATCAACGTTGATGAACCGAAAATTATGCGGCGCAAAGTTATCTACAAAATCGTCGCGGGTGAAGGCCTTTACAGTATCCATCTGTGTTCACTGGGCGAATTTACCGCCTGGGCGAAACAACAGGTGGATTTGCACAATGGCCACTTTGTGCCGCATAAACCGCACGCTTAAAATCAATTGCTAACTGGCTACTGCTCGCAGCATCCAAGCGGTTTTTTCATGCACGCGCATGCGGTCAGACGCTAAGGATGAAGTCGATTCATCATCGGCCGCTTGAGATAATTTCAACACCGCGCGACAGGTTTTAACTATCTGCTCGTGGCCAAACGTGAGTAACTGCACCATCTCAGCTGCGCTGGGAACACCTTCCACTTCTTTAATGCTGCTCAAACGCGAAAACGCCTGATAGGTACCAGGTGCAGCAACACCTAACGCGCGAATGCGCTCGGCAATATCGTCGACGGCGATAGACAGCTCCGTATATTGCTCCTGAAACATTAAATGGAATTCACGAAAATGCGGGCCCACCACATTCCAATGAAAATTATGGGTTTGCAAATACAACGTGTACGAGTCGGCCAATAATTGGCTTAAAGCTTCAGCTATACCTAAGCGTTGGGGTTCGGCGATACCGATATCAATTGCGTGCATAAATAGGCTTCCGATTTGCTGTGGGTTTTGAGAAGACGCGAATGAACTTAAGCGCCACTGGTCATCACCCTAACAGCTTGTACATTTAAACAGCAGTTAAAAAAATCTATAAGCGTAATAGGGAAATCAGGCGTGGGCTTTTGCTCCGCCAAAAATCGCGGGGTTTATTACCTTTGTACGAATATAAAGTTTGGATAGGGCGCTGAATTTGGATAATCCATTCGGAATACCGCTTAATTAGCGGGATGTTACATGCGAGCTTAAATAAAACCCGGATTAGGCTTTGCTACATCCGGGCTACTCGTTGGGTCAAAATTATTTTTTGGTACGGTATTTTTAAAAGCGCACACGTATATCTGCAGCTTACACGGCCTTTAACCCATTAAATATCTGCCGGGCAATATTGCCGCAAAAACTCTTCATGCGTAGGTAATTGTGCGGCTGCTTTTTTGGTATTTTCAGAATAATGACGCATACCTTTGAGCAGTTCTTCGTCGCTCACTAAAACATCCACTATAGGATGATAAACGCTAGGGATAACACGCTGCCCCAACATAACTTGTGTCCAAGAATCCACGAGGAAAAGCTCTCTTGTCGTCTT
This sequence comes from Cellvibrionaceae bacterium, assembly GCA_036520615.1. Classification (GTDB taxonomy): domain Bacteria; phylum Pseudomonadota; class Gammaproteobacteria; order Pseudomonadales; family Cellvibrionaceae; genus CAMCXE01. The sequence continues at coordinate 88,296 of DATDJI010000085.1, read as the reverse complement.
AAAAGCCATTGCATTTTCAGCAAATAATTTTATGCGGTGTGCCAGGGTTTTCGGTGCGTCCATATCGCGACAGTAGCGCCAGTAAGCCGTATCGTCTCGCTCAGTAGCCTTGTAATGCAGCACAACAAAATCGCGAATGGATTCGATTTCATGCTTACACTGCTGGTTATATTCCTCAACATTGGCCTCGTTAAATCCATTAATTGGGAAAAACTGCAGAAATCGCATCGCATAAGCCATAATTAAATGAATACTGGTAGATTCAAGTGGCTCGATAAATCCACTGGATAAACCCATCGCAACACAATTCTTATTCCAGGCTTTCAAACGGCGTCCGGCCTTAAATTTAAGTACATGCGGCTCGTTAATTAATTCGCCCGGCAAATTATCAATAAATGTTTTGCGTGCATCTTCATCCGAAATATATTTACTTGAATAAACTAGCCCCGTGCCGATGCGGCTTTGCAGCGGAATATGCCATTGCCAGCCGCACTGATGAGCAACGGCACGGGTATAAGGAAATATTGGCCCAGGGTTCGTAGTTTGCGCCGCGATAGCACTATCATTAATTAGCCACTGGGACCAATCTTCGTAGCCGGTATGTAATGTTTGCTCGATCAATAAACCCCGAAATCCAGTACAATCGATAAATAAATCGCCTTCAACTACTTCTCCTGAAGCCAGTACGAGGCTTTTAATAAAGCCGTTTTCTTCATTTGTGGTAACGCTGGTAATTTTTCCTTCGATGCGTTTTACACCTCGTGCGCAACTGAAATTTCTTAAAAATTTCGCATACAACGAAGCGTTAAAATGGTAGGCAAAATTAACCGGTGGATTTTCCGTCATGGCAAACCGGCCTTCTTTAGCCGCTTGCAATTCCAGACAAAAATCGCCAAATTCAAACTCTGACCCTAACTTGCGCGCTTTCAACCAAAAATGGTGAAAACCTGCGGCCCAATGCCCTTTGCCCGTCGTACCAAAGGAATGAATATAACGGTCTCCTAAGCGAGCCCAATTTTCAAAACTAATTCCCAGTTTAATCGTGCCGTGGCTGGCTTTCAAAAACTCCCGCTCATCAACACCGATAAAATTGTGAAATGCTTGTAACGGTGGAACCGTCGCCTCACCGACACCTACAGTGCTTATCTCGTCCGATTCCACCAAGCAAATATCAAGCACGGGCCCCAATTGAGATGACAAAGTCGCAGCGGCAATCCACCCCGCCGTTCCGCCACCAGCGATGACAATTTTTTTTATTTGAGTAGTCATATATAAGCTCGAGTAAAGTGCAGACGTGCAAAAATTCAACACCAGCCTTACTTGACGTCCAGGCTAACGCGAGATCTTTGCTCAATACAACTGGAAAATAGGCTACAAATTTTAAAAAATACTAAATCTGCTACTGCGTTTTTATTAAAAACACCTCTCACATTCTTAAAATTAGCAAATACAAAAGCTGAATTTTCCAAAACGATAACAGCCAAACGATACGCGCTAGGAACACACAGAAAAACTAGGCAAAAATAGCTGCAATCGGCAAATAGAAAAACGGGCATTACTAAAATAATTGCAGAGATGCTCTTGCTATTTCGTAACTGTTGAGCCTAGGGAACCTCCGAAAGATGTAAGGGGCGAAGCGCTGGAGAGGCGAATTTACCAAAAAAACGGATTTTACACGTAGTAAATGAGCATTTTTGGTAAATTCAACGACGCCAGAGCGAGTGAGGTAATTTTTCAGAGGTTCATTATGTTTCTTTCCCAAGCAATGAAGCTAACCGCTTTAACTTAGGTGCAACAATCGGCGTCGTAAGCATCGTGCTGCCCACGGCCATTAATAAAAGCGCGGTAAATGTTTCATTGGTAATTATTTGTTTGTCCAATAAGACATTGGCAAAAATAATCATAATCAGTGCTTTGGTTTGCAATAACCAACCGATCAATGACGCTTCCCCCGGCGCCCAGCGCAGCCATTTACCCGCTATATGCACACCGGCTAATTTGCCGGCAATTGACGCCACTAACATAATTGCCGCAACTCCAAATACCGCCATACCGCCTACATCCCAGTTCGTGCGCAGGCCTGTACTTAAGAAAAATACTGGCATTACCGTGAGCAATAAATGATGGCGCAATAAATCCATATGTTCTTGGTTAAACCAATCCGCATCCATTACGGCACCGGCTAAAAACGCCCCAACCATAAAATGCAGGCCCGACCAGTCCGCACCTAAACCGCAAAGAGCCAACCAAATAATGCCCGCAAACCAACGGTCTTTTTCACTAATGGCGCTCATTAATTTGCGGAACAAAAATGCCGCTACGGCAAAAGCAATTAAAAAGCCCACCTGGCGGCCCACCCGCTCCCAATCCATCAAAATAACAGCTAATACGCCCCAAATGGCAATGTCATCGAGGCTTGCATAACGCAAAATACGCTGGCCAATCGGTGCGCGCAAAATATCCAGTTTTTCCATTAATAAAATCAGAATTGGTAACGCAGTTACCGCGCAAGCCATGCCTACGCCCAATACAAATTGCCAGGTTAGCGCTTTTACGCCCATCCAGCCGTCAAAATTAATTAACCCATAACCCACAGCACAGCCAAATAAAAGCGGCATACCCAAAGCAAGGCTTGCGGTAATTCCGCTCTCTCTGCGGTACGTCCAGGCCTTTTTCAAATCCAATTCAATACCGGCAATCCATACAAATATCATCACGGCCCACCAGGCCACACCGTTTAAACACTTAATTACATCCGGCGTAAACACAAATTGATAATACTCAGGCTGCCACGCACCCATCACGCCCGGCCCCAATAAAATGCCGGAAATTATTTGCACCACCACTAACGGCGCCCAATAATCCGTACGGCCTAAACGCCAAATTAAATAGGGCACTGAAAATATCAGGCACATGGCAATTAAATATAATTCGGTTACCGACAGATGCATTACACATTACTCATAAAAATTAGACCGGGGCGCTTTGTACGCGCCTTAAGCATTTTTGGCCAGAATTTAACGATCAATTTTATTGATGACGTTAGCTTCAGTGACGTATTAGTAGCCGCAACAGGCTAAGCCCCCATCTGCGATGAAGTTCGCACCTCACCTAAGCCCCGCTGCGGATCGACCGCTGGCACTTTAAATTCATGCGCGAATTCCGCTAAGGTGACACGCCATACCCCTAATCCCTTATACCTAGCCCGGTGCACATTGCTGCTTTGGGTAGTTGTTTTTACACGGAGCCCACAATGAAGCACGTCATTTTCACCCTTTCCCTATTGCTCACCAGCCTGTACGCAACCCTGAGCCGCGCTGAAGATGCCGTCGCTGCTGATGATCTATCCAGCAGCGAATTTCTCGCCGCGTTAAGCCCTCAAACCGGTACAGTGAACTTGCCCGGCGGCATAGCTTCACTCAACCTGTCCGAAAAATTTAAATACCTAACCCCTGCGGCAACCGAGCGTTTATTGGTGGAGGGATGGGGCAATCCGCCGGGTAATAAAACCCTCGGCATGGTCATCCCCAGCGATGTTAACCCGCTGGATAAAAGCGGCTGGGGCGTGGTAATTACCTATGACGAAGACGGCCACGTTAGTGATGCAGATGCCGATGAGATTAACTACACGGACCTGCTAAAAGACATGCAAGCAGATAACGAAGAAGCCAATAAAGAGCGGGTGAAAGAAGGGTATGGCTCAATGAAATTAATCGGCTGGGCTGAAACTCCGCATTATGAAAAAACCACGCACAAATTTTATTGGGCAAAAGAATTCGCCACCGATAACGCCGAAGCTAATTCCCTTAATTACAATATCCGCGTACTTGGCCGCAAAGGTGTATTGGTATTAAACGCTGTGGCCAGCATGAGTGAAATGCCGATTATTCGCCGAGAAATGCCTGCGTTATTAGCTGCTACTGAATTTTCTAAAGGTAACCGCTACGAAGATTTTGACGAAAAAACTGACCACGTAGCCGAATACGGATTAGCTGCGTTAGTTGCAGGTGGCGTAGCTGCTAAATTAGGCCTGTTCGCTAAAATTGCTGCACTTTTTATTGCCTTTAAAAAAGTCATTATTATTGGCGTAATCGCCCTCGGCGGAGCGGTGATGAAACTATTTGGCCGTAAATCAAAATAAGCTCTCACCTTAATTAATAGAGAAATACCCCGTGATAAAATTATTAGCCGGGCTATTCGCCGCCGGTAAACTAGGCAAAATAGCCCTCACCTGCGGCACTATGCTGCTGTCGATGATTACCTATTCGTTTATTTTCGGCTGGGCCTATGCAGTAGGTTTTGTGTTATTAATTTTAGTGCACGAAATGGGGCATTATTTTGCCGCACGCCAACGCGGTTTAAATGTAGGCGCTCCCACTTTTATTCCGTTTGTAGGCGCCTGGATTCAATTAAAAGAACAACCGATGAATGTAGAAACCGAAGCTTATATAGGTTTTGCAGGCCCGGTCACCGGCACAATCGGCGCTATGGCCTGTTATTATTTAGCCAAAATGCAAGGCAGCGATTTATTAATGGCGCTAGCCTATTCCGGCTGCATGTTAAACCTATTTAATTTAATCCCCCTCTCGCCGCTCGACGGCGGCCGCATCACCGCTATTATCTCCCCTAAAGTTTGGCTACTAGGTGTGCCATTATTAATCGGTTTATTTTTTTACAGCCACAGCCCAATGCTGATATTAATCGGCTTGCTCGCCTACCCGCAGATTAAACAAGCTATTTGGCCGGACAAAAACCCAATGCACCCGGAAGGCTATTATCAAGCAAGCTTTAACGATCGCATTAATTACGGCGTGTTGTATTTAGGCTTGGTGGCGTTTTTAAGTGTGATGACTTATCAGCTGCATATGGATATGCAAGGGCGCGTTGGCGGCTAATTTAAATTCTCGCTTAATTTTCTGCGCTGTAATTATTTTTAACAAACACTGCGTATTGTGTAGCCGGGGTGTAGCGCAAGCGTAATCGGGGTAATACATAAAACAGATTACGCAGCGTCATACTAGCTTGTAGCCTCTTGTCAATTCTGCCCTACAAAAACATCACAATAGCAGCAAGGGAAGCCTTATTGTTTTCATTTACAAATGCCGCAAAACTGCCTACCAAAACGCCGTCAATAATTTGCGCCTCAGCATAAATCCAATATTTTGCCGATTTCAAAATTACTGGATCCCCTGGGCCTGCTTCAGGCTTGTTTGTTAATGCCTTGAGCAACAAAGGCGCCCACTGATCGTAATGGGTATTATCAACTTCTGGCGGTAGCGGGTATTGTGTCAGGCTGGCATAGGATTTTATTGGCTGTCTAACAAAGACCGTTGGCAGCTCAAATGACAACTGATTTTTTACGGCATAAGACATATCTTTTGCAATTGAGCTAGGCTCATATTCAGCACTGAGTTCTGAACCGCGACCACCGAGCGTTCCTGAAGCGAATTTGCGCACTAAATACACTGATTTCGAATTGGTAGTCGCTACAAAAAGTTTTGTATCTTTTGTTGCTATAGCCTTCGAAAAATCACCCAGCGCAGATTCTATTACCGCCTGATCAACCGGTTTTATACTCGATGCCGAAACTGAAGTGGCCTCTGTCGGTTTGCTAGTTGCTGGCTTGCTTGGTGGTTCCGCATTGCAAGCGCCCGTAAATAACGATGCAAATATAATTACAATTGGGACTAGTTTCATATTAGCTTCCAAGATTTCATTATACTGATTAATGTTTTGGCGTAATTTGGATCGGTGGCATATCGTTGCTTTTGCAAACCTTCTGCCCAGACAATCGGATCTGTCGATTCAAAAAGAACTGCATACCGTTGATTTCTTTTCAGGAATGCGGTTCTACCGGCGATTGATCCCTCAAAATTGTGGTATGCCTCAAATTTAGCAATTATTTTGATTCTAACGTCATTGATTACTTCATGAGTGTAGACTGAGACAAATCCCGCAGGCCCTACACCTTTAACGCCGAACAAATTATAACTGTACTGCTTAGTATATAAATCGGTAGGCACGGATTTGCCAAAACCCGTTTCTAAAATTGCCTGCGCAGTAGTCACCGCTGCTGGAATTTTGGATTTCGTCTCTTCAATTTTCGCACTAGCAAATACCTGACTAACAAAATCAGCTTTAGATAAAGTGCCAAGATTCTTATTGGTTGTCGGACTCACATTGAGCGCCTGCGTTTTATGCAGTACAACTCCGGCTAGAACATTTTGTTGGATATTATTGAAAGCCCGAAAAACGTCCGAAAGTAACGCGTCAACACCATCACTTAAAGACCAGCGAGAGGATGTGGAGCCGGTTTGTTTTTTTACTTTGCACAGGTCGCCAATACGGCATTTATTTTCTTAATTGTCCGCCCGCCAACATCTATTCGTCCATCTGGAGAGGCCGCACCGACTGACACGCGCTGAAATTGTCGAATCGCAGTTTTGGTACTTGACCCTGCAATACCATCCTCTTTTAACGTTGCAAGCGGAACTAAAACATTGTGCTCAATAATCTTGTTCAATGCCTTTTGTATCTCTATTACGTCCTGTTTATTATTCTTTGCGTTCTCGCCAACCGACGCCAAAATTTTTACTTCTTGCATGCTGCATCTCCTGATTATTTACCGATATTTGTCCGGGCGTCGATTCTATGAATGATTTGTAAGCAAAGCAAGGCGCACTATTAAACCAGCGCAGCGGCTAAACGATGTGTATTTGCGTAGGTTGGATGCAGCGCAGCCTAATCCGAGTTGATACCTGCGCCCCCGGATTTTTTCGTTCCCACTCAGAGCAGGGAAACCTGAAACGAGAATTAATATTTCCCCTGCTGAGTAGGCCCGGATGCAGCGCAGCGCAATCCGGGGAATGCGTAAGCCCAGAATTACTCTAACGCTGCATCCACGCTACGGGCTCGAGCCGAGACAAGGGGACCACTCGGCCCAGGTATGAATTTTTAAAATTTTTATACTCAAGTCCAATAACATGTATAAATTTAGTAATTTTTTATACATACCACTGTTGATATGTATAAAATAGCCCAGCTTTTTATACATACAGGCACGCCGCATGGAAAATACCTCAGTGGGCTTACCCCTTCCTCACATAGAAACCTGGGAGACACGCGCGGTGCTGAAGCTGTGCGCCGAGGCCCACCGTCACCTAGCCGAACTCAAAGGCAGCGCCGCTAGCATCCCCAATGAGGCCATTCTGATCAACACCCTGGCGTTACAAGAAGCCAAAGACAGCTCGGCGATTGAAAATATCATCACCACCCAGGATGCCCTCTATAAAGAAGAGCTCAACATCGAATCCTATAGCAACGCTGCCGCCAAAGAGGTGCGCAATTACGTCGCCGCCCTCAAGTTCGGTTTTGAACGCGTACGCAATAGCAAAATAATTCGCTTGGATGACCTTATTGAGGTTCAACAAATTATCGAATCCAATCGAGCCGGCCTACGCAAGCTGCCCGGCACCGCACTCAAAAACCAGCAGACAGGGGAAATCATTTATACGCCGCCCCAACACCCAGATGAAATACTCACTCTATTAAATCACCTACTGGCCTACACCAACGACAGCGCTATCTGTAATGCAGACCCACTAGTAAAAATGGCCCTCATTCACTATCAATTTGAAAGTATTAACCCCTTCTACGACGGCAATGGCCGTACCGGTCGCATACTCAATATTCTCTACCTAGTAGCGCAGGGTCTTTTAGATTTGCCGGTGTTGTATCTCAGCCGTTATATCACGCAAAACAAAGCCACCTACTACGCGGAATTACAAAATGCGCGCACTAGCGGCAATTGGGAAACTTGGCTGCTGTATATAGTGCAAGGAGTTTCAACAACCGCCCAGCAAAGCAAACTGTTAATCGAGCAGATTAAAGCCTTAATGGAAGCCTTTAAAAATACCATTCGCGCTCAGCAGCCTAAAATCTACCGCCACGAACTGCTCAATAACCTATTTAACCACCCCTACACCAAAATCGAATTTGTTATGGAAGACTTAAATGTCACCCGCCTTACCGCCACCAAACACTTAGAGTTGTTAGTAGGCATGGGCCTATTAAAAAAAGAAAAACTCGGCCGCACCAACTACTACATTAACCAAGCACTATTTGATCTTTTCACCGGATAAATTTAATGACCGACATAGTGCAAAAACTCTGGAACCTTTGCGATGTATTGCGCGACGACGGTATTAATTACAGCGATTACCATAATAAGCAGATCCAATTGCACGTAATTCAAAGACATTCACCGGGGACAATGCAATGGCTAAGGTTGGGTCAACGGTCTAAATGTTTTATAAGTGACTTGCCAAATTAGAGATAATTAAAATCAGAGTTGGCTACACAGGCAGTCGACCAAACATTAAGTGCCTCAACAAAACCTAGTAAACAAATTAACGCAGGATCAAACATGACAAGCTCACAACAACGCGCCGCCCTGCAACGCCAGATATGGGCGATTGCTAACGATGTACGCGGCGCCGTCGATGGCTGGGACTTTAAACAATATGTACTGGGCACCCTGTTTTACCGCTTTATTAGCGAAAACTTTGCCCTCTATATTGAAGCTGGTGACGAGAGTGTTAACTACGCCGAGTTGCCCGACAGCGTAATCCCCCCGGAAATTAAAGACGATGCAACAAAAACCAAAGGCTACTTTATTTACCCCAGCCAATTGTTCGCCAAAGTCGCCGCCAATGCTCATACCAATGAAAGCCTAAATACCGATTTAGCCGCTATTTTCTCCGCCATTGAAAGTTCGGCGAATGGGTACCCCTCAGAGCAGGATATTAAAGGCCTATTTGCCGATTTTGATACCACCAGCAACCGCTTAGGTAATACGGTAAAAGACAAAAACTTCCGCTTGGCGGCAGTACTCAAAGGCGTGGCAGGTTTGGATTTTGGCCATAATTTTTATGAAAAGCCTGATGCCTCCCATATCGACCTTTTCGGTGACGCTTACGAATTCTTAATCTCCAACTACGCCGCCAACGCCGGCAAATCCGGCGGTGAATTTTTTACCCCGCAGCATGTATCCAAACTCATCGCCCAGCTCGCCATGCACGGCCAAACCAGTGTAAATAAAATTTACGACCCGGCCTGTGGTTCCGGCTCTTTATTGTTACAAGCTAAAAAACAGTTTGATGAGCATAAAATTGAAGAAGGTTTTTTTGGCCAAGAATTAAACCACACCACCTATAACCTTGCCCGTATGAATATGTTTTTGCATAACATCAATTACGACAAATTTAATATGCAACTGGGCGACACCCTGCGCCAACCCCATTTTGGTGATGACAAACCCTTTGATGCCATTGTGTCCAATCCACCTTACTCGGTGAAATGGATCGGCAGCGACGACCCAACCCTCATTAACGACGACCGTTTTGCCCCAGCCGGTGTGCTCGCGCCTAAATCCAAAGCGGATTTTGCGTTTGTATTGCATGCTCTGAGTTATTTGTCCAGCAAAGGCCGCGCTGCCATTGTTTGCTTCCCCGGTATTTTTTACCGTGGCGGCGCGGAGCAAAAAATCCGCCAATATTTGGTGGATAACAATTATGTAGAAACTGTAATTTCCCTAGCGCCCAACTTATTTTTTGGCACCACCATCGCGGTAACTATTCTGGTGCTCTCTAAACATAAAACGGACACTGACACTCAGTTTATTGATGCTAGCGGTTTGTTTAAAAAGGAAACCAATAACAATATTCTCACGGAGGAACATATTGAAAAAATTATGCAGGTGTTCGATAGCAAAGAGAATAAAGATCATTTCGCGCGATCAGTGCCCTATGAAGAAGTCGCCAAAGAAAAAGACTACAACCTCTCAGTAAGCAGTTATGTAGAAGCAAAGGATAACCGCGAAATTGTGGAGATTAGCCAACTTAATGCCGAACTTAAAATTACCGTTGCCAAAATCGACCAGTTGCGCAAAGAGATAGATGCCATAGTGGCGCAAATTGAAGGTGAAGAAGCATGAGCGAGAAACCCATAGCGCTGACGCAGCCACCTGAAGGTTATGCCACTTGGCTGGCCGAGTTAAAAAACAAAATTCACCAAGCCCAGCAGCGTGCAACACTGGCGGTAAACCAAGAATTAATTGCACTCTACTGGCAGATCGGGCGGGATATTTTAGACCGGCAAGCGGCTCAAGGCTGGGGCGCAAAGGTCATTGATCACCTCGCCCACGACTTGCGCACCGCCTTCCCCGATATGAAAGGGTTTTCGCCACGCAATCTCAAATACATGCGCGCCTTCGCTCAAGCCTGGCCCGATGCCGAATTTGTGCAAGCGGTACTTGCACAATTGCCCTGGTATCACCAGTTGGCGCTGCTAGACAAGTTGCCCAGCCAAGAGGCGCGCCGCTGGTACGCCGCAAAAGCCATTGAAAACAACTGGTCGCGTGATCTGCTTTTCATGCAAAGTGATAATCGTGTTAAGCAGCCATTCTGCGCGTTTAATCCTGTGCAAGGGCACAAGATGCTCAAACCCCAAAATAGACCCTGCGAGTCCGCGCAGGGTGACAGAAAACGAGAGGTCACTTTGAACTCATCTGTCATTTTGCGCTGTTCATCCGTCACTCTACGCAGCTCACCCGTCATTCTGTGCAACCCTAATGTCATCCTGCGCGAAGTCGCAGGATCCATCCGCGAGGCTGCATAATGTCAAAAACAGCCTTTGTTTACATACTAGCGAGCAAGAAAAACGGCACTTTGTACACGGGCGTTACCAATAACCTGGAGCGCCGCATGTATGAGCACAAGTATCATCTTTTGGAAGGATTTACGGATAAATACGATGTCACCCGCTTAGTCTGGTTTGCGCAGGGCGAAGATATTCAGGCAGCGATTAGCCTGGAGAAGAAAATAAAAAATCGCAATCGACAGTGGAAAATTGATTTGATAGAAAAAACAAATCCGAATTGGGATGATCTTGCCGAGAGTTGGATAGACCCTGCGACTACGCGCAGGGTGACGGAAAACGAGCGGTCATCTTGCGCCCCTCTCGCGCCGTCCGTCGCAGCTCATTCGCCGCCCTTCGCCCGTCACGCCTCATCCTGCGCACCTCGCTCGTCATCCTCCGCACCTCACTCGTCATCCTGCGCGAAGTCGCAGGATCCAAATACAAAAGTCAGCGAGAACAATAATGAATAATTTAAGTTTTATGGAAAAAATGTTGGATGGGGTTGAGGTGGAGTGGAAGGTTTTGGGGGGGCTAGCAGAAAACCTTGATTCAATGCGAAAGCCGATAACTAGTGGTTTGAGAGAGCCAGGTGAAATCCCATATTACGGAGCATCGGGCATTGTTGACTATGTAAAACACTATATTTTTGATGGTGATTTTTTACTGGTTTCTGAAGATGGTGCAAATTTGGTCGCTAGGAATACGCCCATTGCATTCAGCATAAGTGGTAAAAGCTGGGTAAATAATCATGCGCATATATTAAGGTTCAACACTTACGTTGAACGTAGATTCGTAGATATTTACCTCAACAGTATTGATTTGACTCCATACATCTCTGGTGCTGCGCAACCAAAATTAAATCAAAAGAATTTAAACAGCATTCAAATCCCCATCCCCTGCCCACAAAACCCAAAAAAATCCCTCGAAATCCAGGCCGAAATCGTCCGCATTTTGGACGCATTTACCGCCCACACCGCCGAGCTTACCGCCGAGCTTACCGCCCGTAAAAAACAATATAACTACTATCGGGATAGGTTATTGAGTTTTGAAGAGGGGGAAGTGGAGTGGAAAATGTTGGGAGAAATTTCTGAAATCAATACAGGTCAAAAGCCCCCTGAAATTTTGGAAAAAGCATCGGAGTTTGATTATATCAATGCGGGAACAACCAGGTCTGGATATGCCGCAGGTAGTAATTGCGAGGGCGATACGGTTACGACACCCTCTCGAGGTCAGGGCGGGATTGGTTTTGTTGGATACCAAAAGAAACCATTTTGGCTGGGCCCTTTATGCTACAAAATGAGATCCTTGAAAGAGGATGTTTTAATCAACAAGTATCTTTTTTATTTTCTTCAATCTAAAAGCGAATTATTGCTAGCGCTAAAAAAAGAGGGTGGCGTACCAGCGGTTAACAAGTCAGATTTGGCCAAGCTGGAAATTCCGCTTCCGCCAATCAACAAACAAAAGCGAATCGTCATCATTTTGGATAATTTCGATGCATTAACCAACTCAATCACCGAAGGATTACCCCGAGAAATCAAACTACGCCAAAAACAATACGAATATTACCGCGATTTATTGTTGAGTTTCCCAAAGCTGAATTCAGAGGTAGCCGGTTGATAACTCTATACCGTCATGCTGCGCGAAGTCGCAGCATCCATAACAACGGCGGCATGGATTCCGCGCCCTGCGACCTTGTGCAGGATGACATGTGCGGTAAGACCAGGAGCATAATATGAGCAAGACATTAACGGAAATCGCTCAGCAATTGAGCGCCCCAAGAAAAGTTAAGAATAAAAAAACGACTGAAGTTGAGATAATTAATCAGGTTCCGAAGGTTCAACTTATCTATGCCTTTAATGGCACCGGCAAAACCCGCTTATCCCGCGAATTTAAACAGCTTATCGCCCCGAAAATTGACGGCGAGGCAGAAGAATTGTCATCGGCACGACAAAAAATACTTTATTACAACGCGTTAACCGAGGACCTATTTTATTGGGACAACGACTTAAACACTGATGCTGAGCCAAAACTGAAAATTCAACCCAATACCTTTACCGATTGGATTTTGCAAGACCAGGGCCAGGATCGCAATATCATTGCAAACTTCCAGCGCTACGCCAGTGCCAAGTTAACGCCCAGGTTTAACGAAGAATATGCAGTCGAAGACAAGGGCCAGAAAAAGACCACAGTCAAAGCCTTTTCAGAGGTGACTTTCTCTCTGGAGCGCGGTGATAACGTGCATTCAGGAAATATGAAAATTTCCAAGGGCGAGGAAAGTAATTTTATCTGGAGTATTTTTTATACATTGCTTGAACAAGTCGTCAGCATCCTCAATATCCCAGACCCGACTGAGCGGGAAACCAATGATTTTGATCAGTTGGAATATGTGTTTATTGATGACCCGGTCAGCTCGCTGGACGAGAACCATTTAATTGAATTGGCCGTTAACTTGGCGAGCCTAATTAAATCCAGCCAATCCGACTTGAAATTCATCATCACAACCCACAGCCCCTTGTTTTATAACGTGCTGTATAACGAGTTGAAACCTAAGGCCTGCTTTTTATTGGAGCGTTTTGACGATGGCACCTTTGCGTTGATTGATAAACAAGGTGATTCCAACAAAAGTTTTTCCTACCATCTGTATTTAAAGCACACCATCGAACAGGCCATTGCTGAAAACAAGGTTGAAAAATATCACTTTACCTTACTGCGCAATCTTTACGAGAAAACCGCCAGTTTTCTCGGTTACCCACAGTGGTCGGAACTGTTGCCGGATGATAAACAGCTCTACCTGAGCAGAATTATCAATTTTACCAGCCACAGCACGCTATCCCATGAAACCGTTGCCGAGCCAACACCAGCTGAGAAAGCGACTGTCAAATTACTGCTTGAGCACTTGAAAAATAATTACGGATATTGGCAACAGGCCGCACAAAACAACAATTAAACCCCATAAAATACCTGGTGTTGAATTAACTGTGCAGAAGACATGAACTTGAGGATTAACGCATGACCCCGGCAGAATTAAATAACCTGCTTAAGGAATTAATCGCCACCTGGGAAAACGAAGTGGTGGAGTTCAAGCAAGCAGGTAATGATTACAATACTGATAAAATTGGTGAGTATTTTTCTGCACTCACTAATGAAGCCAATTTGCGCAATGCAGAGCGCGCTTGGTTGGTATTCGGGGTTAATAACAAAACCCGTACTGTGGTGGGTAGCGATTACCGAATTGACATGGAGCGCTTGCATAGTTTAAAAAACCAAATCGCCCAAGCGACTGAGCCAAGTATTACCTTACGCGAAATTCATGCATTGAATCACCCACAAGGGCGCGTGGTTTTATTTGAAATTCCCGCCGCACCACGAGGCATTCCCATTGCGTGGAAAGGTCATTACTACGCTCGCGCTGGTGAGAGCCGCGCCCCATTGGGGTTAGATAAACTCGACGAAATTCGCCAGCAAACACTACAACAAGATTGGACGGCACAAATTATTACGAGCGCGACCACCGCTGATCTTGATGAAACGGCAGTAAGCAAAGCGCGCGAATCTTTCGCACAAAAATACGCTAACCGCTTTGCAGCCGATGACGTGATGAAATGGCCATTAACAACTTTTTTGGATCGCGCACGCCTCACCCAAAGCGGACAATTAACTCGAACTGCGCTGTTATTATTAGGTAAGGCGGAGTCAGCCTATTTTCTATTGCCGCACCCCGCGCAGCTAACATGGAAATTAGAAGGACAAGAACGTGCTTATGAGCACTTTGGCCCACCCTTCTTACTGAGCACTACACTGCTTTACCAACGCATTCGCAATATTCAGCTGCGCATTTTGCCGCAAGATGAATTGATCCCTATTGAGGTTTCCAAATACAACCAGAAAATAGTGCTGGAAGCGCTGCACAATTGTATCGCGCATCAGGACTATGCTCGTAATGGCCGAGTAGTGGTAACTGAACAGCCCGACCGGCTTCTCTTTGAGAATGAAGGTAGCTTTTTTGAGGGGCAACCAAATGAATACATTCAGGGGGATAAAACTCCACGCCGGTATCGCACCCATTCATGACTCAGGCAATGGCCGAACTGAACATGATCGACACCATGGGCTATGGTATTCACTTGATTTACCGAGGTCAGGTTAAGCGTTATTTCCCCTTACCGGATTACGACCTTAGCCAGCCCAATGCTGTAAAGATGACCCTGTATGGCGGTGTTGTTGATCCAGCCTATAGCCGTATGTTGATTCAAAAGACAGATTTGCCGCTGATTGACGTATTGGCGCTTGACCGCGTACAGAAAAAGCTCAGCATCCCAGACGAAGCTGCTGCTCGCTTACGCAAAGCAGGGTTGATTGAGGGGCGTAAACCGAACTTTCATGTGTCTGCCCTAGTTGCCGATGCTACCGCTAGTAAAGTGGACTACATACGTACCCGCGCCCAAGATGATGAGTTTTACGCTAAATTGCTGACAGACTACCTTGAGCGGTTCGGCCAAGCAGACCGTGCCGAGATCAACAGGTTGTTAATGGATAAGTTGAGTGATGCCCTCACAGAAAAGCAAAAATCGATCAAAATCAGCTCATTATTGACTAAGCTGCGCCGTAAGAAGGTCATAGCGAATACCGGTTCCGATACAGCACCGTGCTGGCAGCTTGCAAAGAGAACTTAGAGACTTACAAAGAGAGCTTTCAAAAAACATATAGATATCAATACATTATGTCTCTTTGCACTACAGGTAAGCGAAAGAATTACAAAGAGAAGCCATATTGAAAGACGACTTACCGAATAGTTGCAGAAAAGAGCAACCGGAACATAGTGGTGCACTTAGCATCACCAACTCGCTGAAACTAAAAATGCGACCTACAAAGGGTCAAATTGTCCCTATATAAATGGATACTTGGAATCAAACCAATGACCGATTACAAAACCATTGCCGAATCCAATAACTTTATTGTTCTGGATAAATACAAAAGAGAATGGGAAGTTAAAGAAAGCTACCAGAGCGAAGGTGATTTGGAGCGCGAATTTATTCAGGATTTGCAAAACCAAGGCTATGAATACCTGCCCAGCGTGAATAACGCCGCCACTATGCTGGCTAATGTTCGGGTGCAATTGCAGGCGCTAAACGGTGTGGAATTTTTAGACGGTGAATGGCAACGGTTTGTTGAAACCTATTTAGATAATCCCAGCGATAATATTATTGATAAAACCCGAAAAGTTCACGACGACTATATCCACGATTTTGTGTTTGATGACGGTCGCATTAAAAACATCTATCTGTTTGATAAGAAAAACATCGCCCGCAACAAAGTACAGGTCATAAAGCAGTTTGAACAAAAGGGCAGCCACGCAAATCGTTACGATGTAACCATTCTGGTGAATGGCTTGCCTTTGGTTCAAATCGAATTGAAAAAGCGTGGCGTAGCCATTCGCGAAGCCTTCAACCAGGTGCACCGCTACAGTAAAGAGAGTTTTAATAGCGAGCAGTCGCTGTATAAATATTTGCAGTTGTTTGTAATCTCTAACGGCACCGATAGCCGTTATTTTGCCAATACCACGGCGCGCAATAAAAACAGCTTCGACTTCACCATGAATTGGGCGCAGGCCGATAACAATTTAATCAAGGATCTAAAAGATTTTACCGTCACATTTTTCCAAAAACATACGCTGCTGAACGTGTTGCTGCATTATTCAGTATTTGATGTGAGCAATACGCTATTAGTTATGCGCCCCTATCAGATCGCCGCCACTGAACGCATTATGTGGAAGATCAAAAGCTCTTATGAGGCGAAAAACTGGAGCAAGCCAGAAAGCGGTGGCTTTATTTGGCATACCACCGGCTCTGGTAAAACCCTCACCAGTTTTAAAGCGGCGCGCTTGGCTACTGAACTGCCATTTATCGATAAAGTATTTTTTGTGGTGGACCGCAAAGATTTGGACTACCAAACCATGCGGGAATACCAGCGTTTTTCGCCGGATAGCGTAAATGGTTCCGACAGCACTGCAGGGCTCAAGCGCAACCTAGATAAAGACGACAATAAAATTATAGTTACCACAATTCAAAAGCTTAACAACCTGATGAAAAGTGAAGGCGACTTGCCTACTTATAACAAACAAGTGGTATTTATTTTTGACGAATGCCACCGCAGCCAGTTTGGAGAAGCACAGAAGAACCTACGGAAGAAATTTAAGCGGTTCTACCAATTTGGCTTTACGGGTACGCCTATTTTCCCGCAAAACGCATTGGGGGCTGAAACCACAGCCAGCGTGTTTGGCCGTGAATTGCATTCTTATGTGATTACGGATGCCATTCGCGATGAAAAGGTGCTTAAATTTAAAGTTGATTACAATGATGTGCGCCCTCAGTTTAAGGCCATAGAAAGCGAGCGCGATGAGAAAAAGCTGTCAGCGGCAGAGAATAGAGAAGCCCTGCTTCACCCAGAGCGTATCCGCGAAATATCCCAATACATCCTCAACACTTACCGCCAAAAAACCCATCGTTTACACCTAAACGCCAAGGGTTTTAACGCCATGTTCGCCGTTAGCAGTGTAGAGGCCGCTAAGTTTTATTATGAATCTCTCAACAAACTACAGGCTGAGCCTTTATTTAAAGATAAAAACAAACCACTCAAAATAGCCACGATTTTTTCATTCGCTGCCAATGAAGAGCAAGATGCCGTTGGCGATATTGCCGATGAGTCCTTCGATGTCTCGGCCTTGAAAAGCAGCGCGAAAGAATTTTTAGACGCGGCAATTGGCGACTACAACGCCTTCTTTAAAACCAATTTTAGTACCGACAGTAATGGCTTCCAGAATTATTATCGGGATCTAGCCAAGCAGGTTAAGGCCAAAGAAATAGACCTGTTAATAGTGGTGGGCATGTTTCTCACCGGCTTTGACGCGCCCACACTCAATACTTTATTTGTAGATAAAAACCTGCGGTTTCACGGCTTAATGCAAGCCTACTCGCGCACAAATCGGATTTATGATTCCACCAAAACCTTCGGCAACATTGTTACCTTTCGCGATTTAGAACAGGCGACCATCGATGCCATCACGCTGTTTGGTGATAAAAACACCAAGAATATAGTGCTGGAAAAGAGCTACAACGAATACATGGAAGGTTTTACCGATACCTTAACCGGCGAAGCGCGGCGCGGTTTTATGGACGTGGTACAAGAATTAGAACAGCGTTTCCCTGACCCGACGACTATTGAAAAAGAGTCCGATAAAAAGGCGTTTGTAAAGTTGTTTGGCGAATATCTGCGCGTAGAAAACGTGCTGCAAAACTATGATGAATTTGCCAGTTTGAAAGCGCTGCAAGACTTAGATATTACAGACCCGGCCGCAGTTGATGCGTTTAAAGCCGAGCATTATTTAGATGATACGAAACTAGCCGAATTACAGGCCATTCGCCTTCCTGCTGAACGTAAAATTCAAGACTACCGCTCATCCTACAACGATATTCGCGACTGGCAACGTCGTCAAAAAACCGCAGAGCAAAAGGAAAAATCCACCATTGATTGGGATGATGTGGTATTCGAGATCGATTTGCTTAAATCCCAGGAAATTAATCTGGACTATATCCTAGGGTTGATTTTCGACCACCATAAAAAGACAGCGAGCAAAGCTGAATTAGTTGATGAAGTGCGTAGAGTTATTCGCGCAAGTCTCGGCAACCGGGCTAAAGAAGGCCTGCTAGTAGACTTTATCAATCAAACCGACTTGGATCAGATCGGTGACAAAGCCAGTGTAATAGAAGCGTTTTTCGCCTTTGCCCAAGCAGAGCAACAGCGAGAGGCTGAGGCGCTAATCGATGCGGAAAACTTAAATAAAGAAGAAACCCTGCGGTATATCGCCACCTCGCTCAAACGAGAGTACGCCAGCGATGCAGGCACCGAACTCAATACCATATTGCCCAAAATGAGCCCGTTAAACCCGCAATACTTGACCAAGAAACAGAGCGTGTTCCAAAAGATTGCTGCCTTTGTTGAGAAGTTTAAGGGAGTAGGTGGAAAATTTTAATAAATCAGTAAAGCATTGAATTGATATTGACTATTTTCGAAGGCCTAGTATTTGATAGGAAAGGTCTTTCAGCTCTATTAATGAGTAAGCAATTTTAAGTAGATATAGAGGATAGGCTACTAGACTGATCCAGGAAAATTTAGAAAAAACTACATAAACCAGCATAAACTACAAATTGTGACTATTTCCGTAGAGAATTTTCAAATGTAACTCACCCAAAAAACCCATAACAATAAACAACCCCCAACACCGCCGCCGCAACATCCGCCACTAACGCACACCCCAAAGCCACACCACAACGACGAATACCCACAGAACCAAAATAAACCGTCAATACATAAAAAGTAGTTTCACTACTGCCCTGAATAATACTCACCAACCGCCCAGCAAAAGAATCCGCCCCGTGTACACGCATAACATCAAGCATACTTGCGCGTGCTCCGCTGCCGGAGAGGCTTTTTAATATCATTGTGGGTAGTGCATCCACCCAGCGCGTATCAAAACCCAAAAAAGTTACACCGCTTTTTACTACTTGCAGAATTAAATCCAAACTACCGCTGGCGCGCAGCAAACTAATGGCTAAAAACATCGCCACTAAATAGGGAATTAATTGCACGGCGGTGGCGAAGCCTTCTTTCGCACCCGTGATAAAGACCTCATACACAGGCACTTTTTTAATTAATCCCGCCAATAAAAATAATACAACGGTAAACAATAACAGGCTTTGGCTAAAATATTGAGAATATTGCTGCATGGCTTCAGCGCTCGCGCCATGCATAGTTAAACTCACAGCTGCAATTAAACCCAGCAGACCAAGACCAAAGGCTAATACCACCGGGTGGCGCAGCTGCAGGCGCAGGCAAAAGCCCGCCGCAATAACGCCAATTAATGTTGCGCTGAGGCTGGTTAATAATAATGGCAAAAATACATCTGCGGGATGCGCCGCGCCCAATTGCGCACGGTAGGTGAGCACACTTACCGGTAATAAAGTTACCGAGGCGGTATTAATTACTAAAAATAAAGTTTGCGCCGCAGTTGCGCGCTCAGGATGTGGGTTAAGGCTTTGTAATTGCGCCATGGCTTTTAACCCAAGGGGCGTGGCGGCGTTATCCAGGCCCAGCATGTTGGCGGCGATATTTAAACTCATGCTGCCCATGGCCGGGTGGTCCTGCGGCACTTGCGGGAACAAGTGTGTAAACAGTGGCCGCAGCGTTTTGGATAATAACGCTACGAGGCCCGCAGCTTCCGCAATGGCGAGCAGCCCCAGCCATAAACACAGCATGCCGGTAAGGCCCAGGGCCAGTTCAAAACCTAATTTACCGCACTCAATAAGCGCCTGCGTCATGCGCTCTAAAACCTGTGCATCGCCCATAAAACCGGCTTGTACACCTGCGCTTAGCAGTGCCAGCAAAATCAACCCGGCCCAGATGTGATTCAACATAAAGTGCTTCGCAGGTTTAGGCTTGCCACCAAAACCCTTATACTTTGCGGGCCCATTGTTTTCTCTCTACAAATAAGGTTTTTTATGAGTTTACCTCCCTGCCCCCTTTGCAAATCCGCATTCACCTATGAAGACGGCGGGCTGTACATCTGCCCTGAATGCGCACACGAATGGAGTGAAACTCCTGCAGAGGCCTCAAACGCTCGCCAAGTGCGCGATGCATTCGGCACAGTGTTAAATGACGGCGATAGTGTCACGGTTATTAAAGACTTAAAAGTTAAAGGTTCGTCACTGGTAATCAAAGTGGGCACCAAAGTTAAAGGCATTCGCATAGTCGATGGCGACCATGATATCGACTGCAAAATTGATGGCGTCGGGGCTATGTCGTTAAAGTCGGAATTTGTTAAAAAAGCGAATTAATAATTAAACTGCGTATTGAGCGGTTGATTTACCAATACTGCAACTGCAGGATTTTAACTAAAACGATTAGTTACAATGCCAGTGAAAAAATCAAACGCTTCAGTATCGCCAAATTGTTTTGCTAAGGGCGCAAGATAATTCCCCGCGAGATAGGCCAGTGGCCTATCTTTTTTGTTATTCCACATTTCGGCTATCCAGTTCCAACAGGGCGAGCGCATGTGAAAAAACGCTTGCGCGCGCGTCTGTTCATTTTTGCCCAAACGCTCAGCTACACGCACTATAGCTAAAAATTCTTCATATTCTTGAATACCCGTCATCAGTTTATGATGTTCTGTTCGGTTCACCATTGCGGCAATTTTTATTTGCAATAATTTAAATGAATTCTCCCGCTGCTGCATGGCCGCTTCACTTTCCAAATCACCCTCGCCCGAGCGCAGGCTAATTAAATCCTGCACTGACCTTTCTAATCGCTCATACACAGCCTGCCCATTAAAACAGCCCAACGCTCGGATTCTAGGCATCCATTCATCGGCGGCCTGTGTTGATAAATAATGGCGCCAGGCTGCATTCAATGGCTCAGCATTGGTTTGCGCGCCTGTATGCAGGCTCACTTCAATTTGTTTTAATTCGGCAAATGAATAGGATTCGGGCGCAGCAACAACTACAGAGTTTTTTAACTGCAGCAGATGATTTTTTAAAGTGCCATGGCCTACACGTAAATTCAGCCAGGCAATTTTTACTCGCATTAAAAAAGGTACTTTTTCCACGCCTAACGACCAATGATACATATCCACCCATTGTGCAAAAGGGTTGCTGCCTACCAGTTGCCAATAACGTGCTTGCACGCGGATTTCATTAAAATCGCCCTCGGTACACGCATTGGCTAAAATAACGCGAAATAGGCGACGGGCTAAATTAGCTGGAATCCAATTTTTATTCAGGCCTTGTAAAAAATTAAAGTGCGCACGCAAATCTTTATAATTAAGGGCTTCAGATTTTAACAACGCATGCGTCAACATGGCGCCAGAGCCTAACGTATCTGTGTGTGCTGCCAGGCGCTGCTGCAGCCAGCGCGCTTCGCGCTCTTTATCCTGTGGTTTTACACGCTTAAGCGCGCGCCAACCGTAATACAATGCACCGGCAAACACATCCTCGCGATGCAGTAAATAGGCAATACGCCCTAAGTAATAACTCATTTTAACGCGACCGAAATAGACGGCAACCTGGGCAAACACTAATGGAAATAATATAACCAGGCCCAGCGATAATATGACGGTACCGCTATAGACAAATAAGCGGTCGTATTGTTGGGCAGTAAAAATGGCCACAAATATAAATGTGGCGAGTGCGAAATAGGCAAGCCAGATCCATATAAATTTGTCAGCAGTGGGCGGGTTCGTACGGTCAGGCGTAAGCCCATTTTTACGAATATGCTTTACAATAAAATAACCAAAAATTAATAATCCTAGTGCGCCGCCCATTAATATGCCTTTAAAACTGAATGCCAGTTAATTGGCTGCTCATTCACCAAATCAGGCTTTGCCTGCACCGCAAGCTGCTCCGCTGGCATATACCAAAATTCCGCTAATACACGCTTATCTGGGTCGGTAAGAACGGCACGCGCTTCGCGCAACATAAATTCATCGCGCACGCGCAGGCCCAGCGGGGTCATAAACTGTTCGGTGTTGGCAATTTTAAGCTGCAGGCTATTAACTAATTTTTGATAGGCTTTTTCAATGGCGCGATTATCCGCCGTCGGATCAATTTCCAACACCCAAAATGGCCAGGCAGAAAACACAGGCGTAGCACTAAATTCCGTAGTCATTTACACAATTGACCTATAAATTTTATTATTACCGACCTAGGTATTTTATTGAATACCGGATTGATGGTTTTGCTCACCGGCAACTCGCGCATCGGGAATTAAATTCCACAACTGGCGCACGCAGGATTCCAGCGCCGCCTTATTGGAATTGGCTAAATAGCTGCGGCCTTCCGCAACCAACACATTCGCCCGGCTAATATTCGTAGCTTCATGAATACGCGAGCTAATAGCGTGGAACTGATCCGCCCAAAACTCTGGGTTGCGCCTGTAGGCGGAATTAAATATATTCGACATCTGCTCAATCAAGCGCTCCACCTCTTGCACACGCTTTAATTCTAGAGCTTTTTTAAAGCGCATTTCACAATCGGCAAGCATTTTCTTTTCAATTTCGTTGCCGTAGTTATCAACTTGGTAGCGCGTGTTTAAATAGACTATTTCACATTCGCTCAATAATTCATCCAGCTGGTCGCGCGTTTCAAAGGCTTCTAGGTCGGCTTCGACTTCCATTAAGTTGCGCTGTGCGCGAAGAGCCGCATCCTGATCATTACAGGCTAAAACCAAATCTTTACCGATTGCGTGTAATTTTTTTGCCAGCTGGTCCAGCGCGGCAATTGCGTTTTGATCGTGCCGAGCAAAAGCTTCGCGCTGTTGTTGCATAACGCGAGACTGCACCTGGTTAAAATTTAATTGCAACACTTGCGGGTCCGCACTGGGTGTTAATAATTCTGCCACAGCGCTTATCAGTTTGTTGTGATCGACAATTAAAGCACTCGCGCGTAAGTTACCACCGCGGTCAACCTCAATAGTTATTTCAATCGGTGAGCCTGCAGGTAATTGTTGCTGTAATTCGTGAGCGGCTATAACCAAATTACCTACTTTGCGGCAAAAACGCGCCTGCGCGCGCTCACCTTGCACAATAGGAATATTTAATTGTTGTTGTGTTTGCGGGACAAGCGTTTCCGTTGAATACTGCAGAAAAGTGCGCTTAGCAGGCAGCGGTGTACCGCGATCAATAAAACTGCGGCGCTGCCCGTTGGCCAGGGCCACACCTATGGAGCGAGATAACGGCGGGTCTGAAATGGTAAGGCCGTGCACGATGGAAATAGATTCGGGCGAGGCAGGAATGACCGCGCCGTTTTTATCGCATAATTTTACCAAAAATCGATTATTGCGCGCCGCCTGTAATTGCACGCTAATAAAAAACACACCATTTTCATCCAAAGTAATTTCGTTAGTTTGCCATTGGCCGTCGTCGCGAATTAATTGCACGCGGACAGGTAAAAATTGTTTAGCATCAAGCACCCGCCCCATAACATCCGGTTGCAAATCCGCGCACACACTTGGGTATTGCACCCAGAGTTCACAGGCATTTTTAGACGCCCGCGCCTGTTCAGCCGCTTCAATCTGTGGGTTATTTTTAAAGCCAATCGTAGCTGCATATAATGCAGCGCCGCGAGCCACGAGTGTCATAGGGTCGCCATTGCCCTCGGCAATCGGAGCTAATTCTGCCGCTACGCGGGTTTTAATTACCGGCATATGAGCAGGCCCACCTACTAAAACTACACGGCTAATTTGCTCACGCTGTAACCCCTGTTGGCTAATTAAACGCAAACACACCTCAATGGCGCGCTCCACAATCGGTGCAATTAAACTCTCTAGCTCAGTGCGCGATAATAAAAAATCCACTTCCACATAATCATCGTACCAATCAAAATCCAATTCAATTGACGTGCGCTCTTGTGTTGATAAGCGAATTTTTGCTTTTTCAACTTCTTGATATAAATGACGCAATATACTGATATGCTCGGATTGGTCTGGATTTATTACAATGGATTTTTCATCGCGTAATTTATTCAGCAACCACTCAACCAATATGCGGTCAATATCACGGCCGCCTAAAAAATTATCCCCATCGTGGCCCACTACACGCAATAAACCATCGCGCGATTCCACCAATGAAACATCAAACGTGCCGCCCCCTAAATCAAATACTAACCACGCCTGAGTATTATCTTGATCGCTCCAACCTGCAGCTAAAGCAGACGCCACAGGCTCGGGTAATAATTCAACTTTTTTAAATCCTGCTAAGCGGCCAGCTTCTGCCGTGGCATTACTCTGCGGCAGTTCGAATAATGCAGGCACGGTAACAACCACATTATCAGGCGCACATTCTTTAAATTTAACCGCATCCTGGCGCAGCGCTTTTAATATTTCGCTGGATAATTGCTCAGCGGTATAAGTATTACCAAAACTATCCGGGTTAGTTTTAACCTGGGTGCCCATTAAACGTTTAAATTCTTTATGTGTATGTAAAGAGTCTTTAAATAAAAAATTCTGCGCTTTAGCACCGACAATTACCGAATGTTCAGTAAAGCGCACGATAGATGGGGTATTGCCTTCGCCGCGGCTATTAGGAATTACGCTCAATTGCGTGCCGTCGAAACAGGCTATAGCCGAATTAGACGTGCCAAGATCTATACCGAAAAACAATTCCATGAGCTCATCTCAATTTTAATAGATGGCAAAGTATAGATTTCTACGAGGTTAAATGCCATAAGGGCATGCGTATACGCTGGCGCTTGCCCGGCAGGAAGTGTACTCATAGGGTGTGGGTTGGTGATGGGGTCTTGAAAGAAGTAACAATCCATCCATTTACCTAGCTTCATCAAATTCTGAAACTACTAATCTATTTAAGCAGGCCTCATGGTGAGGAATATATTGACGACTAAAGCAGACTGCGCAAAACAGTAGCGCGCTCTTGTATGCATAAAAAGGGCAGCCAATCAACTGCCCTTTTCTTTTTTCTATTTATTGATGCTTTTATTTTTTGGAGTTCTGCTGTCATCTAGTTAGCATTATTAGTTGAAATTATTTTTTAACCGACAAAGCTACCAACTTAATTACGAGCGGCCGCACAGCTAGAATACATACGAAAGCGACCGGCATAGCCACTTTATATGCGTGTAAAACGCCCAAAAAATATTCATGCGACAGATAATCCATCGTCAAATTATGGTTAGCCGCAGTAATTACCATGCACATTAAAAATGCCATTATCACCGACATGAAGAATGCGAAAACTAATGAACTGTATCGCGAGGGCACCTGCCAGCTAACAGCCATATTGGTTTGGTTTTTTGTGTTTAGCATCTCTATTCCCCTAAATACGCAGTGAGTAATGCAGTGTTTAGTCAAATTACAGATTGGAGGCGAGCCTCGGTAGACGGCTGTGACTTAACTCAATACCAAGGTAAACTTATGAATGAGCATCCCATTAAGAAGCAGATATATGGACACTTTGCGTGGCATTGAGAGTTTTGTGAAAGTGGTGGAAAACGGCAGTATTGCTGCGGCAGCTAAACGCATGGGCGTCAGCGCGGCGGCGGCGAGCCAGAACATCGCGCGATTGGAGGAGCATCTTGGCGTGCGGTTGTTATTACGCACCACTCGCAGCATGGCGCTTACGGAAAGCGGTGAGCTCTACTATGAAAAAGTGCGCAATATCGTCAACGAAATATCCGAGGCCAATGCCGCAGTTGCCAACCTGAATACGCAGCCGCAAGGCCGGCTTTGCATTGCCTCTACGGCAGCTTTTGGCAGACACATTATAGCGCCATTGATTCCTGAATTTAATCTGCGCTACCCGCGCATCGCAATCGAATTGATGACGACGGATCGCAATGTCGATCATATTCAAGAGTCCGTTGATGTCAGCATTCGAATTAAACAACAGCTTGAAGACGGCATGATTGCCCGACGAATAGCAACAGTTCCTACACATTTTTGCGCCGCACCAACTTACCTTGCGCGAGCTGGCCGCCCGACTACTCCCGAAGAACTTCGCCATCATGCCTGCCTGGTTTTTCGTCTGCCCGTTGACGGGAGATTTTTACGCTGGGGATTTATTCGCGACGGCTTACGCGTTGAAGCTGATGTACACGCAACAACGATTAGCGATGATATTGATGTGCTTGCTCATTTGGCGGTCGCAGGTGGAGGCATTACGCGTTTAGCAGCATTTGTCGCCGATCCTTTTATCGCGAGCGGGCAATTGGAAACATTATTTTTACACAGTGAAAATGCGCAGGTCATTGCAGAAATCGAGCCTTTGGATATTTATTTCTGCGTGCGTGATCGCCATCAATTAACGTCAAAATCTCGCGCATTTATGGAATATCTGGTGAAAGCTATTCCGCCGGAATGGCAGCCTGTGGTGAATAAATAATTATTTTTTGATTATTTGTTTTTAGACTAGTCGTAGCCCGACTCCACGAAACCAATTTTTTATAGTAGTCGCCAATGCTTTGACAAGATGGCTATTTATAACCACATTCACTTTAATCGCTAAATT
The DNA here is from genome assembly GCA_036520615.1 of Cellvibrionaceae bacterium. Classification (GTDB taxonomy): domain Bacteria; phylum Pseudomonadota; class Gammaproteobacteria; order Pseudomonadales; family Cellvibrionaceae; genus CAMCXE01. The sequence goes on along the minus strand of DATDJI010000085.1, from coordinate 61,532 downwards.
TATAGTTCAAACGAACGTCACAGGTTTCTCCCAAATACCCAAAGCTACACATCCCTCGGGTGACTCCAAGCTGTGAATCGTAGATTCAGGATGAATCACCAATGTACCAACGGAATAGGTTTTATCGCCATCAAGCTGATAGCCCTGCAAAATTAAAATATGCTCCAAGCCTTGGTGCTTATGCGGGGGAACCTTTGCGCCAGGCATATAATGCAAAAATCCAGCTCGTGCACCTTCAGGTTCTACACTGTAAATTTGGCAAAAGCGCACACCTTCAACTAAAGGTTGCCACGCGTGCTGCGCCAGCAATTGCTCTATATTAAAAATATTTGGCAAAGTTAAAATATTATTCATCTGCATACGCCTTAAATAGCCCTGCTAGGGTTTGCTCCAAACTCGCCGCCCAGCCCACAATACCGCCCTGCGCTACAAGCATATTAATACAGGCGGTTTTATATTCAGGGAAATAACTTGCCGTTGCCTCTTCGACTAACAAACAGCGATAGCCACGATCGTTAGCCTCGCGCATAGTTGTTTGCACACAGACCTCGGTAGTTACGCCTGCAAAAATTAAATCTTCAATACCGCGTTCAATTAAATAATCATGCAGATGTGTATTATAAAAAGCACCTTTGCCAGGTTTAGTTAATTCTAATTCGCCTGCCTGCGGAGCTAGCTGAGGGATAATGGCATTACCCGGTTCTGCGTCAATTAGAATGCGCCCCATCGGCCCAATATCGCCAATGCGCAGCGCCCCACTGCCGCGTATACGTTTGTGCGGCGGGCAATCAGATAAGTCCGCTTTATGGCACTCGCGTGTGTGAATTATCGGTAAATTAAGTGCGCGAGCCGCCTTTAAAAGCGATTCAACATAGGGAATACAGGCAGCAGCAAGGCTAACATTATTTCCCAGTGCGGCGCCAAACCCTCCCGGTTCTAAAAAATCCCGCTGCATATCAATAATAATTAAAGCGGGTTTTTTTGCCGTTAATTCATAGGAAAATGGTTTAGCATCAATAACGAGCATAGATCCTCCGGAGGGCGTTTAGCCCTCGCGCACAAGCGGTTTTGGTTATGCATTTAACGAACACTTAAATTAAATAGGCCAGGAATTCGAGGCAAAGCAATACACCGGTTGCGCAGATATATTGATATTATATTGCTACACCAACGTCAATGGCCCGCCATGTATTGGCCAATCGTATTTAAATCCGCTTGTTGTGGTGTGGTTTCATATAATAGTTGGCCTCCAGATATAACATACAGGCGATCACTGAGCGCTAAAACTTCATCTAAATCTTCGCTTAACAATAAAACTGCTGCGCCTTCATTTCGGGCAGTTAAAATACGCCCGCGAATATCGGCAACTGCTTTAAAATCTAAACCAAAACACGGGTTGGCCACGACCAATATATTTAAATTGGCCGCTAGTTCCCGCGCTAAAACCACGCGTTGAATATTACCGCCGGATAAACCTTTAATGGGTTGCTCAGGCCCTTGCGTGCGCACTGCATATTCGTGAATTTTTTGCTCAGCAAAACTGCGCATGGCTTTGCGATTTAGCAACCATCCCCAGCGGCTAAATGCTGGTTGATTAAACTGCCGCAAGCTTAAATTATCGGCCAGACTCATATTCGGCACACAGGCATTGCGCAGCGGCTCTTCGGGTAAACAATAAAAACCCTCCGCTAAGGCGCGCGTTTGCGTAGGTTCATAGTCTCGCCCGGCGACTTTAATACTACCGCAGGCCTTGGGCCGCTGCCCGGCTAAAGCTTCCACCAATTGTTTTTGGCCGTTGCCCGATACACCGGCAATACCAAGTATTTCTCCTGCGCGAATAGAAAAACTAACTTTTTTAACGGCATCTAATAATTGATCATCCTGTACCGACAAACCTTCCACTTCCAAACGCACCGCTTGCTCTTTTAATTGCGTGCGTGCCGGTGGCGATTTCACTTTATCGCCACCTAACATCATGTCGGCCAAATGCTCAGTTGTAACCTGCCGAGTTGCGGCACTTCCAACATATTTGCCTTTGCGCAACACAGTTACCGTATCAGCGTATTGCATTACCTCGCGGAATTTATGGCTAATCATTAATACACTAAGCGTCCCTGCCTTAGTTAAATCGTACACTTTGCCCAATACTTCATCTGACTCGGCGGGTGTTAACACCGATGTAGGCTCATCCAAAATTAAAATTTTCGAATTCAGTAATAATTGTTTGGTGATTTCAACTTTTTGCTTTTCCCCTACCGATAAATCCCGCACATAACGTTTTAAATCGAACTGGAATGGCATCTGTGCCATTTTTTCTTCCAATTCACCAATAGCGGTTTTCCAGGGAATTACCAAAGGTACAACAGGGCGCGACAACAGGATATTTTCCGCAATCGTCATATTCGGAATTAACGTAAAATGCTGGTAAACCATGCCTATACCTTTAGCGGCAGCAATTTGCGGCGAAGTGATAACCTCCTGCCGATTATTCATTAATAGCTGACCACTATCGGGCTGGTAATATCCCATAATGCATTTGACTAATGTACTTTTACCTGCGCCGTTTTCCCCTAATAAAGCGTGGAAGCTATTTTTGCCCAAACGCAGGCTTACATTATCGAGGGCTTTAACACCACCAAAGGCTTTATTAATATTTAATGCTTCTAAAATGAATTCGGCCATCACAGCTGCTCCAACTGAGCCATTAATGACGCGCTTGAGGCAGTAGCACCAAAAACACCGCCCTGCATTTTTACCATATTAATAGCAGCGCTATGATTATCAGGATCAGTGGCCGCGCAGCAGTCCTCTACCATTAAGCATTCATAACCACGATCATTCGCTTCACGCATTGTTGTACTTACACATACGTCCGTTGTAATACCGGTAATAATCAAGTTACGAATATTCTGCGTGCGCAGAATTAAATCTAAATCGGTTGCGCAAAATGAGCCTTTGCCTGGTTTATCAATTATTACTTCGCCTGGTGAAGGCGCCAACTCTTCAATAATATTCCAGCCAGGCTCACCGCGAATTAAAATCCGCCCACAGGGGCCAGCATCACCAATGCCTGCGCCCATCTGCCGACTGCGCCAACGTTTATTCGGCGGTAAATCAGCTAAATCAGGCCGGTGGCCTTCGCGAGTGTGAATAATATAAAAGCCTTTCGCTCGCATCAGTGCTAGCAAAGCTTTTATTGGCTCAATGGGCGCGCGTGTAAGGCCGATATCATAGCCCATAGATGCCACGTAGCCGCCGGGCCCACAAAAATCAATTTGCATATCAATAATAATTAATGCGGTATTGGCAGGTGTAATATCGCCGTTATAGGGCCAGGGGTAAGGCGTTGCGGGAATATACATAAAAATCGCTCCAATGATGCCGAATTTATTTTACAAATTCTCCAGGCAAACCCTTTATCGTGCCGGATGAACTAGACGTAAAAATCATAATGGCAAGTGTTAATACATAGGGTGCAGCATTAAATAAATAATATCCCGAGGTGACGCCTACGGATTGTAATGCTGGGCCTAAGGCTGCTGCGCTACCAAATAAAAAACTTGCGTACAGGCATTTGATCGGGTCCCAGCGCGCGAAAATAACTAAAGCAACTGCCATTAAACCTTGCCCGCTAGATAAACCTTCACTCCAACTACCTGGGTAAAAAAGCGATAAATAACTGCCTCCCACCGAGGCTAGGGCACCGCCGGCAACTGTGCTAAAAAATCGCAAGCGATTAACTGATAGACCCATCGCTAATGCTGCATCACTACTTTCTCCAGCAATACGCACACGATTGCCCCAGCGGGTATATTTTAAAAACCAGGCTAAAAACGGTGCGAGCAGCACACCTAAGAAAAATAATAAATTAATATCTAACGCGGACTTTAATACCGGCCAATTACTCCATGCGCCTAAACTTACCGAGGGCAAATGCGGTGCACTCGGCTGGATATAGGGTTTGCCATAAAAAAACGCTAGCCCTGTGGCGAATAACATCATGGCTATACCCAGGGCAATATCATTTACTTTTGGATGTTGGCACAGCAGTGCGTGCACGGATCCTAATACACAACCGCTCGCAGCAGCAGCTAAAACACCTAACCAGGGCGAACCGGTCAAATAGGATGTGGCATAAGCACTCATTGCGCCCATAATTAAATTGCCTTCCAAACCCAGATTAATGCGGCCGGATTTTTCCGTTAAGCATTCGCCAAGGCTTACAAAAATAAACGGCGTGCCCACCCGTATCGCCCCGCCAATAACGGCGATAAGTAGCACCCAAAAACTATTATCATGCACTTCCATTATTCACCTCAGCTATGCGCGAGTGTACTAAAAGCAAATTCTTATGGTATCTCGATTAAATTTGCGCATCCTTAAGCTTGCCGTGGCTCGATTTTTTTCGGCTCAGTTTGTTTTGACTCGGGCTGTTTTGGCCTAGTTTGCAGCCAGGCGTAGCGGCCATAAAATATTTCGCTGGTTAAAATCACCATAAAAATAATGCCCTGAATAACGCCTGTGGTTGCATCGGGCAAATTATGGTTGCGTTGTAGCAACCCGCCACTCGCTTGTATGCCACCCAATAAAATTGCGTAGGGAATTACCGCTAGTGGATTTTGCCTGGCTAAAAACGCCACCAAAATACCGGCATAACCATAACCTGCCGCTAACGATGAATTAGCTCGACCCTGAATCGCCGCTACTTCTAACATCCCGGCAATACCTGCGCAGGCACCGCCTAAAAAACAACTGAGTAAAATAATTCTATTCAGTGGTAACCCAACGAGGCGAGCTGCGCGCGTATTACCGCCGACAATATCCATAGCGAAGCCAAAACTGCTTAAACGGCACAATACGAATAATCCAATACAAGCGGATAGGCCGTAAAAAATTCCCCAATGGATTGAGGTTTCACCAATGCTAGTGAGCATATTGGCCTCACCAATTGAGGCGGTAGAAGGGTTATTTAATGTCGCTGGGTCTTTTAATATACCCACGACTAAAAAATTTAAAATAGCGATGGCGATATAATTTAATAGCAGCGAACTAATGGTTTCATTTACCTGCCGATAGGTGCGCAAGGCGCCGACAATTAATATCCATAAACCGCCAAATAGTCCGCCCACCACTACCATAGCGGTTAGTACTGTGTATGGATTTAATGATTGCAGTGTAATGCCTGTTAATGTCGCCATAAGGCCACCAATAACAAATGCACCTTCACCGCCGATAACTATATAGCCAACCCTGGCAGGCAAAAGAGTACAAAAAGCCGTAAGCATTAAGGGTGCCGCGCGCACTAGAGTGTTCTGCCAGGAAAACCAACTACCAAATGCGCCCACATATAAAGTGCTAAACACTTCCAAAGGTGATTGCCGGCATGAGACTAAAAAAACTGCCACAATAATTGCCGAAACAGTCAGTGCCGCCAATGATATTGCCCAGGTCTCGCGCATATTGTGCATAGGCATTACTCCAACATGAAAGTGCTTAATTAAATTCTTTTAATTAGGATCAACCAATCCAAAACCAGAATTAAAATATTTAAACCTCCCTTCTAAAAGGCGATAGATTAAAAAATCCATTAAACATGACATTTTCCGCCGCTTAAATATTTTTAGGGCACTTAGCAATTAAGCGAAGCATTTGCCCCTCCCCGTTTTCAAGGGAGAGGTTGGCGCACCTGGCTAGGCAGGGCTAATGCGAAACGCACTTAATTTATTTAAAAAAAATACACAGGCTGATATGAAGCTTTTAGCTACATCAAGATTTAGCCGAGCCCACCACCCCTTCCACCAACCAATCCATGGATTCCAACGCAATATCTTTTTGGCCGTATGCTTTGCCTGCAGGAATAATCTCTTTACCAGCGTTATCTTTTATCGGTCCCTGATAAACAACAAAGTCACCCTGCATAAATTGTTTTATTTTTGCATCGGCAGCGGCTTTAGCGGCATCGCTGACGACTTTTCCATAAGGAGAAACTTTAACAATGCCTTCTTTAATACCGCCGCGCACTAAATTAGGAATAGGTTTGCCCTCGTGCAGAAGTGCAGCATAGTCGCTATAAACCTGGCTCCAATTCCACTCAGCGCCGGTTAAAAATCCCTTAGGGGCAAGCGCTGCATTATTCGTGTGATAACCGCAGGAAAAAATACCGCGTTTTTCAGCTGTTTCCACCACTACCTTTGGGCTGTCGACGTGGCATGTGAGCACATCCACGCCCTGATCAATTAAACTACTCGCGGCTTCGGCCTCTTTTACAGGATTCGACCAGCCGCCGGTAAATACAACAGATGTAGTAATTTTTGGATTTACACTGCGCGCAGCTAGGGTAAAACTATTAATATTGCGCAGCACTTGCGGGATCGGCATGGCAGCAATAAAACCTAGTTTGCCGGTTTTACTCATATGCCCTGCAACTAACCCACTTATATAAACTGCCTCATCTATATAGCCAAAATAGCTGCCGACGTTTTTAGGATGCTTAGCTTCGTCCCACAATCCGCCGCAGTGTAAAAACATTACCTTCGGATATTTTTTGGCGTATTTAAGAATATGCGGGTCAAAATAACCAAATGATGTCGGGAATAAAACCTGCGCTCCGCTTAAATTAATCATACTGTCCATAGTTTTTTGCACTTCAATAGTTTCCGGTACACGCTCCTCATCAACGGCTTTTACCCAATCTAATTTAGCCAGCGATGATTTACCTTCAAAGTGTGCTTGGTTATAGCCATAATCATCTCGCGGCCCCACATAAATAAAACCCATAGTAATCTTATCCGCAGCTAACACACGCGGTGCGCCAACTGCGGCGCAGGCCGCAACGCCTGCGGCAATGCGCACAAATTCACGACGCTGTAAACGCGGCTGTAACGGCAATTGTTTTGTCTCTTCGTTAAGAGTATCGATGATAGTATTATTCATAGCGGCATCCCCAAAGCCCATCCGTACCATTTAACGGCCAGATGGTGATTAAATTTAATTATGTTAAAAAATCCACTTCACCATGGCCTGCGCCACATCCTCGTCAATATCTTTGATGCCATATTTATTACGCCATATTTGGTATTCAAAACCCACCTGCAAAGTACCCGGTGCGCCCCAGGTTTTACCTAAATCCATTAATAGGCGAGGCGCGGTAATAATATTGTTCTCTGCGTGATCCATGCCAAATGCATAGTCTAAAAATCCTTCAAAGGAAAAATCCGCATTGCCAATAGAAAATGGCGTTAACCACACCAACGTTACCTGGCTGCCCAAATCCTTATTTGCACCTATTTCATTGCGAATGTAATAATTAATTTGCGCCACTGGCGTATGCGGGATAGTTAAATCAATGGCGATGCCGTACAAATTATTATGAAAGCCCTGGCCAATCTCTTCAGTGGCGGTTAGCAATACATCTTTAATAATGCCTGCCGACATATCCATTCCGCTCAATGCAGAGAGGCTTAAACGCGGTGATATTTCGCCGTAAAAAGAAGTGGGTTTATTTGGATCGCCGCGGTCGCTATTGGTAATATCGACAAAGAAAAAATTGTCGCCATATTTCCAGCCATTTACATGCTCAAGGGTAATAACGGAACTACTCACTTCGGTGGAACCAAGATTACCCTCGCCGTCCACACCAATTTGCGCGTAGCTATCGCCGTATAAATATTGAATATTCGTAGAACTCCATTTAGCAGCACCCGCCATAACATTTTCTGTGGCGAGCCCCAGCGTAAGCGCCGTTGCAGCCAAAAGTGTCTTAGTCCGTGGACACGTCCGCGCAGCCGGTACACGTTGATGCCCTGCAACCCCTTGATTAGCCTGTATTTGCATAGTGAAAGCCTCGTGCAGTTATCTTGTATATCTGAATGGATACTAACTTGTATACAAGATGCAGGGCCCGCGCCAGCATGTTAAAAGCGGCCTATTAATAATTAAAATTCAATTACTTATCGCGTGGTGAGACGCCGCTTGCGAAAGCAAAAGCGTGCCTCTTAACGAATCTATTTGAGCGGCAGATAAAATTCTGCGCCCTTTTTTTGCGCGCAGCGCTCGCTTGCTTTATCTGAGTCGATGCATAACACTGCTATTTCCCAGCTCTGTCGATACAAATGCCATGGAGACAAAACCCAACGCGCAAGAAATTTATGAACGCCTGCGCAACATGATAATGTCGTTGCAATTAATGCCCGGCAGCCGTATTACGGAAAATCAACTCGCGGATTTTTTTAATGTAAGCCGCACTCCTATTCGCGCCGCATTACAACGCCTGGAAAACGAGCATTTATTAACGATAAAAGCCAAGCAGGGCTGTTATGTGCGCACTATTGATATGGTGCAAATAAGCCATTATTACGATGTGCGCGTGGCACTGGAGAATTTGGTATTGACAGAAATAAGCCAATTGCGCGATTGGTCCGAATTACAAACCCTCGCCAAGAGCTGGAATCCTGCGACACTTTTTTACGGTTTGGAAGTAACTGCAGAATTAAAACAAGCGGAAGAGGATTTTCATCAGCAGTTGGCCGATATATCGCGCAACTCTGTTTTAGCAGGCTTTATTGCTGATATTAACGATCATATCCGCGTCGTGCGCCTGCTGGGCTTTCCAAATGAAAAAAGCGTTCTGGATACCTATGACGAACATTTTCGTATTTGTAATTTTCTATTGCAGCATAATTTGACTGCAGCGCAGGACGAAATGACCAACCATATCCGCAAAAGCCAGGATCAAGCGAATCGGGTAACATTGCATCAGATTTATAATAACCGGCAGATTTTGAAGTTTGATTAGTTTTTTTATGGAGCCGGTGCCTAGATAAATTCCGTAACATGGATGCATGCGCAGTATAAACCAGGTGAGATTAAAATATTATCAAAAGCACTAATTGCAAATTATATGCTGCTCATTTTTAGAAAAAGGTATAAACCCGGATTTCGCTGCGCTGCATCCGGGCTACTTTTCTGGCGATTTTTGCCAAACCAAACAGCGATTATTAGCTGGCATCTCGTAATCCTTATCAAAATTCATTCCATTGGCCGTTGCCAATTTATTCAGTGCCTCAAAATCACGAATCCCCATATGCGCCGCTTGCTCTTTTAAAAATATATCAAACCGCGCATTGCTCTCGCTTGTAAAAGCGCCGCCAAAGTTAAACGGGCCGTAGAGAACAAATTTACCGTCTACGGGCAAATGTTTAGCTACTTCCACAAGCATTTTTTGTGTAAGGTGCCAGGGCATAATATGTGCTGTATTAGCCGAAAATACAGCATCAAAACCTGCAGGCCATTGCGGGTTCTGCATATCTAATTCCACAGGCTCAAGTAAATTAGCGCTTGGATAAGTGGCGTGCCATTGGCGGATTATCGGCAAATTCGCTGCAAGGTCGGCGCACTGCCAACGCAGGTGCGTTAAATGCGCAGCAAAATGCACTGAGTGCTGACCGGTGCCTGCACCTATCTCTAACACTTGGCTCGAATGTTTAAACGCTTCGCGCAGTACCTCAAGGATAGGCTCTTTATTGTTTTCACAGGCTTGGGAAAAAGGCATGTTCACTGGCGCACCTCCAATTTTTTCGTCTATTAGGCTAAGGATAAATTCACACCGAACTACTTGTATGGGGATTCTGACTTCGTAGAAACCACAGTCCCCAAACTATCAACAATACAACTAAAATCGCCACCAACGGCCACTGCCATAACAGTGCTTGGCTCAAATTATTAATGCTCGTGGTAGTGCCGGTTTTTGCCAATAAAAGCGAAAAGCCTAAACTCATCACTCCATAACCCAAATTAAACAGCAGGCCTTTTACCGATAAGACTGTAGCGCGGTTAGCTGCACTTACTGTTTGGTGAATAGCTTTGCTCAGAGTAAAACTTAAAAATCCCATACTGAGCATTAATAAGCTCGCGGGAATTAAGCCCCATGCAGGCCAAGCGGGAATAAGCGCTGCAAGCATAAGCAGTATTCCCAGTGCAATTAAATTAATATTTACCAATGGGCTAAAGCGCGTGTTCATATATTTAGCCAGTGTCGGCACGGCTATGCCTAATAAGCCTAGGCCTGCGCCAATCACACCAAAACTCCATTCCGGCAATTTAATTAAACGGTAATAGCTACTATTAAGCGTGGCAAAGTTGCGTACTACCGCATCTAGCAACAAGCCAATTACCACTAAAACCCGCAATAACTTTTGCCGCCATAACCAATAGACGCTAGCAAGAGTTATCCGGACGAGACTTGCCAAGCTTACTTTAGGTGCTTTCCGTGCCGGTTCGCGCATGGCAAGGCTTGCCCATAAACAAATAAAACCTTGGCACAATACAAGAAAAATCGGTAAACGATGTGCCGTCTCCGCGCTCAGCGCTAAATCGGCGGGAATTAATTTATTCAGCTGATTAGGGTCATATAAAAATCCACCTAATAACATGGCAATTACAAACCCTGCCGAACGCCATCGCATGGCACTTGCTAATACACTGTCCCAGGCTTTTGCACGATTTTCTTCGGGTAGAGAATCATAGGCGAGGGCTTCATCGGCGCCGCTGGCGCAGGCTTCTGATAGGCCCGAACACAGGCGATTAGCAATACATACAGCCAATAAAACATTACCACCCTGCACCGGTGCAATTAATAAACACAGCATTTCAATAATCATTAACACGGCGGCGACAATTAATAAATTGCGCCGCCCCCAGGTATCGGCCAGGGCGCCCGAGGGCACTTCACAGAAAAATATCGTCAGCGCCCAAACTAAATTCAGCAGTACAAATTGCTCAAGGCTTAGGCCTAAGTCTAAAAATAAAACTGCCAGTACGGGGTAATAAGCTCGCGCGTTGTAAAAAACGGTAAAAATAATGTAGCGTTTGGGGTTACCCGCTAAAGCCTTATCTGAAGTTAAAGCCACGCTAAGGTGACACACTTGGCTGGGGATTTAAATGAAGGCTCGGCAGTAGCTCGCAAATGAAAAATAATTTAAAGGCACGCGGGTTACTGTGCACAATTTGCTGCCGCTTTTACTACCAATCCGTCTTCATCAAAGAAAAATACTTCAGTGGCTGCGCCGCTATGACTGCGGTAATGCAAAATAAGGCTGTCGGCCCCCACAAAAACATCAATAAGCTGGAAATTTAATACCGGAATAATAGCTAGTGCTTGAGCCCAATAAGCGGCCACTTTATTTTTGCCCCGCAAAACGCCTGAAGGCTCACTTGCGATGCTAGCTATTTTAGGTGAGGACATTACAAAATCATTGTGATAATGCGTAAGTACTCTGTCTAAATCCCGCGCATTCCAGGCATCAACCCAGTCTTTAGCAAATTCACTGGCAAATTCGCGCGTCAACATATTTTAGCTTCCTCTTTTTAGGTTAGTTAAAAGTACACGCTCTCTACAATGGCAACTTCACCGAGTGCGCACGAGTATCGCCTACGTTAAATAGCCCCTGCATTTTGCCTTGCAGGCCCCGATAATAATAATGGAAAAAAGTCAGCCCACCTTCGGCAGAAAAATAAATTAATACAGCAACTGTAACTTTAGTAAGACATTCATATGACGCTCTTTTTGTGTTTATTTAATTACTCAATTTTTTAAAACCACATGTCCCCTATGGCAAGCCAAGGTGTATCCGATTGTTCAAAAACCGCGTTGACGCCAAAGGCCGGAGCCTTAGGCTGGTTGGGCATGGCGTTTAGGCGCGCGAGGGTCTTAAACGGTTTGGCATTGGCGCAGAACACGCCGCGATCCGGGTCCACGGTAATGACGCTGCAGCGCTGGCAGTGATCCACTAAACGAATTACACCCTGAGCCAAATTTAATGCGGCAATTTTGTGCTCGTTAAAGGCCTCCAGGCCATTGAACCAAATATTGGCGCGAAAGCGCCGCTCATCCACCGAGCTATCTCCCTCCTGCTGCAACGCCTGATTTAACGCTGCGAGAGACGCAGTGTTCGCCACTAAAAAAGGCGCCGCATCGGCAAAATGCGTGGCGCTTTGTCCTCCGAAACGCTCGGTAAGCATGGGCCTGGGACCGGCAAGGCTTACAAGCCTTAGGCCCGCATCAGGCAATACTTGCGCTAACCACTGCGTCACCGCATCGGAGCAGGTTTGCACATGTAATGGTGTTTTCCATACCTGGCTGTTAAGCCGAGGCCCGTCCGCCGGAGCGGCTGTGATGGCGATAGGCTCGATACCTGGCGCCGTTAAATAAAGTTCGCCATGCAAAAACTGCGGCTGCACGCAGGCAAGTTCAGGCAACTGGCGCTGAGTCACCATTTGTTGTTGGGCATTGATGAGCATCCATTGCCGATCATGCACAAGCCCTTCTCTTAGCGGCAGCGCGAGGCCTTGAGAGGTAAGCTGGGCGCGAGTGAGATTTATGCCTGCCAGGGCTTTGACGGGATAAAGGTTGAGGCTACAAATCTGCACAGCGCCGCCTTATTGCTGCTGGCTTGCCTGGCTCGGCGCCTGGCTTTGATCAAAAGCTTTTTGCTGCTCTGGAGTTGCTGGGGTTTGGTAACGGGATTTGTATTCGCTGTATGGCATACCGTAAACCAATGCACGCGCTTGGTCCTGGCTCACTTGCGCCCCTGACTCTACCGCAGCCTCTTGATACCACTTAGATAAACAATTGCGGCAAAATCCGGCTAAGTTCATAAGGTCGATATTTTGTACTTCTGGACGCTCTTGCAAGTGAGCCACTAAACGGCGAAACGCCGCTGCTTGCCATTCTTGTTCTGACATAAATTGCTCCGCGAAAACTGCTATTGAAGGGCGATATGCTCGCTGTGACAAGTACTATCCCGAAATCAGCTACAAATTGCATTGCATTGCATTGGCTTGGCTTGGCTTGGCTTGGCTTGGCTTGGCTTGGCTTGGCTTGGCATTAAGAAGATATTGAAACTCAAATACCTCTTGAGCAACTCCAAATAAATCGGGCAGTAGCCTGCATGAAGCCTAGTGTAATCCAGGTTTTGCATATGCCGGCCCGAAAATAAACTTCTCAACTCTTTCACGCTACAGTTTTTATTCGCTCTGGATTAGGCTGCGCTTCATCAAGGCTACAGAGTTGGCCGGAAGATTTACGCAGCAGAAACAAAAGCAGGGTGTAATTTTGCAGCGCATGAGCGGGCTTTTGGTTACTTTCTTTGTTTAGAATTAAGTTTAAAATTAGGTAAATGAATTTTCACAATGCCCATCTGCCTCACAGCAGAAAATTATCATTAAGACTTACTGATCCGGTCCCCAATTAATGGATTGTCGCTTCGCTCAAAATCCAAGTTGCCGGCAAATTAACTCCAAACCTTGCAGTACAGCTCCATAGCCCCCACTATTAATCCCATCTCAAATGTAAATTCCCCACGCGGATTTCAACCGCCCTACATTCCAGGATACAAACCATGTCAGAAAACGAATTTAGCGCGCAGTATTCAGAAGAAAACTTTTGGGATAAAACTAAAAAATACGCCAAACAGGCAGGTGAAGCGGCGATTGAATCCGGGCTGAAAATGTATTATTCCGCCCGCGATGAGGACACACCAAAATGGGCAAAGGCCGCCATTTTTAGTGCGTTAGGCTATTTTATTTGTCCGGTGGATGCGATCCCGGATGTTATGCCTATTTTGGGGTTTTCCGATGACTTAGGTGTTTTGGTGGCGGCTGCCGCTACAACAGCCGCCTATATAAAAGATGAGCATGTAGCTAAAGCAAAGGAAACTGTAAAACAGTGGTTTGCGAAGTAAAAAATCGTCCTGCCCGGTTTTTTCCAGTTATTAGTACGTAGTTTCCAGCAGTTCTGTTAAATCTGCTGGGATACGTATTCCACCTCGAATATCAACTCTTCCGGCAATATCTACTACAGAAATTAAGTTTCCACCTGTGGCAATTGAAACGATAGGTAATTCATATTCTAGAGTTCTTAATACCTGGGAGTAAGTGTTAGGTAAAAACACCTGACCATTTGGGCTTAGAGCGCCATATTGCTGCAGGGAGTCAATTGGCCCTGCCTCGCCATTTATTGGGTCTTGCGATATAACCGCGCTTGAATAACCTCCCCAGGAGTAAACGTTTCCCAAATCATCTAATGCCATAGAGGTGAATTGTGAAGCTTCAATTTGTTTAATTGGTCGAGAAAACCTGGGCACATTGAGTTCTGTGTACGCGTTCCCACCCCAGCCAATCACTTTGTGTTCGCTGTCTACAGCGAGAGTAAATGAATCACCCACTGAAATATCCAGCGCTGTGGTCAGTGAGGTAGGCACATTGGTTTGGCCGTTATAATTTCCCCCCCAGGCAACAACTTGTCCGTTGGTTTTAATGGCGGCACAGTGTGTCATAGCACATTGCGCACGCGTAACCCGGCCCAGGTCGGTCGGAGGTGATAAATCGGTTGAACCCCATAGCGTCAAGTGGCCTGATTTAGATACGGTTAAATTTATTGGCTTAAGTAAAGTTGCATAAGGACTACTGTAGTTTTCGTAGCCTGTTGGTGGGAGGGACGGTTGAGCGGGTGAGCTAAATCTGATTACAGGGCCAGAACCTACGAGATCATAGTATTTTCCGAGCTCTACATCGCGACCTTGAATTTGCTCAATACCCGTGCGCGCAGCTTCTGGTATTTCAGGTGTGGTTGCCAATAGTGGATGTACGTTGCCATCGTTATCTAAAATCAATTCACCAGAAATGCTTTTGGCGTTGTATAAATAAGCGTAGTTAATAGGAATTTCTGCTTGCAATACCTGTATTTTACCATTGCGTTTTTTTACTATTAGCTGACTGTATTTTGCATCTAGTTCAATAACATCTTGCGGTAGCTGTTGCTCTTTTAAAGGTTTACCCCAAACCACTAAATTGCCATCTTCCAAAAGAGCGATACTGGTTTCATCCGTCGCTGCAACATCCACAACTTTTTTATTAATAGCTGGAATGTCAGTTTGGCCGTTTTTATTATCACCCCATGCAAACACTTTACCGTCAGCCCGCAATGCTAGGCTGTGGTATGCCCCTGCGGCAATGCGGATAATTCCATATTGTTCCGTCATGTGAGCGGGAATTTTAATTTGCGTTATTTCCGCTGAGGTGCGCCAGCAAAATACCGAACCATCGGCCATCAATGCGACAAAATGGCCGATACCAGGTTTAAAATCTACTAAGTTTTTAGCTTCCTGAGGAATTTTAAAACTTTGCCGCCCCCAGGGGCCTGTGGTTTCGATGATTTCAGCGGCTAAGTTAATTAAAGTGCCGTCTTGTTTAATAGCAAAAAATCTGTCTTCTGCAGAGATTACTCGCGCTAAATTGGTATAAAGCGAGGGATCATTAGTTAACTTATCAGATTCAGGAAGAACTCTTCCATCGTTGGTTAGGTATATGGAATTATTTAACCCCGCCGAGTAATCCAAAAATTTCCCGGCTATTATAGGTGGCTCGCTTTTTTGGCCGGAGTTATTACCCCAAGCTAAAATTTCATCACCATTGCTGGCAATAAAATTATCCTTACCCGCTGCAATGGTCTTGGGTTTAATCATTTCTAAGTGCAATACATTTTGCGGGGACTGACTTTTTGCCATTGTGTCCCAGGGTAACGGGCCGCCCTGACAACCAAGTAAAAGCGTGGTTACGCCAAGGATAAAAAAGATACATTTAGAACGTATGGATGTGCAGATATGTTTGTTTTTCGAAATGCCGCAACGATCTGCGACGCTTAATCTTGTGCACAGATTTTGGTGCACGAATCCCGAGATAAAATGTAACTGCGGCTTAAGTAAAAACAAAGGAATAAAATTTTCCATTCAAATCCTGCGGTCTGAATACGTTCGATACGGCAAGAATTGAAAAAGTTGAAATTCAATTCTTGCAATCTGACACTCAGTATTCCCGCCGAGCAGTAGCGACGTAAATACGTAAATTTACGTAGAGGCTGTAGATAATCGTTCGTTTTTACTCTGTTTATTAAGTAATGTTGTAAATTGTGGAGCGAGTCACCTTTTGTCTCTTAGGGGCGAGCCTACCAAAACGGTGTGTTTATAGCTTTGCTGGACGATCCCCTGACCCGCATCGACGATGGTGTCGCTCTCGGTAGTTTTTATAGAACAGAAGGTTTTTGTTGTGCAATTAATTTTGGATTGAGCATTTGGCAGGCAGTGCGGTCTTCTGCGTCTCAGTCGCTCTTGCTACGAGTTCAGCAGAGGCTTTAGGTTAACGTGTAAAAATAAAAGAATTGAATAAGTGCGATTTCACAGGGGTTACAGTTTGGGGCTGTAATCCCTGAAAACCCGCAGAGAATCCTTTGAAGAATTCCGCAATATGGGGCAGGCCATCCCTGGCTGCTGCGATATGTGATGCAGACTAAATTTGCAGCCGCGTCCCCAACTCCACCACCGCATTATCCGGCAGACAAAAGAATTCAACTACGCCGCTGGCGTTGCGGTTCATCGCGGCAAATAACAACTCCCGCCAATGCATCATGCCGCCACCTGGCACTGAGACTATCGTCTCTCGGCTTAAAAAATAGCTGGTTTCAAACAGCGGCACCGACAGGCCAAAGCGCTGGCAGGCGGCCAGGGCTCTGGGCATATCGGGAACTTCCATAAATCCGTAGGTGAACGTAATACGCCAGAATTCTTGACCGAGTTGCTCAATAACCGTGCGCTCCTGTTCTGGCACCCAAGGCGCTGGTGCAAAGCGGACGCTGACGATTAGGTTGCGCCGGTGTAATACCTGATTGTGCTTTAGGTTGTGCAGCAGCGCTTGGGGTACAAAGCGGCTATCAGCCACTGCGTATACAGCAATCCGATTGGCATGAGGGACGCTGCTAACATCCAAATCTTTTACAAAATCTTCCAGCGGAATTCCTTCTGCTCCCAGGGCTTGCATAACCAAACTGCGGCCGCGCCGCCAGGTGCTCATCAGAGAAAACAGCAGTAAGCCCAAGGCGAGAGGGAATATGCCGCCTTCGAAGAGCTTCACCGCGCAGCTGGCAAATAAACCGCCGTCTAATAGCAGGAATAATAAGCCCGCAGGCACTACCCATATCAGTGGCAGACGCCAGATCAGCAGCGCAACGATAATTATTAATAGCGTGGTAATCACCATTGTTAGAGTTACCGCTATGCCGTAGGCGCCAGCAAGTGCGGATGAGCTTTTAAAAATTAATACCGCCGCCACCACACCGACGAACAGCATCGCATTAACGGCTGGCATAAAGATCTGCCCGGATTCCGCCGCCGACGTATGCAAACAGCGCATGCGGGGTAAAAAGCCTAATTGCACTGCCTGACGAGTCATGGAAAACGCGCCGGAAATTACTGCCTGGGAGGCGATGATCGCGGCAAACGTAGCCAGGCCCAAAACTGGCCATAACAATTGCGAACTAAACAGGTTGTAAAACGGGTTGTTTACCGCCTCAGGATTTTGCAATAAGAGCGCGCCCTGCCCCATGTAGTTGAGCGCAAGAGCTGGCAATACCACGCAGGTCCACGCCCAGCGAATGGGTTTGGGGCCGAAGTGGCCCATGTCTGCGTACAAAGCTTCAGCCCCGGTTACAGCCAGCACTATGGCTCCCAAAGGCAGTAACAAATGCCCACCCTGGCGGCCGATAAACTCAGCGGCAAATAGTGGGTTCAGCGCCTGCAGAATATTTGGGTACTGCAGAATATGCCAAATACCGGACACCCCCAACAGTAAAAACCACAGCAAAACGACCGGCCCAAATAGGCGGCCTACAACCTTTGTGCCCTGCCGCTGCAGAGCAAATAACGCCCCCAAAATCACCAATGCTACGGGAATTACCGCAGGCTCTAAGGCAGGCGTAATAATCTCTAATCCTTCCACCGCACTAAGTACAGAAATAGCAGGCGTTATTAAACTGTCGCCATAAAATAGGGTGGCCCCGAATAGCCCAAGCATTAGGATTAACGCTTTTAACCGCGGCTTGTGTTCGGTTGCACTACTGGCCAGTGCCGTAAGAGCCAAAGCACCGCCTTCGCCCTGATTGCCTGCGCGCAATACAATAAGCGCGTACTTAATACTGACCACAAAAATCAACAACCAAACAATAATAGAAATAGCGCCTATGACGTCGGTTGGGTTTAAGGCGACTCCGTGGCCGGGGGCAAACAGTTCTTTAATTGTGTAGAGCGGGCTCGTGCCTATATCACCATACACTACCCCCAATGCTCCAAGGCTCAGGGCGGAGAGGCTTTGACGATGCATAGATGCGTGCGGATCGGCAGGATTGGGGCTCAAGAGCGTGGACTCCTAATAGGGAAAAGGTGCTTGCCCGAGACGTGGATTGGCGGGCAGCAGGAGTATGGCGACCTGCGTGTTAGGAAACTGTATAAATTGCTAATTCTGGAACGCTCTTTAAACAGCAGTAGAACTGACGCTTGCTTATCCCACGCTTGATGACTGTTAGCTCAATTCATTTCTCGCCAAGCGGTAGCCAAGCCCAGTTTCAGTAAATAACCAGCGCGGCGCTAAGGCGCTGTCGCCCAACTTTTGCCGCAGCTGCGCCATATACAGACGCAGATAGTGGCTGTGCTCAACGGCCTGTGCTCCCCAGACATCGCTGAGCAGTTGGCGCTGTAGCACCAGCTGCCCGGAGCGGGCGATTAAACAACTGAGCAGAGCAAATTCTTTTGGTGTGAGATGACAAGGTTGGCCGTTTAGGCTTACCTGATGAGACGCCAGATCGACCTCCAGGCCTTGGTGTTGATAGCGTTGCGGCAAGGGCCGGTTAGCATTACCGCGCTGCCGTAGAGCAAGGCGGATACGCGCGAATAATTCGAGCACCCCAAAGGGTTTGACCAAATAGCCATCAGCGCCTGCATCCAAAAGCTCTGCCACGCGCTCTTCTTCTGCGTGGGCAGTGATAACGATGCAAGCAGTGGGGCCCTTGCTAGGTAAGTGCTGCAATAATTCGCAACCGGAGCCATCGGGTAGATTTAAATCCAGCAACCAAATATCCCAGGGCGGCAGATGAGCGGGCCGATGCTGCAACAGGGCGCGCGCTTCGCGTAAGGACACGGCGCTGGTAACGCGGTAGCCTTCACAGCTTAAGGCCGCCTGCAACGTATGGCGCAAGTCAGCATCATCTTCAATAAGTAAAATTTCAGCACTCACGAGGATTTAATCTGCTTTGGGAAGTGGCGGTTGCGGCAAAGCCAGTTGCCAGGTGCTGGAAGGTTCAGAGCTAAACGTTAACGCGCCCTTATGGGCCTTAGCAATCGCCTCGCACAGGGCTAATCCTAATCCCACGCCGCTAGGATGCGCGGCCTCCTCGCCTTGTAGAAATGCCTTTTGCCGCGCACGGGCCTGCTCGGTTGTTAGCGATAAACCGGCGTCCTGTACCCGCCACAGCCAGCACTGATCGGTAAAATGAGCGCTCAAGTGGATGGCAGTGTTTGCAGGTCCGTATCGATGGGCATTTTCTAGCAGGTTAAACAGGGCCTGATTTATCAAAACACTGTTACACCAAATAAGCTGTGCACGCTCTGGCAGGTGAATGTGTACTTGAGATTTAAAAACTAGCTGACTGAGTAAGCTGCCCACCATTTCCCCCACATCTTCCCAACTACAGTGGACAGCTGCGTCGCTGCCGAGGCGCGCCAACTGTAATAGGTTTTGGCTGACGCGAGATAAATGCTGCGCTTGCTGATAAATACGTTGTAATTGCGCCTGCTGCTCGGCATGAGAAAGTTGGTTTTCCTGTGCCAATAATGCTGATGATGCCCCAATGATCGTCGCCAAAGGCGTGCGGAAATCGTGCGATACGGCTGCGATAATGGCCTTGCTAGTGCGCTCTTGTTCAAGCTGCGCAATAGCCTGCGATTCATTTTGGCGTGCACGCTTGCGGTCGCAAAAAGCACCTAGCTGATCGCACATCAGCTGCCAATAGCGGCGCGTGACATCAGGCAATACGCAGGGTGATACGAGAGCGCCATAGGCATATTTACGCCCGAGAATAGGCAGTACCACATCTTGCCAGCGCTCATAACAACCGGTGCCAGGGCCTAAGGCTCGGCGTTCAGCCTCCGCCGCGTCAACGCCAGCTAACTGCTCCAATTGCCACGCACCCCAGAGACAATAAACTGAACTTGCCTGCGGTGAAATGTGCTTTAGCGCCACTTGCAAGGGCGCCAGCTGCTTGCCTTCGTTTGTGCTAGTAAGCTGTGTCAATAAATGCTCGGCCAGCATCGTCGTATTTTGATTTTCCAGCAGTATTTGGTGCCACTGATTAAGCTGGCCCAAATGTGCCGTTAATTGCTGCGAGCGGACCAGCTGTATACGCAAATAGGCCATTAGCGCCAAAACAACGATATTCACAGCCGTTAAGCTGATCCAAAACCACAGATGCTGCTGCAGATGAGGGACAAGACTGCCTTTAGGCTCGATAAACCGCCAATCAAAAACCAATACGGATACAACCAGCGCCAGCGCCGCCAGGCGTGGTGGCAGCAACACCGCAGCAAGCGTTGAAGCCAGCATTAAAATCATGGCGAGATTAGTGAAGTCCCAATGGGCTTCAAGTCTCAGCATGGCCCACCAGGCAAGCATCCAGATGCCAATCCCGAAGCTTAAAGCCAAGGTTTTTACCTTCATTATGCTTATGCCTCGCGTAACACTCCTATGATCGCTAGGGTGCTTGAATAACTGGGGTTTTTACCGACTTGGGTTTAGGAAGCTTTTGACAGCGCGGACAATAAACGCTTGAGCGCTGACCTAAGCGTACTTCTATTAGCGTTTTGGCGCATTCATAACAGGTCTCGCCACCGCGTCCATACACTTTCAGCTCCTGAGCAAAATAACCGGGCTTGCCGTCACCGCCGACAAAATCCCGCAACGTTGTACCACCGCGATTAATTGCATACTGCAAAATAGTTTTAATAGCCAGCACCCAACGCTGCGCTTGAACCCGCGTTAAGTCACGGGCGAGCATTTGTGGGTGCAGTTTGGCGTTAAATAAGGATTCATTTGCATAGATGTTGCCCACTCCCACTACCACCTTCGCGTCCATAATCCAAGGCTTAATGGCTACACGCACATTGCGTGCCTGCGTCCATAAATAATCCGCATCGAATGCATCTGATAACGGCTCCGGGCCTAAATGTGCCAATAATTTATGCTTCTCGATCGGCTGTGCGGCAGGCTGCCACAACAGAGCGCCAAAACGGCGCGGGTCGTTGAAACGCAAACAGATGCCAGAGGTAAAACACAGGTCGATATGGTCGTGCTTGCCCGGCGCAGAATCTGCGCTGATCACGCGTAAGTTGCCGGACATGCCCAAATGCCACAGTGCCGTACCATTGGCGAATTCCAACAACAGATATTTGCCACGTCGTTCAATATTCAGCAGCGTTTGACCTGGCAGCTCCTCCATCAATAGAGATGGTACCGGCCAGCGCAATTGCCCTTGGCGCAGAATCAGGCTGCTCACAATTTTGCCCACGCAATGAGGCGCTATACCTCTGCGGGTAGTTTCAACTTCGGGTAATTCAGGCATAAATAAGCGTCGGGTAAAAAATGACAGACGAAAAAAAACCCAGCATAGGCTGGGTTTTTCCATAAAGGCCTATTAATTACTTAATTTTGCCTTCTTTATAGATTACATGCTGACGAACAACGGGATCATATTTTTTGATCTCCATTTTCTCAGGCATAGTGCGCTTGTTTTTGGTCGTGGTGTAGAAATGACCTGTGCCCGCGCTGGAATTTAAACGAATCTTGTCACGCATAATGCTCTCCTCAGAACCGCAGCTTAAACGCTAATGCCACGGGCACGAATATCAGCCAACACAGGCTCGATACCGTTTTTGTCAATAATACGCATACCTTTAGAAGAAACGCGCAATTTAACAAAGCGCTTCTCTGATTCCACCCAAAAACGGTGTGTATGCAAGTTAGGCAAAAAACGACGACGAGTGTGGTTTTTTGCGTGTGATACGTTGTTACCAGTTATCGGGCCTTTACCCGTAACTTGACATACCTTAGACATTGTCCTGCCCCATATAATAAAAATCGCCACCACCTGAAACTGGGCGGCGATATATAAAAAGTTTAGCTACGCAAATTCACGGCCTAGGCGCATCGAAAAACATCAAGCGCCGGGGGGTGACCGAAAAGAGGCGCGTTTTATACCAGAACAACCCAGGCTTAGCAACGACTTTATCGCAATAGCTTTAAAACGCCAGCCCGTTAAGATCTGCTGCAAATCTTCGTACGCAAAAAGCATCAAATCAGGTCGGCCAGCCTGTTAATAGACTTTATTGATACTTCTAAAAAACTCAGATTAACCTTCCTGATGAGATTTAAGACCTTTTGATTCTCAACAACAGGGTGAGCGGCAACATTTGGGTGAGTTTACAGATTTATGCCTTTATTATTTTTGATTAAAAACAACTGCGACTGCAGCGGGTTTAGCGCAACTGGCTATCGATATTGCGCAGCACCTGGTTTTTTTGCAGCCATTTTTCGAAATCACTTTTTTGCAGCGCTTTTGAGAAAAAATAGCCTTGGTAAAAATTGCACCCCATGGCCTTTAAATGATTAAGCTGTTGCTGCGTTTCCACCCCTTCGGCCACTACCTTAAGCTGCATATGTTTGCCAATAGCAATCATTGATTCCACCAAAGGTTGGTGCGGATTTGCTGCGACTTCATCGACAAAACTTTTATCAATTTTAAGGGTATCCAACGGCAAATCGCGCAGATAGGCCAATGAAGAATAGCCCGTGCCAAAATCATCCAGAGCTATTTTTACGCCAAAATCGCGCAATTGATTAAGCTTGTTCACCACCTCTTGCACATCAGCCATCAAAGCGCTTTCAGTGACCTCAAGCGTTACCCGATCGGGAGGCACACCTGACTGACTAATTACCTGCTGGGTATTACGCACGAAATCCGGCCGAGCAAACTGCCAGGTGGAAACATTGATCGCTAAGCTGCCGCTAAACGGCAAACCTCTTTGAATCCAATCGGCAAGCGCCGTCAGGGATTTTTGCATAACCCAATCGCCGATTGGATTAATTAACCCAGTTTCTTCGGCAACACGAATAAATTTAAGTGGTGAGATAAATCCCTGCGCCGGGTTATTCCAGCGAATTAAGGCTTCAGCTCCCACCTGCCGACCAGTGCCATCAACTTGTGGCTGAAAGAATAACGATAATTGATCTTTTTGCAGCGCGTGGCGCAGGCCTTTTTCCAATGAAAGACGCTCATTGGCAAGCTCACGCATTTGCGGCGTGAATACAAAAAAGCTCCCCCTCTGGCGTTTTTTCGCTTCGTACAACGCAATATCTGCTGAGCGCACTACATCAATAACTGTATCCGCCTCAGTGGGAAACATCACCACGCCTACTGAACAACTCACGTCTAACACATGATCCCCGACGTGCAAAGGCTCACTCATAATCTCAAGAATACGCGTGGCGGTGAGCTGAATTTGCTTGCGTGGTTCGCCCTCGATAGGCTCTTCCACAATGGCGAATTCATCGCCGCCAATACGCGCAATTAATGCTGCGGTATGTATATGCTGCGAGAGCCTTTGGCCGACGCAGCGCAGGACTTCATCGCCAAAATCATGTCCTAAAGCATCATTAATCGTTTTGAAATGATCCAAATCCAACACATAAAACGCTGCACGAAAATGCGTGTTATGGCGATGCAGTAATAAATCGGCAATGTGTTCGTGCACAACCATGCGGTTGGGTAAGCGAGTGAGATAATCTTCAAACGCCATGCGCCGTACGTTATTTTCTGCGATTTGCCGCTCGCGTATTTGCAGTTTTAAATCCGCTTTACCCTCTTGCAATAATTCCCCCTGATGCACAGATTCCAACGCTAAATGCGCGGTAACCCACAGGATAAATACTGCCAGTGGAAATCCAGCCAGATCACGCCAGAAGATAAGCGGCTGCTCGCCCCAACAGGCCAGCACAAGCGCTGCCTCAAATAGACAAAATAGCCCGCACCCCCATGCCAAACGTAAGCGCCGCTGCAACCACGCAGTGCGCGCCTGCATCAAAGCCCAGCCGATAGCTATAAGAACCAGCGCGTACCACAACCAAAATATCGGAGTTAATTGAGGCTGCAATGTCAGGCCCTGATCGGGAAAAAGACCAAATACGCTGATATGCACTACAGACGCCGAAGCGGCGCCGTAGCCGATGAGAGCCGGGTTCACAGCCAGAACTAATGCAAATAAAATTGATAAAAACCAGCTGATAGCTGCCGGGGCTTTTTGCCGCCTACGCGAGAGCGCCGTTAATGCGCTTACAAAACATGGGATTAGACAGCAAGCAAACCCTGCCTGCCATAGAGCCGCCGTCTGAGCTGCAGCCGGACTTGCCGCAGCAAATTGCATCGCCGACGCCAGCTGATACCCGGTGGTAGAAAAACTTAATAAGGCTAGGAATGCAAACAACAGGCGTGCACGGGGGCGCTTAATATTTAACGCCACCGCTGCACCAACAATCGCTAAAGAAAACGTACCGCCTGCGCAGATATAAAACGCCAACGAAAGTGGCGATACTGGCAATAGAACAGTCATAGGGCCCAATTACAGACTATTAAAAGTGCATGATCTGACAATCCTATAACCCGGCTCGTCCGATGCAACGCTATAAATCCCACAGCATTAACGGATATCGGAGCGCAACTGAATCTGTGGTTTTTGATTAATTTGGCCCCCAGGTTCTAATACCGCAATTTGCTGGCTGTAACCGTCACGAATTACCACCAATCTAGGTTCTTGTTGGCGGCGAATAAACCACAATTGCCAGCCAAAATATTCCATTGTCCGCAGTGCTAATTGTTGGGCCTGATCGAGCCAATCTCCTAATTCAGCGGGTATAGGCGGTGTTACACCACGGGGCAAAAAACTCTCAGGCAGAGGGATAGCACCTATCTCTTCCACCGTTGGCATGTCGGAACGATTCATGGCCAAAAAGCCCTGTTTAGGTTTAAGACTTATAGAGCTTTGACCTTAACTGGGCTTTTGTCAAAAAAAATGTGCTGCCACGCAGCATTGCCAACTAATTAGCCATATACAAACGTGTTAATAGAATTAAAAGGCAAAAATTAGGAAATCTGTTTCATCGGCCGCAAGTGCAATTCAGGCTTCATATTGGCCCAACCCGTATCCTCTAACACTGAAAATTTGCCCGAATCCTGATGCCGTAATACAACTAATGGTGGGCTATTGGCCTCACGCCGCACAAATTGCAAGCGCCAACCTAATAACTCCATCTGCCGGAGTGTTTGCAGCTGTGGCTGACTGAGGTAATTTTGAATATTCCGCGGTATAGCATTAGACAACGCCTGGCGACGCTCTGATTTAGCGGAATTCGAGATAATTCGGGTCATGGATGGCCCCTGATTTTTGTTGTTGTTTGTTATTGTTATTTTGTTGTGATAGTCGGCGCAAAATTCTTTTTTGTCAAACAGCTTCTGCACTTACTGTGCTACAGATTAAAACAGAATGTGCAGATGAGATAAGCATCACGAATATAATCCGTGTGCTTTTCCAGCGACACTTTTTCCCGCCACACTTTAAAAGTAAATAACTACGCGGTTTTTATTATAAGAAGCGATCAAAACTATTTACACATTTTGCTATATGTAAAAGCAACTAAGATGCAATCGTTGCTACAAAAATGTAATTTTTACTATAAGCAATCACATCACAAAGATGCATCACATAGGTCATCGAATAAGTAAAGCGGAACACCGGCTCAAGAATCATCCGTTACCTTTTAACTCACTCACGCAATTTCAGCTGTTTTAGTGTAGGTTCTACTGAGACTTTGACAGGAAATATTTATTCGCGAAGAGTAAGAAATATCGATTTTTAACACTGTTTTTGCAGAGTGTTCTTAGTTGCCATTAGGTTATTCCCTCTTAATCTGTTGATTTGCACAGACAGAATTACTCCCAGTGCATCAGCTTGCGAATAAAGACAACTAGCGACGCAGCCAATTTTTCATGTTGCACGGCAGTAGGATGGGCATCTTGAACATCACCGGGTGCGTATGCGCAGGGAAAATAAACAATGTTGAAATCGCTCATTTGCTTGAGAGTTTGCTGTAAAAAATCCACCAATATAGTTTTTGCTTCACCCTGCACCATCGAGCCTTCGGTAATAACGATGCGCGCGAAGGGATAATTATCCCGCAGTTGCCTCAAAAAATTTACATAGGTATTGATGTAGCGCGCGCGCTCGGGAATACCTGGAGCAAAATCATTTGTACCTATGGCCACCAAGATTAAATCCGGTACATAGCGCTGCTCATTCCAAAGCTGATTATGGTCGGCATCGCCCAATGAATAGCGGTAAAAATCAGCTAAATTGGCATCATCAGTTTTACCATTCCAACTGCGAGTTAATCCTCTACCACCTGCACAGACCAAATGCACCTGCGCATTTAATGCCTGCGCAGCTAGAAATCCATAGGATTTACGACTGCTCCACCAGCCACTATGTTTAGCTTCTCCAGGTACTCGCTCAATTGCCTCACCACAGGTTATCGAATCACCGAGCACCATAAGTTTACGTACGGGCAAACCCTGCGCAGGTAAAAATACCCCATCGATCGCTGCCCATTGTGTGATTGTGACTGCACCAATCCAAGGCTCACTGCGGTGGGTGAGGATAACCTTATGCCGACCCGCCGTAGCAAAACTAAACAGTTCTAACTGCTGCTGGCCCTGGGCAATATTCACCGCGCGACTTGCGCCTTCATCCACCTGAATATCCACCCATGAATTACCAGAGCTGCTGGACACAGTTAATACCAACGCGCGGGCGTTAACTTCGGCGATAAACATGACACCTGGATAGGCAAAGGTAAGGCTAGAATCCGAATTAATCACCGTACGCCCCATAATTTGAATATAGGGAGCGTCCGCTCGCACGAGCATGTCGAGGGTTTTGCGTGGATGTTGTACACATGCGCATACTAATAAAAGTACAAATACCGACATTACTGTTTTTAAACGCTGAGAGTTCACGCTATCGGTTACTCAATTATTTGGGTAAAGCAAACTGCGTTAATGCAACAGCGCTTGAATATCCGGCAACAATGCCTGCGCCCACAAACGATAGGCCTGCGCGGATGGGTGCAAATAATCCGGCATAGTATCCGCCGTTATGTTGCCACTTTTATCGAGAAATAATTGGCCATAATCCTTATAAATAATTGCTTTGCCATCGGCCAAGTGCGCAATCAACGTGTTGGCGAGTTTCACCTGCGCGCGTTTCGGTGATTTAGCGTCAGCTTCATAGGGCAAAATGGCGTTTAGTAAAATTTTACTGTGCGGCCAGGCTAGTTGAATTTGCCTAACTACCGCGCCAACGCCCTGCGCTACCTGCGCAGGTGCTTCATTTAAATGACCAAAATTATTTACACCAATTAACAGCACAACTAATTTCGGTTTTAAATTGCCTATGGCGCCGTGTTGCAACCTCCACAACACATTACCCGTGTGATCCCCACCTATAGCAAAATTGGCTGCTTTTAATGGCGCAAACGTGTGTGTCCATATATCGGTATCCCATCCTGACGTGATGGAATCGCCGATAAATAGCACATCAACGTGATCAAATTGGGCCACTAAAACATCTTCTGCATGTTGCCTTTCCCAGTCCGCAACCGACATCCAACTAAACTCTTGCACACGTTTTACCGGTAACACACCAAGCGCTGTCGTCTGTGCGGAAGGCTCGGCGCAGGCTATGCCACAAAAGCTCAAGCCTATTAACAGCGCCGTACAGGAAAACGCTTGCGAAAACAGCCGCCGAAAAAATAATTGCTTAATCATCATTGCCACCTAAGCATCACAATAGATGCTGACAGGCTAGCAGTTATTTTCTACACGCGTTAAGTTACCGCTCTGCATTCATCTATATATCTGTGACAGCCTGCGCAGCACGCGGCTACCGTGCACAGACTGCAAATACGCATAATTCTAAGCACGCGCGCGTTAAGCGCTGCGGCTGGATATAGAGGTAAAAATAGGGTTAGATAGCGCCGCTTTGGAGAAGTAATTGCTTCTCTCCCGACTGCTGCTCCAGGAATTCCCATGACTGAACCCACCCTTGACTACTTAGCACTTTTAGAAGCCGAGAGCCTCACCACCGCCTCTTCGGATAACTGTTTAGTAGTAATAGCTACGTACAATGAGCGGCAAAAAAGCCGGCATAAAACGCAAACCCAATGCGGTAAACCTCTGGGATGGTTTTTGCCTCGCGGCCAAGTATTAAAAGAAGGTGATGTTTTACTCTGTCGCACTGGTGAAACAGTTGTTATACGTGCTGCCAGCGAAGCCTGCAGCCAGGTGGACAGCAGCGATGCTCTAAAGCTTACGACGGCGGCTTATCACCTGGGCAACCGCCATGTGGCACTACAAATCGGCACCAATTTTTTACGCTATCAACAGGACCATGTGCTTGATGCCATGGTGGAAGGACTCGGGCTTAGCGTCTGCCATCATTCGCTGCCATTTCATCCGGAGTCCGGCGCCTATCACAATAAATCGATATTATTAATCGGTGGCGGCCACCATCATTGATGCGACCGAATAAACCAATATGATGCAAAAGCTTCATCTATTGCACCTGTGTAGCCCGGCCCTACCTATCGGTGCCTATGCCTACTCGCAGGGGCTTGAATACGCCATCGATAGCCGTTGGCTTACAACCCCCGAGGCAATTGCCGATTGGTTGTTGGGTCTGATGCAGCACACACTGAGTTTTACTGACCTGCCGATTTTGCGCAGACTGTACGATGCCTGGGCGCAAAAGGATTACACCTGTGTTAATTATTGGAATGACTACCTACGCGCCTGCCGCGAAAGCCGCGAGTTATTATTGGAGGACGAACAACTTGGCGGCGCCCTCGCGCGATTATTAAAAGGGCTTGATGTGCCCGTCACCAGCTTAAATTCACCTCCCACCTATGCCAGCCAATTTGCACAGGCGGGTGTGCATTGGGCAATTCCTATGGACGACTTATGCTGTGGATTTCTTTGGGCTTGGCTGGAAAACCAAGTCGCCGCCGCTACTAAACTTGTGCCTCTCGGGCAAACCCAGGCTCAGCAAATACTGATTAAACTGCTGCCCCACGTACCTGCTTTGTGTACAGCGGCAGCTGAGCGCAGCGATGAGGAGCTAGGGCGAGGCCTGCCGGGTTTGGCGATGGCGTCAAGTTTGCACGAAGGCCAGTATTCACGGCTGTTTCGCTCATAACAGGCATTTGAGATTCTCCGCCCTGCCGGGGCTTGCGGCCTATTAGGCAGGTATTCGATAAATTTTTAACTTTAATTGATGAGACATTACCGTGACAAAACCACCCTTACGTTTAGGCATCGGCGGCCCTGTGGGTTCTGGCAAAACCGCGCTGGTAAAAACCCTCTGCGGCGAGCTAAAAGATAAATACCACATCGCCGTAATTACTAACGATATTTACACCAAAGAAGATGCCGAATTTTTGCTACGCCACGAAGCCTTAGAGGCGGAGCGTATTTTAGGGGTAGAAACCGGCGGCTGCCCGCACACGGCAATTCGCGAAGATGCTTCAATGAATTTATCTGCGGTAGAAGAGCTGCAAACGCGCTTTCCTGATTTAGACCTGATTATTATTGAAAGCGGCGGTGACAATTTAGCCGCTACATTTAGCCCAGAACTGTCAGATTTAACGCTGTATGTAATTGATACCGGCGCTGGCGATAAAATCCCGCGCAAAGGTGGGCCTGGCATTACCAAGTCGGATTTATTAATTATAAATAAAATTGATATAGCACCTATGGTAGGGGCGGATTTAGGCGTTATGGATCGCGATGCGAAAAAAATGCGCGGCGCCAAACCCTTTATTTTTACCAATTTAAAAGACGGTACAGGCGTTGTCGATGTAATTGCGTTTATTGAGCAACAAGGCATGTTAACGCCTTCAAAATAAAATATGTGGTTTGATAAATAGCAAAAATATTTAATGTATTTGATAGCGCAGCTGTAATGAATAGGTATTTGCAAAATCCGCACCGGCAGCAAACCCGCGCAGCCACTTGCACTTACTCATACATTTTTAAAATACCTATTAATTAGAGTCTCCTAAATGTTTAACAAAAACGTACGATTGGCTTGCACAAATATTAAATCCTAGCGAGGAACCCACAATGCATATAAAAAAAATCTTAGCAATAAGCGCAGGCCTATGCCCAAGCCTTGCATTTGCCCATGTTAGTTCCATCTCCAGCGATGGATTTAGCGGTGGCATTATGCATACGCTCTCGGGCGCCGATCACTTAGCAGCCCTCTGGTGTTTAGGCGCGCTCGCAGCCTTATTTGCCCTTTCACCAAAAACCACTTCTGGAACGCACGTGCATAAAAATTGGTTTTGGCTGCCAATTTTATTTGCACTAGGGGCAATTACCGGGGCTTATTTAGGTGTGCACGGCTGGAGTGTAAACCCGGAGCCGATAATTGGATTTTCCGTATTGTTTTGGGGGGGATTGATAGTTGCCCGCAAACATTTAACGCTCGCAGCGCAAGCTGTAGCGAGCATAATTTTCGCGTTATTTCACGGTTTAGCGCACGGACCTGTGTTGGCACAATTGCAGCAGCCATTAGCATTTTATGCAGGTTTAACTGTTGGTTTTGGTGCGTGTTTTACCGCAGGATTTATTGCCACCCAGGCCTTAACTTCTACGGCTACACGTTGGCTAGCCGGTGGTGTGAGCCTTATTGGCTTAGGCTATTTTTTGGCGACGGGCAGTTTTAATTAATACTCTATGCAGCCGTTTTTCAATGGCTGCGAGCTAAGCAAGCGCTAAAAAATGTATGCCGCGAAGCGCTGGCTGGGCGCCCCCCGGCTAGGCGCCCCCCACTAGGCAAATTTTCCAAAAAAAGCGGACGAGTCCATAGAAGAGGGAAGAAGAATTTTATCTGGAATGAAATCGATAGCAACACAGAGCGGTTGCCGAGCTACACGTAGTAAATTAGCATTTTCTTAAAATTTAACGACGCGTGCGCGAGTGAGGTAATGTTTCAGAGCTACGCTAAATAACCTGCAGCATTTTCGCCTTTAATAACACGCTTGTTGTATGGCCTTTAATGCGATTAATTGCGTTCACTAAATATTCGTCTATTTTAGGTGCAGTGCCAGTGTAGCTTAAGGCGATAAATCCTGCCAATTGATTTTCTGCAGCCACCACCGCAATAAGTGTGTGGTCCGGCTGCTGGAAAAAATCATATAGAGGCGCTAAGGGTGTATTTTTAAAGTCGCTGAGCGCATGGATCGGTTGATGAGATTGCTCAAGCGTCGCTAAATAATTGACAAGTGCACTATCGACGCTAAAACAATGCTCCCCTAAATATTTATGATCCAGCGCCAAAGCCGCAGAACAAATCCAGCCGCGCGAATCATTTAACTGCCATAAACTCGCGCCATCGGCATGTTGCACCAACAGCAGCATTTGATTTAAAAGTGTTTTCAACAAAATTTGTGGGTTCATCTCGCGATTTAAACTTGCGATGATTGTATCAAGCGCTTGCAGCTCAACCTGCGTGGACGTATATTCTAAGTCACGATTTTTGATATTTTCTTCCAGCTTGCGATTGATTTGTAATAATCGTAAATGACTGGTTACGCGGGTGAGTAATTCGGGTTTTGAAACCGGTTTGGTTAAAAAATCATTGCCACCCGCCACAAAACCCCGCACCAGATCCTCACTGTAATTTTTTGCAGTGAGAAAAATAATCGGCAATAAATGCACGGGGTGTTGCACGCGAATACGCATAGCGGCTTCAAATCCGCTCATAATCGGCATCATTACATCTAAAATAACCATGTCGACGCTGTTATTTGTTGCTAATAATTCCAGCGCCTGCTGCCCGCTATTCGCTTCCAAAACCTGATGTTGATGCAGTTTTAAAATACTATTGAGCACCATACGATTAATCGGATCATCATCCACAATCAATATTGTAAATTGCCCAATAATATCTTGCGGGTATAACAGCGTATTAGTGCATCCGGGAGCTTTTTCCAATAGTACAGTATGGGTATCCTCTACTGCACTTAAAGCCGGTTCATCTGCTAATAGTTCAGAATGCGCAGCCTCTGCGGCTACAGCTAGAGAAAAATAAAAATCTGCGCCCTCGCCGAGTTTGGAATTTAACTGCAATTGCCCGCCGTGTAATTGCACTAATCGCTTGGCAATAGCGAGCCCCAAACCTGTGCCGCCCTGGGCGCGCACTTCGCTGCTGTCCACTTGGGAGAATTCATGGAATATCGCGTCCTTATCTTTTTGCGCGATGCCAATCCCCGTATCCTGCACGTGAATTTCAACTCGGCCGTCAACTAATTGCGCACTGACGCGCACATTACCTGCGGGTGTAAATTTCACTGCATTGCCGATTAAATTCAATAGAATTTGCTGTACCCGATTGGCGTCCGCCAAAACATTCGGCAAGTTGTTGGGCACAGCGTTAATTAGTGTAAGCGATTTATCTCCCACGAGCGGGTGTACTAATTCTAATACGCCCTCGATCAGCGTAGGTAACGCCAATGGGTGTACGCTCAGCTGCAAATCTTTTTTGGATAATTTAGAAAAATCCAAAATATCGTTAATTAAATACGATAGCCTGCGCCCAGAGCTGGAAATTAATTTTAGAGTTTTCTGCACACCTTCACTTAGCTCCCCCTGGGCGCCATCGGTGAGTGCTTCGGCAAGGCCAATAATGCCATTTAAGGGTGTGCGCAATTCGTGGCTGGTGTTGGCCAAAAATGTATCTTTTAATTGATCCAACTGGCGTAACTTTTCGTTCAATGCTTGTGCGTGTAATAGATCCCGGCGTTTTTTCTGAAAACGCCAAAGCACCAATGCACCCAGCGCTGCAAGCGCGAAATAGACGGTGAAAGCCCAATAAGATCTCCACCAAGCAGGCTTCATAATAATGCGCAATTCTTTTAACTGCGGCTGCCACTGTCCTAAGCTATCGGCGGCCTTCACTTGAAACGTATAAGTGCCCGCAGGCAAGTGCGTGTAGGTTGCCGTACTCTGCGCGTCTACATCAATAAAATCAGCATCAACCCCTACTAACCGATAGGCAAAGTGATTTAATTGTGGGGCGCGATAATTTAACGCGTAAAAATCTATGGAAAACATAGGGCTGCTGGCGTCCAACACAATTTGCGGCAGATAATCCAATGCTTCGGGCAACAAATCTGTGCCTATAGCCTGAGGCTTATTGAGCAGACGCAGCTCAGCAAAATGCACCACTCCGGGCGATGCTGCTTCGTTCATTAAAGTGTGCGGATTAAATTGCGTAAGCCCATCAACGCCGCCAAACCACAGTTGGCTGTCGTCGATAAACGCACTGGCATTGCGATTGAAATTATTGCCCACGGGCCCGAGGCTTTTATCTAAGCCTTCAAAATGGTCCACATTTAAATGCGCCAAACCGCGCAGCGTGCTCACCCAAATAACACCGTTCGCGTCCTGATTAATAGCAGCTACAAAATCCGACGGCAAACCATCGGCAAGTGTAAATACCCGGTGCGTGCGATGCACCGGGTCAAAACGAATGAGTCCAGCGCCTTGCGTGCCTAACCACAGAGTGCCATCGGCAGCTTCAAATTGCGCAATAATGCTCGCGCCAAAACGAAATTCACCGCGCTCGTCTCGCAGCCAATGAACAAACTCCTTACGCTTAGGAAAGTATTCATCAAGCCCTGCAGTTGTGCCGACAAATATCCTGCCACTGCGTGTTTGAAGAAGGCTGCGCACGAACGCGCTGCTAATACTGTTGGGATTTTTTGGATCCGGCAGAAAATATTCAAACTGCCCTTTGCCTTGATAAATGTGTAGGCCACCGCTTTCACCACCCACGTATAAGGTGCCGTCCTGCGCGCGCAGTAATGCCCATACATAAGAGGTTTGCAGTGCGTGGGGTTTATTTGGCTGCGCCGCTATTTGACTGAATGTGTTATTTTTCACGCTGTATTGATAAAGCCCACTACCCCAAGCACTCACCCATAAATCGTCCGGCGTGTCGCCCGGTGCCAAGGCTAAAATAGCGCCGGACTGCAAGCTGCCAGCCGCGCCAGGGTTCGGTAAAAAATGGCTGAAACGCTGACTGTTGGCATTATAAAAATTCAGGCCATTTTCAGTGCCTACCCACAGGCCCTCGGTGGCCGAAGTACTGGGCAAAAGGCTCAGCACGCTGCGATGGGTTAAGCCACTATCATCATCCGCGCCTTGGTAATTACAAAATTGATTAGCAAAGCGGCTGGCATGGTCGATGCCGCTGGGAAACAAGCCCACCCATAGGTCGCCCAATGTATCGGTTTTGAGTGCTTTAGCTTTATTCGACGCAAGGCTTGATGGTCTGCTCAGGTGCCAAGTACTCGACATAAAGCGTTTTTGGACAGGGTCAAAACGACTGACACCGCCGCGTTCAGAGGCTACCCATAGTTCGCCGCGCTGGTTGTATTCCAGCGCCCAAATCAGCTGCCCCTCTAACCCTTCCGCCTTGCCGTAACTGCGCCATTCATCGCTATCTAAATCAACTTGCAGCAAGCCTTGGTTAAAACTTCCCACCCATAAATCGCCGCGTTCATCTAACGCCAGGGCGCGCACATCGAGCTTACGGCTGCCGCGCCAGGTTAATTGGGCATGTTCCGGCTGCCAAAGCGCCAGGCCGTTTGCTGTACCTAGCCACAGCTCGCCACTTTTACCTGCTCGCAGTGCGCCTATATTCGTGCCGTGTAAAGCCCGAATCTCCTCAGCCTTCACGGCGTCCTTATTCAGTACCCATAGCCCCTGAGTTGTGCCTATCCAAAGTCGGCCATTTTCAAATAGCACGCTGTTGATATTATCCGCTGGTAAGGCGCCATTTAAGTGGTCATAGCGGGTAAAGCGTCCAGTACGATCGTTATAGGAATTGAGTCCAGCATGAGTGCCTATCCAAAGAACACCTTGAGCGCCGTTGACGATGGACGAGACGTAGGAATTACTAAGGGTATTTGCATCATTAATAGAATAGCGAAACAGCGTGAAGCGATTGCCATTAAAACGCGCCAGGCCGTTTTGCCCACCCGCCCAAATTACGCCCTGAGTATCTTGCTCAATTACATTTACTACGCCGATGGACTCTTGTGCAGAGGAAGATTCGTCCATCCAATGGGCAAAACGTAGTTCTTCTATATCACTACAGGCAAACCCCTGCAGGCTTGCGAGAACTACATACAAACAAATCAGACAGCGGAAAACACCCATCGCAACGCAAATTTAGAGGCCAGTTTAATGCCAGTATAGTCAGCAGCCTTCAATTAACCTGGCAATAAATGCGTAAAATTCATAAGTGCCTGTGGTCTGCCTAAGTTTATGCCGCACAGTAAGAGCACACTTCGCTTTAGAAGCTTAATACTCCTGGAGGCAATAATTTTTGCTCGTAAACAAGCATTAGATTTTAACGTTTGATTTAAAGCCAGATTTAACAATCGTGCAAAGGCTGTTAATCACAGATAAACATCGGGCGCAGGTATTAGTGAAGAGCGTAAGTAGAATGCTTGGCGCACGCGAGTTTCGCAGGTGGCAAAAATAAAAAAGGCCGGAAAACCGGCCAAGGACTCACAACATGGCGTTGTTTGGTAAAAAGGGTACAGAAATCTATTTAAGAATTAACCGTTGTAGACTTGGCAAACCAATTTTCTCGAGCATTTTCACTAAATAACAACATCGCCATAGGCATTACCCACAATAAAGCGAGGCTTGCCAAGCCCATGACTAAAACAGCTTCTGCCGCTATAAAATAAAACACTACTTTATGAAATACCGCTCGCCAATAGCCGTATCTAAGACGATAGATAATTAATTGCGACACACCATAGGTGCTGATGGCGGTCAGTAAAAACATATTTTCAAATGAGGAAAATATTGAATAAATAAGAAAATAATTAACGCCAGGCGCATGGACTAAAATCGGCGCCAAACAGAAGGCGGTGGAAATACTGAGAAAAATACTCAACCACTTATGATGCATAGTGCGCACGGTACAGATTCCTTATTCAACGGTGATATTTCAATTGTAGATAAATTGCCCGCTTTAACCTGCGCCGCCTTGGAGCGTTTTAATCTGAATATGCGCTTTTTATAAAAAATCCTTTTAATAGTCTCTGAAATAGCCGGTTTGTAGAGAATAAGCAGCGTTTTAAGAGCTTGGTTCACACAGATGGGTTGCTTCCATACGAAATTAATCTATAGACGAGTGGAAATTTTTTAAGTGGTTAACAGTAATTAGCTAATGTCGCGCTCCGCTAACGGCCAAGCGGTGCCGTTAATCAGCAGCGTAAACACAAACCGGCCCGGGTAATAAACTCGTGTGGTCATAGGCTGCAAACTAATGAGTTTTTGCAGCCGTAACATTCCGCCGGGCTCTAAACGCGCCCTGGTGATTTTAAATACCTTGCGCCTTCGCCCACTGCGACCGGGAAATTCCATCGCTAAATCTACTAATACATCAGCGCTGGCCCCCTGCAGAAGCCGCAGCGCGCAGGAAATCCTTACAAAATGGCCAAGCGCTGGTGGATCTGGTGAAAGCTCAACGTCGGCAATTTCTAGATCGGCCGCAAGGCCATACCCCAACACCCCCATCGCCTGAATGTTGCCGCGTTTTATTGCCGAGCGCAGCGCATGTTTTATCAGCCAGATGCGTGGCGCGGGTGCATCCACCGTCCAACCATTCAATACATGCAATAGATAATCGCAATTATCCTTACCTATATCGTTTAGATGATTGGCTACGGAGCGACGCACATACAGTGAGGGATCATCCTTTAACATCTCTAATAAGGGCGCGGTTAAGCGCGGTTGCGCGATCACAGGCGCCAGCTGCGCAGCCCAGGGCAAGCGCGGCCGTGTTCCCTCACTCACCAACCTGCGCACATGCTCACTTGGGTCGTAAGCCCAACGTTTAAGCACGGCCATACAGGGTTCAAAATGCTGGAGAAAATAAGGCCGCAGGGAAAACTCAGCGGTAAAGCGCTGCGTTAATTCATACTGTGCAGCCATGGAAACAGTGAAATGCGCCAAGCCATAATCGCGCACAAAAAATACGTGGGGCAGGTAAAAAAACGGGGCTAAGCCATTATTTGCCGTGGCCTGCAGCGGTGGCCCTAACGAAAGCATAAGGATTTCTATCGCCTTGGGATAATCCTGTGGCAAATAGAGCCGCAACCCTTGGCTAATACGTAATGCGCGCGGCATTAGCTCCAATGCATCTAGGCTCTCACAACAAAAGCGAATAAACAATTCGCTGTTAAAGGCTGCGTACACGCTACTTATTGATGCGGCAATCTCGGCAACTTTTTGAGAAGAAAAAAATAATTTCAGTGCAGCGGCCATTTAATACCCTTAAAAAATATTCATATTTATTTAGTGCACCCACTCACGACGGCGCCTGCATACACAATTACATCATCTTTTTAACCGAGCGAATGAATCAATAATTCAGTCCTTTACAAAGCCGTTTGAATTACCGCGGGTTTCGAACTACTTTTAAAGTGTCCACTCACTACTATAATGCCGTCGCTGTGTTATGAAATTGACCTAACTGCGCCTCGCCACCTAGGTTTAGAAAAATCTGTTAATTTAATCATTGCTCAACACCACAGCGATCATCAATTTTCATAGAGAACAATGTCAACGTTTAATCAGCCTAACAAACCCAACATCAGCCGCCGCCAGCTATTAAAAGCTGCTGCAATAGGTGCGTGCAGCAGTGTATTGCCTGTAGCGCCGATGGTCTGGGCTAAAGCCACTGAAGACCTGCGCATAATGTCGCGGGGCGATGTTAATAGTAATTACTCTTTAGGCCTGCTCAAACTCGCTTTAGAAAAAGCAGGTGTACCCTTTAAGCTGAATATTAGCGAAGGCGATTTTGCGCCTATGCGACAGCGCAAAGAATTACTTGAAGGGGGCTTAGATATTCTCTGGACAGCAACATCTGTTGATATGGAAGAAGTTGCACTGCCGATCCGCGTACCCTTATACAAAGGTTTATTAGGCCACCGAATTTTAATTGTCCACCGTGACAATAAAAATATGTTTAATCAGGTGGAATCCTGGGATCAAATGTTAGCGTTCCGGTTTGGACAAGGACGGGACTGGTCC
The DNA here is from genome assembly GCA_036520615.1 of Cellvibrionaceae bacterium. Lineage (GTDB taxonomy): Bacteria > Pseudomonadota > Gammaproteobacteria > Pseudomonadales > Cellvibrionaceae > CAMCXE01. The sequence continues at coordinate 23,371 of DATDJI010000085.1, read as the reverse complement.
GATACTACCATCATGCGCGCCAACGGTATGAAAGTTGTGCCTGCGGTAAAATACGATAATTTATTTTTAATGGCCGACGGTAAGCGTTTTGACGGATTTCCTCGCGGTGTACATGAGCCCTGGGACGAAATGGCAAAACGCCCGCAGCTGGAACTCGCAGTAGACGAACATGTAATGATGGTCTACCGCAGCCCCTTTTATTTGTTTGTCTCACCAAGAAAAAAATCGTTCGCAGACGATTTATATCAAGGTATGTTAATGGCGGTAGATGATGGCAGCTTTGATGAATATTTTCACAGCAACCCAACGGTCAAAACAGTTATTGAAAAAGCCAATTTAAAAAACCGGCTGATTTTCAACTTAAAAAACCCATCTCTTCCACCCAAAACTCCTGTAGATGATGCCCGCCTTTGGGTAAACATCGACAAACTTTAAACCGCCGTTGCTTTAAATAAACCTTATGACGAGCGCTGACTCGTGATTAAAAAAATCAAACGGATTTTTTAGAGCCGAATTTCTGGCGCCAGATTTCTATAAATATTGGCAAAAAGGACACAGCGATAATGCCTAAAATAAGCAGCGTGAAGTTTTTACGCACAGCGGGAATACCGCCAAAATAAAAGCCCGCATAAATAAAAGCAAACACCCACAAAAATCCACCTAATACACTAAAACGAATAAACCGCACATAAGGCATTTTGCCCATGCCGGCTACAAAGGGTGCAAACGTGCGCACAATTGGCATAAAGCGCGCCATAATTAATGTACGCCCACCAAAGCGATCAAAATAACCTTGTGTTTTTAATAAATAATCGGCTCTAAATATTTTCGAGTGAGGGTTGGCAAATAAACGCCCGCCCAAAAAACGCCCTATTGTATAGTTTGTGCTATCGCCCATTACGGCTGCAGCCCAGAGCAACAGCGCTAAACTGTGCACATTTAAACCGCTGGCTGCCATTAGCGCGCCTGAGGCAAATAATAAAGAATCTCCCGGCAAAAATGGCGTCGCCACCAAGCCGGTTTCACAAAAAATAATGCAAAATAAAATAGCGTAAATCCACAAGCCGTATTGGTTAAATAGCTCAACCAAATGCACATCCACATGCAGGATAAAATCCACTAAAAACGTTATTATCTCCACGATCACTCACTCGACAGCGTTAAAATTAAAACACCCGGCAATTACCGGGTGCAGGCAAATGTGTTTTAAGCTTACTAAAATTTTAATGTGATTTTTCTAATTTAAGGCTTTTGGTTTTACTCAATACAGATATGCCGATCGCTTATTTCGGCTGCATACTGTTGCTCAGTTCACAGGAGCATTCGTTTAGTATCCAAAACTGCGCATACGGCTCTCCACGCGGCGATATTCATTCTCCGCAGGAGCGCGCTCACGCTCGGCATTATGTAAATTATTTTGCGTATAATAAACATCGTTTTGCAGTCGCTGAATGCGCATTAACAAATCCCGGCGGCGATCACTATTATTTTCATTGGCCATTTGCCGTTGATCCTCATCAATCTCACGGCGCATATTAGCAAGGCTATTGCGGTAGGTATCTATATCGCGATACAGCTGATCGACACGGCTGCGCGCTTGATATAGCTGCTGCCCATCGCGATAACCGCGCAAAAAATCCTCCGCTAAAAACCCCTCGCAAGCTCCTTGATAATTCGTCCCGGCAGATCCCTGTGAAAATCCGTTGGCAGTGGTGCAATAGATTTTCTGGCCTTTTTCATGGCCGCGCTCGTAGGTAAATAAATCCGGTGTTACGTGCACTTTTGCGCAGGCTTTGCGATGCTCGTCAATACGCAGTTTTGCGTAACCTTTTTGTGCATCCGTAGTTCCGATTAAATACCAATCCGCCTGTTTGCACTCATCAGGTGATAAGGATGCGCAAGCGGATAATCCTAAAACCAGCAGCGCCAAAAAAAATCTCATCTGTTCTATCCTAAAAGCGAATTTATAATTGCACCATAACCCGCAGCCAAAGTATTAAAAGCACAACATTACCCAGCGCAAACGCAGCTAAACGGTGTTTAACATCGTTGTAGCCTAAATGAACTATAGCCTGCAAACATCGGCATAGTACATAAACCCATGCTAAGCCTATTTGCCAGTCATCCTCGGCATTTTTAATATGGCTGAGCAAACACACAATATAAAACAATACCGGCAATTCAAATAAATTACTAAAATGCCGCGACGCCTTAACAACCTCGGTCGGGGCATCGCCCTGCATCAAGCGAAAGTAACCAATGGAAATTTTGCCCTGCCGCACGGCCTGCACACGGGTAAACAGCGTCCAAAACATCACCAGAAAAGTGAGTACCACCATGGCAAATAAAGGATACAGCATCAGTGCTCTCGCTTATCGTTGGTTAAATTGCTCGCGCGTCAGCTGTTTTTGTCGCTCGGATTTTTTTAATAAAACATAAGTGGCGCCGTAGGAGCCATGTTGTTTTTGTGCAGTATGAAATGCCAATACTTGCGGTATTTGCGGCAGCCAATAATTAACGCAGGATTTTAACAAAGCAGCACTTTCTCGCCCCTCACCCTTACCGTGAGTAATTAACGCCGTGCGCACTTCGTTAGCTAAACAATCCTGAATAAATTGATACACTTCCAAGCGCGCTTGATCCGCCGTGAGTTTGTGTAAATCCAGGCGCGCATCAATGGGATATTTGCCTAAGCGCAACGATCGAAATACTCCTTTTTGTACTCCGGGGCGCATAAAACTCATTATATCCAGCGGTGCCAGCATATCCACCGGTTCGCCCGCTAAAGGGTCCTGAGTTTTTTTCAGCTCCTGCTGAGCAGCTTCCCGGCGCAATGCCTGTGCTTTTTGATCTGCCGTAGGCGCACGTTTTTTTAACTCGGCGCGCGGTTTAATACGAAGCGGTTTAACATCGCCTCCCAAAAATTGCTCAAAATCGTCATCCAAGGCCATCGGCGGCCTCCTCACAGAATAATCAGTGGCTGGAACTTATTTAGGTGGATAAATGAATATTCAACAATCAGTTTTAGAACGCGCTTCGCACATATTATTATTTTTCTATTCTAAATTTTACCAACGCTCATGTGTTAGCTTGTCAGCCATTTAGAGATTATTTTGCTATACCGGCAATAAAGTCGCGCAATTTTATAAATGAAAATTTTCACCCAAATAAACTTTACGCACTTTGGCATTATCCAATACTTCAGCAGGTGTGCCTGCGGCAATAATATAACCCTCACCCACTATGTACGCTTTTTCGCATATATCCAGCGTTTCGCGCACGTTGTGATCAGTAATTAAAATACCGATGCCGCGCTCGCGCAGGTGAATAATAATTTGTTTAATATCGTTAACCGAAATAGGATCAACGCCTGCAAAGGGCTCATCCAGTAAAATAAATTGCGGATCAGTTGCCAATGCTCGGGCGATTTCTACCCGGCGGCGCTCGCCACCGGAGAGAGCCATGCCTAGGCTTTTGCGAATATGACCGATATGAAATTCAGAAATTAATTGTTCTAAAATTTCCTGTCGTTGCGCGCTGTTCAATTCAGCGCGGGTTTCCAAGATGGCAAGAATATTGTCCTCAACCGAAAGCTTGCGAAAAATCGACGCCTCTTGCGGTAGATAGCCTAAGCCTTTACGCGCTCGCCCGTGCATAGGCTCGCGGCTAATATCTTGGCCATTGATAATTACTTGGCCTTTATCCGCTTTTACCAGGCCCGCAATCATATAAAAACAGGTGGTTTTACCGGCACCGTTAGGGCCGAGTAAACCGACAATTTGTGCCGATTCAACTTCAAGGGAGACATCTAGAACAACTTGGCGTTTTTTATAACTTTTAGCCAGATTCAGCGCCTGTAATTTACGTACTTCAGTTGAGCTGCTCATGGTTTAGCGTCTGGCTTATCGTCGGTATTAAGCACTTTAGGGTTGATGATCATGCGCACACGTTCGCGATTTTTAGTTTCCCCACCGGCTTTCACTACCGAATTTTTTACATCGTAATCAATGCGGTTGCCACTTAAGTTAGTGCCTTCTTGCTCTAAAAATGCAGAGTCAATTAAATGCAGCGCTTCCTCTTGAATTTGATATTCCAACGTATTGGCCTGAGCGATAACCAGTGACTGTTTTTCACTGGGTTTTTGTTCGTAATGCACGGGTTTGCCGGTGGCAATAATATGTGTGACCTTTTCTTTGCTGCTGTAAATAACTACTTTATCAGCATTAATTTTCATACTGCCTTGTCGCATTAACACTGCACCTGCGTAGGTAGTAGTGCCTTTGGTTTCATCGCGCTCGGCGGTATCGGATTCGATACTAATGGGTTCGTTGCGGTCGGATTGCAGCGCCCAGAGGTGTGTGCTCATTAAAAGCAAGCAGGTAAAACTAGCGCGTACGAACTGGAGCATGAGTGCCTTTTACCCTGGAATGTAATTTAAGAATTTGCGTATCAAGATTCACCGTCAACCCCTGTGCGCCCATAGAGCCGGTCGGGCCTTGAATTGCGACTGCATCAAGGGTGGAAATCTCTTGCATACGCGGCTTAATTTTTAGGCTTTGAGTCGTCAGCAGCGTTTGTTTACCTTCTGCATTGACCTGCCAAACACGCACATCGCCCCAAACCTCCAGCGTGTCGCCCTGGTCGGTTATTTTGCCCTCTTTTGCGTTAATAAACCACGGCAGGCCTTCGCCAAAGAACGTTAACTGCGGCAACTGCACGAGTGAATAATCTTGCTCGTGGGTCGGGCTAATGGCCGGGCGAAAGTATTCCATGCTGGCAGCTTTGTAACTGTACGCAAGCTTACCCTCGTGGTTGTAATGTTTTGACTGGGTCGATTGCAACAGCGCATAGCTGTTTGGCTGGTTCACCTGCGGGGTGGATTCCGGCAGCAGCCCGGGCGAGGAGCTGCGGCTGAACCAAATTGCTGCGGCTAGAAGTGCGGCGCCAGTAGCCATAATGCTCAAAGTACCAAGCTTCATGGCAGCCTCAGTCTATATAAGGCGCCAAAGCGCCAGCATAGGTGCCTTGAGCACGCATAATTAAATCGCAGGCATCGCGCACCGCGCCTTCACCGCCTGAGCGCGAGCTAATCCAATGGGCTCGCGTGCGCACTTCCTCACAGGCATTGGGCGGCGCTAAGGCAAGCCCTACTTTTACCATAATGGCCAAGTCCGGGTAGTCATCACCCATACATGCAATTGCCTCAAGCGAGCATGGCTCTTCAGCTAATAATTCTTGCAAGGCGGCAAACTTATCCTCACGGCCTTGTTTTATGCGGGTAATACCGAGGTTTGCAGCGCGGCGCGCCACCATCGGGCTCTCACGGCCGGTGATAATGGCAACTTTTACACCGCTGGCAGCAAGCAGTTTTAAACCGTGGCCATCTAGCGTATTAAAGCTTTTCAGCGCTTCGCCGTCTCGGTCGAAATACAACTTGCCGTCGGTGAGCACGCCGTCCACATCTAATACTAATAATTGAATCCCTTGCGCACGCGCCTGCAATTGTTCGTTCATTACACCAAGCCCGCCTTAATTAAATGATGCATATGTAACACACCTATCGGCTGTTGACTGTCATTGACCACAACTAAGCTGGTAATACGGTGCTGCTCCATCAGCGTGAGCGCTTCCACCGCCATAGTATCAGCCGTCACGCGCCGCGGGCTGGCACTCATTAATTGGCCGATATTTGCCTGATTAAGATCCGCCCCACGGCTCACCGCGCGGCGCAAATCACCATCGGTAAATATCCCCATGAGCGCGCCGCCAGCATCCACTACTGTAGTCATGCCCAAGCCTTTGGCAGAAATTTCCTGCAGCGCCTGCACCAGCGGCGTATCGGGTTGAACCACTGGCACCGCCGCCTGCATTACATCGCTAACGCGCAATAACAAACGCCGCCCCAACGTGCCGCCGGGGTGAGAAAACGCAAAGTCCTCCGCGGTGAAACCGCGCGCTTCAAGTAAAGCTACAGCCAGCGCATCGCCCATGACCATCGTAACTGTCGTGCTTGAGGTGGGCGCGAGATCCAGCGGGCATGCTTCACTAGTTACACCAATATCTAGCACCACATGGGCGCTCATCGCCAGCGTAGAGTGCGCATTGCCGGTCATTGCAAGCAGTGGCAGAGCCAACCGTTTGATCATCGGCAACAGCGTAAGAATTTCGGCGGAGTTGCCGGAGTTGGAAATGTACAGCACCGAATCATCTCGCGTGATCATGCCGAAATCGCCGTGGCTGGCTTCAGCCGGGTGTACAAAAAAAGCCGGCGTACCAGTGGAGGCGAATGTGGCGGCGATTTTGCGACCGATATGGCCGGACTTGCCCATGCCCATAACTATTACCCGGCCACGGGTTGCGCGAATCAACTCACAGGCGCGCACGAACGGCGCTCCTAAACGATCGCGCATGGCTAAAACAGCGGCTACTTCCAACTCAATGGTGCGCAGCCCGGGGGTAAGGTAATCAATCTCGCTCATAGGTGTGCCGCTAAGGAAACTGCGGGCATGGTATAGGGGCTGTTCGTGGTTGTCAGCTAGTGAGCGCACCCGCTGGCAACATGCAGCGGGGTTTTAGCTGAGGGAATGTATTTAGTGCAGGGTTTTAAACAGCCGCTATACGCTTGCCACGTACAGCAACATGTCTTCGGTAATATCAGGCTGTGCGGCATTGCCAAAGCGATCGTAAATAACTACCGGCCCGGTAAAACCTGCCTCATTTAACTGCTTTTTCTGCCCGTTTATATCAATGTAATAAAGCAGTGTTTGATAGTTATGGCACTGGTCATTCAAAATTGAATAATCTGCATGCCGCACCTCGTGCCTTTGATAGCGAATGCGATTTACCACTCGGATTAGCGTATTAACTATAAACCGGCTGACACGTACGAATAAGCGCAGGGGATTGGGTGAAAAACTAAAATGCGGAAAGCGAAACACCATGTTGTGTTCTTTGCAGTTGCGGTTATAGGTGGAGAAAATAAAAAATCCACCGGGCCGCAGCAGCCGCTTCACCTCGGATAAAATCGCCAAGCGGCCAGCATGGTCAACCATACAAATGCCGTTGCAGGAAAATACAATTAAATCGAATGAGGCATCGGCAAATTGCGGCATAGAGCGCGCATCGCTCTGTTCAAAATGCACAGAGGGAAAGCGATTTTTACAATGCGCTACCATCTCATGTACATAATCAACACCGATATAACTATCAGCCACTGAATTAAGTGCTTCGACCGTGCGCCCGGCCCCCACGCCTAAATCCAAAATATCCTTGCGCATAAGCTGCGGCAACACACGATTAACCGCCGCCGCTTCCGCCAGAGTTAATTCATCGGACCAGGTATATTCAAGCACTGCCGAGCGCATAGTGCTGCAATTTAAAACATCAATCGGGGAATAAATTGCCATGCTCAGCCTTATACAATTGAGAGCTAATACTTACCATCGCGCAAAAGGACGCAGATGATTATTCAACGGGCAAACCATTCATCGCGAATGATTTAGTCGCATTGTTTTTGAGTATAGGTCAATTGCTGAAAACTACTTTTTGCTCAGCTTTAGCCTTTGCTGGGTTTTAGACTGAATGCACAACAGCTGCATATAACTAGCGGGCAGGTTTTGTGAAATTATTGCGCGTAAAATGTATTAACTTTTTTTGCATACATCTGCAGAAACTCTAAAACATCAAGCGCGCGCAAGCGCCAATTATTAAAAATAAGCAGTAATTTAAAGCTGCACCGGCGCTCAAGCCAAAAACTTTTTGCGCCGCCTGCATTTTTCAAAGATTTTTTCCAAAGCTGTCTAAATCTGTGTGCTCAGCTGGCCGCCTCACCAGAAGCCATAGCCGCCGGGTCCATCCACATAGCGCCCCATATATGGCCATCAGGATCAGTAAAATCCCGGCCATACATACAACCCATATCCTGCACCGGGTTAATATCCGCAGTACCGCCATGCGCCGCCGCCGCTTGGTTCATAGCATCAACCGCTGCGCGGCTCTCGCAGGACACATTAAGTGCAACTTCACTTGATGTAGGCGGTGGAATCGGCCGAGTAGTGAACGTGCCCCACTTAGCGTGTGTCAGCAACATAATATTAATCGTCTCGCTCCACACCATACAGGCGGCGCTCTCGTCACTCAGCAGCGGGTTATTCTCAAACCCCAGAGCCGTATAAAAAGCCACGGACGCGGCAAGATCAGTAACCGGCAGGCTGATAAAAATTATTTTGGGCATTGTTGTTCTCCTCATTTATAAGGCGACAGGCGTGTGCGTCCTCTCCTGCTAGTCGAACACCCGCTGCGAATTTCGACAGAGGTGATAATTAAATTTACAAAAAGGCGCGGTATGTATTCAGCTCTATTATTGTATTCGAGCGTCATCCCCGCGCAGGCGGGGATCCAGGCGGCGAGCACTATGTTGATTAGCTCAAATGAACTGTTTACCAATGGATCCCCGCCTGCGCGGGGATGACACAGAAATGAGCTGAACAGAAAAAAAGCTAAATAGTTGCGAGGTGCTTAATATTATTTGAGCTGTAGAGAGGCGACCTAAAAAGACTATTTTTTAATGGTTGTTTAACCCTGATTAAGGCCCAACTCCTTTTGCAACTTTTTAGTTAAACCTAAAGATACGAGCCGATGGGACTGCGCAACATAATATTTAAGCTGTTCAACCGAGTCGGCTGCGACATTAAATTGTTGTATCCATTTCATGCCTCTGGACGCTAAATAGGGTGCAGGCCTAAAACCTTCTTGGTCTTTTAAAATCTCGTAATGCAAGTCGGAGGTTTTAAATGTAAACGCAGGCTTGCCGGACTTTTCCCACCCGCCGACCGAAAATATTTTACCCCCCACCTTCCAAACATGCGCACCGCCCCATTGCACACAATAGGTTGCAGCGGGTAACGATCTGCAAAATTTATTGAACTGGTCATAGGTCATGTTATTTTCCGCAGTATTAGCAGGCTAAATTACGCGTGTACTTAGAATTTTGTACTATCGGCCGAGCCAATTATTTGCGCATATTCAGCATCATCTATCGGCCTCGCATGATTACCGTTGTACTGCATAGATTCAACGAACTCTTCCTTCCATTTTTGCCCGCATGAACACTGATAGAACGCATCTTCATACCAGCTACCGCCTCCATGGATAAGCGTGAAATCATATCCCAGCGCTTCCAAATCGCGAATACTTTTAGGATAACCCTTTCGCCTTAATGCAGCTCTAATACCTTCAAATGCACACTTACATTTGATTTGTGTAGTGCTCACCTGATGAAAATTGTAGTCCCATAATTCCTGCCAGTCCCACTCTTCTGACACGTAGCGATTTAGCTCAACCAGGTCAGATCCTGTAATCAGCTTGAATGTTTTAATATCGTTTATATCTCGCGGAGTTAAATGCCTCAATGGACACCTCTTAAACACTAATTTTGTCATATACAATAATAGGCAAGCTGGTAGCCCGCAGGGCAGCAATTCCCAACAATCTATGTTGTTCATAGGTCAGCTAAGAAAATGCCCAATATAAGTGTTGGGCATCACTGCCCCACCTACGCGCTGAGCTGTTTTGGAAAATGTGGCCGCTTCCATTTTTTACTCTAACCAAAAAGTAAAAGGCGCCGTTTGCGGCGTCTAATGAAGCAAAGCGGAATGTTTTTTAACACCTAGTTAAGTATTTTACGCACGTGCATACCAGTGGTGATAAAAATCATCTCCATCTACTGCTTCACTCGTAGTTGGAACATAAAGCCTAAACCCATGTAGAAAATGGAGAACCAAGCCATGTTCAGAAGTATACTCAAAGTTTACTAATTTATTTTTGTCTAGTGGGCTCAACGTATCGCTGTATCGTTGAAACTCATCATTAGCTTCTGGATAGCGCGACGAAGAAGCCAATAGCTCTTCACCACAATATAAATCCCAAGGTGGATCTATCCAGATATATGGCGACTTTTCTCCGAATCGTATTTTTAAAGAGTTACAGGCTAAAGTCCTCTCGCACTCCTTGCCAATAAATTCTTCAATTATCTTCAAATTTTCTTCGGAATTCATATTTACACTTTACAATTAACGCCAAGTTTTGCCGGAGCGCAGCGATCGCCAAGAACGCCTTGTTAGATTCACTTAAGCACATGACTCGCTCTCTTGCGTATTTTTTCACTTGGATCTTTAAGCAAAAGCTTGACGAATTCTTGTCTGCTGTCAATTTGTAATAGCTTATATCTCAGAAAGTTTGGAATGTATTTCGGATTAGACAACATGGACATGATTTCATAATTGGCCGCATCGGAACGTGAAGCCGCAATTATTGTTCTATTTGAATAGTAATCTCTTGGCGATATATTAATGCTACATTTCAATACACTTTTCATTAACTTTAGCAATGTTTCTGTCTGTAATTTCGGGTTTTCAGCTAGGTTAGCCGCAATTTCCCAGTCTTTTTCTGTTTCTAGCAATCTTTCTGCAAACGAATTCAACACCTGTATTGGTGCCCTAGGATTTTGTGCAACTGCCGCCCTAACAAATATGTCATCACTTGTTGATAACATTGCCAGATCTTCTGTTGAAGTTTCCAGAGATCTTGCTGCATCTACTCTTTCTTTAGGGCCGATATATTTCATAAGATAATCTAACGTCCGGCTCACCTGCGCCCAAGCCGGAGCGGTTTTTGTGTTAAAGTGTAGCGCAGCGAAACCACAAAAACCGCGTAGGTTTGGGCGTCTGCGTGGAGCCGTTTGTTACATTTGAAACAAAAACAAGTGCTCATTATCTTTTTCGTGCTGCTCTTCTAATAATGTTTTAGTGAAATATTCCAAAATACAAGCGCGCTTTTCTTCAGACCAACTATTATAGTATTCGGGACACAAGACAAGATTTTCACCATATTCGAGCAAAAGTTTCGATACGACATAGCCCAAGTAATAACCCTCTGCTTGATACAGTTCAGGATATGCGCTCTTAACCTCATTTTCGTGTTCTTTTAAATAACTGAAAACTACGACGGTTTGATTGGCGCTTAATGGCACAATGTTAAGAGCTACTCCAACGAGATCCTCCTCCGTGGAATACTTGCCCACACCAAATAAAACACTAGCAGCTATCGTAGGCGCCTTAGTAGCCAGGACTTTAGTAAAATGCGCCAACTCTTCATAACAATCCGACTCTTCTATTCGATCGAACTTACACCTGTACCGATAAGTTCTCCAAGCCTTGATCATGTGAAATACAGCTTCCATACTTGCATTTGAAGGCTGATCTTTAGGATCTATACCCATTTCAACTCTTTCTTGGTATGCCCCTTGAATCATTCCAGCTCCGTGCATTGTTGCATGCAATTCCCTCAGCACTGATCGGTATGCAAGTAGGTATAGCTGCCTACTATCGTTCACACTTATTTTTTGGGTATCGATTTCCTTGAATATGCCACTATCATGTTCCGCACATAACCCTGTAAAAGTCGTTGCCCTATTTCTCCCAACAAGCTTATATTCCGGTCTCGGCGGCGCATCACCGCCAACTTTTAGTTTAATTTGAATTACATGGCCGTCCTTGCAAAGTAAGTCTAAGACATTCGAATTTTGAACCGAGTGAGCTTTTATTGCTTTATTTTCGCATTCCATACTGCGCTCAAGACATTTGTTAAACTCAGAACCAATACTTGAGTAAAATAATTTTTTTAACTTCCCATCAATCTCACTCATCTTACTCTTCCGCTAGCTAGATATTGCCGAATAAAATGTAACGCCCGCATTTGCGGCTGGTTTGGAGCGCAGCGGAAAACCAGTCCGACAACATGCGTTTGTTAGGCACAATTTCCATTTAATGTATGCAGCCTAAGTAATTTATACCAAATCTCTTATTAGCACAGGACTCAAGATTTTCGGCGCAGCTTGCAGCTATATATAAACCGTAACTATTTACCATAAAGTATGGGTTTACTGGATCGTCTGGTGGCGGCGACAAACCCTTAATATATTGATTGTCACCTATCAATGCATAGCGAAGGCTAGCCCAGAGTTCAAATCCCAAATCTAGTATCTGGTCGGGGTGATACCCCGAGTTTTCACCGGCCTTTATTTGCTTTTTTATTAGCCCCATTTCTTCAAGAAGCATACCACCCAAGGCATGTGACGCGTGATCAGCTAATTGTATTCCAGCTTCTTTTTTGGAATCTGAGTTTAAATATAAATTCACGCCAAGGCTTTCTAGCTTTAATTGAACATTTCTGCTCATGAACACATTTTCATCGATATATAGACTGTGTGCATTGCCCAATAATTTCTTAGTGTTCAAAAGCTGGAGAACCAAGCTGGCACAGTAGTTTCCCAATTCTTTTCGATCATGGCTCGGCAACACAACCAAGGCCAATTTTGAGCTATGCAGTAGAGACTTAATGAACTCTCTCTGCTTAACTGATATTTCATTATCGAATTTTATGGTAGAACTTTTATATTCATCATCATTCGGGTTTAATCCCATGCGCTCCCACTCCGCTCTTATTTGAGTGGATAAGTTCTCCTCAGAAATGACTAAAGCGCCTATTATAAACTTTCCGTTATCTCTAATTGATTCGTCGAAGTACAAGTTTGCCATTACTGATGCCTAACGCGCACAGCAGGCGCATTTATGTAGGTGGTTGTTTTGTGCCAGGCTTTTTCTGGCGCAAAACGAGCGCCGGAATAAATGTCGCACTGACTGTGTTTGTTAGGACTAGGGAAGCCCAACTTTGTCTTTTAGTTGATTGTAAGCTGAACAAAGATCGCTGGCTTTTATGCTGTTGTCTATTCTAAAAATTTTCGATTTGTGTCTGCGCTTCTTCAGCAAGATTTGCCCTGAAGACTCAATTAGCAAATAATCATTGCCTTTCCAATTGCTAAGTTCATAGCCTTCCTTGCCAGCAATCCAATCAGGAAGCCCCGCTCTAACCTTGGCTAGTTCCGCCAGAAACTCACTTACATTCGCATATCTGTTAACTTTGTCTACAATTGCTTTTTTTAAAACCTTTACCACCCTCTTAGGAACATAAAAAGGGATGCTATCCCAGTCGAGAAGCTTTCCTGTTTTTATCCTTTTTTCAATGCAGGAATCAATGAATTTAGATATTTCATAATCACCGCCAACTTTTTTTACTTCATCCAACTCCTTCAGCTCTCTCTTATTGAGCTGTTTAAGAAGATCATTACTTAGCCTCCCTCCAAACAGGAGATAACCAATTATCCCTGCTTGATAAACGTCGGATGAAAAGTCAAAAAATGCTTTTTCGCCGAATGCTTCAGGCGGCCTGTAAAGAATGCTATGCTTCGATGCAGGAGCTTTTCCGGTAGCATTATTAATTCGACGAACAGACCCGAAATCAGCAATAACAAGCTGGTCATCATGCACCAATAGATTCTCTGGCTTTAAATCCCTATGAACCAGATTTTTATACTGGCAATGCATTGCTGACAATCCAGAAAGCAATTGACAAAGCAACTTGTAACTAAGGTCGAGCGAAAGGTGATAACGCTCCAAGAAACTGAAAAGATCGCCGCCATTTGCAGCCTGCATCATATAAAATGAACAACACTTTTCGACTTTTCTAGCATCGAAGACTTTTAGTATATTTTCATGATTCAGTGTTGCTATTATCGCGGGCTCTTGGTCCACATCATTTTCATCATGAAAATATATTTTTATAGCCACATCTTTTCTCAGAACATCATGACGACCAATCATCACATATCCATTAGCACCTGAATCATTGAACTCCGCTAACTGGAACTCGCTGAATTGCTGTAAGGCTTTTTTGGCTTCATTAGGTAGAGACTCTATTTCAATAGCCATCTTCTAATTTAATCCTTCGAAACCAACGTCATAGGCCTTACCCAGGTCTACTGTTTCGGGTTTATGTGTTTTTTTTTCGCCTTCCCGTTTATCTGTGGCCCTAATAGTTGCAGAGTGGACAAAATCAACTGGTGCAGGTGACACTGCAAGTAGTATTCCTTCAATGAGGAAGGTTCCTGCCCCACCAGCACGTTGCCCGCTTGTTAGACGCCGATTTAAAAGGACTTTATCTACAGCGTTATCTGCACAATAGGCTTTAAACGCCTGCGAAAAAACATCTACGTCGTCTTGCGTCGGATTCTTAGGCAACGATAGCTTGTTGATTTTTGGCGCAACAAGTTTATGAGCGTCTTTACTACCTGTGATTGTGACTATCCTTGCTTCATTTGCCTTTAAAAAAATTCCTGAAATTACCATGCGCTTGCCTCCATGAGCGGATTGCCCCTAACAGTTTTATTATACGGCGGTCGCCGTCTATTCTTGGATTTTTACGCGGTCTATCACGCCCTGACTATCCCACCATTCCACCCAAAAATTATCAAAAATCAAAAGGTTGGAAAAGTCGGTTGGAAATCACGGCTCCGTTAAAGTCTAGATAACACGGCGCTCGCCGCTTTATCAATGATATGACTGCGCCGTCTATCACATGTAGCGCTGGCACTCACTTACCACACACCCCACATAGCTGAAGATCTTGCGGGAAGGCTCGAAAGAAATAGATGGAATTCACTGCCGTTATACTTGAAATAAAAGCAGGCAACAACACTGGCAACTCAGATAACCTCCAGTTTATTAACGACAATGAGCAAATTTTGGCTCGCTGACACGAGTAACGCTGGACACATAGGTCGCGTGGAATGAGTTTATTCGCGTGACAAGATACAACCCCCTCCCAGCCTCCCCCTTTGCAAGGGGGAGAGGCAAAAAAGGATTCCTTTTGCGGAAGGTGAATGCTGGGTTAAGTGGTGCGGATTAAGTTGGGAAAATTATTGGCTTGGAATTATATTCAGTAGCGCATGGTGCTATAAAAAAAATGCCGCGAGATTTTAAGATTGCCGAATATTTACCAACCGATAAAATATCCGAGCATTAATATAAAAGATCTATGTTGTCATCAAACGATGGATTAGCTACATCATTATGAGGAATTGCATAAGAGCGGCGGTAAATTTTTAGGCCTTCATAATTTCGGGATTGGTATCTGAGTTGAAAGGCATCTACAGAATCAACATTGCCCGGGTTTGCGCTGGTTAATACCAACGTAATATTCAACTGTTTACTGGTATTAAAGCGCGCTAATTCGACTTCTAAATCTGTCGCGTCATAGGCAAAAAAGGAGCCGTCGAACAGCATATAGTTTTTAAAGAATGGCTCTCCCACCGGTTCTGAATATAAAAAAACGCTGCCCATCAACCCGCCTAAAGATGTACCCACATAGGTTCGCTCAGCATTAGTGCGGTAGGTATTTTCAATAAAGGGGGCGAATTCGGTTTTAAAAAACTTCATATAATTGCGTGTACCCACTCCTAAAAAATCGTCAAAACGGCGATTGGAATTGAGCGGGCCTTCTTCGATGCCGACAAAAATGACGTCTTTATGGCGCGCATCCAGCGTTTGTGAAAAATGGGTAAACGTCCATTGTGCATCCGTACCGTAAATAACCGGATAGGTTTTAGTTGTTAGCGCGTAGTTAAAAGGCAGGTACACGTGATATGGATAAGTCACTCCCGTGATGGTGGAGGTATAGGATAAATTTGTCTGTACGCTGCCTATATAAGCGTAGGCTTGTCCGCTGCTTGATGAACTACTCGATGAACTGCTTGAAGAACTGGAAGCGCTGACGCCTGCAGATGAACCGGATTTTCCGCAGCCATTTAAAACCAGCAGGCACATTAGTGCGCAGCCTATAGAAATTATTTTTATCATTGTGATTCTCAGGTATTTAATTTTTTTGCACATTGTGTGGCGATGTAAATTAAGAATATCACAGCAAAAAAATTAAATTCCCCGCACGTGCAGCGCCGAAAATTAATCGCTGATGCTGGCAAATGACAATGCACTACATGAGTATCACTGATGTGTGTTTACAATCACCTCGGCAGAGCGCATCAACGCTAATAACTGCCAAATATAATTGAGCCAATGTGGCAGCGGAATATTTAGAGCGGGAGGTGAGTTAACAGCACGCGTAAGGCGTCGGCTATTTTATGGCCCGCCAACTGTCACCTAACGGTAAGTTGCAGGTGAGTGCGCGGTAAGCCTACCTACCTATTAACAGTTAAATACGGAGCTCGGCGGCATCATGGATAACAGCCTCTATAATTGAGCGCAGCTTTGCTGTCAGAATGGCGGCTGCACAGATCGCGCGCAATGCGTAAGGAAAATAACAATGATGATTGTGATTGTCGGTATTGTCGGCTGGCTGTTTTACCTGCTGGCAAAATTTAAAGCGTTGGAAACATTGGTAAAGCAGCTCACCCAGGAGCAATTGCGACTGCAACAGCAAATATCTCAGCTGCGCAAAGGCTCGAACGCACCTACTAGCGATGAAGCTCTTAATAAGCCCACCGAGGAGGCAGAGAAAAAGACCACTGCGCAGATAGCTGCAGCAAGGCGGCCCCGGGCAGATGTAATTAATGAATCGCAAGCTGAGCCTATGCCCACCGCCTCTAATAACGCAGCCAAGGCTACAACGCTTGATCCTCTGCAAGAAGCCCAACCACGATTGCAGCCCCAATTACAGCCACGGCCCCAGCAACAAACGGCTACCACGGCAAAACCACAATCCACTCGCCCCCCGCTACCGCCACAACAGCCCAATATCGCCGATAAGGCCGTTGAAGCTGTGCGACGCTTTTTTACTGAAGGCAATCCCATTGTGCGCATCGGCATGGTGGTGATGTTTTTTGGGGTGAGTTTTTTAGTTAAATACGCCTCCGGGCAGGGTTTGTTCCCTATTGAATTTCGCCTTACTGGCGTTGTTTTAGTGGCCAGTGCGCTGCTGGTATTCGGTTGGAAAACTCGCGCGCGAGCAGGTGGTTATGGCTTGGTATTACAAGGTGGTGGCATTGCGGTAATTTATTTAACGCTATTTGCCGCCGCTAAACTCTACGGGTTAATTCCGCTCGGTATTGCGTTTGGTTTATTGTTTTGTGTGGTGATGTTAGGGGTTGCGCTTGCCCTTTTACAAAATGCTCAGGTGCTGGCTATTTTGGCCACGGCCGGTGGATTTCTTGCACCTATTCTCACCTCCAGCGGCGATGGCAGCCACATAGGCTTATTTAGTTTTTACTTAATTTTAAATTTGGGTATTTTGGCAATTGCCCTTTATAAAGCCTGGCGCCTACTTAATTGGGTAGGCTTTATGTTTACGTTTGTTATTACTGTCGCCTGGGGCGTATTAAAATATGAGCCTGCGTTATACGCGAGCACACAGCCATTTTTAATTGCATTTTTTGCTTTGTATTTAACGGTGTCGATTTTATTTTCCTTCAAACAATCGACAAATCTTAAAGGCTTAGTGGATGGCAGTTTGGTATTTGGTTTGCCTCTGGTGGCGTTCGGCCTACAAACTACGCTGCTAAAACATACGGAACACGGCTTAGCAATTAGCGCCATTACTCTTGCCGCATTATATATTGCTCTCGCCTATGGTTTATCCCGCCGCTATTTACACAGTCATCGCGTATTAATTGAATTATTTTTAGCTCTCGGTGTTTCGTTTGCCACACTTGCAGTGCCGCTAGCGCTGGATGCCAGCTGGACATCGGTTACCTGGGCATTAGAAGCAACTGGATTAGTATGGGTGGGCTTGCGCCAAGCGCGTATTAGGCCGCGTATTGTTGGTTATTTATTACATGGCGCGGCGGCATTTTCACTAGTTGCAATACATGGCTTGGATACCGGCAGCACGCCATTAATTACTGGTGATTTTCTTGCGCTTGCTTTACTTGCGCTAACGAGCTTCACCATCGGTTATTTAATACATATTTATCGCAGCCAATTGCTCAATGCAGAAGTGCAGCTGTCGCCAGTAGCCATAGCTGTTGGCACGCTTTGGTGGTTTGTGGCGGGCATCAGCGAATTAGGCGGCCACCTAGCGGGGGAGCAGCAATTTGCGGCAATACTATTATTTGCAGCCTGCACGGCAATCGCTTTTATGCAGCTGAGCAAAAAACTCGACTGGGCACAGTTAAACAACACTGTTTTTGCATTATTGCCTTTTGTTGCAATGGCAAGTGCAAGCTATTTTGTATTGGATAAAAATAATAACCACCCAATGCACGGCTTCGGGCTAATTGCAATCGGCCTGCTGCTGGCAACCCAATATAGATTTTTATTTAATAAAGAGCGCGCCCAAGAAAATAAAACGGGAGAGAATTTGTTGTTAAACGGTTGGCATGTGTTGTGTGCCTGGTGGATATTCTCATTAATTTTTTGGGAAATTTCCTGGCAGCAGCGGCATTTTAATCTGCAGGGTACTGCAAGCTTAATGATTTGGTTTGCCGCCGTAGTGGTTCCCGTCATCGCGCTAATCGGTGCTGGGCAACAAAGATGTTGGCCATTTATTAGTTTTAAAAGTGAATACAAAAATTGGGTGCCAGCACCGTTATTTTTACTGGCCGGGCTGTGGTTTTTCTCCGTTTGCCACAAAACCTCAGGCACGCAAGATTTATATTTGCCAATACTTAACCCACTGGATTTAGCCCAGTTTGCGATTATTTTAATATTTGCCTACGCGGCAAAACGCCAGTTTTTAGATGCCTTATCATTTATCTCCCCGGCTGCACGGGCAAGCTTGCTGGGCATTATGCTATTTGTGTGGGTGAACGTAGTTACGCTGCGCGCTATGAGCCACTACGAGCAAATTGCCTATGATTTCTCCAGCCTTTGGCATTCCATGCAAGTGCAGATGGCGCTCTCCATAGTCTGGACTGCTTGCGCATTATTAGTGATGAATATTGCCCGGCGTATGCAAAGCCGTGAATTATGGATGACCGGTGCAGGCCTGTTGGGCCTTGTGGTATTAAAACTCGCCACAAAAGATTTATCCGGTTCAGGAACGCTGGCAGGTATTATTTCCTTTATGGTTGTAGGTGCGCTTATGCTACTTATTGGCTATTTATCGCCTATACCGGTAAAACGCAACGAGCAGAATAAAAGTGAAGATCAAGGTGAGAGCCATGAATAAATTATTGGCCGCTCTTCTTTTAATGTTGTGTGCTTGTCGAATATCCGCTTTGGATACATTAACTGCGCTTTACGAAATTGACACCGCGCAAGGTACATTTTTACAAATACCCTTAAGTCACGATGTTTATCGCTTCAGCCAGCAGGCTAACCTTGACAATTTAGTGGTCATAGACGCTCAGCAAAACCTATTACCCACGCGGGTGATGGCTATTAACGTGCCCGATGCTTTACCACTTACGCAAACTATCGCTCACACCGTAGCATTTTTCCCCGTTCCGGCCGATGCCACAGCGGAAACGCTGCGCAAAATGCACAGCACGCAAACCAGTATCCAAGGCGATAAAACACAAATAATTACCAGTGAGAAAACACTGGACAACTCCACTGCGGAATTCTTTTTGCTGGATATAAGCAAACTGGAACAGGCGATTACGCGGTTAATAGTGGATTGGGATACAACAGCTGCTACGCAGTATGTCGAGGTCAAACTTGAAGCCTCGCAAAACTTGCACGATTGGCGCTCACTTACACAAGCGACGCTCGTGCAGGTTAATGAACAAGGGCAAAGCCTTAAACACAATTTTATTAATATTAAAATTGCTCAGCACGAATACCCTTATTTGCGCCTTAAAATTCTGCGCGGTGCGGATAAGTTAAAAATAACCGGTATTACCGCTGAACATACAGTTGAATCCACCCCCACAGCTAAAAAACCAATCGATTCCTGGCGCTTAACTGGCGAGAGCGCAAAAATTCAAACCAGTGTTTACACGCCCACCGCACACAGTAAAACCTACGCCGTACGCGCCTGGGAATACACCCGCAACGAGGCAACCCCCGCTGCACGATTAAGTGTTGATTTGGGTGAGAAAACCTATGGCGATAGTATTAGAGTATTTTCCCGCGCATCCGCCACACAGAATTGGCAGTTGCAATACCAAGGCATTTGGTTTCAGACACAAGTGGGCGCGCACTGGCAGAAAAGTGACAGGATTAACCTGCGCAATAATGGCGATAAATTCTGGCGCCTGGAATTAAGTCCGACGGCGCAAAATATTGCCACTCCAGAATTAGTATTTAGCTGGGAATCGCTGTTTCTGCACGTTATTGCCAACGATAAGCCACCGTTCAAATTGGCACTTAGCCGTGACAACAGCAATCGCAATCGAGAGCAGGTTTTTAACCGAATTATATCCACTGCAAATCCTTCCTGGATTCAGGCTCACTTAATCCCACTAAATAACGCGCCAATGGAAATTACCGACGAACCACAGCCTATTCACTGGCAGAGATGGTTGTTTTGGGCGGCATTGCTGTTTGCTGTCGTTATATTGCTGGCATTTTCTTTAAGATTATTTAAGCAGCTGAGCCAGCAGAATACTCAGCAGTAGAGTAGCAGCTTTAATGTATAGGAAAATCAATCAGAGATACGATATTTCCACATAGGGACATGTTGGATTTATTAAAGCATCGGCAGCACTTTTTAAAATCGCCTTAAATAATTAATTTGCATCGCACCCCAGCTGCTCCATTTTCTTAAACCATTTATTAGCGGTTTTAACATCCATATTGCCTACCATGCCGATCAGGGTTTCATTAATCGGCCCTATGCCGACAAAGCCTAATATATTGCGCTTGAGGGATTTAAGGCTGTGGGCACGAAAATACCAGCGATACACCAACGCGGGCATACCCATAGTTACCACCACGCGAGCCGAGCGGCCTTTTAAGCCCTTATGAGCGAACGCATTATTTCCCTCCGCTGTAAACGCAAAGCCAGGCCGCGCCACTTGCTCCAAAAAGCCTTTTAATAACGCAGGTATATCGCCAAGCCATAAAGGAAAAAACAACACCAAATGCTGTGCCCAATGAATATCCTGCTGCGCTTGCACAAGGCTTACTGGAACACAGCCTTTTTCCCAGTCTAACTGAGTGCGCAAGAGAGGGAAGTTAAACTCCCCTACTTTGATTACGCGAACCTCATGGCCCGCTTGAGTTGCACCCATCGCGTAGGCGTCTAACAACGCACTACACAAACGAGCAGAACTCGTATCCGGGTGGCCTTGAATTAATAAAATACGTTTATTCATCAATTACTCCAAAAATCGTAGATGAGGGCGATATTTTTAGAGTAAATCGATTGGAAAAATTAATTTTGATTCAGCGCAACGAAATGAATAAACATTTCAAACGATAACTTAAGAATCAGGCCTTTAAATTTCACCTTCCTGACGCGGCAGATTTTTTAGGAAATCAGCCAGCTCATCAGCATGCTCTTCTTCCACTGCCAAAATACCCTTTAATACATGGCTGGTGGTTGGATCCTTATCGCCGAGATATTGAATAAATTCGCGATAACTGTCGATGGCAATCCGCTCGGCCACCAGGTCTTCTTTAATCATGCCGACCAAGCTGCCGCTTAATAAAAATTCCGCATGGCTGCGACGGGTAATATCATCCGGTGCAAAATTGGGTTCGCCGCCCAATTGAATAATGCGCGCAGCTAATGCATCGGCATGGGCGAGTTCTTGATTGGAATGAATAAGAAATTCATCGGCGATAGCTTTAGCTTGGATGCCACTGGCGGCAAAATGGTGGTAGCGATAACGCAGCATACATAATAATTCTGTGGCTAAAGCGGCATTAAGTTGCACTAAAATTTCTGCGCGATCAGCGGTATAACCTGCAGTTACAGCCCCTTCTTCAATATGTTGGCGCGCATTTGTACGTAAGGTTTGCGTATCGGTAAAAGGTTGTTGGGTATTCATATGCACAGTCTCCGTCAAGTGATAATTACAGTCTGTAATTTTCGACAAAAATAATCGGTGTGCGGGCGAACACTCGCCAGCAAAAAGATTATTGTTTATGTGATTAGTTTTAGCGGTAAAAAGAGGCCGACCACTTTAAGACAAAATTACCAGGTAAAGATAAAACTAAAGATAAAATAAATTCCAATTAAATCCGAAGAGAGAGTTTGCAAATAAGCCTGCACCAGAACGTGCGAACTTTGCTAAACAAGCCGCTGTTCGTCTTCCTGAACTAATTGCGTTTGTTTATCGCCTGCGTCTGCACCGTTGAGCGAATCGCTTATAATTTTTTTCGCCAATGTATTCTCATCAGCATTATGAGTTTTAACAAGCAACATAACATTACCTGCAGCAAGCGCTTCGGTAACTACGGCGGAAAAAGGCGTTTCTTTATCTGCAGCACCAAATGCTCCACCTAATAAACCACCGACAGTGGCCAAATTACCGATCAGCGCTAATGGAGCAATTAATGGGCTGGCAACAAATAAAGTAACGCTGGTTGTTATCAATACCACTGTACCTATGGCGCCAATGCCCACACCGAGAGCTGCGCCTATAGCGCTATCTGTTAATACTTCTTTAATTACTTCATCGCTGGAATCTACAGATGTGTGATCATCTGCAACGCCTTCTACATGCTGGCGAATTTCGATAGCATCAGCAGCAAATCCATTGCGTAATAAGTTTGCGCGCACATGTTGGGCAGCGGCAACATTTGCATACAACGCGGAGATTCTGTGCGCACTGTTATGCGAAGCTAAATCTGCATTGGCAATTGTTATAGCATCACTTCCCGGGGTATCACCCACAGCGTTTGTAGATGAATCGTTTGTAGATAAAACCTGTTTTTCTGGCGTTTGAATCGCATCGGAAATAGACATAATGAATTCTCTTATAATTTATTAACCGGGATCCGTGTGTGCAGCCATTAAAACTTTAAACACCGCTACAGACCTCATATACGCAAAGCCCACAGAGGATAACAATGAACTTTGCATCATCATCAGTACGATTAAGACCTAAGCAAAGCCTAGTTTTGATTTATACGCATTAAGCGTGATGCAATTGATAATGTGCCGCTTGCCTGTAGGCGTCTGTACTCTTGCGCACAGAGCCGCAGCCAGGACCACACCTTTTGATGAATCCAACGCTTGGCAGCGCAGGACTCGTAAAGCATTGACTGCACGCTGAATATCTGAGCACTGAGATACGGACATCAGCACAAATTTTTACGTAATAACAACTAACAAACCTTTCGGTATGGCGTACTGCTGTGCAACAATCGCGTCACTTGTTTAATCTAAAATTCTGCGCCGCCCTTACTTCCCACCTAATGCTTGAATCTGCAGGCTTTTCCCCGCGCCTTGGACTCTCTGCCTAGGGCTTTGGATGAGGCTTTGGGTTTGGTTTTTCCCCTCTACTACCCGGTTTGGACAGTGTTATGACTAGAACCACTACCCCTCTTAAATCCATTTTGATCGGCTTAGGCATTTTGCTGGTCATGGTGCTTATTATCGCCGGCATAAAGGGCGGCCAAATCGGCTT
>DATDJI010000084.1:0-27884 GCA_036520615.1 Cellvibrionaceae bacterium | reverse complement strand
CGAGCGGAATAGCAATTAGTGAAGCGAGTAGAAAGCCGGTAAATACGGTTTTTAAACTGGTGAAAATTTGTTGAATAAATGTGGGTTTGCCGCTGTATTGGCGGTATTCGGCCACATAATTAGCATCTTGTGCGCGCGCTTGTGCAAAGCGCTTTTCTTGGCGCTCGTAAAACGCGCCGGCTGATGCTTTATCTTCTTTATACTCTTGATAAAGGCCTTGCGCTTGGTTGAGCACAATAGCGGGCCCGGGGAATTGGCCTAAAGAGGTGTGCACTTTGCTGGAGCCAAATTCCCATAATAATAAGAAAACAGCTAGACCTACGAAGGGTAGCGCAATTGCTTTTATACAATTTTTCAAAAACAAGCTGACCATTAAAGGATTTACATTGAACGCTAAGCTGGCAGACATAAGTTGAGGCTCCAAAAAACGGTGGATTTGCATGGCAAACCCGAATTTAAAAAGCGGCCTTTCCATATGCCACAAGTGCTGGGAGAACTAATTACGATGCTAATTGTTCTGCATCCTTGCAAGTGTTCTATAAAAACTCTACTAAGAAAATTAAGCTTTTTGATTGCCTTTTAAGCCTAAAGGAAGTTTTTCCAGATACTCGTTAGGCTTATTGCCATCGAATTCAATGCCGTCCAATGGGCTCTTCACTGGAGCTTTTATAAAGGTTTCTTTATCTAAATCAGGAAAATCAGTGGCTTTCATTTTGCCTTCAGCAATTAACTCTTTTGCCGCTGTTACGTAAATGTCTGGGCGTAGTGCTTTTTTAGCGGTTTCTAAATACCAAGCATCGGTTTTTTGCTCAGTAATATGGCCCCAGCGGCGCATTTGCGTTGTCCACCAAATGGCATCTGAGTAATACGGCATGCCGTAATAGCCGCGGAAAAATTTATTAAAATCAGGGATCGGGCGTTTATCACCTTTTTCAAATTCAAAGGTGCCGGTCATGCTATTGGCAATAACTTTTTCATCTGCACCGACGTAAGCTGGACGTGAAATAATTTTCACGGCTTCAGGGCGATTTGCGTTGTTATTAGCATCAAGCCAGGCCGAAGCGCGAATTAACGCTTTAACCGCTCGAATAGTCGTATTCGGATTTTTGTCAGCGAAGGCTTTGGTTAAGCCAAAAACTTTGTCTGAACCATTTGGCCAAAGGTTTTCGCTGGTGAGTACGGGTACACCTAGGCCTTTGGTTACCGCTTGTTGGTTCCAAGGTTCACCCACGCAATAGCCTACGGTTGTACCAGCTTCCATTGTCGGCACCATTTGCGGCGGCGGCACTACAGATAACATAGCTTGAGCGTTTAAATTGCCGCTGGCATCGCCTTTTTCAGGTGCGTATAAGCCGGGATTAATACCGCCTGCTGCCAACCAATAACGCAATAAATAATTATGTGTTCCAACCGGAAATGTCATGCCTAAATTTAAAGGCTTGCCATTTTTTTTGTAGGTTTCTAATACAGGTTTTAAGGCTTCTGCACTAATAGGATGTTTGGGCTTGCCGCCTTCCATGGGTACAGTTTTTTTCATTTCTTCCCATACGCTATTGGATACGGTAATGGCTGCGCCATTATAAGAAAGCGTAAAAGGTGAAATAATTTCCGCTTTGGTAATTACTCCGGTGGCCGCACCGACCGGCATGGGCGCTAGCATGTGTGCGCCATCTAATTCTCCGGATACGACGCGGTCAAATAATACTTTCCAATTGGCTTGCGCTTCGAGAGTTACGAATAATCCTTCGTCTTCAAAATAGCCTTTTTCATAAGCCACCGCTAAAGGCACCATATCGGTTAATTTAATAAAGCCAAATTTTAATTCCCATTTTTCGGGTTTGCCCACAGCTGCGGCAACCTGTGCCACGTTACCGGTCAGCGCCAAGGCTGCAATGCAGAGCGCTATTTTCTTTAATAGCGGGCGACGGGGCGTCTTTGCAACATTCATGGTGAATCCTCATTGCGATAGATAGATATTAATCAGCATTAGTTTTTGGTAATTAACTGGTTGTGGCTTTTTGCCCAAGCCAGGATAAATTCACTGATGTAAAAGCTAATTCAATTGAGGTGCCACTCGGAAATTTATCTACTATTTCAATGGGGTAGGCAGTTGCAGTATCTATTTGAGGCTTAAGCTTCGCGCAATAGGGCTAATCTTAGGTGCATTAAAAAAATTGTTTGTTCGTTTAGAGGGCGACGCTGCGTTACTAGATGATTTTTTAACGCATCGAATTTTGAGTCAGGATTGTATTTGATTTTAATTGGTGCGGTTTTCTATGTGCTATTTGCCAATAGTGCGCATTTATTTTTAACTAACGGTGGGTTTTTTGGAGGCGAGGGGGCAATTACTGCGCTATTAGCGAGCGGCAGTCGTTTGTGAATACAAGAAAATATCTCGAATGTACCGGAAACTATCCGATAGTTTTTTTGCTAAGAGATCTGCTCGCTAATCGAAGGCGCTGAAAGCAAGAATCAAATTAAATGTCGGCCGCCGGTGCATTCGGGCAGTTTTATTGGCGTGTGGGCCAGCTGCTAAAATTTGCTGACCGGCGCTTCTAACAATCGCTGCTGCGCTTTTGCCAGTTCCTTTGCTTGGCGGTAAATGCCTCCTGCGGTGAGCCCCCAGGTTTTGCTAATAGGGAACCCAGCTGCGCTGAGGGCATCGCCAGCCCAAGTATTGCAGTTAGAGAGAATGCTGTAGCGCCCCTCGGCGATAAAAAAATATCCTGTATTAGGCTCATCGTTAACAATCGTGCGGGGCACGCCGCTTTCGTTGAGCGCAACCGAATTGTCTATATAGCGCAGCACGTTTTTTAATTCAGCGTCGGTAACTAACAATTTCACGTAACGATCGGCAGGCATGCTTGTGAATGGGTTTTGGAAATAATCCAACACTTGCAGGGCAGGGCCGTCGGAAAACGCTAGCGCTTTTGCGCCGGAGCGCAGGCTGGTGTCGCGGCCAGTAAAATAATTAATATCCCCATAGCCGAAGCCGAGAAATTGTCGTTTGGTAGCTAAATAGGCGAAACGTTGGCTGTATTGAGCCACTTGAGGGGCTGGAATAATGATGCTGCTGTGCCAGCTTTCGTATTCGTAATAAATGGCGTGGCGCCACTGCTTTGCCGCTGTGTTATCCCATTTTGGTAGTGATACACAGCCGCTGACGCCTAATAAACACGTTGTGCAGAGTGCGAGAAAATATCCTGTAATTAAGCAGCGTCTCGCAATGGGCGCAATGTACAGAAGGGCTTGCGTTGTACCTACGAACATATAATCCACAAAAAGGCGGCAGTATAGCCCTGCCCGCCAAACCTAAGAAGAACTTAAAAGCTCAAGCTTAGATCGTGACGGGTTTTTAAGCGCCTTAGGTTTCAGCAATAGCGCCATTTACTAGGCTTTGCGCCTCGACGATTAATTGCTGCAAATGGTCTGTTCCCACAAAGCTCTCTGCATAGATTTTATAAATATCTTCAGTGCCGGAAGGGCGGGCGGCAAACCAGCCCTGCTCACATTCAACCTTAATGCCGCCGATGGGCGCATTGTTCCCCGGTGCATGGCTCATTACTCGCGTAATGGGCGCCCCTGCCAGGCTAGTTGAGGTAATACGCGCAGGTGTTAAAGCTGCGAGGGCTTTTTTCTGCTGGCTGTTAGCTGGCGCATCTATACGAGTTTCATAACTGCGGCCGAATTCTTCAGTGAGCTTTTGGTACCGCTGGCCGGGATTTTGCCCATTTGCAGCAGTCATCTCGGCGGCTAATAAACAAGGGATCAGGCCATCTTTGTCGGTAGACCAGACGCTGCCATCGCGACACAAAAACGAGGCGCCCGCACTTTCTTCGCCACCGAAGCCCAGCGTACCGTCGAATAAGCCCGGTGCAAACCACTTAAATCCCACCGGCACCTCAAGTAGGGGCCGCCCTAAGCGGCGAGCTACCTTATCAATGATGGCGCTACTAACCAGAGTCTTACCTATTGCAACCTCTTTGTGCCAAGTGCGGGTTTGAAATAGATAGTCGATCATAACGGCCAGGTAATGGTTAGGCGGCAATAGGCCGTGGCTGGCTGTGGCAATGCCATGTCGGTCGTGGTCGGCATCACAGGCGCAGACTATGTCGTAGGCGCTGGCCTGAGCAAGCAAAGGCCTCATCGTATAGGCCGAGGAAGGATCCATGCGGATTTTGCCGTCCCAATCGGCGCTCATAAACGCAAATTGCGGATCAATGATCGGGTTTACCACGCTTAGCGTTAATTTATGCCGCTCGGCAATGGCATACCAAAAATTCAAACCTGCACCGCCGAGCGGGTCCACACCAAGGGTTACACCGGAGGCGGCAATGGCGGCCAGATCAATAACGCGTGGTAAATCGCCGACGTACTGAGCAATATAATCGTGCTCCTGTACGAGTGGCGATGTACGCGCCTGCGCGTAGGTGAGCCGCTTAACGCCCTGCAAACCGCCAATCAGTAATTGGTTGGCGCGGTTTTGAATCCAGGTGGTGACATCGCTATCGGCCGGACCTCCATTGGGAGGATTGTATTTAAAGCCGCCGTTATCTGGAGGATTATGAGAAGGTGTAATAACAATGCCGTCAGCCAAAGCGCTACTGCGGCCCTGGTTGTAACTGAGAATGGCGTGAGA
Organism: Cellvibrionaceae bacterium; assembly: GCA_036520615.1. Lineage (GTDB taxonomy): Bacteria > Pseudomonadota > Gammaproteobacteria > Pseudomonadales > Cellvibrionaceae > CAMCXE01. The sequence continues at coordinate 23,245 of DATDJI010000084.1, read as the reverse complement.
CACGGCCGGGGTGGGAGTGAAATCATCCCCTGCGGCAAGCATCACCGTTATGTTGTTAGCCACCAATACTTCTACTGCACTGTGCTGGGCCGGTTCCGACAGCGCATGTGTATCGCGCCCTAGATAAATAGGCCCGGTGATATTTGCCTGCGCACGGTAATCACAAATCGCTTGGCTAATGGCTAATACATGGTGTTCATTAAAGCTGCGCTTAAGCGAGCTGCCTCGGTGGCCGGATGTGCCAAAGGCTACCCGCTGTTCGATAATTTCAGCACTGGGAATAAGCTGGAAATAAGCATCAAGCAGTTGAGAGACGTCGACTAAAAGTTCTTTCGGCAAGGCGTGCCCTGCAAGGGGATTAACTGACATACATCATATCCTCGCTTTAGAGATTGAACCGCATGGTACAAAGCGCCTGCCGAAGGCACAACAGAGTTTTTCTACCTACTGCCTGAAAATTGTCTTGCAATTGATTAGAATCGCACGCCCGGAAGCAGCGGTTTTTCAGCCGCGCCTCAACTCTCTATTTTTACAGGAAGGTGTAATGTGAACTCTACGGAAGCTGCGGGCAATTTGGTGCATCAGGTAACACAAGCCGTTGGTTGCGCCATAGTGCAAGGCACTTTTGCCGAAGACAATGCGATGATTACCGAAGCGGATCTCTCTGTACGGTTTCAAATAAGCCGCACGGTTATCCGTGAAGCGGTGAAAACGCTTGCAGCTAAAGGGTTGCTCACCTCGCGTCAGCGCAGAGGTATTCGAATAGCGCCCTGTTCGCAATGGAACATGTTTGATGAAGACGTATTGCACTGGACTCTCAGCGGCACTCCCTCACTTAACCTGTTGCGTGAATTTGCACAGCTGCGGTTAGCCATCGAACCTGAAGCTGCGGCTTTGGCAAGCCAGTGTAAGGAGGTGGCAAAAGTCCGTGATATTCAATTGGCTGCCGAGGCTCTGTTGCGTGCAGAAGAGCAAGGCTTAAGTGAATATGACGCAGACTTACACTTTCATACGGTAATTTTTGCTGCGACCGAAAACCGCTTTTTTGTGCAATTCCGTGGTTTTATTCAAGCGGCTCTGCGCGTGAGTATTCAGTGCAATTTCGGCATTGAAGGAAATAAACAAGCCGTTGCCGACCCTCATATGCAGGTGTATTTGGCTATAGCTGCAGGCAACGCAGATTTATCGCGGCAATTAATGCGCGATATGTTAGTGGAGAACCTGCGACTTATTGATTTGGCAATTACCCAACAGGCCAATAGGGTGATAGAGCGCTAATTTCGCAACGGTAATAATGGCGTGCAACTATAGGCGCACTCAGCAGCTAAGGCGTGATAAATTAGCCCGCCCGATTCGCCGCTACATAGCGGCGTGGCCAACCCAGGAGCTATTATGGCCTTTATACTTTGCGCCTCCACGGAGGATTTAATTGCCAGCCACCCTTGGGAAGGCGTCAGCATAGATAGAGCCTATTTTTACGACCTATTAGTGCAAACGGTTCTGCTGGGCCATGTGCTGGTGTTAGTTGCTGAGGATATTTTTCGCCACCCGATTTTGCGCCAAGAATTGGTGGACACCAATAAAAGCTTAGCGCGTTTATTGTTAAGTGAAGGGCACATCAAAATACTTGGGAAATTAAGCGAGCCTCCCGCGCTCTATCATATCCACGCCAAAAAGATCTCTTCGTTATTTAATGTCGTGCGCGCAAGTCAGGCTGAAATTGCCCGTCCATCAGACGATGCAATAGAGCATGAATTTTTACAGCTGTTTAACCAATTACCTCGACAGAATAGCGCCGAGCAGGGATTTTATTTGGGAGATATTCCCGAGCGAGAATTTAATTTAATTATTAACGGTTTTTTCAAACGAGTCGCTAATGGTGCGCGGCCTGGCCGGGATTTAATGTTGCAGTTGTTAAATACACTGTATGGCCAAACCCAAGGCCCCTGGCAGAGCGCAGGTAAACGCAAATTAATGCAATTATTGGCCGATTTAAGCAGCTGCGCGTTAGGCCGAGCCCTGCAAGTAACGCTTGGTCAACCAGTGGGGATTGAAGGCCAATTCTCACCGCTAATAGGCGCCGCCTGCAGCGCCGTACCTATGCATATGGCGCCCCTAGACGGGCCGGTTTCGCTCATTAAATTACCCTGGCCAAACAGTTTGCTACAGCCGAAAACCTGGCAAAAAGCGCTGGCCAATAGTGAATTTCTTGCCGCCCAAAGCGCGTTTGTAAACGCCTGGCATACGCGCTTAATTCCACCTATTACGCGCCAGCAAGTCGATACGCTGATTCACAGTGCGGAGAATTATCAACAACTATTGCAGTGGTTTTTTGCTAAAAGTAGCGATAAAGAAATGTTGGCCAACCCTGCAAATTTAGTATTAAGTTTTGAACCGACTTCATTTGCTGGCTCGCCTGTAATTGGTGAACTTTATTGGCAGCAGGCGTTTAATGGTTTCCGCCGCGTTATGGCGTTGTGGAATTTTAACGGTCGCCTCACCGGAGCTGTTGATAGCCGAACCTTGCCGTCGTATCAGCTTATTTATAATAAGAAAAAATTAGCGGCCATTACGCTTAACTAGGCCCTACTAATTTCCTCACGATGATTTTTTTAAAAAAATTAGTAGTTTTTCTACAGCGCAATTTAGCAGAGCTTAAGCAAATTTATTAAAACGCATAAGCCTTGGCATCTATTACTCTGTAGCGGCTTCATCCGTCGCCGGTTTGCCTTTGGCGTATTTAACTAAAAACCCGCGCACAATGCGGTTTATTTGCTCCTCACCCACATCTGAGCCCTCCGGTTCCTGAATTAGGTGTTGTTCAAACGCAGCCAGGTTATTTTTGCGGGCTATGGCTTTGCGTGCAGCAGCTGCGTCCGGCGCGGCGGGGTGATTGCGATAGCTGATATCCAGTACAGGTAACTTAGGGTTGGTCAGCACCTGGGAGAGATTAAATTCCGGTAAGGCAGTGATTTGCATTGCAGGGTTTATTAGCAAAAGAGTACGCACGGGTGAGGCTTGTGCCTTTTGTTGCACTAGAAAATAAGCCGCCCGCGCTGCGCCCAAGCCTACGCCCAGCAGAGAGTTATTCAATTGTTGTTTTTCCTTTAATAGCACTAGAGCTGCATTGATGCGGGCTTGGGCTAAGGGTTCAGCGGGTGGGCTCGGCAGAACCTCCTGTTTAGGCGGTGCGCTGGGTGGCAGGCTGCCGTCTCCTAATGTGCCTTTAGCATCGTTGTATACCACTTGTGTTTCCGGCGGCTGACTGTCTTTGTCTGCTGGCTTTTCGGCCACTTCCTTTGGCGGTGTCGGCTTATCCTTGTCTTCCGGTTTTTTGCTCGCCTCTGTTGCTGCATCAGCAGGCTTTACCTCTGCGTCCCTACCCGTGTTTTGCTCTGGCAAAGGGGGTGGCAATTTCGGCGCTTCGGGCCGAACGGGCAGCACGCGCGGATCCGGTTCGGGAAGGCTTATCGAAAGAGTGGCCCAGCCGTGTTGACTGAGGTATTGCCGTAGAGGCTGCAATTGGGCGGGCCAATCTGGCATTTGGCTGGCGTCATGAAGCATTAATAAGGCACCGAGGGGTTTGCCGCTGGAATCCTCCTGCCAAATGCCGATAAAGTCACCCTCTGCAGATTTCAGCGCAACGGTTTGCTCGCCATACCATTTTTTTAACAGCACACTTTTCTGCTGTTCTCGCCGCACGCTAAGCGCGGGCAGTGGAGGTGGCGGCGGCGCAGGCGGCGCGGCCTCTTTAATTGGTTCTGGAGGTGCCGCTTCAGGCGGTGCTTCTGCGGCCACGGCTGCAAAGCTTAGGGCCAACATAAAAGCGCTGATGAGTGCTCGCATTGTGGCTACAATCCCCCTCAAAGGCGCCCGGAAACCAGTACTAACTGGGCTTAACTTAGATTCTTGAAACATTCTGCCATCAGCTTGGCATAAGGCGGCGAAGATGCAAGTAACAGCTCCAACAGCAAAAAATACCTATTGGCTGGCTCCGTCAATTTTATCGGCGGACTTAGCGCGCCTAGGCGAGGAAGTTACCCAGGTACTTAATGCCGGTGGCGACATAGTGCATTTTGATGTCATGGATAACCACTATGTACCTAATCTTAGCTTCGGTCCTATGGTGCTTAAAGCCCTGCGTGATTACGGCATCAAAGCGCCTATGGATGTGCATCTGATGGTTACGCCGGTGGATGCTTTAATTGAATCCTTTTGCGCAGCAGGAGCAAGTTTTATTAGTTTTCACCCCGAGGCCAGCCTGCATGTGGATCGCTCGTTAGAGCTGATCCATTCTCATGGCGTAAAGGCAGGTTTGGTGCTCAATCCCAGCACTCCGTTAAGTCTGATCGAACCTGTGTTACACAAACTAGATATGTTGCTGTTAATGAGTGTAAACCCAGGCTTTGGCGGGCAGAAATTTATCCCCTATGTTTTGGATAAGGTGGCTGCTGCACGGGAGATGATTGATAAGCGAGGATTGGCCACTCGTTTGGAAGTCGATGGCGGCGTCAATGTCGATAATATTCAAGCGCTCGCCCGCGCAGGGGCGGACACTTTTGTAGCTGGTTCTGCAATTTTTGGCGCGCCGGATTATCAGCAGCGTATTAGCGAGCTGCGAGCTGAGTTGGCCAAGGCTTAGGAGTATTTTGCGGTTTTGTAACACTGCAATTTTGCGGATTTTCGATACGGCGGTCGGCTCAGAATTGACGGCGACCAGTATAAATTAAGATGTTCTGCTGCATCCGCTGTGAACCATCTAAAACTGCCGCTAAAGGTTCAATGGCCTCGGGAGGAAATTTCACTAAAAAGTGGCGCGATGGCGCCGCCATGTAGCTGAGTGGCTTAATAAGTTTCCAAGTGTTTGCAGTAATTTATAACTTAGCTACCTACTAAAATTCCTGCCCAGCTTTATAAGCTTGCATATCATCCCTTTGCTCAAGCCACGTCAAATTCTTTTCCAACACTGAATTTAGGTTCAGCTTGGAAATTACGTCTACTATTTTTAGCTACCCAAATGCTTAACCGCTGGCAGGATTTTTTTGCAGCAGGATACGAGCGACTGGATGCACTTGAGAGAACTAATAACAATAACTGGGAAGCTCCGCCCAATGAATAAACCCACGGCAATCGCCCTGACGCTAGTGGTGGCAACCTTTGCCGTTGCTACACCGATCTTATTCGCCATTAATGAGGCGCAAAAACAAGGGCTCGAAGCGGAAACCAATCATGCACTTGCTTATGCTCAAGATGTAATGCGACGTTCGGACGGTACCGCGGACCAAGTCGTCAATGGCATAACTCAGCTTGAACAAGCTGCCCTTAGCGACCCGTGTGGCGAGCGGGGTATTGCCATCATGCGTCAGATCGACCTGGCTTCTAGCTATATTCAAGCGTTTGGACGCGTGGTAGGAGACCAATTGATCTGTTCATCGCTGGGTATTCAAGGCGCGCTGCCCCTCGGCCCTGTCGATTTGATTACATCCAGAGGAACGGCTGTGCGCAATCAGGTAAAACTGCCTTTTACTGCGGATAGTGTTTTTATTGTGCTCGAACGTAACGGTTATGCAGCAGTAATTCATAAGGATCTTCCCATTGATGCTACGACCAGTGAGTCGGATGTCGCGCTGGCTATTTTTTCATTGGAAAAACGTGAGCCACTAAGCGTAAAAGGCCCTATTAATCCGCGTTGGATGGAACGATTAACCAATCAAAGCCAAGTGACATTTTCGGATGGTACCTATGTAGTAGCCATCGTTAAATCAGAGCGCTATCTCAGTGCCGCCGTTGCCGCCGTACCCATCACCTATCTACAAACGCGCACCTACGAATTAGCAAAAGGCCTTGTGCCTATCGGTATCTTGGCGAGCCTGGTTTTGGCGTTTGCCATCATTTATATGGCGAGATTACAGCTAGCACTTCCCAGCGCCCTCAAAACAGCATTAAAACGCGATGAATTTTTCCTCGAATATCAGCCTATTGTGGACTTGTACACCCGAGAGTGGATCGGAGTGGAGGCGCTAATCCGTTGGCGGCGCCCGGTTGGAGAGGTTGTGTACCCGGATGTTTTTATACCGGTTGCCGAGAGCAGCGGCCTAATGGAGCGCATTACCGAGCGTGTCATAAGGCTCGTTGCTCGAGACATTGGCAATTTATTTCAGACCCATCCGAATTTTCACATGTCCATTAATCTCTCTTCGGCGGACTTGCACTCCAACCGCACCGCGAAATTGCTCAATCATTTTCTGATTCAAACAGGAGCCCGCCCAGAAAACCTCATAGTAGAAGCTACCGAACGAGGTTTTTTGCATGTAAATCTTGCCAAGGCTGTAACCAGAGAGATTCGCGCGAACGGCATTGGTGTGGCAATAGATGACTTCGGCACTGGCTATTCCAGTCTGTCTTATTTGCAAACATTCGAATTGGATTTTTTGAAGATCGATAAATCGTTTGTAGAAACTATTGAAACTGAGGCGCCCACGAGCCAAGTGGTATCGCACATTATTGGTATGGCCAAAGGCTTGAAATTGGAAATGATTGCCGAAGGCGTTGAGACAGAAACCCAGGCACAATTTCTGCTCAACCACGGTGTTCAGTATGCGCAGGGCTGGTTATTCGGCAAACCCATGTCTTTTGCGCAGATTATGGAACAGCTCAGTAGCGCTGGCGCAGCCAGCACCCACCCATGAGCGCGTCTCTAACGCAGGCTTATGGTGCGATGCCCATATTGCTTAGCCCACTGAGCAAGGCGCAGGTCCGCATCTACTGCGATAGGATAGGCAACTACCTCCAGTAGCGGCAAGTCATTAGCCGAGTCGCTATAAAAATAACTACCCTCTAAATTCTCTTCCTGCTCAGCCAGCCACTGCTGCAGGCGCTCAACCTTGCCGCCTTGAAAGCAGGGCACGCCGCTGATATTGCCGGTATAGCGGCCATCCTCAACTTCAGCTTCCGTTGCCAGCAAATCCTGCACACCCAAGCGCGTGGCTATAGGCCCAGTAATAAACCGATTGGTGGCCGTAATAATTACTAGCCTGTGACCTTGCGCGCGGTGCTCAGCTAATAAATTTAGAGCTTTGGGCAGGATCAATGGCTCTATATAGCCCGCCATAAATTCCCTATGCAGTATCGCAAGCTCAGCAAGGTTAAACCGAGTCAGAGGTGCCAAGGCAAAGGATAAATAGGTGCGGATATCCAATGTGCCCGCCTGATAGTCGGCATAAAAGCGATCATTTGCTGCGCTGTATTCGCCTCCATCTACCAGGCCCTTCGCCACTAAAAATGTGCCCCAGGCATGGTCGCTGTCACCACCCAATAAAGTGTTGTCTAAATCAAATAACGCTAAGGTCACAAATACTCCAAAAATTAAGGGGGTTTAGCTGGGGGTCCGCTTGGGTTTGGCTATGCTTGCCTTATGGACCTGTCGAATTGGCTAAGCTGCTGTGCAGCATAAAGATTTTCTTTCAACACTATGAAATTGAGGTACATTACCAGGCTAAAACAACAGTTCCTAATTGTGGCGGCGACAGCGCTAAAAGTGAATGCGTAAACTCTTAGGTGACGCTGGAACGATATTCGCTGGCAGTGATCTTTGGCCCCACTTTGGCAAAATTTAAAAGAATTGAGAGGCCCCAGTGATAGACGCCGATGGGTTCCGTCCCAATGTTGGCATTATGCTTAGTAACTCCGAAGGGCAATTACTCTGGGCTCGCAGGGTCGGGGGGCAGGATGCATGGCAGTTCCCGCAGGGCGGAATTAAACAGTATGAAGACAACGAAGCTGCATTATTTCGCGAGTTAAATGAAGAAGTGGGGTTACAGCCCAGCGACGTTAAAATTCTTGCCTGTACGAAAGGTTGGCTGCGTTACCATTTACCGACGCGATTTGTACGTCAGCAGGAGCCCGTGTGTATTGGCCAAAAACAAAAATGGTATTTGCTGCAGTTACTGAGCGATGAAAGCCGCTTAAATGTCAGCGCCTGTAGCCCCCCGGAGTTTGATGCCTGGCGTTGGGTAAACTATTGGTATCCGCTCAACCAAGTGGTGGCGTTTAAACGCGAGGTTTACCGCCGCGCACTCAAAGAATTGGCGCCTTACGTGGCGCCGGCACATATTCCTTAAGGGTACCGCTATGCTCACCGCGTTACGCAGTATTGTTCAAGAGGTTAACGCCGCCCGGGACCTCGCCTCGGTACTGAGTATCATTGTTGCCCGTGTTAAATCCGTTATGAACACTGAAGTGTGTTCAGTCTACTTGCGTGATGGCAGCGGCGCTTATGTGTTAATGGCCACCGATGGTCTCAACCCTGATTCAGTTGGTCGCGTGCGATTGGCTGTAAACGAAGGGCTGGTCGGTCATGTTGCCGCCCGTGAAGAGCCACTTAATTTAGAGCACGCGGAAAATCACCCTAAATTCCAGTATTTCCCTGAAACCGGCGAAGAGCGCTACAGCGCCTTTTTAGGTGTGCCGATTATTCACCACCGTACAGTGCTGGGGGTTTTAGTCATTCAGCAGGGTCCAAGGCGCAAATTTGACGAAGGTGAAGAAGCCTTTTTGGTCACTATGTCCGCCCAGCTGGCGGGCGTAATTGCCCACGCCGAAGCCACCGGTGCTATTACGATCGGCGTGGAAAACGCCGGCGGTGAAGTGCGCTTTCAAGGCGTGGCAGGCGCCCCTGGGGTTGCCATAGGTCAGGCGGTTGTTATCTCACCGCTGGCGGATTTAAAAGCGGTTCCGCTGCAGCGCATTGACAATATTCCTGAAGAATTAGAGTTTTTTAATCAGTGTTTGGCCGCCGTGCGCAAGGATGTAAAACGCTTAGGCGATGAGCTTAAGGCGCGCTTAAACCGTGAGGAGCAAGTGCTTTTTGACGCCTATTTGGGCATGCTCGATGACGCTTCACTTGGCGGTGAGGTGCGCTCTCGCATTGGCCAGGGTTTAAGTGCTCAATATGCCTGGAGCGACGTGATTTTAGAGCACGTAAAAACCTTCTCCAGCATGCATGATCCGTATCTGCAAGAGCGCGCCTCCGATGTTCACGACTTAGGCAGCCGCGTTTTAGCCTATTTACAACAGTCGACAGAAAAAGAGCGCGTCTATCCGGACAACACGATTTTGGTAGGCGAAGAACTTACCGCTTCGGTGTTGGGCGAGGTGCCCTTCGGCAAACTCGTCGGTATTGTCAGCGTGCGCGGATCGAGCAACTCTCACGTAGCGATTTTGGCCCGCTCCATGGGTATTCCTACAGTGATGGGGGCGGTGGATCTACCGTTTACCAAGCTGGATCAACGCGAGTTAATTGTTGATGGCTACCACGGTTGTGTTTTTAGCGATCCTTCCACAGGGTTAAAAGAACGCTATCAAGACATAGTTAAAGACGACCAGGAGCTATACCGTCTTTTAGAATCGTTAAAAGAATTGCCCTGCGAAACGCTTGATCGCCATCGTGTAGCCTTGTGGGTAAATACCGGCTTGATGGCCGATGCGATTTTGTCGCTGGAGCGAGGCGCTGAAGGCGTTGGTCTATACCGTACCGAAGTGCCCTTTATGTTGCGTGATCGTTTTCCCTCCGAGGAGGAGCAGCGCGTAGCTTATCGTGAGCAGTTACAGGCCTTTGCCCCACATCCTGTAACGATGCGAACGCTGGATATAGGCGGGGATAAAGCCTTGCCGTATTTCCCGATCACCGAGGACAACCCGTTTTTAGGCTGGCGCGGCATACGCGTGACGCTTGATCATCCGGAAATTTTTTTAGCTCAGGTGCGAGCGATGTTAAAAGCGTCCGAGGATTTGAACAATCTGCGTATTTTATTGCCGATGATCTCCTCAATTCCTGAGCTTGAAATCGCCCAGATGCTCATTTACCGCGCTTATGACGAACTCATTGAAGAAGGCTATCGCATCAGTATGCCGCCGATCGGTGTGATGATCGAAGTACCTTCAGCCGTATACCTAGCGAAAGAAATGGCCGCTCGAGCGGATTTTCTCTCCGTCGGCAGTAACGATTTAACGCAGTATTTGTTAGCTGTGGATCGCAACAACCCACGCGTGGCGGATCTTTACCACTCGCTGCACCCGGCGGTTATACGCGCGCTTCAACAGGTGGTGGAGGATTCGCACAGCCAGGGAGTGCCGGTGGGTATTTGCGGTGAATTAGCCGGTGATCCGTCAGCCGCTCTTTTGCTTATGGCCATGGGTTTTGACAGTCTCTCAATGAGTGCCACTAACCTGTTGCGCGTGAAGTCAGTTATTCGCGGTGTGAAGCTTGCCGATGCCCAAGCCCTATTGGCGGAGGTGAAACTATTACCGGACACCGAATCAATTAATCGCTTGATTCAGCGGGTGTATAACGAAGCTGGCCTCACCTGGCTTACTAAGCCGGATATGCCTGGACAGGACAAGGTGGTTAATTAAACGCCGATACAGCCGCGACCAATATGCCAACCTTTATCAATTTTAAATATTGTCGCGTGCGGATTTCTGCAAATGCCATTTCTATCCAATGCCGAGCGAATAAGTTTACGGCGCGTAAGAAGGTGGCTGCCGCGTAAATTTCAAAATAGTCGAGCCTTATTAAACTGAGCGAAGTAAAAGCCTAGTAATGGGCGCTAGATTATCTAAAATGCCGCCCGATTAGATTTTAATAACAACTAATCACAATGACGGCAATTAAGTAGCTAGATGCAATTGTGGTTGGGCGCACTTTGATCCAACCGGCTAGCAGGTTTAAATTCCCTTGTGTTAATGCTTTCGAGTTTGAATTTAAATCCAAAATAAAAAGGATTTAAATGGTTTTCAGTGCTTTGTTCGCCAGGGTTGTTGCGGTTTATCCTGTGCTTGATAGGTGACGCAATTAAATGGACTTAATAATCATTTTGTAGTCTCACGGTTTTAAATTTAAGTTTTATTTAAATTAGGAAATAACATGCTTACTTATCCACAAATAGATCCAGTCGCCATCGCGATTGGGCCTCTTAAAATCCATTGGTACGGCCTTATGTATTTGGTGGGGTTTAGTCTTGCATGGGTTTTGGCCAAAAAGCGCAGCCTGCGCCCTGACCTGGTTGTGCGCACGCACCAAGTGGACGATTTAATTTTTTATGGTGCTATGGGGGTGGTTTTAGGTGCGCGCATTGGCTACGTGCTGTTTTATAAACCTGAGGACTTATTAGCGGACCCAATGATGATTTTTCGCGTATGGGAAGGCGGTATGTCGTTTCACGGCGGGTTGTTAGGCGTCATTGTTGCCATGTCGTTGTACTGTCGTAAAATCGGTCAAAACTTTTTAGACGTTATGGATTTTGTCGCGCCGTTTGTACCAGTGGGTTTATTTTTTGGCCGCTTAGGCAATTTTATCGGTGCTGAACTTTACGGCCGTGCAGCTGATGTACCCTGGGCTATGGTATTTCCCACTGATGCAGAACACCTGCCGCGCCATCCTTCACAATTATATGAAGCCGGTTTGGAAGGCATAGTACTGTTTTTAATTTTATTCGTTTGGTACTCCGCCAAACCCCGCCCGCGCGCCGCTGTGTGTTCGTTGTTTGTATTGATTTACGGCTGCTTTCGATTTTTTGTCGAGTTTTTCCGTCAGCCGGATGCGCATATTAATTTTGAATGGTTTGGCTGGATGTCGCGCGGGCAAGAGTTATGTTTGCCGATGATTTTAATCGGTGGTGGCGTATTTATTTGGGCGCATATTAACGCTAGAAAAGCACGAGTACAGGTAAAATAGGTAGCAATATGCAACAGTATCTCGATTTAATGCACCACGTATACACAAATGGCATCACCCGCAGCGATCGCACTGGGACCGGTACGAAAAGTATATTTGGCCATCAAATGCGTTTTGATTTAGCGGATGGATTTCCGCTAGTGACGACAAAAAAGGTTCACGTTAAAGCCATTATCCACGAGCTATTATGGTTTTTGCAGGGCGATACTAATATTAAATATTTGCAGGATAACGGCGTAAAAATTTGGAATGAATGGGCCACTCCCGAGGGGGAATTAGGTCCAGTTTACGGTGCTCAATGGCGCTCTTGGGCAGGACCGAATGGTGAAGTTATCGACCAAATAAGCCAGGTGGTTGAGCAAATTCGGCACAAACCCCATTCACGCCGGTTAATTGTTTCTGCCTGGAACCCGGCGCTTTTGCCCGACGAATCCCGCGCGCCGCATGAAAATGCCGCCGAAGGTAAAATGGCTTTACCGCCGTGCCACACATTATTTCAGTTTTATGTATTAGACGGTAAATTATCCTGCCAGTTATACCAGCGCAGCGGCGATATATTTTTAGGTGTGCCTTTTAATATCGCCTCTTACGCGCTACTGACAATGATGGTTGCGCAGGTAACCGGGTTGGGATTAGGTGAATTTATTCACACGTTGGGAGATGCTCATCTGTATTTAAATCATTTAGAACAGGTGGAAACGCAATTGAGCCGTACCCCTCTGCCATTACCGCAGATGAATATTAATCCAAAAGTAAATGATATTTTTAAATTTACTTTTGATGATTTTAGTTTACAAAACTATCAATCACATCCCGCCATAAGCGCACCGATTTCCGTGTAGCCTTCTAATTTATTAGCCTGCTAGTTTATGCTGCGGGGTTTTTAACCCAATCGGTGCTGTCATTTATGCCCAAACTTGCCATCATTTGCGCTATGTCACTTAACCGCGTCATTGGCCGTAATAATCAATTACCCTGGCATTTGCCTGCGGATTTGCAATTTTTTAAACGCACAACCTTAGGCAAGCCCATCATTATGGGCCGCAAAACATACGAATCAATTGGCCGCCCTTTGCCGGGCCGCACGAATATAGTGATTACACGTCAGCAGCATTTGCAATACGACGGCGTCCACTTGGCTACGAGTCTGCCCATGGCGATAGAAAAAGCTCAGCACGCTGCCAGAGCCGCAGACAAAGACGAATTTTTTGTCATAGGCGGTGCGGATCTTTATGAGCAGGCCTTGCCATTGGCACAAGTGCTTTACGTTACTCAGGTACAAGCTCACATCGACGGGGACGCCTATTTTCCCGCGTGGGATAAAAGCGCTTGGAGTCTCGTACATAGAGAGCATCATCCGTCGGATGAGGCCAACGGCTACGCCATGGACTTTGAACACTATGTCTCGGCGATTGGTATTTAACTACAGCCAATAGTTATTTTTCGCACCCGCCCTCGTCAAAGCGACTAAACTTTAAAAAATATTAAAAATTAGGATGTTGCCATGCACAATTCTATACACCGGCCCCCGCAAAAAATTAAGGCCGCCCGCGTTACCCCTGAACACAGTCTGGATGTTTTATCACAACTTGAAGTTACACATTTGGCTAAATCTAGCCACTCCAGCATGTATGAAACCTTCCGCCGCTGTGCGTTGGCCGTGTTAAATACTGGTGAAGAAACCGATGACACGAGTAAAATTCTCGAAGATTATGATGATTTTTCCATCGAAGTTATCCAGCAAGAGCGCGGCATAAAATTAGAAATTCACAATGCGCCTGCCAACGCTTTTGTCGATGGCCATATGATTGTAGGTATCAAAGAGCATTTATTTTCTGTTCTTCGCGATTTAATTTATATCAGTAATGAACTGGAACACAGCCGGTTATTGGATTTATCCAAAAGTGAAGGACTGACTAACTCGGTCTTCCATATTTTGCGCAATGCGGGCGTATTAAACCCGCTAAATGAAGTGAATTTAATCGTCTGTTGGGGCGGCCACTCAATTAATGAGGTGGAATACCAGTACACAAAAAAAGTTGGTTACGCATTGGGATTGCGCGGTTTAGATATTTGTACCGGCTGCGGCCCTGGCGCTATGAAAGGCCCGATGAAAGGCGCCACAATCGCGCATGCAAAACAGCGCATTAATGGCCGTTATGTGGGAATTACTGAGCCGGGAATTATTGCCGCTGAGTCCCCCAATCCGATTGTTAATAAGTTGATTATTATGCCGGATATAGAAAAGCGCCTAGAAGCGTTTGTGCGTGCAGGCCACGGTATTGTGGTATTCCCCGGTGGGGCCGGGACAGCTGAAGAAATACTGTATATTCTGGGCCTGTTATTAAATCCTGCCAATGCGGATATGCCTTTTCCTTTAGTGTTTACTGGCCCTAGAGAATCAGCCGATTATTTTAAACATATTGACGAATTTATCGGCCTTACCTTGGGCTCGCAGGCGCAGCGGTTATACACAATTATTATTGATGATCCGGACCAAGTAGCCACCTATATGCATGCACGTATGCGCGACGTACAAATTTTCCGCCGCGAAACACAAGATGCCTATTATTTTAATTGGGTAATTGCTGTGGATGAGGAATTGCAGCGTCCATTTAAACCCACCCATGCGAATATGACGCAATTAAACCTACACAAAAATCAGGAGCCGCATCGCCTAGCTGCGCAGTTGCGCAAAGCGTTTTCCGGTATTGTTGACGGGAACGTAAAAGAAAATGGTATTAAAGCGGTAAAAGAATTCGGACCTTACGAAATCCACGGTGAAAAAATAATCATGCAGCCACTAGAAGCGCTGTTACGCTCATTTGTGGCGCAAAAGCGTATGAAAATACCCACGCAAGAATATATTCCCTGTTACAAAATTGTGAGTTAATCGTTTCTTGGACACTCATCCTCTAGTGAGTTTGGCTCTGTAATGCGAAAAGGTATTAATCAAGTCGCGGACTGGGAAAATCGATCGGAGAGAAATTTTAGCGCGCTGCAAGAATTTTTTAAACGACATAAGACGCCTGAGCGTGAGATTCCTGAAGAATTTGTATGTTTTAAAAATTAAGGATTCACTTTGTGGCTAGCGCTGGGCAAAGAGAGAATTTTAAAGATAAAATTTATAGATTGCGTCGCACATTTAATACTGAAAAAACTGTGGGTTATTCATTGTGATAACTTGGCAGATGCAATGAAGTCTCTGGCTTGAGACGCAATCTATTAATGTTGTAGGGTCGACGAATTTCTAGAAAGTTATTTGGCTGCCGATAAATTTTTAATGAAAAATTATTATTTTACGCTGCGGCATTTTTTTAAAGTCGTAAGTGTTAAAAACATCATTCGGTAATGCTCATGCTAACGCTGCAAATTCCCGACTGAAAATTGAGAAGATTGCAGCAGCGCACTTTGTGTTTGTCATATCCATCTTTTCTAAAACATAACCAACCTATGCGTCAACATAGCCAACCTATGCGTCATTCGACGCTTCTTATCCGGCAGCGAAAAAAACACCTACCTAGGTGTTCACTCGGCATCGTGCGCTGATTCTAAAATCGACGAATCTATCAGGCTCATGTAATGACGGCTTTAAATTTCCTGTGCGCCTTGGCGTTACGTGGAAGCCTTGAGCGGCTAATTAACATCTCGAAATCATGCTGTGTATTATTGTAGATGAATAAAGTAAGCTCGCAAGCCACTCAAAATTGATGTGCTAATTTCTATTGAAGCATACTGCTACAGTGAATAGGTCTTGTGATTGTATGTGTCCTGGCGCACCGTTAACGTGATAAACAAAGCATGCTCTGATTCGTCATCCAAAAATCTTCACTTCATAATTATCGTTAGCGATCATTCGGACGATGATGTTCGACAAAGCCTATTCCAATTTAAACTAACCGAAGTGATGTGCGGCCCTCTCCGTGCATATCCTGCTAGGAGGAGATCCAAATGTCCCATCAAGTTTTGATCGTCAGTACCGATTCTACGGACGTTAATATATTAAAAGAAATACTTAAAAGCGCTCACGATGGGCCTTTTGATATCGAGTGGGTCAATACGCTAAGTGACGCAATTGAGCGATTGGAAAAAGGTAATATAGATATAGTGCTCGCGGATTTATTTTTGGCTGATAGTCAAGGCGTTGGGACTTTTGATCAGTTGTTTCTGGCCGCATCACACACTCCTATCGTTGTTATCGTGAAAGAAGATAATTCGGGGCTAGCAGAGGAGTCGATAAAAAATGGAGCCCAAGCTTATTTGACCAAGGGTTATTTAAAAAACAATTTAGTGCCCCAAGCCCTGCGTAGTATTATTCAACGAAAAGCACTAGAACAAACTTTTCATCGAGACCAAGCTCGGGCCGAGATCGCACTTAATTCCATTAGCGACGCGGTTATTTGTACGGACTTGGCTGGCAACGTTGATTATTTGAATATTGCCGCTGAAGCCATGACATTGTGGACTCGCGAAGAGGCCTCCGGGCATTCTATAAATGAAGTGTTCCAGTTAATTAATGGCGATACTCGAGAACCGATAGTAGGCCCGGTTGAGCAGGCATTAAAAAAAGACAGCAATCAAACTTTAGAAAGCGGCACAGTGTTAATTCGCAAAAATGGTAGTGAGACTAGTATTGAAGATTCGATATCGCCCATACACGATTGGGAAGGAAAACTTACAGGCGCGGTAATTGTTTTTCACGACGTTACACTTACTAAAAGCATGAGTAAAAAAATGGAGCATTTAGCGCACCATGATTTTTTAACCAATTTACCTAATCGTGTTTTGCTAAGTGATCGGATTGTCCAGGCTATAGCCTTAGCCAAGCGTGGATCAACACAATTAGCGGTGCTTTTTCTCGACTTGGATAATTTTAAATATATTAATGACTCGCTGGGCCATGAAACAGGCGATAAATTATTGCAATCGGTCACCCGCTGCCTAAGTGGCTGTGTGCGCAGTTCGGATACAGTCAGCCGGCAAGGGGGCGATGAATTATCCTACTTGCCAGTAAATTTGGCGAAGACGCGGCTTTAACGGCGGCTAAAATATTGAAGGCTTTAAATAAACGACATGAAATTGACAGCCATGAATTAAATGTAACTACTAGCATTGGCATTAGTGTGTATCCACACGATGGAGAAACAGCTGAAATTTTGATAAAAAATGCTGATACTGCCATGTATTATGCGAAAGAAAAAGGTCGCAATAACTATCAGTTTTTCAATAGCAATATGAACGCTCGAGCGGTGGAGCGGCAATATATTGAGGCAAATATACGAAATGCCCTTGATAGAAAAGAATTCGTGTTGCATTACCAACCCAAAGTTAACCTGGGTACGGGCGCCATTGCAGAAGCGGAAGCTCTATTACGCTGGCGCTCCGGTGAAGATGAACCCGTTTTACCCTCCCGGTTTATTTCAATAGCTGAAGATTCGGGTCTCATTGTGCCTATTGGCCGTTGGGTATTACGCGAAGCTTGTCGGCAAGCAAAAAAGTGGCACGATTCCAATCTTGGGCCTTTGCCTATAGCGGTTAATATTTCTGCGTTAGAATTTAGCCAGACAAATTTTTATGAAAGTGTACGTACAATTTTAGAAGAAACGGGATTAGCCCCGGAGTTTTTAGAATTAGAAATTACCGAGGGGGTATTAATGCGTGATGTAGTATCAAGCGCTGAAATATTAAAAAAATTAAAAACGATGGGAGTGCAGCTCGCCGTCGATGATTTTGGTACCGGTTATTCTAGTTTGAGCTATCTCAAACAGTTTCCGATTGATGTTCTCAAAATTGACCAATCCTTTGTCAGTGATATTCTCTCTTGTGATGACGAAGGCATTATTGTCAGCGCCGTGATCGGCATGGGTAATAGCCTGAAAATGCGCGTGGTGGCGGAGGGAGTAGAAAATCTGATACAGCTTGCATTCTTAAAAGCACGCAATTGCGATGAGGGGCAAGGCTATTTATTTAGTCAGCCGATTGCAGCCGAAAAGTTTACAGAATTGCTCACGCAGGATGCTCAGCTTGTAAGCACTGTGTAGACTGATTTCGCTCATAGCAATTGTGCTAAAAATTTAGAACCATACGCACCTCGTAGCAGTTCGGGCGATGCATTTGGAGTAGGCTGCTCAAATGGTTATTGATGGTGTGACCAAAGTTGAAATCAGTCTGGCGATGTTAGAGGCAAACCGTAGAAACTAAAGGCGGGTGCGTTAAGGCGTATAAAATCGCTGAAGAATAGAGCATGTATGTGCAATATTGCAAAACTATCGTCAATCGGTATTCGACGCGAATATAAGATTAAAAATCTTCTGGGGTTTTTAACATCTTATTTGAATTAGAGGCTACGTAATTATTATTTAAATAACCGTTCGCGCACATGCCTAACCTGCGTGCTGTTTTTTATTGGCACCGTGTTTACCCCTCACCCGCACTTGCCCTCTTTTGCATTACCTTTCGTTTTTTTACGGTCGGTCGCAGCATCATTTTTATGTTCGGCGCCACATTTACCTTCGTGGGCTTTGCCTCTTTAGTGGAGCCGTATTTACCTTCGGCGAGTTTTTCAGCTGCTTGTTCGGCTAGTTGATAACCGGAGGCGAGAGGCGTGATACCAAATTCCGTACCTTGAAGCTGGCTGCCAAACGCTGTGCTCGCTAAAAACGCAGCAGCTAAAACGGCGCTGAGTGATTGTAATAAGTTCCTGTAATGAAGTGTGGTGTGTGAGGCTATGATTGGGAAAAAGCGTTGCAAGCGGAGAGGGTTATTTTTCAGTGTGCGATAACTAAAAATCATGGAACAAATATCAGCAGTCAAAAACACGGACACCATAATCTGTTGCAGGAAAACGTGGATAGGAGGAGGTGCCAGAGGCGTCAGCAGATGGCGCGTTAAGTGTGTAGCGGTAGCGGTTTTACGAAGGGCTGCTTAACCCGGTGAATACTAAAATGCCCAATGCACTGCGCCGCCGTGTTGCTAGGCTTATAAATTCAGCTAGAGTTGTTGTATAAATCCTCTAATGGCGAGTACACATGCAAGATCGGCGCGAACATCAGCGGATACCCTTACGGGTGAACATTAAAATTGCGCATCCGCAGTTTGGTGAGAAGGTAGTAGCCACAAAAAACTTCTCAGAAGGGGGCCTATTTATAATTGTAAAACCCACGGACTTACCTTCTCCTGGCGCCATAGTGAAGGGCCAAATTCAAGGCCTTGCTGAAGAGGCGCCAATTGTAGAAATGCGTATTGTGAGAGTGGAAAACGACGGCGTTGGCTTGCAATATATTATTAACGATTAATTATTGCTGCGCTGCATCCAGCTATTTTTACTTAATAAAATCTGCTTACTATCTACTGTTGCTTATTCTTTTGATAAAAAATTCTCACTTCTATTACAAAATTCCTCACTCGGTACCATTCTTTAGCCGGTACAATTCTTCAGGTACGATAGGCCAGAGATCACTCTGAGCCGTCCGCCTGCCTGTGGAGCAGACGTACCGCAATCTTGTATTAGCAACCTCAGTTAACGGCTCTGCATCGGCTTTTGCTCTAGGCACGAGTGGAAAATATTGATTAGCTTTGCACTCTAGAGGCGAGCGCAACCCAGTGCTTGACGCGCACTATTATGGGGATATACTGGCTCGTAAGTGGCCAAACACTCACTAACTTGTTAATGCCCTTAGGGTCAAAGCCCCTAAGGTTCACAATTCCCCCCGGTAAATCGTAACGGCGCAGTTGAATTTGGCGCGCAATATTTTTGCGGCCTTGAGTGCTCACGCCATCTAATTTTTAATCCGCCAGGATCAGGAGGAATCATGTCTCTAGGTTTTATTTCCGCTGCGCTATTTACGCAGGATACACGTCATCTACGCATTCAAACTGGGCTCGGTAACGATGTATTGTTGCTGCGACGTTTAAGCGGAGTGGAGGGCATTTCTCGTCTATTTCAATTTGATCTGGATTTATTATCCCACGACGGCAACATCAACCCGCTTAATATAGTGGGCGATAACGTTAGTATTTGTATTCAGCCAGGCGAGGGTGCTGCACGCTATATAAATGGTTTTGTGAAAAGTTTTCAGTACTCGGGTTTGGAAAAGCGCGGCATGTACGCCTACCGTGCAGAAGTGGTGCCCTGGTTTTGGTTTTTAAGTAAGCGCACCGATTGCCGTGTATTTCAAAACAAAAATATTAAGGATATAGTTGAATTTATTTTTAAAGAATTGGGCTTTTTTGACTATGTGTTTGCGCTTATGGAAGAGCACAAACCCTTAGATTATTGCGTGCAATACAACGAATCCGATTTGGACTTTATTAGCCGTTTGCTCGAACAGGAAGGCATTTATTATTTTATCGAGCATCAGCCGGATAAAAATATTCTGCATCTGTCCGACTCCCCTCATCATTATTCAGATCTTACCCCCAGCAGCGCTCAGCACTCGTCGGGAATTCGCCGCGATGAATATATTCGTTTGTGGCAACACAATTATGAATATTGCTCAGGCGCCTTCGCACAGACCGACTTTGACTACGAAAAATTTACCCAATCATTATTAACCCAAACAACAACGCATATTAAATTAAAAAATAATAGTTCGTTTCCGCGCTTTGCCTATCCTGGCAGTTATCGCGAGAGCGATCAGGGTACGTCGCTGACTAAATTGCGTATGCAGCAGGAAGAATTAGGCCATGAGCGCGCCACTGGCGCGAGTAATATTCATGCTTTTGAAGTGGGCAAAAAATTTACGTTCAAATCTGAAGAGGCCGTAGCGGACAATAATAAAAGCTATGTAATTACAGAAATTCAGCACATAGCCTACAACCAGAGTTTTATTGAAAGCGAAGCCGATGAGCCTGCTTATTCCAATCAATTTGTTTGTATTCCCGCTAATACACCCTTTCGGCCCGCATTTATTACCCCTAGGCCGCGCATTGAAGGTGTGCAAACGGCAGTAGTTGTAGGCCCTGCAGGTGAAGATATTTATACGGATGAACAAGGCCGCGTAAAGGTGCAATTTCATTGGGATCGCTACGGCAAAAAAGACGAAACCAGTTCCTGTTGGGTGCGCGTTGCAACCCAATGGGCCGGCGCTAAATGGGGGTCAATTACGATTCCGCGTATCGGCCAGGAAGTGGTTGTAACCTTTATTAATGGTGACCCAGATCAACCGTTAATTATTGGCAGCGTTTATAACAGCGCAAATACACCGCCTTATGGCCTGCCGGATAATAAAAGCATGATGGGGATGAAATCACGCTCCAGCAAAGGCGGCGACGGTGGAACCTATAACGAATTAGTCATTGACGATAAAAAGGATTCCGAAGAATTTCGTATCAATGCACAAAAAAATTACAACATGAAAGTAGGAAAGGACGCCAGCCGTTATACCGTGGGTAATACCACAACAAAAGTAGACGGCAATGCATCTACAACAGTGGCTGGTGACACCTCACATTCAACTGGCGGTAATGACAGTTTTAATGTAACGGGAAATCGCACTGCCGCAGTTAAAGGCAACGAAGAAAGCACGGTGCAGGGAAATTCCACCGTGACGATTGTTGGCAATAGTGACGAAAGCATTAACGGTAAAAGCGGTTTAACCATTGGTGGCAGCAATACGCAGAGTGTTGGAACGACACAAGAGATTAGTATTGGAACTAACCAAACGCTCTCCGTAGGTGTAAACCAGGAAACTACTGTAGGCGCAAATCAAACACTACAAGTAGGTGGCAAGCAGGAAATAAGTGCGCTAGCGCAATCGGTTTCGATTACCACGAATGCAGAATTATCCGCGTTGCAAATTGCGCAGTCAGGCCTTACGCAGATTTCGTTGTCGGTGGGCCCGTCCAGTATTGTTATTACACCTGCGGGTATTACGCTTTCGATGGGCGCAAGTTCCGTGCAAATTAATCCGGCTGGCGTCACCGTTAGCGGGCCAATTATTAAACTAAATTAACCTGCCTGTGAGTGTTCTAATAAGGCAGTTTTAAATTAAATAAATTGGTCATTTATCGCATGAACGCCATTGAACAACAACTTACGATTCTCTCAAATAGCTGGGATGAATTTATTGTAGGTGAACAGGCCATTTTACATTGGCTGATCAACCCTGCTGATAGCCTGTTGGTAAACGCTTTTATTAAAGTAAGAGAGCAGTTTGATGAAGATACCGGCACCTGGTTTATTCAGCTCACCTGCCCATTTATAAATGGTGAGACTTATGGTTACCAGTTAGCAGAAGAATTTAACCAGCTCATTCGTGACGGCTTAGATGAAGCCGATGCTGAAGCAAAAGGCGAAATCGAAGATAATTCCAATGCCAGGGTCGAAAAGCCCGATGCAAACTGGCAAATGTTTGATATTGCTCATGCACAAAGCGGTCTGCATGCGCTTTTCGCCAGTGTAAATAGCGTTATAGCTTTGTTTGAATCGAGTATCGAACAGTTAACTCTGGTTATTAATCCGGTTGAATTAAAACAGCCGCAGGCCTTTTGCCAGTGGTGGGAGCAGCTTTGCTCGGTTGCGCGTAATTACTCAAGCTGGCCGCCGAAATTAAAATTATTAGCGCTCGATAGTTCTGCTCATCCGCTGTTAATGAATATTTTCGCTAAATACCCTGATGCAGTCTTGAGCCAAAATCCGCCGCTTAATTTAAATGCTGCGGCTAAGGCCGTGGCTGAGCAAACCCATGATGGCTCTGATGGCGCCCAGTTGCGATTATTGTTTTTGGCGATGAACACTGCCATAGGCGAACAAAATGAAGCACAATTAATAAATGCTGGCGATCAGGCATTGGTTATCACGCAGAATAATCAGTGGCCGGATATGACAACAACGGTGCTGTTAACTCGCGCTGGTGGATTGTTAAATTTTCAGAAATTCTCACTGGCCATTGCGGACTATAAACAAGCGCAAACGTTTGCGCAGATCGGCATAGAAAATAAAATTCCCGGCTGTGAAAAATTGTTATTACAAGCATTGTTATTCGAAGGCACGGCGTTATTTTTGGCTAACCAATTAACGCCCGCAGCTAATGCTTATGAAATGGCTGCGCTTAAAGCGGAAGAATTTAGCGATCTGTGGGTTGCACTGGAGGCGTGGCGCATGGCGGCATTTGTTTCGGAGCGTTTAAACCAGACAACGCTTGCTTGGCAATTTGCCACCCATGCATTGGATGTTGGCAAAAAAATGGCCGATGAGGAACGCGCGCAATCCACGTTAGGATTTGTCGGCCAAGCGATGTTGCGCTTAAGCGCAAATCAGCAAACGAAAAACGATATTAATACAACATTTAACGAATTATTAGGCGCTGACTGGTTGAAAAATGTGGAAGGAACTGCCGCATGATGCCGATCATTAAACATTTTGATCCTGTCATTGGTATTGATATTCACATAGTGACTATTCCGCCGGTGGGCCCTGTGCCCATTCCGCACCCGCATATAAGCCTGGTGTTGGACCCGATGGATTATATTCCTATTATCGGCGGCACCGTAATTGTCGGTGGTGTGTTG
>DATDJI010000083.1:0-132863 GCA_036520615.1 Cellvibrionaceae bacterium | reverse complement strand
TTTTTCAGGAAGGAAAGGTATTACGAGTTCCCATTGCTGTTTTGTGAGCTCCACCGACCGCTCCGGTAATCTGTTGTTTTAACGGCATTTTAAGAGATAGTTAATAAAAAATCATTTTTGAGATAGGCTCTAATTCACGCGGTGGTTCATTATCTATTCGCGGCATAGGTAAACGCGCCTTCAATGAAGTCCAAGACCCAAGTGTTTTAGTTGTGCAAGACGGCGTAAGCTTTGGTTTAACCGCTTTGGGTAATTTTGATTTTTATGACGTCGAAGCTATAGAAAGCTACCGAGGCCCGACCGGAACCTTAGGTGGAAAAGGTGGTAGTGCAGGGCAAGTTAATGTAATTACCAAACAGCCCAGCTTTAAAGCAAGTTCAGATTTTTCTATTGCCTATGGCTCTTGGGACACGTTGGTGGTGCGGGCAGCCAGTGGTGGGCCAATTATCGATGATTTATTGGCGTGGCGCGGAGCCGTTATTGTCGATAAAGGCGAAGGCTTTTACCACAATACATTTGGCTACGATACGAACAATACTCAATACAATAAAAACCGTGCCGCCGGGCGTATTCAATTGTTATTAACCCCCACAGAGGCACTGAGTTTTAAAGTAAGTTTTGATAGACAGCCTAAAGCGCCGCAATTTGAAAATGGCCTTACATTGCGGCATGACCAGCCGGAGTATTATGAAGGCCGCACATTCGCGGACTATGTTGCAGGTAATTACACAGGTGTACAACCTGTTTTAACCGACAGCAGCGGCGCTACACCGCGTGCAAAATTATATGGTTATAAAACGCTGGTTGATACGTCCAATCTTGTTAATCCTGCTGACCCTCAAAGTGCCAAAATAAAAGCGGAACAGTGGAATGCGCCTAGAGCCTGGTTTGCTAATCGCCCGAGCCCGGAAACTCCAGGCCGTAATTTTGATTATTATGCAGATTATGTCGCTACCGATAAAAACCCCAATGTTCATTTTAATGAACAGCAAGGACAATACTTATCCACTGGGGGTTGGGGTGGTGAAATAAATTGGTTAACCGATGCGTATAAGTTGACATCAATTAGTGCTTGGCGGTCGTTTTATTTTGACGCCCACAATGATGAAGGCACGTCATTTGACATTAGTAAACACGGTGGTGGCAGTGTGGACTTTAGCCAATATAGCCAAGAATTCCGTATTACCTCCACACCCGGCAAGGCCATTGATTACACAAGTGGAATTTATTTATATAAATCTAAAACTGACGTACAAAGCCGCACTAGCTGGGGCAGCGATGCGGGTGCATGGTTTGCTAATACTACCCAATACAATTTATTAGACCGCAACGCAGGTGTTAATCGCGGTGCAGGCCTTGCGCTACTTAAAGACTCGCTAGAGGATATGTTTAGAAAAGCTGATATTTGGGTGAATACCGAAAGCCAAGCTCTATTCGGCCAAATCGATTGGCATTGGTCAGAGGCTGCAACATTTACAGCGGGTTTGCGATTCGACCACCAAGACCGCACAACAGAAGATGCGATTATATTAGTGAACAATGGAGTTGGCGGTGCGTTAAATCCAGAAAATATTAATACGTTTAATTTAGACGGCTTCGCCACTATCGCCAACGGCAACCGCGGCACGAATGTTTACCAAACCAACCCGGCAACAGGTAAATTGGAACAAGTGTTAGTTGATAATAATACACTGGAGCAATTGCAGTTAGCTGACCAGGTAGCTAACCGGTATTATGGTGCCGCTATTAATGCCAATACTCCTGGCGCAGCGTACAATAGTTTAACTAAGGAGCAAAAAGCTCAAGTCGGTGCCGCAAAAACCTTGCGTAATAGCACAATAGGCTTACTTATTCCCAATACCAAAAATGCCTACAAAGACGATTTAATTACTTCGAACCTAAGCCAACGCTACGAATTTAATGATCAAATAACTGCGTATATTACCTGGCAACATGGCGAAAAAGCGGGCACGGCTTTTAATATTAACGGCAGGAGCGCACCGGTAAAAGCCGAAACAACAAACGCTTTCGAAATTGGTGCAAAAAGTTTTTTATTCAACAATACGCTCACACTCAACGCTGATGTCTTTAGGCTCAATATTGATAATTATCAGCAAGCAATCCGCACCGTGGACAATTTTGCCACTGCAACTGCAATCAGTAATCTCGACCCCAATCTTACAGGCGATGCACTAGAAAAAGCTAAAAATGGCGCCACCACCTATATCACCTCGCAAGGCAATGTACCTGAGGTTGTTGTACAGGGCTTAGAAATTGACGGGACTTATACCGGCATAACTAATACCACAATCCGTTTTAGTGGTGCCTATAATGACGCACGTTACGGTGAATATAAAAATTCGCCCAAACCTGACGAGCTAGCTTATTTGCCTGACCCATTTCTCGATAAATCCGACGAGCGCTTGCCGGGTGCCGCTTTAGTAACATTTAATGCCGGTGCAGAATATCGCCTTCCCTTTAACCAGGCTGAACTGCATACAAGTTTTAACACTTCTTATACAAGTGATTTTAATACCGGCGATACATTTTCTACCTATGCCAACGTAGATGCTTATTTCATTACCGATGCCTCCTTAGGTATAGCCAGTAAAAACGGTAAATATGATGTAAGCCTGGTGGTGAAGAATATCTTGGATGAACACCCACACGAAATCGCCTGGACAACTTATACGCCTTACAATCAAAGACGCTGGTTTGGGTTAGTTTTTGATTCGCACTTTTAATCAACTGAGCTGACGGGCGAGAATCATCTTGCCCGAAATACTTCTTTACGTTTTTAAAAATTAAGCAACTAAATTTCTGCGCGGGCCTTTCAATGATTAAATTTCAACAAAATATTTACATTGATGTGTAAAACATAACAGTCGACGTCTAATTTATATACAAAATTGTTTTTATTGCCTTGTTTGCCAGCGTTTTATTTGGAACGGCTGTTGCTAGTGCTTGGCAGCCCCTAGTTTAAGCCGGATATTCAAGCAGTTAAATGCCAACAATATCTGCTCAGGCGATACAGGTTATTTTTAATATCAGCTCTAATAATTTTTTAAATGTAATCATCCACAACTGAAGATAGGCATACGATGAGCAGCACAATAAAAATTTTACATGCATTGGTTTTTACAACCTTAGCGCTTCCTGTAGCTGTACAAGCTGCCAGCCTGCAACAAGCGGACGAAGCACTTAAAGCTAAATCGACCTCCTCATTAATTTTTAAAGGCACCGGCAGTTGGTACCAGTTTGGTCAGGCACCAGCACCAACACTACCCTGGCCTAAATTTGATGTGATCAGCTACCAAGCGGATATCAATTTCGATAAAACTGCCGGGCGCGTACAGATTACTCGCAAACAGGTTATAGAACCCGGTCGCAATCGTCCCGCACCTGTAGAACAAAAAGCGGATCAATATATTAGTGACAACGCTGCCTGGAATCTTGCCACAACGCCACCGGCTAATAATGCACCCGCCGCGACAAATCAACCGGCTGCAATTGAAGAGCGTAGAGCTGAAATTCTATCCACACCGCAGGGTTTTATTCGCGCAGCGCTTGCTAATAATGCCACGAGCAAACCAGCTAAAGACGGAATAGAAGTGAGTTTTACGCTGGATAAAAAATACCAATATAAAGGTATTATCAATAGCAAAAATCTTGTGGACAGTGTGCAAACTTGGGTCGACAACCCCGTGCTTGGTGACACCCTTTACGAAACCGCATTTAGTGATTACCAAGATCGCAATGGCATAAAATTCCCAAGCCACATTAGTAAGAAATTAGGTGGCCATCCCATACTGGATATTTCTGTTACTGAGGTGCAGCCCAACGCAAGTGTAGCTATCACCGCTCCGACTGAAATTAGCGGTACTACGCCTACTGTCAATGTAGCTTCAACAAAACTAGCCGAAGGGGTTTATTATTTAACCGGCGGTACCCATCACAGCGTAGCGGTAGAACAAACTGATCATGTAATCCTGGTTGAGGCGCCACAAAATGAGGATCGCTCGCTGGCAGTAATTGCAAAAGTAAAAGAAATTTTACCCAACAAGCCGATCAAATATTTAATTAACACACATGCACATTTTGACCACCTTGGCGGAGTGCGAACATTTGTTGACGCAGGGGCTACTATAGTTACCCACAAAAATAATCAAGCTTATTATCAAACCATCTGGAAGCAGCCTCACAGCATAAACCCAGACAAATTGGCTCTATCAAAAAAATCAGCCAAATTTGAAACTTTTAGTGGCAAATACACTTTAGGAGATACTCATAAAATCGAGTTATATCCGCTCACGGGCAACAGCCACAATGATGCCTTTGCGTTAATTTATTTACCCAATGAAAAAATTGTCATTGAGGCGGACGCTTATACGCCTCTGGCACAGGGTGCGCCAGCACCTGCAAGCGTCAACCCCTACTCCAAAAACCTTTATGAAATCATTCAAAACCTAAAGTTGGATGTTGCCCAAATTGCTGCACTGCATGGGCCGGGAGTCGCCACATTGGCGGATTTAAAAAATTATATTGGTATAAAATCTTAATTAGTTTCTCTTAATACCCAAGCCTAGCCTGCACAGGGACATGTGCAGGCTGCCCTATATTATTTTCCAAGTATAATTTTTCAAACCATAAATATCGGGTGGGATTTCTCTAAAAGGCGCCCTTTAAATAAATTTTTCTAAAAGTTTAGTCTGGGCTATTGCAGTTCTTATATGCCGCCGGGCAACTTTTATTTTGCAAAAAATACGCACTCCATGGATTTATCTTCTTTAACCGCACCTCCTTTAACATCTGGTTAACAATTACCTGATTTGGCTTAGAGCACCTATTAATGCACAAAAATATATTAAACCCCCTTGCGGTATCGTCAATTTTTTTTGCTGCGCTCTGCGAGGCAAGCCCTAGCGTATATCCTACCGGAGTGACGCGATACAACCCAAGCAAAGCTTATAATTCTTATGTACTTTTTGCCGGCCAGGATAAAAAAACCCATTTGATTGATTTAAATGGTAACGAAGTGCATCAATGGAATTACAACGGCTTTCCTTCAGTATTTATCGACCCTAAACTGGTTGGTGGCAAAAAAGGCCATGTTCTTGTTCAATTTACCGGGGAAACCGGAGGGCGCAGCGATCCGAACGGCGCTCAAGCCATTGGTGAAACGGACTGGGATGGTAATATTATCTGGCAATGGAGCGGCGTGAAAAGCCAAGATGCCTATGCCAGCGGCACAACTACTGCCGATGCTACAAATATTGGCAGTAACGTTCGCCAACATCATGACTGGCGCAAATTACCTAACGGTAATACGTTAATTTTGGTTAATTATCAGCGTCCAGTCACAGGGTTTAAAGCTGAAAAATTATTAGAAGACGGTATTTATGAACTTACCCCTGAGGGTAAAGTTGTATGGCAATGGGCTGCCTACGATCACTTTAACGAATATGGTTTTAGTGATGAAGCATTAAAGCTTATACGCGAATCGACTTCACGCAACGATAAAACCGTTCCTTTTGATTATTTGCACTTCAATAACATGTCTGTAGTCGGGCCAAATAAATGGTTCGACGCAGGCGATGCACGATTTAATCCGGATAATATTGTAGTCTGCGCACGCGAGGCCAATTTCACCGCTATTATCGATAAAAAAACCGGCAAAATTGTTTGGCATATAGGGCCGGATTACCCTCCCATTACAACTCCGAATAAATTACCTCGCCCGGTGGATCAAATTACCGGCCAGCACGATGCTCATATTATCCCTAAAGGATTACCTGGTGAGGGTAATTTATTAGTGTTTGATAACCAGGGTGAAGCGGGTTATCCATCGGTAAAATTAAATACCCAACCTGGCTCGCGAGTGTTAGAGATAGACCCGATTAAAAATGCCATAGTATGGCAGTACACGGGCGTCGATTCAGGAGCGCCTAATTACACTTTTTATAGCTCCTATATTAGCAGCGCTCGCCGCCTACCCAATGGCAATACACTAATTGATGAAGGTATGAATGGGCGATTCTTCCAGGTTACTGCGCAAGGCGAAATTGTTTGGGAATACATTAGCCCTTACTTTAGCAAACCCAATCCCAAAGATGAAAAACCCACTATTAATAATAGTGTATTTCGCGCTCAACCAGTTCCCTACGACTGGGCTCCAGATGGCACACCACGCTCTGAAAAGCCGGTTAAACCTCTAAATGTAAGCCAATACCAGCTACCGGTTGAAAAATAATAATATGCGCGATTTTAGTTTATTTCGCCGCCGCTTATTAGGTGGAATATCGGCGGTGTCATTGGGTTTATTAAGCGGCGTCGCGCGGCAAGCTTTTGGCGCCACACAAAAACCCGCAGCCGCAAAACCCAATATTATTTTTATTCTGGCCGATGATTTGGGTTTTGCAGATTTAAGCGTTTACGGGCAAACAGATTTTACAACACCTAATTTAGATCGTTTAGCACTCGATGGTATTCGCTTTACTCAGGCCTATGCTAACTCTGCGGTCTGCTCGGCAACACGCTTTGGTTTAATTACCGGGCGTTACCAATATAGATTGCGTGGCGGGCTTGAAGAGCCTCTTGCTGGCGCATCGGAATCGCTGGGCCTGCCGCCATCGCACCCAACACTGCCGTCCTTATTAAAAAAAATTGGCTATACCACTGCATTATTCGGCAAATGGCATTTAGGGTCACTGCCCAAATTTAGTCCGCTTAAAAGCGGCTACGATAAATTTTTTGGTAATTATGGTGGCGCCATTGATTATTTCACTCACAAAAATGGTGTAGATGAAAAAGCCAAAGAAGATTTGTACGAAAACGAAACTCCGGTGCATCAAGTAGGCTATTACACCGATTTAATTGCTGCTCGTGCCAAAGCATTTATTACTGAACAATCAGTCAAAAAGCCCTTTTTCTTATCTGTACACTTCACCGCTCCGCACTGGCCCTGGGAAGGGCCGAATGATGAAGGAATTGCAAAATCATTATCGACCCTTGGTCATTACGACGGTGGAAATTTGGCTACCTATGCAAAAATGGTCGGCTCTATGGATAAAGCCGTGGGTGAAATATTATCTGCATTAAACGATAAAAATATCGCTGACAATACAATAGTTATTTTTACTAGTGATAACGGCGGTGAGCGGTTTTCTCGCACCTGGCCGCTTAGTGGACAAAAGTCCGAATTATTAGAAGGCGGTATTCGTGTGCCTGCTATAGTGCGGTGGCCTGCGCAGGTAAGGCCTGCGCAAATTTCTCAACAAGTGATTATTAGCATGGATTGGCTTCCCACACTTTTAGCCGCAGCTGGCGGTACGGCGAATACTCATTATCCGCCTGACGGTGAAAACATTTTACCCGCCATTTTAGCTACGGCCCCAGCGCGCCCGCGCGAGTTATTTTGGCGCTACAAAGCAAATAACCAAGCAGCGGTGCGCTCTGGCGATTGGAAATATCTTAAAATCGCCAACAATGAATTTTTATTTAATTTAGCAGAGGACCAAAGCGAGCGAGCTAATCTTGCGCAAAAATACCCGGATATTTTTAGCCGATTAAAACAGCGCTGGAATGACTGGAACGAAACTATGTTGCCAATTACTGCTGATGTTCGCACCTACAAAATAGATGCAAAATTGCAGGCTGATCATTATCAATCCCAGCTTTAACAATTATTGTTATTTTCCCGCGCCTATTTACGGATAAATAATTTCAATACTTTCAGCAGCGGCCTGAGCAGCAGCTGAAGGATGGCTACAGCCAAAGAAATTCGATTGCTTATTAATCCCGATCAATTGTCCCAGTTTTAAATCCTTACTCACCCCTAACCTAATCCAACGCAGGTTCAATGAACCTGTCTCCAAATAGCTTTGCGCTCTGTGATGGACTTCAAAGCTCTTTTGCACAATAGAGTGCAGACCTGGCATTGTTTAGTTATACGGTATGACTATAATGCCACGAGGCTTATATCTTACCCGACTATTTCAAACGTTTGCCTACTGTCTCAATTTAATAGTTATTGGATTTTTCAGGTCTGTATTTACTGGTCAAGCCGGAAATCAGTTGTTTAGCGGTTGCCCGTGTGCCCTTCGAGGCGCCGCCATAATAATTAATAGTGACTTACTAGGTGCCTCACATGCTTTCTAAATGCACATCGGCGTTTGTCTTAGCGCTCGTTCTCTTGCTCAGTGCCTGCGGCGGCGAATCGCCATCCACTAGTAGTACATCGTCGTCTAGTTCAGGCAGCCTTGCTAATTCCAGCTCAAGTAATTCCTCGTCAGCCAGCTCAAGCAATTCCTCCTCAAGCTCAACAAGCTCTTCTTCGAGCTCTAGCTCTTCATCCAGCTCAAGCGGAACACCTGCAATAAAGCTACCGTTAGTGATCGCCATTAATTCCGGTTCTGAAAATAACACTGCGCTACAAAACGAAATTTATGAACCTGACCGCTATTTCCAGGGCGGGCAAACCCGTACTGTAACCTCTGCCATTGCACATACAAATGAGCCGACATTATTTCAAAGCGAGCGTTATGGAAGTTTTAGTTACGCCATTCCAGTTACTTCAGCGCGCTATTCTATTAAATTGCAATTAGCAGAACTCTATTGGAGTGAAGCGAATAAACGAGTATTTTCTATTGCGATTGAAGGCTCTCCAGTAATTAGCGCTTTGGATATTTTCACAAGCGTTGGCGCAAGCTCGGCTCTAACCAAAATAATTGACAATATTGCTGTAACAGATGGTGTTTTAAATATCGATATTACCAGTGAAATAGATAACGGCACGCTGGCAGGCTTAGCTATTTATTCTGCACTGGGCGAACTATCGTCCACGCCCACTCCTGCCACCGTTACCGCCACCAATCCTTTAATTTGGGCCGATGTTCCTGACCCTTCTGTTCTAAGAATGGGTGATACCTATTACATGAGCAGCACCACTATGCACATGAATCCTGGCATTCCCATTATGCGCTCAAAGGATCTTGTGCAATGGGAAACTATTAATTACGCCTACGAAACCTTAGAAAGCGGTAATGCCATGACACTTAGTGGCGGCCAAGATGAATATGGTAGAGGCTCCTGGGCTAGCAGCTTGGTTTATAACGCAGGCACTTATTATGTCAGTACATTTTCTAACGCTGCCAATAAAACCTACATATTTACAACGAATAGCCTGGAAAATGGCCCATGGGAGAG
Organism: Cellvibrionaceae bacterium; assembly: GCA_036520615.1. Lineage (GTDB taxonomy): Bacteria > Pseudomonadota > Gammaproteobacteria > Pseudomonadales > Cellvibrionaceae > CAMCXE01. The sequence goes on along the minus strand of DATDJI010000083.1, from coordinate 123,659 downwards.
AAACGTAATTAGTGGCGCTTATCACGATTCCTCACTGTTTTTTGATAACGGGCGATTATTTTTTGTTTACGGCAGCAACACTATAAAAATTATCGAATTAACGCCCGATGGTAAAAGCATTAAATCAGGTGGCCTTAATCAAATATTAATTGCTAATGCATCAAGTATTGCAGGCGCAAGCCTAATAGTCCCAGCTGAGGGTACCCACGCGCAAAAAATAAATGGGCAATATTATATTTCCCTTATTTGTTGGCCAAATGGTGGCGGGCGCACACAATTACTCTACAAATCCAGCTCACTGACCGGGCCTTATGAAGGTCGCGTGGTATTAAAAAATGACGGTATTGCTCAGGGTGGTTTTATTGATACAGCCGACGGTGCTTGGTACGCGTTTTTATTTCAAGATCATGGTTCGGTTGGGCGCATACCCTATTTAGTCCCTGTAAAATGGAACAACGGCTGGCCAACACTTGGCAATAATGGTGTAGTTCCTAGCTCATTAGATTTTAAAGTTAAAGAGCAATCGTTAACCGGAATTGTCAGCTCCGATGATTTTACCGATAGTCAATTAAAATTGGCCTGGCAGTGGAATCACAACCCCGATAAAAATAATTGGTCTCTCACAGCCAAACCGGGATTTTTGCGTTTAACAACCGCGCGAGTTGATCAAAGTATTTTAACCGCGCGCAATTCACTTACCCAGCGCAGCTTTGGCCCTGAATCCACCGGCATAATTGCTGTGGATATTACCGCGATGAAAGATGGGGATGTGGCAGGGCTCGCCGCTTTACAGAAAAATTACGGTTATGTCGGCGTTAAAATTAACGGCAACACAAAAAGCGTTGTAATGGTAGATGCGACCTCAGGCAGCGCCAAAGAAATATCTACAGTCTCAGTGAACCAAACAAAATTGTATTTTAAAATCCGTATGGATTTTAAAAATAAAACCGACAAGGCTTATTTTTATTACAGCCTTGATGGCACAAGTTGGAAGGAGATAGGCAATGCAATCCAAATGTCGTACACGCTGCCGCACTTTATTGGTTATAGGTATGCACTATTTAACTACGCAACCAAAACCAGCGGTGGGTTTGTGGATTTTGATTATTACAAGGTTTTTGATGGGGTTGGGCAAATTAACTAGCGCGCATTTTAATGCGAGGAAGTATTCGCTTATTTACAGTTCAATTAAATAAGGGTAGCGGGAAGCATTAGTGAACTTAATCAAAGCGCAGCTTGTGACTGGCTTGGTGTTCCTGTCTATTACAACAAAGGATTTCCCACCTAAACACATCAAAGCAGGTGGGAAATCTCTAACGTAAATGGGTCTATCGAGTTAATTCCGGTCAACTACTCTGTTGGCAAATACAGTTATGGGTAATGTTATTTAAAACTCTATGCCGCCATCTATTCAAAGCCGCTCTAACATCTCCCGCGCATGCGCCAACGACTGCACTGACTGCACCTGCCCGCCCATCATGCGAGCAATTTCTAAAACCTTATTTTCCCCCACTAAGGGTGCAATATCGCTATAGGCGCCCTCACTTAATAAATTCTTACTTACTTTTAAATGTTGATGCGCTTTGCTCGCCACCTGCGCAAGGTGTGTTACGCACAACACCTGCCCGCTCTCGCCCAACTCTCGCAATAAACGCCCCACCACATCACCGGTTTCACCCCCAATGCCCACGTCGACCTCATCAAAAATAAGCGTGCTGGGTTTAGCAGCTTTGGCGGTGACAACGGCAATAGCGAGGCTAATGCGCGAGAGCTCGCCGCCGGAGGCGATCTTGGCGAGCGGCTTGGGCGGCGCACCAGGAATGGTACTAATAAGAAATTCCACCTGTTCAGCACCTTGAAGACTCGGAGCTGCAAGGGAATTAAAAGCGAGGCTAAATTGGGCGTGGCCGAGGCTTAGGTGTGCCAGCTGATTGTTGACCTGACTGCTGAGTACCTGAGCCACCTGCTGGCGGGCTTGGCTTAGAGCCTGGCTTGCGCTTTCGTAGGTGATAAGCGCCTGAGCGATGGCGCTTTGCAAGCCTGCCAATTGTTCGTCGCCACTTTTAAGTTGCTGTAATTCATCGCTTAAGCGTTGATGTAAATTCAGTAATTCATGCGGTTTAACGCGATGTTTGCGCGCCATTTCAAACAGGGCTGTCAGGCGTCGCTCAATACTGGGCAGATCGCCGTCCAGATGGTGATTAGCATCTAGGGCGTGGATTAATTCGCTGCTGGCTTCTTCAATATTAATTTGCGCGCTCTGCAGTAAAGCTTGCGCTTCTTTTACGGCGTTATTTTGCAGCGGCACTTGGTTTAGTAATTGGATGGCCCGGTGCAATCTATCGCGCAGGCCTTTATCCGCTTGGCAAATGTCCACAACGTTCTGGCAATACTGGTTAAACGCATCGGCGTGGGTGAGTTGTTTTTGTTGTAGCTCTAAGCGTTCGAGCTCGCCAGGCTGTACCGCCAACTGGTCGAATTCTTCCACCTGATAGCTAAGCAGTTGGTAGCGGGCGTTGAGTTCGTCCGCTTGCGCGCAGACGCGCTGGTATTCCTGAGTCAATTGCTGCCAACGAGTGAAGGCTTCGCGCACCGGTATCACAAGCGACTGCAGTTGGCCGAAGTGATCAAGCAGCCAGCGGTGGTGAGCCGTGTCCATTAGCGCCTGGTGTTCGTGCTGACTGTGTAGGTTAATCAGCTGTTCGCCGAGGCTACGCAGCTGCTGCAGCGTTACAGCCCGATCATTAATAAACGCGCGTGAGCGCCCTTCGCGGCTTAGGCTTCTGCGCAAAATACATTCGTTTTGTTGCGCAAGATCTTCCGCCTCAAGCCAGCTTAGAATGTCGGGCCTGCCGGTTAAATCAAATTGCGCGCTCACTTCGGCTTTGTCCTGGCCTTGGCGGATTTTATCGGCGTCGGCCCGATCGCCCAGGGAAAGGCCTATGGCGTCCAACAAAATTGACTTACCCGCCCCAGTCTCGCCGGTGAGTACGGTAAGCCCTGGCGCAAGCTCTAAATCTAAGGTGTCCACCAAGGTTAAATTGCGAATACTTAAATGAGTGAGCACGCTGGGGTCTCCACGCCTAAAGGTGGCTGTTTATACAGTAGATCGCAGTTTAGGGCTAGCCTAGCTTGGGCACAGGTGATACCTGCTGATTTAGCTTGCAAGCCTGCCCGACAAAACCTTCAAGCCCAAGCGTTTTTTGTTTTTTGCCTGGTAGCTGCACGTGTTCCCTCAACCTCGCTTAGGCCTTCCTTTTTAGTGGAGCGGGGCTCGCCCCTACTGTCTAGGAGAACGAATCGATAGCCACTTCAACAAATACAGCCAACTTATCTAAATCCATCCCTTACCTTTAAAAAAGCAGTAGTCAACGACTTATCTGCAGAGCCCCGGCGTCAACCTGCCGAGCCGATTATTTCCCTGTTGGGCTTGAATGCCCATTGGCCAGCCCCATATAGGCAGCAGTTCAAAAACCGTCAGGAGAGACCCTGTGAGTCAAGACCCAACCTCGAACCAGCCGCCTGAAGATCAGGTAGAGTTTTCATTTGCCAGCAGCTCCGCCTCTTCATCCGGCGGCGCTTATGCCGCTGCGGGCTCATCTGCAGGAGGCGCCGCTGCGGCAGCGTCTGGCCCGCTCACATTTGAGCTGGAGGCCGAAATCGAGCGGCTTAAAGATGAATTAATGCAATCTAAAGAACAGTCGCTGCGCGCGATGGCCGAAGCGCAAAATATTCGCCGCCGTGCTGAGCAGGATGTAGAAAAAGCTCATAAATTTGGCCTGGAGCGATTTATCTCTGACTTACTGCCCGTGGCCGACAATCTTGAGCGCTCCATCGAAGCCGCCTCCGCTAGCAGTGATATTAAAGCGGTAATCGAAGGCGTTGAGCTTACGCTTAAATCCCTGCAAAGCTGCTTGGAAAAACAACAGCTCACACCTGTGAACCCCGTTGGCGAGCCGTTCGATCCGCAATTACACCAGGCAATGACCGCCATTCCCAATGCTGATTGCGAGCCCAATACGGTGCTAAACGTGTTTCAAAAAGGCTACACACTACACGGCCGCCTATTGCGCCCAGCCATGGTCGTCGTGTCTAAAAAACCTGATTAACAAAGTAACAGCGGCGAAAAGCCACAAAAAATGTCCGCCTGTGGGTTGAAAAAACGCAGTCGGTGCCAATATTGATGCCAAGTGCAACAAGACTGACAGCTTAAACCGCACATTAAAAATTGTTTGGCAGGTAACTGCGCGACACCATATTCACATTCATGAACATTTGGCCGACAAGGCCTACGAGGAGACCATTAACATGGGCAAAATCATTGGTATCGACTTAGGTACAACCAACTCGTGTGTATCCATTCTCGAAGGTAACAAACCTAAGGTAATTGAAAATGCCGAGGGTGACCGCACCACGCCTTCTATTGTTGCGTTTACACAGGACGGCGAAATTTTAGTGGGCCAAAGTGCCAAGCGTCAGGCTGTGACTAACCCTACGAACACGTTATTCGCCGTTAAGCGATTAATCGGTCGTAAATTTACTGACGACGTAGTGCAAAAAGACATTTCGATGGTGCCTTACACTATCGTGCAAGCGGACAATGGCGATGCTTGGGTTGAAGTGAAAGGCGAGCGCCGCGCGCCGCCGCAAATTTCAGCTGAAGTGCTGAAGAAAATGAAAAAAACAGCTGAGGATTATCTTGGCGAGAAAGTGACTGAAGCGGTTATCACCGTGCCAGCTTATTTTAATGACTCACAGCGCCAGGCCACTAAAGACGCCGGTAAGATTGCCGGTCTCGATGTTAAGCGCATTATCAACGAACCCACAGCCGCAGCCTTAGCCTATGGTATGGATAAAGCCAAGGGTGACAGCACCATTGCTGTCTATGACCTTGGCGGTGGTACGTTCGATATCTCCATCATCGAAATCGCCGACGTAGATGGCGAGCACCAATTTGAAGTGTTGGCCACCAATGGAGACACCTTCTTAGGCGGTGAAGACTTTGATATGCGTTTAATTGAGTTCTTCGTAGAAGACTTCAAAAAGACCAGCGGCATTAATTTGCTTAACGATCCATTGGCCCTGCAGCGCTTAAAAGAAGCGGCTGAAAAAGCCAAAATCGAGCTGTCCACCAGCCAACAAACTGAAGTGAACCTGCCCTATATCACGGCAGATGCCTCCGGTCCTAAGCATTTGGCTGTGAAGTTGACTCGCGCCAAGCTTGAGTCATTGGTAGAAGAGTTGGTTAAGCGCTCGATGGAGCCAGTAAAAATTGCGTTAAAAGACGCGGGCATCAGTGTGGATAAAATCAACGACGTAATTCTCGTCGGCGGCCAAACCCGTATGCCTTTGGTGCAAAAATACGTGGCGGAATTCTTCGGCAAAGAGCCGCGTAAAGACGTTAACCCTGATGAAGCAGTGGCCATTGGTGCTGCAATTCAGGGCGCGGTGCTCTCCGGTGACGTTAAAGATGTGTTGTTATTGGACGTAACGCCTCTGTCTTTGGGTATCGAAACCATGGGCGGCGTGGCTACTCCGTTGATTGAGAAAAACACCACGATTCCTACCAAAAAATCTCAGGTGTTCTCAACTGCCGAAGATAACCAAACGGCTGTAACCATTCACGTTGTACAAGGTGAGCGCAAACAAGCCTCGCAGAATAAATCCTTGGGCCGCTTTGACCTGTCGGATATTCCGCCTGCACAGCGCGGGATGCCACAGATTGAGGTGACGTTCGACATAGACGCCAACGGCATCTTGAACGTCAGCGCTAAAGACAAGGCCACGGGCAAGCAACAGTCGATTGTCATCAAAGCCAGCTCCGGTTTAAGCGATGCTGAAATTGAACGCATGGTAAAAGATGCCGAAGCCAATGCAGAGGCTGATCGCAAGTTCGAGCAATTGATTACTGCGCGCAACTCGCTGGAGGGCTTGATTCATGCAACGAAGAAAACTCTCGAAGAAGCGGGCGATAAAGCCACTGCAGATGAAAAGTCTGCGATTCAAGCGGCTTTAAGCGAAGCTGAGACAATAGTGAAGAGCGACGATAAAGAAAAAATCGAAGCCTCAACACAAAAGCTGACCGAAGCATCCTCAAGCCTTGCGCAAAAGCTTTATGCTGAACAGCAAGCAGCAGGCGCAGGCGGCGGCAGTGCCGAACAAAGCAGCCAAGCTGAAGACGGTGCTTTTGACGCCGAGTTTGAAGAAGTTAAAGAGGATAAATAAATCGTCTGCGGCGCACAGCCGCAGCATTTATTGGATTTGGTTAAGCAGGGCGCGAGCTCTGCTTTGTTGTTTCTGACCACGGAAAAAGCGTTACATGGCCAAACGTGACTATTACGAAATTCTAGGGGTTGCCAAAGGCGTCTCGGAAGCTGATCTGAAAAAAGCCTACCGACGTGTGGCAATGAAATATCACCCGGATCGCAATCCGGACGACAAAGACGCTGAAGAGAAATTTAAAGAGGCGAGTGAAGCCTACGAAGTTCTCTCGGACGCCAATAAACGTGCTGCGTACGACCAATACGGTCACGCGGGCGTCGAAGGCGCAGGCGGCATGGGCGGCGGCTTTAGCGGCGGTGGTTTTAGCGATATTTTCGGCGACGTGTTCGGCGATATATTCGGCGGTGGCAACGGTGGCGGTCGCCGCGGCGGACCGGCGCGCGGCTCCGACCTGCGGTACACGCTTGATTTAAGCCTGGAAGATGCGGTTAAAGGCACGAGTGTAAAAATTAAAGTACCGACGCTTGTCTCATGTAAAACCTGTGACGGCAGCGGGGCAAAATCCGGCACTAAACCCGCTACTTGTACGACCTGTGGCGGACACGGTCAGGTACGTATGCAGCAGGGGTTTTTCTCCGTGCAGCAAACCTGCCCCACCTGTCGCGGCAAAGGCAAAATCATTACTGACCCGTGCAAAGAATGCCACGGTCACGGCCGTGTAGAAGAAACTAAAACGCTGAACGTGAAAGTACCACCAGGCGTAGACAACGGAGACCGCATTCGCTTAGCGGGTGAAGGTGAGGCCGGCGCAGACGGCGGGCCTGCAGGAGATTTGTATGTGCAGGTATCCGTTAAAGAGCATGAGTTCTTTCAGCGCGATGGCAAAAACCTCTATTGCGAAGTACCGATTGGACTGGTGGAAGCTTGTCTCGGCGGTGAAATCGAAGTGCCGACGCTCGACGGCCGCGTGAAGTTGAAAATCCCCGAAGAAACCCAAACGGGCAAACTGTTTCGCCTGCGCGGCAAGGGCGTAGCGCCAGTACGCGGCGGTGCTGCCGGTGATTTACTCTGTCGAGTAATTGTGGAGACGCCGGTGAACCTCACCTCCAAGCAAAAAGACTTGTTGCGTCAATTGCAGGAAGATATGACTGGCTCGTCTACCCACTCGCCTAAACAGTCGAGTTGGTTTGAAGGTATGAAAAACTTTTTTGGTGATATGAAGCTGTAGCGTACGACAGTGCGAATACAAGGCCAGCTTAGCTGGCCTTTCTTTTTGTGAACAAACGGGCAGGTTATGAAATTTTTAGCCAATATCTTTTTAAAAGGCTTTTTATTTACGCTGCCAGTGATGATTACGTTTGGGCTGATTTATTGGCTGTTTGAATCGCTAGAAGCCGTATTTAAAATCCCTTTGATATTGTTGTTGCCCGAAGGGCAATACGTTAAAGGCATGGGTGTGGCCTCAGCGCTCGTGGCAATTTTTTGCGCTGGAATTTTGGTGCAGGCCTATGTGTTACGCCACTTATTTGCTTGGTTTGATTTACTGCTAGAGCGTATCCCGCTGGTGAAAACCCTCTATACCAGCACACGGGATTTATTGCATTTTATGGCCGGCAATAAAAATTCAGAATTGCAAAAAGTGGTGTTGGTTACATTAGATAGCGATATTCGCTTATTGGGATTTGTCACCAGTGAAAACGTAACCCTTGGCAGCCAAAAAAACCTCCTGGCTGTTTATCTTCCAAAGGCTTATCAAATAGGCGGCTTTACCGTTTATTTACCGAGAGAGCGTTGCGAATTTTTAACCATGAACGCCGAGCAGGCGATGCAACATGTATTAACCGCGCACGTCACGCGCCCCGACTAAAATAACCGGAGAAACCATGACAACTCGAATTGCCATCACCGGCTGCAATGGCCGTATGGGCCGTGTGTTAGTACAGGCGGTAACGCTTAATGCAGACGCAACCTTGGCCTGCGCGATCGGACGCCCCGGTAGCAGTTTAATTGGTGCTGATGCTGGCGAGCTCGCAGGCATAGGCCGCCAGGGCGTGACGATAATGGGTGACCTTGAAGCGGTTATTGACCAAATTGATGTGCTAATTGATTTCACTACGCCTGAGGCAACGCTTGCCAATGCCGAACTTTGCGCCACGCATGGCAAAGCATTAGTCGTCGGCACCACAGGCTTTAGCGCCGAGCAAAAATCTGAGTTGCTAAGCTATCAAACACGCATACCACTGGTCATTGCCTCCAACTTCAGCACCGGAGTCAATCTGTGTTTTAAACTGCTGAAAATCGCCGCCGAAGTCCTCGGTGACGATGCGGATATTGAAATTGTTGAAGCCCACCATCGCCACAAAGTGGATTCGCCTTCCGGCACCGCGCTTAGCATGGGTGAAGTAGTTGCCCAAGCCTTGAACCGGGATTTGGACGAGGTTGCCGTGTACGGCCGCCAAGGCCAAATTGGCCCACGCACTCGCGATACAATTGGCTTTGCCACGGTGCGCGGCGGCGATGTCGTAGGCGACCATACGGTGATGTTTATGGCCGATGGCGAGCGGGTAGAAATCACCCATAAGGCGTCCAGCCGTATGTCGTTCGCCCGTGGCGCCGTTCGCGCCGCTGTCTGGTTGAAAGGCCAAGGCGCTGGATTATTCGATATGCAGGATGTGCTCAACCTTAAGTAGAGTTTCCTATGCACTGCCCGTTTTGCAACCAACTCGACACCAAAGTTATCGACTCCCGCCTCATGGCCGATGGCAGCCAGGTACGCCGCCGCCGTGAGTGTTTAGCGTGCAAAGAGCGCTTTACTACTTTTGAAGTGGCAGAATTATTGATGCCGCGCATCATTAAGCAGGGCGGTACGCGCGAACCGTTTGACGAACAAAAGCTGCGCAACGGTTTGTTGCGCGCATTGGAAAAACGCCCGGTGAGTGTCGAGCGCATCGAAGCGGCGGTGAATAGCGTTAAACATTATTTACAGGCGTTGGGCGAGCGCGAGGTGAAATCACTGGTCGTGGGTGAACGTGTAATGGAGGAGCTGCGCGCGCTAGATGGCGTCGCCTATGTGCGGTTTGCCTCCGTCTACCGCAGCTTTCAAGACATCAGCGAATTCCGCCAAGAGCTTGATCGGTTAGAGAAAGACTAATGTCATCTCACGACGAATACTGGATGAGCAAGGCGTTAGAGCTTGCAGCGTTAGGCCAGCGCACGACCACCCCCAATCCTGCTGTAGGCTGCATTTTGGTAAGCTCTGAGGGCTTAATTGTCGGCCAGGGCTACCATCGATTAGCTGGCGGTCCGCACGCGGAAGTTCACGCCCTCACAGAAGCGGGCCCTAAGGCTTGCGGTGCGACCGCCTATGTTTCGTTAGAACCCTGTAACCACCATGGCCGCACTGGCCCTTGTAGCCAAGCGCTGATTGACGCTGGAGTTAAGCGCGTCGTATACGCGATGCAAGACCCGAATCCGCAAGTGTGCGGCCAGGGCTTAGAGCGCTTACGCGCAGCGGGCGTCGAAGTTGTCGGCCCTTGTTTAGAAGTTGAGGCGCGGCTTCTCAATCGCGGCTTTATTAAACGCATGACGGATGGCCGCCCGTTTGTTACCTGCAAGCTCGCTATGAGCCTTGATGGTCGCACGGCTATGGCCAATGGCGAAAGCCAATGGATTACAGGCGCGGCCGCCCGCGAAGACGTGCAAGCCTTGCGCGCTCGCAGCTGCGCGATTATTACCGGTGTGGGAACGGTGCTGGCCGATAACCCAAGTCTTACTTGGCGCATGAACCGGCCTGAGGGCGTCACTCGCCAGCCCATGCGTATTGTGCTTGACCGCCACCTACATACACCACCGTCCGCCGCGATTCTGCAGCAGCCTGGCACCACCTGGATAATCAGCAACCTAGAAGCTCCAGCCAATTCGACCTTGGAGCCCTTTATAAAACATCTACCCGATAATTTGCCCGCATTGATGAATTGGCTGGCTAGCGAAGGTTGTAATCAGGTGTTGCTAGAGGCCGGCGCAAAGCTTGCCGGAGCTTTCCTCGCTGCCGGGCTGATTGATGAATTAGTGGTGTATCTGGCGCCGACGTTGATGGGCAGCAGTGCACTGCCACTGTTTGATCTGCCTATTGAACATATGAGTGAACGGGTGCCGCTGAAAATTCAGAGTATTTGCTCGATTGGTGATGACTGGAAAATTCAGGCGATACCTTGTAAAAGCGTCCCGTGAGAAAAGTTAAATCGCCACCCGTAAGCTCGTTCCAACCTTTCCTTGTATGAGGAAGGAAAAAACGCCGTTGCGAAGGAATTTTCACTTGTCCTAGAGAGCTTCCAGCACCCTCCCTTTTAATGGGAGGCTGGAGCACCGGCGAAGGTTGGAGTTGTTGGGGCGGCGATTAATGACCAGAGCCAACACACAAAAAGCAGTATTTCACAGAGGTTTTTATGTTCACCGGCATCATCCAATCCATCGGCACAGTCGCTAGCCTGCAACCAAAAGATGGCGATCTCAGTGTGTACATTCGCGCCAGTTGGGACTGGAGTGATGTAGCTCTTGGGGATTCCATCGCCAGCAACGGCGTCTGCCTTACTGCAGTAAAACTCACCGGCGATGGTTTTTGGGCGGATGCATCGAACGAAACCTTAAGTCTTACGAGCCTTAAACACTGGCGCATCGGCCAAAAGATCAATTTGGAAAAAGCCCTCACGCCGCAAACACGCCTAGGCGGCCATATAGTCTCCGGCCATGTGGACGGTTTGGGCCAAGTGGTCAAACGTGAATCCGATGCCCGTTCCGAGCGTTTTACACTCAGAGCGCCGAATGAGCTTGCCAAGTACATTGCGCATAAAGGCTCTATTACCGTCGATGGGGTCAGCCTTACAGTGAACGCTGTAAACGGCGCCGAATTTGAATTGAACATAGTGCCGCACACTCTAAGCCATACGGTTATGGGCACGTATCAAGTGGGGCATTGGGTGAATTTAGAAGTGGATGTAATCGCTCGCTACTTAGAGCGCCTACTCTTAGGAGAGCGCGCCGCCGAAGCCCAGGGCGCAGCGCCGCTTACCGCTGCATTTTTAGCACAAAACGGTTATTGGAAATAAATGCTATGCAATTGAATACCACCGCTGAGCTCATCGACGATATTCGTCAAGGCAAAATGATCATCCTGATGGATGACGAAGACCGTGAAAACGAAGGCGACCTAATCATGGCCGCCGAAATGGTACGGCCTGAAGACATCAACTTTATGGCCATGCGCGCCCGTGGGCTGATCTGCCTACCAATGAGCCCGGAGCGCTGCAGCCTGTTAGAACTGCCGTTGATGGTGAAAGAAAACCAAGCGGCCCATGCTACGAATTTTACTGTGTCGATTGAAGCCGCCCAGGGCGTTACTACGGGGATTAGCGCGGGGGACCGTGCCCGCACAATTCAAGCCGCCGTCAGCCGCAATGCCAAGCCTAAGGACATAGTGCAACCGGGGCACATATTCCCACTGATGGCCCAGCCTGGCGGTGTATTAAGCCGCGCCGGGCATACCGAGGCAGGTTGCGATTTGGCGCGCATGGCAGGCTTTGAACCTGCGGCGGTGATTGTGGAAATCATGAATGAAGACGGCAACATGGCGCGCAGGCCGGATTTAGAAATCTTTGCGAAAACCCACAATTTAAAAATCGGCACGATTGCCGATTTAATTCACTACCGCACGCTGCACGAGCGCACGGTCATCTGCACGAACAGTCGAGAAGTCGAAACCCTGCACGGCGCATTCAGTCTTAAAACCTATAAAGACACCGCCCGCAACGAATGCCACTTTGCGTTAGTAAAAGGCACAATTAATCCCGATGCAGAAACCTTGGTGCGCGTACACGTCGGCTCAACCTTGCGCGATGTATTGGGTATTCAACAGCCCGGCGCCGCAAACCCGGCCTGGACGTGCCAGTCGGCACTAGCCCGCGTGGCGGAAGAAGGCGCAGGCGTTGTCGTGCTTATTTGCCACAATGAAACCACCGACGATATTGAAGAGAGCGTTGACTGGCTACTCACTGGCAAGGTGCGTAGGCCCAACGTTGATTTGGCCTATAAACAGGTAGGCACAGGATCGCAGATACTAAAAGACTTAGGGGTGTGTAAAATGCGCCTGATGAGCGCCCCCTATAAATTTAACGGCATCTCCGGCTTTAACCTCGAAGTAACCGGTTATGTTGAACACCCTGATAAGTGAGACCAAGCATGAACAAAATTGAAGGTGATTTTAAACAAAGCCAAGGCCGCTACGCCCTTTTAGTGAGCCGGTGGAACAGCTTTGTCGTGGAACATCTCAAAGACGGCGCTATTGATACGCTGCAGCGCCATGGCATTGCCGATACTGAAATTACCGTTGTATATGCGCCAGGCGCTTTTGAATTTCCTCTAGCCGCGCAGAAGCTCGCCCGCTCCGGTAAGTACGACGCCATCATTGCGCTTGGCGCCGTCATTCGCGGCAGCACGCCACATTTTGATTATGTCGCTGGCGAGTGCACAAAAGGCCTCGCTCAGGTTTCCTTAGATGCAGGCATCCCTGTCAGCTTCGGCGTGTTAACCGTAGATTCCATCGAACAGGCCATCGAGCGATCGGGTACGAAAGCCGGCAATAAGGGCGCTGAAGCTGCCGCCACAGCATTGGAAATGGTTTCCCTACTAAGCAAAATTTAATTCCTATAGTTGATAGTTCTGCCCGCATTGCGGGCGTTGTTTTTTTTGAGAATAAGCCCATGCCCTCAACACCTGCCGCGCGCAGTAAAGCCCGCCATTACGCCATGCAAGCCCTGTATCAATGGCAGATGACGAAAAATCCCATCAATAGTATTTTGTCGGAGTTCCATGCCGATAACGATATGAATGTCGTAGACGTCCCCTATTTCCACGAGCTGGTGCACGGCGTGCCAGCCGAAATTACTACGCTGGAAACTGACTTTTTACCATTTGTAAACGACATGACACTGGCGCAAATCGACCCGGTGACCTTAGCGATATTGCGCATGTCCTGCTTTGAGCTGCGCCATCGATTAGATGTGCCCTATCGCGTGGTCATTAACGAATCCTTGAATCTTGCTAAAAAATTCGGCGCTACCGATAGCTTTAAATTTATTAACGGGGTGTTAGATAAAGTCGCTGGGCGTTTGCGTACAGCTGAAGTGCAAGCGGGTAAAGCTAGTAAGTGACACAGTAGTGAAAGAAACCGTCAGCGAATTTGCCCTCATACAACGCTATTTCGCAGCGCTTACGCCGCCTTCTAGTTCTGTAGAATTGGGCATCGGGGACGACTGCGCTTTGCTCAGGGTCCCTAGCGATCACAGCCTCGCAGTATCCATCGATACCCAGGTTGAAGGTGTGCACTTTCCGATTGCAGCTGAGGCCGAACAGATTGGCAGCCGCGTGGCATGCTGTGCACTGAGCGATCTTGCCGCCATGGGCGCAACTCCCCTTTGGGCCACACTTGCCTTAACACTTCCCAATGCTGATGCCGCCTGGCTCGAAGCCTTTAGCCGGGGCCTAGGCACTGTACTTAAGCGCTTTAATATCGCATTAGTCGGCGGCGATACTACTCAGGGTCCACTGGTCATTACACTACAGGTACACGGTGCAGTTGCGCCTACGAAAGCCTTACGCCGCAGCGGCGCTAAAGTTGGCGACATTATCTATGTCACAGGTTTCTTAGGCGACGGCGCAGCAGGTCTAGCCTTTTTGCAAGGACAGCTGCCGCTAGATGCCGCCGCAGCGGCTTATGTTAGCGAGCGGTTTTATGCGCCCGAACCGCAACTACACGCGGGGCAAGCCATAGCAGATATCGCCAGCAGCGCGATTGACATCTCCGACGGTCTACTCGCTGATCTCACCCACATCACCTCGGCCAGTGGCGTAGGTGCACAAATTAATGTTGAGCAACTGCCGCTAAACCCTTTGTGGGCGCGCAGCCTTACTCAGGAACAAGCACAACACTGGGCGCTGACCGGTGGGGACGACTATCAATTATGTTTTACCCTCTCCCCCAGTCAGCAGGCTCCCATACAGGCTCATGCCATAGGTGTCATCACCCACGAGCAGAAACTTGTGTGCCTGCGTGATGGCCAACCGGTTGTACTTAACCAAGGCGGTTATGAACATTTCAACTAATTCCTCTACCTCTGCTGATCGCACAAGTCATCCGATCAAACCGAACTGGGCATTTATTACTGCTAAACCCTGGCGTTTCATAGCGTTCGGTTTCGGCTCGGGTCTGTTACCCAAAGCCCCTGGAACCTGGGGCACACTCGCCGCCGTACCTTTTTACTTTCTCTTAAACGCCTTACCCAACTATGCTTATTGGACGGGGCTTGTTCTTGCGTTCATTGCAGGCATTTGGATCTGCGGGAAAACCTCAGCAGATATAGGTGAAGAAGACCACGGTGGCATTGTGTGGGACGAGTTTGTGGGCCTGTGGCTTGCGCTTGCATGTGTGCCGCCAGGCTGGGCTTGGGTGTTGGTGGGGTTTGTGTTGTTTCGCCTGTTCGATGCACTCAAACCCTGGCCCATTAGCGTTGCGGATAAAAATCTTCACGGGGGCCTAGGTGTAATGTTTGACGATATTCTGGCGGGGGCGGCAGCTCTTGGCAGTCTTAAAATTCTGGAGTGGTTATGGTGATTCAACGATTAGGAGCTGGGCTTTTATTTAGCATGTGTTTGCTTAGCGAGGGTTTAGCCGCGCAGAGTGTTTTTGCCGACGACAGCAGCACTGATATAGTCCCCTTTAATGCTACGGCGAAAAAAAATGCTCCTATAGAGGTTCAGCCGCTTGGACTTTTTAATAATTCTGCCGTAGTAAAAATTAACGGCCAGGAGCGTATATTGCGGCTAGGTAAAGCTTCTCCAGAGGGCGTAACGCTTTTATCTGCCAATGCGCGCAGCGCAGAGATAGACATCAATGGCCAGCGCCAAACACTTAACCTCAACCGCGGCGTAGGCACACGCTTTAGCGCACCCCCAATCGCAGAGGCGCGCATAGCCAGCCAAGTAAACGGCCATTATTTCTCGCCTGGCCGTATTAATAATCAAAATGTTGAGTTTTTAGTGGATACCGGCGCGACCACAATCGCTATGAATGCCACAATGGCTGACAAACTAGGCCTTGAATATAACAAGGACAAAGCGGTTGGCGTGCAGACTGCTCAGGGCAGCGCTAAGGCCTATCCTGTGGTATTAAATTCCGCCACTGTAGGCAATGTCACGCTGAACAACATTGAAGCGCTAGTGCTAGAAGGCGAATATCCCACCGCTATATTATTAGGCAATAGTTTTTTAAGCCGCGTTGATTTAAAAGTCGAACAAGGCGTTATGGTTCTGCAAAGCAAATATTAAACACTGTGCACACCGTGCAGTCATTTCAAATAGGTATTCTTGTGTCGGTTGAATTTGTTGAATCCTGTAAATTACCTACGCCATTTGGCATGTTTGTTATGCACGGGTTTTTTGACCACACTCATCAAAAAGAACACATAGTTCTCACCCTCGGTGATTTAAAACCCGAACAAACTGTATTAGTGCGCATTCATTCAGAATGCCTAACCGGCGATAGTTTATTTAGCCTGCGCTGCGATTGCGGTGCCCAATTGCAATCTGCCATGTATAAAATCTCCGTCGCAGGTAGCGGCGCGATTTTTTACCTGCGCCAAGAAGGCCGCGGCATTGGCCTGCTCAATAAAATCCGCGCTTATCATTTACAAGACCAGGGTGCCGATACGGTCGAAGCTAACGAACACCTAGGATTCGCCGCCGATTTACGCGACTATTCGATGCTCGGGCCCATGTTCGCGCATCTGAATATTAACCGCGTAAAACTGCTCACAAATAACCCGAAAAAAATAAAAGCCCTCGAAGAATTAGGCATTGAAATTGAAACCCGTTTGCCTCACGAAACCGGCCGCAATTCTCATAACCACCATTATTTAGATACTAAAAAGGATAAGTTGGGGCATATGTTGATTGGTGAGAATTAATTAGGCAGCGAGCAGCAGCGACTGACTTAAAACATGTTTGGCTCTATGCCAAAAATCGACCGTTGAGAGACATTGATGCCTGACGTAATGATTTTTGATGGCACCTGCAATCTTTGCAGTTCCAGCGTGCAATTTGTTCTTAAATATGAGTCCTCGCCGACCTTGTATTTTGCATCTGTCCAATCGCCGACCGGGTCACGCTTGATGCATCAGTACGGGCTCGACCCTACAAACGTTCAAACGTTTGTATTGATCGAAAGTAATAATGTTTATGTTCGCTCTGAAGCCGCTATGCGCGTTGCACGCCATCTACGCATGCCTTGGCGGGCTGTACGTGTGTTAGATATACTTCCACGCACACTACTCGATTGGAGTTACGATCTAATCGCCCGCAATCGCTATCGATGGTTCGGCCAGCACGATCTGTGTTCTATACCCAGCCCTAGTCACGCCAAACGTTTTTTAGACTAACTACACTCTTTATATTTCGAGGGATTGATTAGTTTTAGGGGCAATAGGTACTCCTGCCGCTCGGCTTAAAAAAAGCGTATCAGCTTCCAGATAATCATTTTTGTAGCGTTTTGCGCTTGCCACTGCTGTACGTGACAATTTTTCGCACTAATTTGATAAAAACTTTCAAATCTTGCAAGTTATAGCGACTACCGTAATACGGGCCTAAAAACACCACAATCACCACAAAAACAAAACAACATATCCCCATAAGCACTAGCAGGAATTCCCTGTATAACACCATTTAATTCACGCTATGGCAAATTTGCAGTTTTTCGAGCCAGAATTTATGCAAATAAAGCGTGCTTATATCGTTAATTAATCATCCGACGAGGATTGCAGGAGAATTAATTCCTTGCCTTAAACTGTCGGTTGGCGTTAAATCGCTGACTATCGGCATCGGCCAGCGTCAATATTGACCATAATAAAAATGGTAGGCGCATGGCAACACGGCCGGCACGTTTCCTAAAACTGTATTCGCAATGGTGATAACGAATACGGTCATTTTAAGTTCACCCATAAAGAAGACAGTAATATGAGTAAAGGTACGGTTAAGTGGTTTAACGCAGACAAAGGTTTTGGTTTCATTACTCCTGAGAATGGAAGCAAAGATTTGTTTGTTCACCACTCAGAGATTCAAGCTGGCGGCGGTTACGCAACATTGAATGAAGGACAAGTTGTTGAGTTTGAAGTTGGTCAAGGTCAAAAAGGTCCTTGCGCTAATAAAGTACGTCCTGTTTAGTATTTAGGACAGATATATGTTAGGGATGGTCAGGCTTACCTGCTCTTCCCTCTACACCTTGCCGGCAAACGCTTGCAAGGTGCCTTCTAAACCTCCCTCCCGTCAAAAAAATCCTCTATAAATCCCCCTCCAATATACCTTTTTATCAAATTTCCCTACAAAACCCTATTTTTATCTCTTACCATATTTTTGCACCTGCAATAGTAGATTTTAACTTTCACTATAAAATCATTTGATCTTAAGCGCTTGCAGCTCTGTAATTTTCTACAAATTCTTGCTGAGCCCTGGTTTCCACAGCAAATTTACGCGCTTTTCTACAAGCGGTAATAGCATCAGCTGCACTGTAGCCATGGTCCATTAGAATTAATGCCGCCACCGTACCGGTCCTACCAACCGCCCTTACAGTGAATCAATATTTTGTTGTTACTTGCCAAATATCTTTTGATTTCACCTCTTACCAAGTTCCAATTATCACTCCAGCTGATATCCGGCGCGTATTTGTCAGCAAAAGGCAAATTAAACCAGGGAAATTGCTCAACGTACATTGCTGGCAATGCAGGCACATTTAATTCCGCGTATTCGTGTGTTTCAAGCAACGATATGACCACAGACGCTCCCCAAGACTTAACAGCAGCAACATCCAGATGCATATCTCTATCCCAAGCACCGGTCATCGCGTCAAGCTGCTTTGTACCGGGGCAAAAGAGAAGTCCCAGCTCACCTTGCGACACTGCAATAGTATTAATAATTAAAGGATGGCTGATGCTCGTACGGTGTTTTGACGCGTTCATAATAATTTCCATGCAGGTGTAAATTATTCTTCGCTACTACCAAATGAGCGTAAAAATGTGTAGTTAGCACCACCCTTCCGTGGGCGATACAAGGCCGCCGTGCGCCCACGGCCTCCTTCAGGTAAGCCCTCGCCCACTTCATCTAATAATATATGCACAGGAAATTTACGCCGGAAGGATTTTTTTTCTAACGGTGTCCCCATCAATTCTTCATAGGTTTGCTGTAACTGAGTTAACGTAAAAGGCGCAGTTAAAATATACATGGGCAGCGCCGTGTAACCGGCTTTTGCACGCAAACGCTCACGAGCCTGATTAATTAATTCTTTATGATCAAAAGCTAGAGATTGTTTAAGGGCGGCATCCACTTGCCACCAGCGCGCATTCGCCACCGAATCAATAAACTGAGCCGTTGGGGCATAGGCAATAAGCGCCATATACAACGAAGTAACAGACCAACCACGTGGATCGCGATTGGCATTACCCGTCGTGGCAACTTGTTCCAAATACGGCGCCTTCACACCTGTCTTAGCTGTTAATGTGCGCAGAGCCGTAGCCTGTAAATCTTTATCTTGTTTCTCGTTAATAAAACCGCCTGGTAAAGACCAGCGCCCCTTATGCGGAAACTCCGCGCGCTCCACCAGCAAAACATGTAATTTGCCCTCGATCAGTGTAAAAATAGCCACATCTACACTCACTAAGGGAACATCATAATTGTGAACGTTATAGTGCTTTAGATATTCTTTTTCGGTGCGATACATAGGGTTTTCGCAAGCTCATTATTGAGATAAAAAGTACTTGCCAATTAAGTGGCGTTTAGCCAATAATAAATTCAGCTGGTACATAAAGCAAGTAACTGCGGCAGATATGATGCTCGAAACTGCCATTCAAACTAATTTTAATATCGCAGTAAAAATGCAGGGAGCATTAAGCTTCCTACCTATTTATAAATTTCTGGCAAGGGGCTTAGGCTGTGAGTAAACCATTTGATTTCACCATTTTCATCGGCCGCTTTCAGCCATTTCATTCTGGCCATTTAAAAGTCGTGCAAGAAGGCCTTAAGCAAGCTGAAAAACTCATTGTCTTAATCGGTTCAGCTTGGCAGCCACGTAACACACGCAATCCCTGGAGCCACCAGGAGCGCGAAGATATGTTGCGCGCTTGTTTGAGCGACGCCGATAATGCTCGCATACATTGTTTGCCATTAATGGATGTACCTTATAACGACGAGCTGTGGGTGCGCAATGTGCAATCTACGGTAAGCGGGCTTGTAACTGCACATCACACCGCACCTCACCGCCCTGCCAAAATTGCCTTAATCGGTCAC
Organism: Cellvibrionaceae bacterium; assembly: GCA_036520615.1. Taxonomy (GTDB): domain Bacteria; phylum Pseudomonadota; class Gammaproteobacteria; order Pseudomonadales; family Cellvibrionaceae; genus CAMCXE01. The sequence goes on along the minus strand of DATDJI010000083.1, from coordinate 104,054 downwards.
AAAAAAGACCAAACGGGATTTTATTTAAATCTATTCCCGCAGTGGCAAAATATCAGCATCGATAATTACCGGGCTATAAGCGCAACCCCATTGCGTGAACAGTATTTTTTAGAAAACCCACGCGAGATAATTAACAAATGGCTCGCCACAGAGGACCTACCAAAAGGTGTTGCTGAATATTTATTAAATTTTGCAGAAGCTCACGCAGGTTTTGCGCAAGTGCGCGATGAAATTCAATTTGTAAAAAAATACCAACAAGCGTGGCAAGCTGCGCCCTACGCACCTACGTTTGTAACTGTAGATTCGATCGTTGTGCAATCTGGGCATGTATTATTAATCGAACGCAAAGCCAACCCCGGCAAAGGCTTATGGGCGTTACCCGGTGGTTTTTTAGATCAGGGCGAGCGTTTGCTTGATGCCAGCTTGCGCGAACTGCGCGAAGAAACCAAATTAAAAATACCCACGCCGGTATTAAAAGGCTCCATCAAACGCCAAGCCGTCTACGACGACCCCTACCGCTCCGCCCGCGGACGCACACTTACCCATGCGTTTTATTTTGAATTAACGCCGAGCGCCGAATTACCGAAAGTTAAAGGCAGTGATGACGCAAAATATGCGCGCTGGGTACCTTTAAGCGAGTTAGATCCGCAGATGATGTTTGAGGATCATTATTTTATTGTGCAGGATATGTTGGGAGCGGTTTGATAGCGCTTTATATACATTTAGAAATTATTGCGAAACAATCAAGCAAGAATTGGATGTAAGCACGAGCTTGCGGCCAGCTCAATCTGATGTACAAAAATTACACAGCAGCACTATATTAAACGCAATGTAACTATAGGGCTGCGCGCCGCTTTTCTCAGGTGCGTAACCGCAAATAAAAGTGGCAAAACGCCAATATAGAGTTGACATTAAGGTGGCTAATTGCCACTATATATCCATGGCGGCAGGATCTGCCCCATGACAAACTCAGCACCACATCAAACAACACCGGATAGACCAGTGTTAAAACCAGAAAAACGAAGGATACCTACAATGCAAAACTTAATTTTAAACACCGATTCTTACAAAACCTCTCACTTTGTTCAGTACCCAGAAGGCGCTGAATATGTTTCAAGCTATATCGAATCTCGCGGCGGTGTGTATCCGGCCACGGTGTTTTTTGGTTTGCAGATGTTTATAAAACAATACCTCACCAAACCAATTAGTTTGGCGGATATAGATGAAGCTGAAGAAATCTGTGCAGCCCATGGCGTGCCGTTTAATCGCGCAGGCTGGATACATATTCTAAATGCACATAAAGGTTTTTTGCCGTTGTTTATTGAAGCAGTGCCAGAGGGCACAGTGGTGCATACGGGTAATGTATTAGTACAGGTAATTAATACGGATCCAAGCTGCGCTTGGTTAACCAGCTATATTGAAACCGCTTTATTGCGAGCTATTTGGTACCCGACGACAGTTGCCACCGTATCTAAAAATTGCCGCACGATTATTGCGCGCTATTTAGAAGAAACTGCTGATAATCTCGATGGTTTACCATTTAAATTACATGATTTTGGCGCGCGCGGTGCCAGTTCCGAGGAGACTACAGCCATTGGGACATTGGCCCATTTGGTGAATTTTATGGGCACGGATAGTTTTTCCGGAATTTTAGCAGCGCGCCGCTATTACGCAGAATCTATGGCGGGATTTTCTATCCCTGCTGCGGAACATAGCACTATTACTAGCTGGGGCCGCGATGGAGAAACAGCCGCTTACGCCAATATGCTTACACAATTTGGCGGTAAAAATAAATTAGTTGCCGTAGTAAGCGATTCTTACGATATTTGGAATGCTATTGATAATATTTGGGGTGGCGAATTAAAAACTCAGGTGGAAAATACCGGTGGTACTTTAGTCGTGCGGCCAGATTCCGGCGAGCCGGTTGAAATTGTGCCTGAAGCGATTGAGCGATTAATGGCGAGATTTGGTTACACAACGAATGGCCGTGGGTATAAAGTGTTGCCCGCATATGTGCGTTTAATTCAAGGTGATGGCGTATGTGCGGCGGCCATTGAAGCCATTTTGGCGGAAATGAAAAAGCGCGGTTTAAGCGCAGATAATGTTGCCTTTGGTATGGGTGGGGAATTATTGCAAAAGGTCAATCGCGATACACAAAAATTTGCCATGAAGGCATCGGCTATTTGTATTAACGGCCAATGGCGCGATGTGTACAAAGATCCTATTACCGACCAAGGTAAGCGCTCTAAAAAAGGCCGTTTAGCTTTAATTAAAGAAAACGGCCAATTTAAGACCGTGCCGCGCGAGAGCGTTAGCGCCGAGGCAAATCTATTACGCGCCGTATTTAATAATGGCGAGTTAATCACTCAATACACATTGGCCGAGGTGCGCGAGAACGCGCTAAAGGAATAATTAACTATACCCTGTCGCAAAGCAAAAGCTGATGATGCAGTACCCAGGTACCGAGATTTAAAAAAGTTAGTATCCACCCATACGGGACTTTAGGGTAGACACTCACCCTTCTCTTTCACGTAGTTATGTGCCTCAATTGCAGCGCCAATTAAATGGTACAACGTGCTCGCCGGAGCGCCATCATCTACAACTTCATTCGCAGCTCCGAGTTTATCTAAATAAACTCCAGGCACAGAGGTATTAAGATAATAGCGCTGTAAATCCGCCAGCGCTTTAGCCGCAACCTCCTCTGCTCCCGCCACACCGGCTCGTGCTTGGCTTACCCCTGCTTTAATCAATTCGGTCATCGGCCACAGGCGTTTTGTCGCTGCAGTCACACTGCCATCCGCTGTCACTTGGTCGTACACTAGGCCTTCAGAATCCAAGCCAATTGCCAGCGCCTTATGCCAAAGCGCGTTGGCATAATCTGAGGTGTCCTCGCTGAAAAGACGCTCGTACCAGCGCAATAACCACACCCACTCAAGCATATGCCCAGGCTCAACAGCTTCCCCAATGGCGCCCGGAGCCGCAGACCAATCCTCGTTAAAAAATTCCAATAACACTTGAGAATGCGGTACATAAAAATGCTGCGCAAACAAACCGAAGGCACGCCGTGCCCGCTCGGCCCACTCAAGTTTTCCAGTAGCTTCGTACAAGAATAAAAATGTTTCTAACCAATGCATGTGGGGGTTTTGCCGGCGCCACGGGGCAGAATAATCTCCTTCTTGCCAGCCTCCATTGGGATGGGACCATTCCTCATCGACCCATTGGATGATGCGACGTGCTTTGCGGTGGGCAGCTTTATCAGCAAAAGTATCGTAAATAGCGGCATAGGCAAGGGTAAAAAATGCGTGGTCGTAAAGGTCCTTTTTGCTGTCGGCGATACTCAAATCAGGCTTGAGCAGATGGACATAACCATCGCTGCGGCATTGGGTTACCCCGAAATGACCAATAAATTCCGCCATACCGCGCACCATAGGTTCCACGTTATCGGCCCAGCCCATTTTTTGCGCTCTGCAATACACGAAAATTTGTCGCGCCTGTACGCGTACACGTAGATTCAAAGCATGGTTTGGCGTGCCGTCCGCTTTAAGTGCCTCGAAAGTGGCACACATACCATTGGGTAGCTGAGGAATTAACGCCTGCTGACGATAGCGCGGCAACGCTTGTTGGGTGAGCCATGTCACGAGCTGTTCGGTTACCGCCTGCATAATCGCCTCTCAGGTTATTCAATTGTTGATCAAGCCTGCCGCATACTATCGGAGTTTATTTTGGCCTAGGCTATTAAAAGCGCGCGAGGTTACAAAGTTCGGTCCGCCAGGTAAAGTAAATGCTCAGCCTAAAAAACATTAGCCCTCTATAACGGCCAGAGAATCCGCCAAATTGGCCTAATTTTAAGTACAATGAAACCACACAAACATTAAATGTAATTGGCCCTGCGGCCCAGACTGAGAAATCCTGCATGATCAGCACAACGGTTGACGACCTCAACGTAAATTCCCAAGAAATACTTATCTCTCCCGCCGAGTTAAAAGCCGAGCTGCCCGCCAGTGATCGCGCCATTGAAGTGGTCGCGACTGGTAGACAAGTAGTGCGGGATATTCTCGATCGCAAAGACCACCGCTTAATCGTCGTTATAGGCCCCTGCTCCATTCACGACCCGGCCGCCGCCATGGATTACGCCCGTAGGCTTAAAACCCTAGCCGATGAAGTAAGCGACTCACTTTATATTGTTATGCGAGTGTACTTTGAAAAACCGCGCACGACTGTAGGTTGGAAAGGCCTAATTAACGATCCGTACCTGAATGACTCATTCAAAATCCAAGACGGTCTGCACGTCGGGCGCAAACTTTTATTAGATATTTCCGAGCTGGGGCTGCCTGCAGCCACCGAAGCCTTGGATCCTATTTCGCCGCAATACTTACACGATCTAATTTCTTGGTCAGCAATCGGTGCACGCACTACAGAGTCACAAACTCATCGGGAAATGGCCAGCGGTTTGTCCTCTGCTGTGGGTTTTAAGAACGGCACCGACGGCAGCCTGACCGTAGCAATCAATGCATTGCAATCGGTCTCAAGCCCGCATCGATTTTTAGGTATTAATAAAGACGGCCGAGTATCGGTTGTACATACCCGTGGCAATGCCTACGGCCATGTTGTGTTGCGCGGTGGTAACGGCAAACCCAATTACGATTCGGTAAGTGTCGCGCTCTGTGAGAAAGAGTTGCTTACTGCTGGTGTACCCAATAACATCATGGTGGACTGCAGCCACGCTAACTCAAATAAAAGCCATGAATTACAACCGCTGGTTATGGATAATGTCGCCAACCAAATTCTTGAAGGCAATACATCAATAATAGGATTAATGGTGGAGAGTAATATTGGCGCGGGCAACCAGAAAATTCCTGCGGATTTATCCAAACTCACATACGGTGTATCCGTCACTGATGCGTGTATCGACTGGCCTACCACCGAAATCGCACTGCGCTCCATGCGCGCAAAAATAAAAGCTGTAATGCAAGCGCGTGGTAAATAGTTAATATAAAGCGGGGCCACGGCCCCGCTTTATTAAACACTTTTAACGCCAATAGAATTGCCAGCAAATAATAGAAGTACTAAATAGCTTTATAAGCAAGCCCCGGTGCGCAGTCCACCATCTCAAATAGTTCTGCCACCCCCGTAAGCCCCTCGGATGACCCCAAAAACAAAAAGCCCCCTGTATGCAATTGGCCGTGTAATTTGCGCAGAATATCGGACTTAAGTTCTTGAGAAAAATAAATAAGAACGTTGCGGCAAAAAATTACATCAAACTTACCCAACAGATAAAAAGAGTCCTGCAGATTAAGCGGCCGGAACTGCACGCGGTTTTTAATTGAGCCGTTTAATCGCCAATTATCCTCATCAATCGGCTCGAAAAACTGCTTTTTACGATCAGGGCTTAGGCCACGAGTAATGGACATACGATCGTAAATACCTGTGCGAGCGTGTTCCAATACAGCGCTGGATAAATCAGTAGCCAAAATATCCACATTCACTGGCCTGCCAGCTGGCCGTTTATTAAATTCCTCAATGACCATGCTGAGTGAATATGGCTCTTGCCCGTAGGAGCAGGCTGCAGACCAGACTTTTAACGTGCTGCTGGGTTTTTCGCTTTGAATGCGCGGTAGTAATTTAGCGCCGAAATAGTCGAATGGGTAATTATCGCGAAACCAAAACGTTTCATTGGTCGTCATCGCATCAATTACGCTTTGCCGCAACTGCCGCTGATCAGCCTTTTTGATCAGCTCGGTTAACTGCGCAAGGTGCGATAAATTCAAACTCGCCATAATACGCCGCATGCGTGTGGCTACTAAATATTGTTTATTGTGGCCTAAATCTATACCGCAGGAACTTTGCAAAAATGCGCAAAATTCATCGTATTCCTGCGATGAAAAATGCAAAGTTTCATCAGAGGGGCGCTGAGTCATAGCATTCGCCCTCCGCAATAACCGTTAACAAAGACGTACAATCAAGCACAGGCACTCTCCTTAACATTGCGTTTCATCTGCAACAAAGTGATCGCCACTACTGATTTCCCTCAGCTTTCGCATTCGAAACCCCGCCCTCGTAAGTTAAATCGTCAATTTACAATTTTTAAAATTCTCTGGCGCTCTTTCGACAGAGGGATAGCGCTCTAACAAATACACTGAAATAAATTTTACACACCCAAAGAGTTTCTACTTAATTTTTGCAACCGTTCATGACGAAAAAAAATTCTCATTTGATAAATAATCTAACCTATGCGAGTCATGCAGATTCTATGATTCAGCTTAAATTACCTTCTACCTCTTTAATCCGCATATTGACTCGTTTAGCCAACTCGTCCGGGTGGAATTTGGCAAGAAAGTCATTAGCACCAACTTTACGTACCATGGCTTCATTAAAAACGCCGCTGAGGGAGGTGTGCAATATCACATGCAAATTATTCAAGCGGGGATTGGCACGTATCTCTGCTGTAAATGTATAACCGTCCATTTCAGGCATTTCGATATCAGAAATCACCAGCAATAATTCCTTATAGGGGTCTTTGCCCTCATTTAACATACCGAGCAAATAGTTCAGAGCTTCCTGGCCGTCTTTTAACACTACGGTTTTTAGTCCTAACGACTCCACCACTTTCTGAATTTGTTTGCGGGCAATGGCCGAGTCATCGACAATTAAAACATGGCGGCTTTGTACGGCATTATTTTCGCTTTCTTTAAGTACATCTGGGCTTACATGTTCAGGCAATGGTGAAACTTCGGCGAGAATTTTTTCCACGTCAATTATCTCTACCAAACGGCCTTCAACTTCCGTAACCGCAGTTAAATAATTATCGCGTCCAGCGCCTTTTGGCGGCGGATGAATAGCGCCCCAATTCATATTAACAATGCGCTCAACACTGCGAACCAAAAAACCCTGTGTAGAGCGATTGTACTCAGTAATAATCACAAAACAGTTTTGGGCGTTTTCTAAGGGTTGACCGCCAGTGGCTTGGCGCAGATCCATAATCGGAATAGTGCCGCCGCGAATATGCGCGACGCCCCTAACCACAGGATGGCGCTTAGGGATTTTACTTAACACCGGACATTGCAATACTTCTTTAACTTTAAATACATTTATGCCGTAAAGCTGATTACCACCAAGGCTAAACAGAAGTAATTCCAGTCGATTTTGACCAACTAACTGTGTCCGCTGATTTACGCTATCGAGAATACTCGCCATACCTGCTCCCAATACCTCACTATTTTTTGCAACATTACTGAGACACTATTTAAACGCTACAGCTAACCGTTTAAATCGCTTGGCTCTAGTTGCAACCACTTAACCACCGTTATTACGTAAGCAATTTTGGTTCTTTATATGTCTCTATCTATAGCTTTCTATGCCTGCCCAGCACGCTCGGGATGGCTATCTGCTTAAGTGTAGTCAAGACTAATCAGTCCACATAAAAACAATCAGTCGGGGTCAGAATTATTAGATCAGCACAGGCCGCACGAAGATAAGTATCCAGCACGGGCATCTAGCTGAAGGATATTTGTAGAACGTGACAATAGAGCCTTTGATAGCGGCAATTCGTAACAATTACAAACTACACTCGCAACGCATTGCGATTTCAAATCATAACCGCGTGTTTATTTAACAATCAGTAATACAAAAATCCATATTTAACAGCTAATTAAATGCGATTTTCTGCCGCAAAGCTCTAGGTATTACACAGGTGTAGATTATTTTTTGCGGCCTAATTGGCTTAATTAGGTATTTAAAGAAGAACCCTAACAGTTACACTGGAGCGGGCTTAAGGCACAGCATTTGCCTATACCCATGTAAACCTACAATTACGACAAAATTCCGCCACCGACGGCATCTAATTTATTGAGCAACCCTAAGCATAGGATAATAATTATGAGCTTCTGTGTTTTTTTACGCGTTGGTGCGGCGACCTTGCTCTGCCTACTACTTAACCGAACAGCCTGGGCTGGCGATACGTTTGAAAATATTGACCTGCTGCACGATAACGCTCGGCAAATGTTAATTACTTACTTAAATCAATCGGCACGAGTAGCCAACCCGGATACCGAAGTCAAAATGCTGCCGCTGGACGCTCGTCTGCGCCTGAGTCGTTGCGACGTTCCTGTCGACTATCAAGTTTCCGTCCAACCCTCGGGCTTAAGCTCAGCAACGGTAAAAATTAGTTGCAGCGGCAGCGCTGTCCATTGGACGCTGTACGCGCCAGCGCAAATTGCCGTGTTTGGCGAAACTGCTGTGGCTGCCCATAGCTTAGAGCGCGGCAGCGTCATTCAAACCGGCGATTTTCGCTTTGTACGACAGAATCTTAATGTGATCGGCGCCAATTATGTTGACCCTGCAGCATTAATTGTGGGGCAGGAATTAAAGCGCGCAGTGCGAGAAGGTGAGCCTTTAAGGCTGTCATATATTGAGCCGCCAAAAATCATACAAAGGGGCGATCGCGTAACCCTTGAAGCGCAATCGTCCGGGCTCAATGTGGCAGCGCCAGGCACGGCTATGGCTAACGGTAAAGTGGGGGAGCGTATTCAGGTTAAAAACACTCAATCGAACAAAATCGTCGATGCGTTAGTCGTAGCGCCCGGTCGCGTGCGTGTGCGTTATGACTAATGCAAGCGGTATCTCAGGCAAAATAAGCGTTGAAGAATATTTTTACTTTAAGCGCCTAAAGGAACTACCGGTCTGGCCGATAACCCGATGAACCTACACGAATACGCTGCGGCGATATGATTATGGTAATTGATCCTAATAGTGCTAATTTCGGAAAAATCCCCATTAAAAAGGGCTATTCCAACGCTGTAACGCACGAACGTGCGCAGAATACTGCAAACCAAAGCAGTAATAATGCGACGCTCAGCAAACCGGCAACTGCTGCGGATAACGTATCACTAAGCGCAAAAGCTCAATCATTGGCACGTTTAGAAAGCCGGGTTGCTCAGGCTCCCGATGTGGATCGCAAAAAAGTTGATGCGATTAAGCAGTCCATTGCGGAAGGACGTTACAAAATCAATCCGGAACAGATCGCCAAAGCAATGCTAGACGCTGAACAGCAGGCTTATTAAGTTTCGAGCTTTTTAAAAGTTCTACAAGGAGCGTTTTTATGCATGCCCAGTGGTTAATATTGCATGCGTCTCACGATGGATTACTTATCCTCACAGTATGCGACGGCTGTTAACGTAACGCTTAGCATCTAACTTAGCATCGATACAGCATACGCAATCAGCGACTATACTTGTGGTCAAACAGCGCTTCATGGATGCCATCCATTGATTGATCCTTAATATCTGTTGATCCATTCAATAGCGTTAACACAAGACTGCACAGGTATAGTTATTATGCTGCCAGAACTACTTAATCAAATAGCTGCGTCCATTGAAAACGATATAACCGCCTGCGAAAAGTTATTTCAATTGCTGCTGCACGAGCGCGATTTATTAGCGGAACGGGCTTTCGACCCACTGGATATTATGATTCAGGAGAAAGGCAGCTGGTTAATTAAGCTTGAACACTCGGCTCGCCAGCGCCAAAAATGGTTGGTTGAGAGCGGTTTAGATACGCAAACTGATCCGGTTGCAGCTTTTCAACTGTGGCTGGAGGAAAATAACCAACAACAATTGGGCGCGCGCTGGCAACTGCTAAAAGAACAGCTCGACCTATGCAAAGAAGCCAACGAAGTAAACGGCAAACTTATCCACCGCGGCCAAGCAACACACCAAACATTAATCGGCATTTTACGGGGCCAGGATCATCAAACAATGCTCTACACCGGCAAAGGCATTAAAAAAACAACTGGCCAACTAGCACCGATTGGAAAAGCCTAATACTGTCGCTCGCAAAAAATTGCAAAAAAATTTGGTTAAGCAGCATCTGAAAAATTACCTCACTCGCTCTGGCGTTGTTGAATTTACCAAAAAATACTCATTTACTACGTGTAACTCGCCACCGCCCCTGCGTTGCTCTCGATTTAATTCCAGATGAAATTCTATCTGCCCCTTCCATGGCCTGCATCCATGCAGTCGTCCGCATTTTTAAGAAAACTCTCCTCGCGGAGCGCCCGGCCAGTGCTTCGCCGCCTACATTTTCAGAGGTTCCTTATCCGCCCATTAATTTTTCACGAAAAATAAAAAACACCGCTGCCAGCATACACAACCCAGCCCAAACAAAATCCCAGCGAAAACTCTCTCGCATATAAAAAATTGCGAAGGGTACAAATACGCTGAGGGTAATAATTTCTTGCAAAATTTTCAGCTGACCTAGATTTAATACCTGTGCACCAATCCGATTAGCCGGCACTTGCAACAAATATTCAAAAAACGCAATTCCCCAACTAACTAATGCTGCGATAAGCCAAGGTTTTCCCTGTAAGTGTTTTAAGTGGCCATACCAAGCAAACGTCATAAAAATGTTGCTGCACACCAGTAGCGCCACGGTAAGAAACACAGGAAATTGCGACAGATTAATCATAAAAACCTCATCATTATTATTACCAATTAATTTCTGCTCATGCATGAACAAAGTCGATAATTTACATATAAACCACCGGGGAAAATGCATGCGCGTACTGCATACAACGCAGCACATTAAGCTTAATTACCGCTACGTTTATGCTCTGCCCGCTGCGCGTTTGGATTCCATATCTAGGGCATAAGTGGTATGGTAACGGCCCTTGTCGCAGGGCTAAAGTGCACAGTATTGCTCTTAATTAACGCATATCAAATTAAAGCTCTCTGTTACCACAGCCTCCTGCAAATTGTCGGCAGTGTGCGCTGCCAATTCTTATCACTCAATACGATTATTGTGTAGCCTATGAAACCACTTTCCGATATAGGCCTTGTCGGCCTCGCCGTGATGGGCGAAAACCTAATTCTTAATATGGCCAGCAAAGGCTTCACTGTTACGGCTTTCAACCGCACCGCAGATAAAGTACAAAATTTTTTAGATGGCAGAGCCAAAGGTAAGACTATTCGCGGTGCGTTTTCGATTGAAGAACTGGTCAATTCCCTGGCTAAACCGCGCAAAATTATGTTGATGGTGAAAGCGGGCAAACCTGTAGATGAGATGATTGAGCAATTAATCCCCTTTCTTGAAAGCGGCGATATTATTATCGACGGCGGTAATACCCACTATCCCGATTCCACACGTCGCACGCATTATTTAGGTTCGAAAGGCCTTCTCTATGTAGGCACCGGCGTATCCGGCGGTGAGGAAGGCGCGTTAACTGGGCCGTCCATTATGCCCGGCGGCGCCAAAGCGGCCTGGCCGCATGTGAAAGATATTCTGCAGGGCATTGCAGCTAAAGTAGACGACGGCACGCCCTGTTGCGATTGGGTAGGTGACGACGGCGCCGGGCACTTTGTAAAAATGGTGCACAACGGTATTGAATATGGCGATATGCAGCTGATTTGCGAAGCCTACCAAATCATGAGAGATCTGCTCGGCATGAGCCCCGATGAGATGCACCAGGTATTTAAAACTTGGAATGAGGGCGAACTTAACAGCTATTTAGTGGAAATTACGCGCGATATTCTCGGCTATCGGGAAGACGGCGAGGCGTTAGTAGATAAAATTCTCGATACCGCAGGGCAAAAAGGTACTGGCAAATGGACTGGGGTTATCGCGCTTGATCTGGGTGTGCCCTTGACACTAATTACTGAAGCGGTGTTTTCCCGTTGTTTATCGGCGCAAAAAAATGAGCGCATGGTGGCAAACGATATTTTACAGGGCCCTACCGTGTCTTTTAATGGTGATAAACAAGCGCTCATTGAAGATCTACGTCAGGCGCTTCTGGCTGCCAAAATCGTCTCCTATGCACAGGGCTATGTGTTAATGCGCGAAGCGGCGAAGGAATATGGCTGGGATTTAAATTACGGCGGCATCGCTTTAATGTGGCGCGGCGGTTGTATTATTCGCTCGGCGTTTTTAGGCAATATAAAAGAAGCTTTCGATGCTAACCCTGCACTCACTAACCTGATGGTAACTCCTTACTTCCGCGATAAATTACACGCCTGTCAAGCTGGCTGGCGCCGCGTTATGGCAGCAGCTATCACAAATGGTATTAGCGCTCCGGCCATGACCGCTGCATTAAGTTATTTTGATGGCTACCGCACAGGCCGCTCACCGGCCAATTTACTGCAAGCGCAGCGGGATTATTTTGGCGCCCATACTTATGAGCGCACAGATAAACCACGCGGTGAATTTTTCCATACCAATTGGACAGGGCGCGGTGGCAATACTGCATCCACGACCTATAACGTTTAATGTAGATTTCTAAGCAAGCCCCTTACGGGGCTTTTTTTTGGTTTTTATTTGTGGTTTTTGATTTTAATCTTGATATTTGGCAGCTATTTAGCTTAAGTTTCTGCACTCTTAACTGACGTACGACGCGAACATTTCGTGTGTAAATTCAGTGTACAAAATTTTTTGCACAAATAAAGCCAGCCCAAATATTGAGTACAAAATACCGCAACCATTTTTATCGAAAGCTATCTAGCCATGTCAACTGAACACTTTATTTGCTCTTGCGATGATATTCAAACCGGCACGGCAAAAGGGTTTTGCGTAAATGATTTGCGGTTTTTTATCGTCAATAACCACGGTAATTTTTTAGCCTATTTAAACAGTTGCCCGCATTTAAAAATCCCGCTGGAATGGCAGGAAAACTCTTTCTTCTGTCAAGATACAGATCTTTTGCGCTGCGCAACCCACGGAGCCTTATTTTTGCCTGAAAATGGTTTGTGTGTCAGCGGACCCTGCGCTGGACGATCTCTTGAGCGCGTCGATTTAATTGTCCGTGCTGGGAGAATTTACTGGGTTCAGTAAAACGCACATTAATAACTTATGTTCACCAAAAGAAATATAGGCGAGATACAACGTGCATTTCACACATGCAGGGGAATAATCGCGGAGAACTTAGGCGCCTTAAAACTCACCTGCCAGCCATGTTAAAGATTGCGAAAAAACAGTAACTTATAGGTAAGGGCAAATATGTTGGATTACTCGACTACCACGGGTATCGCATGGGTCAAGCGAATTTCGTGTGCACTGAGTTCAGCTTTTAGCGCGATAAACTCAACCCCGGCTTGTTTAGCCTGCTGACATAGCTGTGCATACTTTGAGTCGACATGGGCAGCGGGAGCAACAGAATTTATCCCTGTGTGCTGTACGCAATACACCAACATCGCTCTGTGCCCCGCCTCAACGATACGAATAAGTTCGCGTAGATGTTTGGCACCGCGCTCACTTACCGCGTCGGGAAAGTAACCCTGGCTTGATGCACCAATTGAACTTGGTTCAAACAACGTGACGTTTTTAACTTCGATATAACAGCGCCGATCACCTTGATACATACACCAGTCTGCCCTGCTGTTTTCTTCGCCGTAACGAACCTCTGCGGTTAAACGCTCCCAATCTGCCAGCTGAGGTAATAAGCCTGCTCGGATAGACTCCGCCACTAATAAATTTGCCCGCCCGGTATTTACGCCCGCCAGGTGACCAGCGGGTGTAGTGGCTATCTCCCAGGTAGCGGCAAATTTGCGCTGAGGATTTTTACTTATCGAATACCAACAGGGCGCCTGCGGAGCTAAACAGCTGCGCATACTGCCGGTGTTGGGGCAGTGTATTGTCATGGTTTCGCCGCTTGCGGTCTGTACGTCGGCTAGAAAACGTTTGTACCGCTGCAAAAATATGCCTTGGATCAAAGGAGGGTCAAATAACATGGTGACATTCTTAGGCTTTTAGCTATGCTCAACCTCCAACACTTGGAGGAAATGGGTGCTGATAATAAGCTCTGCGTGCACCTCTGCCCACTTAGGATGAGGTGATCGCGAGATGTTTTTCGCATAGGGCACAGAAGTGGTGGCACAGGCTTAGGGAATCTGGTAGCTTTTGCGCCCCTTAGATAACCTTGAAAAAGGATTGGCCGTCCTCATATTGGGGCCGTCCCTACGGAAGTTTTGTTCACAAGGATCGCTTTCATCGCACAGACAAGAGGCTCGCTCACAATGCCCGATACACAAAACGGTAGTTTTTCGTTACACGGTTTTGCCCCTTATGTTGAAAAGGCCGGCGAAGAGTACATGAGTGCCGAACAAAAAAAGCACTTTAAGAATTTACTGCTGGCGTGGAAGCGTGAGCTGATGGAAGAGGTGGACCGCACGGTAAGCCACATGAAAGATGAGGCGGCCAACTTCCCAGACCCTGCCGATCGAGCCAGTCAAGAGGAAGAATTTAGTCTTGAGCTGCGTACCCGTGATCGCGAGCGCAAACTGATTAAAAAAATCGACAAAACCCTCGAGCTGCTGGAGACCGAAGAATACGGCTACTGCGACACCTGCGGGGTGGAAATCGGTATTCGCCGCTTAGAAGTACGGCCCACGGCCACCCAATGTGTCGACTGTAAAACCCTCGCGGAAATTAAAGAAAAACAAATTGGCGGTTAGCTCGCATGCCGTCCTCGTTCGCGAGGGGGCTGCAGGTTTCGACAGAGGGCCTTATTAGGGCCCTTTTTTGTGGACGCAATTTGGATACCCCATGTCCTATATTGGTCGCTTTGCCCCCTCACCGACCGGGCCTTTACATTTTGGCTCGTTAGTCTGCGCGCTTGGCAGTTATCTGGACGCCAAGGTGTATGGCGGCGCTTGGCAATTGCGCATTGAAGACATAGACCCGCCCCGTGAAATCCCAGGCGCCAGCGCAAGTATTCTGCGCACACTGGAAATTCACGGATTGAATTGGGACGGCGCGGTAATTTGGCAGAGCCGGCGCAGTGCACTGTATGAGTCAGTTTTAGCAGACTTGCGGCAAGCGGGGCACATTTACCCGTGCAGCTGTACGCGCAAACGCTTGGAATTCCTAGACCATCGCTACGACGGCTATTGCCGCACCCACCCTCCCAACGGCCCCGCCGCTTGGCGCTTGAAGGTAGCGGCGAATAGCGTTATCAGCTATACGGACCGGCATTTGGGTTTGCAAGAAGAAAAGCTCGCAGAGCAAGGTGATTTCATTATCCACCGTAAGGACGGACTGTTTGCCTATGCCCTGGCCGTAGTGGTAGATGATTGGCAACAAGGTATTACCCACGTAGTGCGTGGTAGCGATTTACTGGACGCCACTGGCAAGCAAATACATCTATTTAATCTGCTGAGCGCCTCTGCCCCAAGCTATGCACACATACCGGTTATTACCAACTCGCTGGGACTTAAACTGAGTAAACAAAACCACGCTGACGCACTGGATGATCAAACACCCGGTAAAAATTTATGGCGGGCGCTTTGGGCACTCGGGGCTCAACCACCCAAGCAGCTGCATCAAGAATCCGTTGCAGTATTAATTCAATGGGCGTTAGAGCATTGGCGATTGAAACAATTACCGTTGGGAGTTCATCTACCTGAGGCACAGTTGCCGGGTTGAACTTCATAGCTGTTGGATGAATTAGCTACCCGGTGAATTATCAATTGCCACATGACTTAACTCCAACGCATCACATTGATTGCCATTAAATCAATTAAGTGCCTGTGTGATGCCCTGGAGATAAACGAATAAAACTCCACTGTCCACCAGTTAATTATTTTTTTTCGCCTTCAGCCGGTGCAACTGCAGGCACTAGGGGTTTTTGCGCAGGCGGTTGATCAGCGGCTGGGGCAGAACCCGTTGCCTGCGGTTTCACCCACCCATGCCACGGCCATTGCTGCTCTTTCACTCGATAAAAACCCAGAGCAACGAGTACGACCACCAATAAGGCAACGGTGATAATCGTTCCCCAAGGCGTTTGCTTTTCCTGGTAAGGATCAACCAAACTGCGGCTTGCACCAGCTGGTAGCCGGGCCAATTGCGTCAGTTTATGGCCGAAGGGAATATTAATTTTGACATGGCCGTTTATCGCCCAGCCATTAGCATCCAGTACAGGCCCCAAGTTGCGCTGGCGCAGCTTTAACCAGGCGATAAACATTGATGGCAGGCTCACCGCGATAATCAAACCTAAAAAGCCCAGAGGCATAAGCCAACCCAAACCAAAAAATGCCTGCATTAATAAACCCAGCGCAGTGGAGATCCCGCCGACTGCCACTCCCAAGGCGGCTAGCATCCCTAGGTCAAACTTAGGTCTGACTGCTGCTGGCGCCTTAGGGTCTGCCGGCACAAAAGCTTTGGACAACAAGGCTTGGCCCGACGGATCTGCCGCAGAGGCGCTCTTGGCTGCCTGCTCTTCAGCAAAACGGATTAAACGCTTATAGGGAGCGAAAAACGCCTGCCGGATGCTAATAGGATTTTCGATTAATTTAATAATCGTGGCATCCCAATCGCGGCCGAGGCGATCATAAAATATGCCGTTGCGCCCTAATAACAAGTAGTCCGCATCGCCTGCGGTAAACGCCGCCACAATCGTCATCTTCACTCCATCGCTACGCGTGCATTCGCAATAAGCTAAAAAGCATTTACTAAGGCCGGCTAAGGTTGCGTGTTTGGCCACATCTTCAACGCGAATGCATAGCTCACAGGAGCGGCCGTCCAAATACAGCGTACCAATTTGAAACACCGCCTGACCGACAGTGCCGTAGAATTCGGTGAAATTAACAAAGTTGTTTAACAGCTTTTTTAGGTTCTGGCGCAATAAAAGGATTTTTTTTACTTCAGCGAAAGCGGCAACCGCTGGAGCCATGGCGAGATCCTGCGCCAATAAGTCTTCAACGGACGCACGCCACTCGGGCGCCGCCCAAACGCGTAAATCATCGGTGGCAACAATATTAAGGCTGTTTGCCTGCTCGGCAGCAAGCCAATGTTCATAGGCACTAAAGCGGGCTTTTACCTGCTGCCAATCAGCAAAACTTAAATGCGTTTTGCCGTCGCCTAATAGCGGGTTAATCACCTCGGCAACAAAGCCTGCCATGGCCGCTTGCCAAGCTGGGTTAATGCCTTCAATTAGCGGCAATTGAGCATCCGCACGAACTAGAGCAAGAGGGAAATCTTTTACCTCGTCACAGGTAACAGACAGATCGCTAACACCGAGATTTTGCAGGCTGGAAAGCGGTTTATTCAGTTGTTTTTGCGTACGCTCGTCAAAAGCAACTAGCCGAACGCGGCTATAAAAATCATCTATTTTTGCTCGCACAGCGGCAAAGGCTTTGAAGGCTGCATCCGATTGTTCGCCAAAGGGCTTAACGCTTGCATCGGCTTCATCAAGCCAGGCTAAGCGTGCGGTAACTGCGGCAAAAAATGCCTGGGTAGTCGCCTCGCTTACACCCGGCTTGCCGCTTAAATCCAACACCTCGCCCTGCGTGGCCATAATCAAGCTAAGCAGTTTTTGCACCTGCGGGTTTTCCGTCGCAGCAACGGAAACTACCCCGTCGCCGTTAAAGCGCGTATTGGCCATAACGGCCTCTTGGTTTTGCGCATCTTGCAGAGTAATAACCGTCTGCTCGCTTTTACCCAGAGCGTTAAGAATCGTTCGGCTGCTGGCCACCAATTTTTGGCCAGTTTCCTTCTCACTAAAATCACTCAGATTCAAGTGATCAGCGCTGTTTAATAACACAGCTGGGTCTTTAACTATGCTGCAGGCCCAGTTTACTGCGGCAATCACCTCAGGCGCCCGCACCCTGCCATCACCATCCAAATCAATGGATGTGAGTGTCGCCTCATCCAGTTGTAATCCTTTAACCGGGCAACTCAGTGCAGCCCAGAGTTTTTGATCCAAATGTTCCAAATTTAATAAATCCTCCTTGGTAGTAATTAACGCTTGATCAAAACCACCAATTCGACTGAATTTCCAACGGTGCGAACTACTCATGAATTACCTCGTGTAATTTAAAATTTTATACAGTGAATCTGCTATCCAACCAAATCACTCAACGACAACAAATCGATGCATTAATAAAACCGCTTCACGATGCACTGATAAGACTGAATTCGCGAAACTCTACCTCAAATTTAATAGAAGACTCGCTGAACTGCTTGTTGGGAAAATGCAAAAATGCTCGTTATAACTTTGGCCATGTCTATTGGTTAATGCTGCCTATACTGGGGTAAAACCACTGCTGAGCGCATCTATGCTGCGTTTGATTTTGCCCATATTCTTTCCCTCCTGGCGATTTTTTAACTCTATTGGGCCAAGCCCACGTTTAATGGTGCAAATTGATGCAGGCGCTTGGGAGGAATTCTGCGCAAAGCCTGTCAAACTCAACATGCTTAAGCGCCTGGGCCAGCTGTTTTATAACCCATGCGGTAACCAAATCCTGTTTGTCCAAAGCTGCGCTGCGCGTTTGTTTGATGAGCAAGGTTCCGACACAGTGGAGATTATCTTTCTGGCCATTGCCCAGGCGATTGCGTTGGGCCAGCTGCAAGCGCCAAATGAAGGCTCCAGCCTGTGTTGGCGAGTAGAAGAGCTCAACTGGCAAACCCAAGGCAAAATCACGGCCAGTATCATCTACACCAGTGACATACGCTCGGTGGCAACACTCAGGCTACTGTGGCGTGCGGATTCTAAGCTATGCCGCTAGCGCTTGCTCTAGTACTCACTCAATTGGGTCTTGCAGCAGCGGTTCTCGCTCAAGCCTGTGAACATCGGCACGCTTCATTAGGCGAGCGCCGATTATTTAGCCTTAGAGCTCTAGCGGCAGCGGTTTTATTAGTGGGGATTTTAGCCGATTACCTAAGCGCGCCGTCACCAAACACCGACAGCTGGGCACAATTATTAAGGTTTACACCGATAGGGCTGGAATTTCTTAATACGACTGGCCATCTGCTGCGCCCGCTGGGTTGTTGGGCAATCTTAGGCTTAGGCATTTTGAGTCTTAAGCGTTTTGGCGGCCCCTATTGTGGCGGTAGTGATCTGATGACGTTACAAGTGAGCCTGAGCATGGCGGTGGCGGAATCCACTTCAAACCCGATTTGGTGTTTAGGTGCCAGTGGTTATCTGTGTATTCAGGTATGTCTATCCTATTGGCAATCCGGCTGGGTGAAGCTAATTAATCCAGAGTGGCGCAAAGGCTCTGCACTCCAGGAAGTATTTGCATTTACTCATTACCCCGTGAGCGAAGCGACTCGAAGCTGGGCTCGGCATCCACGGCTGCTTTTGGTGATGAGCTGGGCAATTATTTTAGTGGAATTTTTATTTCCGTTGAGCCTTTATCACGCCACAAGTCTGTACGCGGCGCTTTTATTTATGGGGATATTTCATCTGGCAAACGCCTGGTTTTTTGGCTTAAATCGTTTTTTTTGGATCTGGCTTGCCACCTATCCTGTTGTTATTGCGTGGCAGCCGATTATAGCGGGATTTATCCAGCGCTGACCCGTTAAGTCACACCTGCTTTTACTCTAAAAATAGCTTTGCAAACTTCGGATGGAAATTTGATTTGATGTGCAGCGATATAAACTGCTGATGAGGGGATTTTAGGGCTGCTCAAAAGGATAAATGGCACCGCTCTGTGTGGCGTGATTTAAAGCGCCGCCGCAATCGATAATACGATACGGCGACCGCTAGATTTTTAACTATTTAAATTCGCGTTTGATATCCGCTGAAACAGGAGCATTTAGCCACTTCTCCGCTGTCTGCTCCGGCAACCCAATAACAATTTGTGCATACAAGCCAAGCACTTTCTCAAGCTCGTCTACCAAGCCTGCGTTATCGCGGTTAGGGTCATCAAAGGCAGTATCAAGCCCCTTACCCACCAACGCATCCCAACGCTTTACACCGTCCC
Source organism: Cellvibrionaceae bacterium (assembly GCA_036520615.1). GTDB lineage: Bacteria > Pseudomonadota > Gammaproteobacteria > Pseudomonadales > Cellvibrionaceae > CAMCXE01. The sequence goes on along the minus strand of DATDJI010000083.1, from coordinate 84,369 downwards.
AATCGCCAGCCTCAAAGGACTTCTCCATTTCCCGCCGTGCGCGTTTTACATTTACTAGTGATGCCGATACAAGTTTCATAACACGCTCCTAAGCTGGTGATATCTAGTTAACGGCCAGCGCGGCAAAAGCTTTAGGCAATTAAACGCAATTTACCGCCAGTCAATAGTGGCAAATCCTCACCAAAAGTGATGTTTTAAACATGAAAATATCCGTCATAAAAAATTCATCATTTTACCATCGCATATTCATATAAGAGCGCGACACTTCGCGCAGATGCTATTAACAGATCGGAAAATAGCTGCAGCAATGCATTTAATGCAGAAATAGTTTTGCCTGCAAAAGTGACTTGCACGATGCCAGCTTATAATTTTTCAGCGTTTGCTTAATCGCCTATTAAAAAATATATGAGTGCGTAATATGAATAGAAAAAATTTTTTACGTGGTTTATGTTGTAGCGCTTTAGCGCTTAGCGTAGTTACTGCTCAGGCGACTGAGCAAGTGCAAATAAAAAAATCAAATAGCGCCAAACAGATACACACACAGCCAAAAATATCTGCAGATACAAATGAATTGTCATTCAACAAATTTTTTAAAATGCCTGCAGGTGCAGGCGGTTTAGAACCCACGCCAAAACTTCTTTCGCTCAATAACAAACGCGTACGCATTACCGGCTTCATGGCACACGAAGACGACCCCACCGCGGGTATTTTTTTAATTACCTCACGCCCGGCAAATGTTGCTGAAAAAGCGGATGGCATGGCCGATGACCTTCCTGCAGCGACACTCGCCGTCTATATGCCTGCTGAGGATAAAGACAAAATTCTCAGCTACCGTCCAGGCCCATGGGTTTTCACCGGCACATTGCAATTGGGAAATCAGGAAGATAAAAACGGCCGCATTTCCTACGCGCGCTTGATTATGGATAAAGCCGATATACCCAATCCAAATTTGATTTTACCCGCCACCAAAAACGTTAGCCGCACCGCTTCGCGCTAGTCGCAATTAGCGTTTTCTACACACATGAATTAAATAGTTAAACTCTGGGAAATTTTATGAAAAAGTATTTACATAGGTTATCGTTACTAAGTCTTGCTTTAAGTGCAGGATTTGCAGCCCATGTGCAAGCTGCGCCAGTTATTTCGCGGCTAACACCGCCAAGCCAATTATTCGCAACTCAAGGCGCAGAAGCAGGCCCAGTTATTGCGCGTTTTATTCCCGGTCAGCGTTTTGATTTACAAGCGACGGTGAGCCCGGATGCAGGTAAAACTATTTCGTCCGTGCAATTTTTAATTGATGGTATTCCCGTCGTGGGCAGTGTTTCATATATCACAGGCACGGCTTTAGTGGCAGGCCTGCCTGCCGATACAAAAGTGGCAAGCCTGCGCGCTTATTCCAATACATCTGTGGGCATGCATACACTCACAGTAAAAGTTACGCAAAGTGATAATCAGCAGGCTTCTGCCAACGGCAATTTTGAAGTAGTGGGAATTACTGCAAACACAGGCCGCAAAGCGAAAAATATCATTATTATGCTCGGCGATGGTATGGGTGCAAGCCACCGCACCGCCGCGCGAATTATGTTAAATGGTTATGCGCAGGGAAAAGCCAAAGAGCGTTTAACAATGGATACATTTCCAAACACTGCAATGATTATGACTGCGTCATTAAATTCTATTATTACTGACTCAGCACCCGGCATGTCCAATTATGTAACGGGAAATAAAGCGCAAAATAATCAAGAAGGCGTATGGCCCGACGATACCAAAGACGCATTTGATAACCCGCGTGTTGAATATCTATCGGAGTTTTTAGCCCGCACGCAAGGGAAAAAACTCGGCATAGTAACCACAGCTGACGTATTTGATGCAACGCCAGCGGCGAACGCAGTGCACACGGCAAACCGCGGTGCAGGCACTGGCATTGTCGACCAATTTTATGACGACGCGAATAAAACCGGTTTAACTGTTTTACTCGGTGGAGGACGCAAATGGTTTTTACCCAGTACCACTCCCGGATCAGCACGTGCAGCAAGTAACGATTATTTATTACCCTCGGATGTTGTCAGTGGCTGGGGCGTGGCACCCGGTGCAATAGACGTATCGCGAAATTTACTCAGTGAATTTCAAAGCAGCGGTTGGGCCTACGCCTCAGATGCATCCACATTAAATGCCGTTGGCACGCCCACTAAATTACTCGGTTTATTTGCTTATTCGAATATGAATGTGGCGCTGGATAAAATTGTTGGCCGCCGCGGCAATGCAGCAGTAGTAAATGATTTTGGTTTTCCTAATCAGCCGATGCTTGATGAAATGACGCAAAAAGCTCTGGATGTGTTGGATGCAAATAGTCCGAACGGATTTGTATTAATGGTTGAAGGTGCCTCCATTGATAAACAAGCGCATAACATGGATAGCGAGCGCTTTATTATGGATACAATTGAATTTGATCACGCCATTAAAAAAGCCAAAGATTACGCCGCGACACACCCAGACACATTAGTCTTAATTACCGCCGATCACGAGTGTGCGGGTGTCGCAATTATTGGCGCCTCCACAAAAACGGATACCGATTTAGCGGCGGGCGCGAATACATCCGCAGCAAAACGCGATGCAGTTGTGGGCACCTATGATGCGGCAGGCTTTCCTAAATACATTAAAGCCACCGACGGTTATCCGGTTTCAACCGATCCCGACTATAAAATGTTAATTGGCTATGCCTCCAACGTCGATCGCTATGAAGACTGGCGTACCAATGCGCAACCGCTACGCGATTCGCAACAACCATTTAATAATGCTGCGCCCTTAAATACCTATCCGACTGACCCACAAGTACGCGATGCTTCCACAGGGTTTTTAATTACCGGGCAAATACCGCTCAGTTCCGCCGTTGCTGCACATACCGGTGGCGATATTCCGCTCTCCGCCTATGGGCGCGGTGCGGCCTTATTTGGTGGCGTTATGGATAATACCGAGGTGTTTTTCTCCATTATGCAAGCAGCTGTAGGCGGCGCGAAATAAATTCGCGCCCGTTGAGGAGACTATTTTATGAAAAAATTATTATTGCCTATCAGTTTTATTGCTCTGTGCACACTTGCGGCAAACCAGAGCTTTGCCGCCTCCGTTGAAATTAATTTCGACTCAGTCGTGGCAGGCTCAACAGCTAACTCTGCAGCACCTAGCGGGGTTACATTTTATCAAGCGCACTATGTAAACGATCTAGATACTTTTGGCGATGAAATCCCTAATACTCAAAAGTGGCAAATTGACACATTCAATGATGTATCTACGCCCGTAACGGTTGATAACCCTTTAAGCTTTAATTACGGGGCTTCGGATTCCGGCAGCAACGCATTAAACGCATTATGGCAACCAGTATTAATGCATTTTGATGCGGCAATTAATTTAACAGAATTTTCCGTAGTTTTAGATAACAGCAGCTACGGTGATCTAACTCCATCGTCTTTGTATTTTTTAGATAGCAATAAAAATATTCTCGGTCAGTTAGCATTTGATCAAAGCGTTCCCGGTGCCGTTGTGACCTTGACGGCGCCGGTCAACGGAGTGCGTAATGTGCTCCTAGCCTCTGGAGCCTTTTACGACACCATTCAAATCTCCTCTGTACCGCTGCCGCCGACACTTGCGTTATTTTTATCGGGGCTAGTTTTATTCGGCATAATAAAGCCTCGCAAAGCACGTTAATCTTTCAACAAAGCTATCACAAGAATCAGGAATATATTAATAAGGAATTTAACGAAATAGACCTGTGAAATATATTTTCTGTATCTCTGCAACAAAAAACCGCCGATTTTTCATTGGCGGTTTTTTGTTAAATCAGATGCTGTACAACTCAGCAGACGCAATAATTACACAACTCCTTTTTACCTGTTAAGCCGCAACCGCCTGCCCTACTACATCTTTAGGCATATTATCCCAACCGGCTTTAACTTCTAGCATTAATTGGCGCACTTCACTAAGTGCTAATAAATGGGCATCACCTGCGGTATCTTCTAACCGCTCGGCCATATACATATACAATTCGTTTAAATTGAGCGCTATATCACCGCCGCGTTCAAAATCCAAACAATTGCGCAAGCCATTAATAATAGCGATTAACTTATCCTTTAATGTGTAATGCTCTTCAAGCTGTTGAGCATGTAACGCCAAAATACTCTGGTCAATACGCTCAAGGGCACCTTCCATTAAAAGAGAAATGATTTGGTGCGAAGTAATTGTTTCAATTTGCTCATTCATTAATTGCGCAGCTTTAGTGTAGGGAATTGCCATGGTAACCATCCTCAAAATACGTCCGGCAAGTGCTTGCCGAAATTGTTAGTGTCTCCATAGCAACTGCTAAAACGATGCCAATTAAACATCCAAATCGATAATAGGTGCAGAACGGGAGGTTTTACGACGGTCTCGGCCCGAGCGCAGATCATAACCCTTAAGGCGCGGCCTACTTTGCTGGCGCCGCTCGTCGCGGTCTCGGCGTTCACTTTCATCACCGGGGGAAGCAGGTACCCGGTGCACTGAGCGCTCGTGAATCTTTTCCACAGGCGTGACATCAGTTGCCGCTCGGGGCGGAATAATAGGAAGCTTAATGGGGAGAATAGGAAACATAACCTGGCATAATCCTGCCGCGCGACACAGGGTTATCGGCTAAAATTCGCCGCTCTTTAATCGATGATTAGTCGATTGCTCATTTTTTTACTTCTAGGCTCCTTTATGCGTATAACTTCAATTGTTGTTGCCTGTTTACTGGCTTACTCCTCTGCACCCTGCTTTAGCATTGAAGCAAGCACGGGCGTGAAGGTCACGCCCTTGTTAAAAACCCAAACCAGCTGGGATGGCAAAGCCCTTGAGTACCCAAAGGGCACAGCGCAAATTACCGGGATGATTGTTGAGATTGCACCGGGTGGTGAAACCGGTTGGCATTTACACGCTGTACCTTCATTTGGCATGCTTTTGGAGGGCGAATTGGAAGTTACGTTAAAAAACGGGGCGCGCAAAATAATTAAAAAAGGCGAGGCCTTGGCGGAAGTAGTAAACACTCTGCATAACGGGCGCACAATCGGCACTACACCGGTAAAAATATTGGTGTTTTATGCAGGCACAACCGATAGCAAAATTACTGAAAAAGAGCCAGTCGATACAACCGCACAAGCGCCTACATTAAAACCAGAAAAATAATGATAGGCGTTAACCTAAACAGAATTCGTAAAATTAAAAAACCCCACCTACCTTTGCACACATCTGTTACACGAGTGTAACGCTGTGCTCTAAGTAAATGGGGTTTTAAAATTACTCGGTAGCTTTATTAGGCTTTCAAAAATAAATTTAAAAATGGACCCGAACTAACCTTAAGTTAGCTCAAGCCTTAGTTATTACTTTCTTTTCTCTTTCAGATAATTCATCAGCCAAGTCATAGCAGGTCGAGGGGTGCCATTAGTGTTAACCAAGCCAGTACCCGCTCTCCAAGTCGTACCTACAACATAGCCCCACAACGTAATACCTTTAACCTTAGGGTGCTCATAGAATATTGGGAAGTGCATCTTCATATATTCTAATTGTTTGTTGTCGTCCGTGGCTTCAATATCGTATTCAGAGATATATAGATCTGTACCTAAAGTAGCAATTAAATCTAACTTCGCTTTTATTTCTGCTGCAGACCAGACTTTAGGATCATACAAACTGTGCGCTTGCATGCCCAGGCCATCCACCACACCTGCATCTACGGCAGGCTTGATCATTTTCATGATCGCATCAGTATCCCAAGTCAAAAAGTTGTAATCGTTATAGATTAATTCAGCGTTCGAACAATGTTTGCGCGCTAATTTAAATACTTCAGTGATCCAATTATCACCGAATGCATTTTTAGCGTAGTTGGCTGGTGCGTGGCTCGGCAGTGCTTCGTTAACCACGTCAATCATCTGAGTATCAGGGTAACGGTCGCAGTAGGCTTTAATCCATTTTTCAATTTCTGTACGCTGATCAGCGGCGCTTAATCCGTTAATCCAACTTGGCGCCTGTTGGCCCCAAACAAAGTTATGCGCTTTTACTGGAATATTATTTTTACGCGCAAAATCGTAAATTTTATCCAATGCAGACCAATTAAATTGGCCGCGCGTACCTCCAACGGAGCCCCATTTGCCTTCGTTTTCTGGCGTGATTTGATCCCAATATTGCATAAAGTCTGAACGCACGGCACCACTAGTGGTGATATTACCGACGAATTTCTTAGTGCTTGAACCTGAACTGCTGGAGCTGCTGCTTGAACTTGAACTGGAGCTACTGCTTGAACTAGAACTGCTGCTGGAAGTTCTGCCAGAGGAACTAGAGCTACTAGAAGAGCTTGAAGAAGATGAGCTGCTTGATGAACTAGAAGAGGATGAAGAGCTGCTGCTAGAACTTGAACCTGCGCCCGTGCAACCAGCCATTACAAGTGAACAAAATACTACAGAGAGTTGTGCCGCCGATGCTATCGGCTTTTTATTAAATATTTTCATAAGTGTTTAAAACCTATTTTTTTGGATTTCACTAATGGGCTGAACTGTGTCAATTAGCTGCGCTTAACCGTACACCTAGTTAAGCACGCCAGACCCAATAAAATAATTAGCGCAGTGCAGCATCATCCAGGATGATTATCTTACAATATCATGATCGCTCTAGAGATTATGTGACGTGGGTTTACAGGTGGTGGGCGGTGTGGAGCACATTTAAAGATTTTTTTATAACGGTCAGCGACGTTTAAATCTGCGGTGGCTTAGGCTTATCTATTAATAGCGAAGAGCAAAGTGAGTAACACATCGCCCAATAAAAAGTAACCGCATAATTCGCGACAGACTGAGGCGATGTTGCAGCCTACAACACTTTCCCGCCCAAATCCAGGTACTGGCTCGGGTTAAATCGGCAGGTTAATTTTTGAGATAAAATTTATCGAAAAGCCCGCAGATTGAATTTAGTGAAATTTGCAGGTGCGAATTTATTCGCACAGAAGAGCCAGGAGGTACGAATAAATTCGCACCTCCATGCACACGATAAAAGCGTTATCAAAAACTTTAGCGCGATTGCTCGCGCAAAATAGCCGCAGGCGCAACTGATATCAATTGCCGGCAATAAAAACCGCCCAGCGCGGCAATACTAACCGAGCCGAGCAGAGGCACACAAACCCACGGCCACAGGGCAGTCTGATAATCTAATTTAAATTGTCGCACCTGCAGCCAATACAAAATTCCTTCACTTACTATTAACGCGGTAGTCGCAGCAACCAGCCCGAGGATAAAAAATTCCCCCGTTACACTAAAAACCACATACCGCCTGCTTGCACCCGCCACACGCAGCAGCGCTACTTCCTGTCTGCGCGATGGCAGACTTGCTTGCACACTGGCAAACAATACAATTAAACCCGCCACCAGCATAAATACCCAGACTAATTCCACTGCCTGAGATAATTTATGAATTAACAGCCGAAACGTGTTAAGGGTTTGGGCAACATCTATAGCGGTAATGTTCGGGTATTGCTTAAGAATGCTAATCAAACTTGCTCGCTGGGACTCAGGAATATATAAGCTAGTAATCCAATTAGCGCTTTGCTCGTTTTGCGGCGGTTTATTGGTAATAAGAAAAAAGTTGGGCGCGAGGTTATCCCAACGTACCGAGCGAATGCTGCTTACCTTTGCTTCAACCGTTTCGCCTGCGAGGCTCAGGATTATATGATCGTCAATTTTAATATTTAAGGTTTGCGCTATGCGCTCTTCAATAGAAATTAATAACTCAGCCTGTTCACTCTCTTGCCACCAGCCGCCTGATTTAATCTCGTTACCTGCAGGTATTTGTGCGCTCGTGGTCAGGTTAATTTCCCGTCTGACAGATGGATTGTTTTGCTCTTCAGGAGCGACTTCTGCAAGCGGGCGCTGATTAATAGCCGTAATGCGTGCACGCCACATAGGATAAAAAAGTGAGCCTTTTACATGTTGATCAGCAAGCCATTGTTCTAATGGTGGTTTATCCTGGGCGTAGATATTAAATAAAAAATAATTAGCGGCATTGCTAGGCAACTGCAATTGCCAGGCATCCACCAAACGGCTGCGCAGTTGCGCCATTACAATTACCGGCACTAATAATAAAGCCAATACGGCGAGTAAAAAGCGGTTGCCCTTGCGGTGGCGTTTTAACGCCAAAAAACCTGCGGCCCAAGCTTTAGGTAAACGCTGGCCGATACGGCCAATATAATTAATTAGCGGCTGTGCTCCTACAGCTACTAACAACACCAAAATTGCGCTGCCAACACATAAGCACGCAGTGAGCAACCAAGCCTGTGTAAGCACACCCATAATTAAAAATACGGCGGCAAAACCTGGCACCAACGCACTTTTTACTTTTAATTTTTGCTCTCGCAAACTCGCCGCTGGCGCCAGCCTCCACAACTGCCATACAGGTACCGATACAAATGCGAGTAGTAAAATAAAACCTGCCAGCACGCTTGCGAAAATTGGCTTAAACAGTGTAACTGTTGTATTAGCCAAATAATTTTTTAGTACATACATTAATGCCAACTGGCTGATAAAACCTAGCGCAACGGCGAGTAACGCTGCAACTACAAAAAATACCAGGCCGAAGCGCAAAAATAATTGCGCTACGGCGACAGGTCCCATACCGAAGGTTTTTAACAACGCAAATGGCTGCTGTAAAGCCGCGGTATATTCTTGCGCGGCAATCGCCAAAGCCACACCGCTGAGCATTACACCCAGCGCCCCTGCCAATAATAAAAACGTGCTCATACGCTGGATAAAATCTTGGCTAGTGGAACGGTAATTATTTAAGGTTACTAAACGGGTATGAGCATCCAGCTGAGGTTTTAAGGCCTTTTCCAACGCGGCCTGAGCGTTTGGTTTTAATAACAATAAATACGTGTAATTAACTCGCGCACCTGGGCCGATACTTTGCGTGCGGGATACATCGCTATAATTAATGAGTACACGAGAAGACAGTGCAAACGCGCCTTGAGGATTGTCAGGCTCGGTAGTGAAAATAGCACTGATGCGAAATTGCGCCTCACCTATATCTACGATATCACCGAGAACAAGATTAAGCCTTTGCGCAAGGCGCTGATTTACCCATGCCTCAGCAGAGTTTGGCTCACCGGCAATAGGTTGCCCCTGCTCATTAAGCAAATGTCCATAAAATGGATAACCTGCCTCGACAGCTTTGACTTGAGCAATTTGCCCTTCGTCAGCAGCGGTGGTAAATATCATTGATTGAAATTCAATAACCCGACTTATGCGCTGGCTGAATGGCGTTACAAGTGCCTGTATTTTTTCATCAGACGGTACGCTGGTTTCTAAACGCACATCGGCAGCGAGTAATTCTTTGGCGGAGCCAGAAACGGAATTGTCCAATCGTGTGGTTAATAATTGCAAACTTAATAAAGTAGCCATCGCAATGACTAGACTTAGCAACATTAAACGCAAATTGCGGCTGCGCCATTGGCGCCAGAGAATTTTAAATGGCCCACTCACGGCAACAACTCCAAGTGCCCAGCCGTCATTTGATAGCGTTTATCACAGCGCGCTGCAAGCGCGGTATCGTGCGTAACTAAAATTAAACTGGTACCTTCTTGCTGATTAAGTTGAAATAATAAATCGGCAATTTTCGCCCCTGTTGCCACATCTAAATTACCGGTTGGTTCATCGGCAAATAATAAAGGTGCGCGGCAGGCGAATGCTCTTGCCAAGGCTACACGCTGCTGCTCGCCGCCGGATAATTGTGCAGGATAATGATAGCGGCGATCACTTAACCCCACGGCCTTTAAATAATCCTGCGCAACACTTTGCGCCGCGGAAACACCACGCACCTCTAGCGGCAGCATGACATTTTCTTCGGCGGTTAAACCATCGAGAAGTTGAAAATTTTGAAATACAAAAGCGATATAGCGCGCGCGAATCTGCGCTCGAGCTTCTTCGTTTAATACAGTTACATCCTGGCCATCAATTAGAATACTGCCGCTACTGGGTAAATCCAGTGTGGCCATCAGTGTAATCAGCGTTGTTTTGCCGGAGCCTGATGCGCCAATGATGGCAATTGATTCGCCTTTTGCTACAGATAATGAAACCTGATGCAACAAAGGTAAGTCAGTACCATCTGACAAGCTCACCTTATGACTCACATTCGAGACATCTAACATGATTTTTTCTCTCATTCGTATTGCTGTCATTATGTTAAGCCTACTGAGCGCACAGGCCTGGGCGGAAAAACCGGTGGTATTACTACTCGGCGACAGCCTAAGCGCCGCCTACAATATTGCCCCTACACGCAGCTGGCCTCATTACCTGCAAGAGCGCATACCGCAATATACGCTGGTCAACCGCTCAATCAGCGGCGCAACTACAGCACAAGGATTGGCACTACTGCCGGATGCGCTAAAACAGCATAAGCCTGCGATTATTCTGCTTGAGTTGGGCGCAAATGACGGTTTGCAAGGCAAACCCCTGACATTAATTGAAGAAAACCTTAGCCAATTAATTCAGCTGGCAAAATCACAGTCTGAAAATGTTTTGCTCATTGGCATTCGGCTGCCGCCAAACCTGGGTAAGCGTTATACCGAAGGCTTTTACGCAGTTTATGAACGATTAGCGCAGCGCTATAAAATTCCATTAGTGCCATTTTTATTAGAAGGCGTTGCCGCAGATGCAAGCCTTATGCAGGCTGATGGGTTGCACCCTACTGAAGCGGCACAGCAGCGGGTGCTAGCCAACGTCTGGCCACTGCTCACGCCGATGCTTGCTGCTGCGGAGGCAAAACATAAATAAGCGCTTGGATCTGAATAGCGCCCATAAAAAAACCCTCTAGGCTCGCCTAAAGGGTTTTCAAATTTGGTGGAGCTTAGCGGGATCGAACCGCTGACCTCTTGCATGCCATGCAAGCGCTCTCCCAGCTGAGCTAAAGCCCCGTCCTAGCCGTGTAGCGGACAGTGGCGCGCATTCTAGGGATGCATGCTAATCCCGTCAACCCCCAATCGAAACTTTAAAAATCCGCACTTACTCCTCAGTAATTGCAGGGGAAATAAGTGTTGCATAGTCTTTTTCCAATTGTTTAGCGGATTTTTTACTGACTCCACCTAATAATTCTATAGCCTCGCGTAAGCGCACTCGGGACATATCTGGGCCGAGTAGTGCCATAGCATCAACAACGGAAAACGACGTTAATGAACCGCTAATAGCCATAAAAATAGGTGCAACAAAATCCTTCATTTTTATACCTAATCCATCGGCTAATTGTTTTAATGCTGCGAAGATAGAATCTTTATCCCAGGTTTGCAAACTCTCCATGCGCCAGGATGCAAACTGTAAAACTTTAATGCGCGTGTCTGCATCCAATTTAACGTCATCAAACGCATGTGCAGTTATAGGCAAGCGGCCAGCTAATAAAAACCCCACGATAGGCATAAAATCGCTCAGCGTATTTAAGCGTTTGTGCACATGCGGGATTACTGCTAATAAATTCTCTTGGTTTAATGCCCAGGCCACCAGACGTGCAGCCAGCTGCTCGGTATTGTTATTTTCGCGAATCCACATTCCATTGAGCCAATTTAATTTATCAATATCAAAAATAGGCCCACCTAAAGATACACGCTCAATTGCAAAATTTTCCTGCATATCCGCAAGCGTAAATTTTTCCCGCTCGTCCGGCATCGACCATCCCATACGGCCTAAATAATTTAATAAGGCCTCCGGCAAATAACCCATACGTTGGTAATACAAAATTGATGTGGGGTTTTTACGTTTGCTCAGTTTGGATTTATCCGGGTTGCGCAGAAGCGGTAAATGGCAAAATACCGGCGCCTGCCAACCTAAATACTGATACAACAAAATATGTTTGGGAGCTGAATTAATCCATTCTTCACCGCGAATTACATGGGTAATTTGCATTAAGTGATCATCGACGACATTCGCCAGATGATAAGTCGGCAGGCCATCGGATTTTAATAAAATCTGCGCATCCACCTGGCTCCAATCCAGCTCTATAGTGCCACGTAACATATCCGGCACTGGGCAGGGGCCTGCCTCTTCCGGCACCATCATTCGCACAACATACGGAGCGCCCGCCGCCTCGCGCCGTGCAATTTCACTGGCAGATAGCAAAAGATCCGAAGGTTTTAACGCCGTAGAAATACCCGCTTCTTTGCGCGCAGCACGGATCGCATCTAATTCCTGTGCTGTGCGATAACATTTAAATGCGTGCCCATGAAACAGCAATTGCTCGGCATAGCGCGCATAAATAGCCGCCCGCTCACTCTGCCGATACGGGCCGTGGGGGCCGCCAACATCTGGGCCCTCGTCCCACTCTAATCCTAGCCAGCGCAGCGACGCTAATATGGCTGCTTCAGACTGAGGTGTGGAGCGTTGCTGATCTGTATCTTCAATCCGCAATAAAAACTGGCCGCCGTGCTGGCGAGCAAAACACAAATTAAATAGAGCGATATAGGCTGTACCTACGTGCGGGTCGCCGGTGGGTGAAGGAGCTATGCGAGTGCGCACCGTCATAAAAATCTTCCAGAGTTTAAAAGGCGGCGATTATACGTCAACTCGGCGATGCTCACCTGTTGCTCATTAGGCGAATACTTGCTGCAGCGCATTCATTTGCTATCGTTAAGAGTGCCTGCATAGGTGTAAGTCGTACACGGACGCGCAACCTGCGCTCTTCGCTTCCCTGTATTTTAGGTATTTTCATGCGCACGCTGTTCAACCCCGCCCTTACGCTTGCCAATGCGTTGTCGTTCAACAACAAATTGGCCATGCTCGTAATGATGTTTTTAATTCCCTTTTTAGCCTTGGGTGGCGAAAAACTGCTGCGCGCTGTAGATGGTGCAGAACAAGCAAATATTCAGGCGCAAGGACTAGAATGGGTAAACGCATTAAAGCCTTTATTAGTCAAAATAGCTCAGCATAGAGGACTAAGCGCTCAAGCGCTAAATGGTGGCGCAAGCGACGCCATTATCCCATTAGAAAAGGCTATTGATGCCGACATCCAAACCGTTAAACATCTACAGCAATCCTCTAATTTAAAACAATCAGGTGTTGAAGCAGTTGAAAAACATTTTGACGCCTTGCGTTTTAATCATTTAACTGGCACACCCTCAGCGCAAAGTTTTAAATTGCACAGTGCGGCGATTTTAGAAATTCAAAACATCATCGCTGTCATTGCCGATGATTTTCAATTATTGACACACAACGAATTAAGCAGTCGCTATAGCAGCGATTTAAGCCTGTTTATCCTCCCTGCTTTAGTGGAAGAAATCGGTAAATTGCGCGGTAAAGGCGCTGGTGCTTTAGCGGATAATACGCTAACTGACTTTGAGCGCGTTGAAATTATGAGCCTTAAAGGTGCTACAGATCATCTTCGCGCAGCCTTTTCGCTAAATGTTGAACAATTAAATCAAGATGCTGCTAATAAATCCGTCACGCAAGCTGCATTTGACGCAGCACAAAAAAGCTTATTGCAATTTCTAGACTCAACCGATGAACAGTTCGGCGAGAAAGCGCCTTCTTTGAAAGCGCCGCAATATTTTGAGCTTGGTACGCGAGCAATCGGCAACATTCTCGAACTCGATAGCATAATTGCCCGAATATTTTCCGCAAGCGTCGATGAACAATTAGCACGCAGCAGGCTCACATGCATTTGGCTAATAGCACTATTAACGGGAATTACACTGCTCGGCGTTTATTGCGCAGTCGGCATTCTTATCTCGATTACGCAAAACACACGTGAATTAAGCCAAGCAGCAACTAATATGTGCAGTGGTGATTTTGCATTTAGGCTTAAAGTCCGCTCTAAGGATACGCTCGGCGCAACAGCAGAACACCTTAATCTCACGGTGCATCAAGTAGCATTATTAATTCAGCAAATTCAAACGGCAGCGCAGGAAGTAAACCAATCAACAATTGCCGTGCAACAAGGTGCCGATACCAGCCGCGCCGAAATTTCGCAACAGTCACTGCAAACGCAACAATCAGCTTCTGCTGCCACAGAAATGGCTGCCACTGTGCGCGAAGTGGCAAGCAACTGCTCGCACGCTACACAAGCTACTTATTCCACGCGGCAAAATGTGTCGCAAGGGCAAACAAAAGTACAAGATGCAGTCACAAATATTGTTCAACTGGGCCATCAAGTTGATGAAGCAAAGATCATCATCACCGATTTACAAAGCGATGTAACGGCTATAGGAAAAGTGCTCGAAGTAATACGCTCAATTGCCGAACAAACTAATTTATTAGCTTTAAATGCAGCTATCGAGGCTGCGCGGGCGGGTGAACAAGGACGAGGTTTTGCAGTTGTGGCCGATGAAGTGCGCTCATTAGCTAAACGTACTCAGGAATCTACAGCAGAAATCCGTTCTGTAATTGAAAAGCTGCAAAAACGTGCAGCTCTTGCGTTGGACATTATTAATCAAAGCCACATTAGCGCAAAAAACTCGATCGACAGCACCACTGCCGCTGGCGACACGTTAAATACTATTGTGCGCGATATAGAATTGCTCGATGATTTAAACCGCCACATTGCTGCTGCCGCTGCGCAACAGGCAATAGCAGCTGAGCAATTATCAAAAAGTACCAATATTTTGAGTCAGTCGGCCGATACCATTTTGCAGCAAATCCATAACACCACTCGGTATAGCCAACAATTACACGGCAACGCCAAAAATCTTATGGACACCATTTTACGCTTTAAAATATCAACTAATTAATTTTTACCAGCCACTCAAATCAAAGTAAATTCTGATTATAAAAGATTTGCTGCGGGCAATTTTTGCTAAGCCTCAGTTCACATAAAGTCAATTTCATTTGGCCGCCAATTACTACTCAAATCGCTACCTAAAAGCGCTCAACGAAGGCAGGCTGCACATAATATATTTAATGTGAGATTTTGTGAGATTCAACTGATGAGACAACGCTTGCGAACCTGCCACAAGCTTGCACATGCGGCAGATCCCTATTAGTCGAAAAGGATTTTAAATAAATGCCTACAAATCTTTAAACACGTTTACGAGTGAATACTCTACAGGTGGCGAGCCCCGCCAGTAACATACATAAAATAGACGGCTCGGGTATTGGAGTAGGAATTTCATTGATACCTAATCGAATGGCATAGCTCCCATCGTTATCATCATAAGCGCCCGGGCCACCATTAAATCCAAAACCATCGGGAATTCCCAAGGCTAAGCGTGAAGCACCTAAAGGTGCGATAAAGGTTTGAAAATCACCGCTAGCTGTTTTGCCATCGCCAATGTAAAACACCTGTCCCAATCCTGGATTTAGCACCGAAAATTCAGCTCCTAAACCATCTGGATTAAAATTAAGCGTGTCAGGTGCTCCGTTAACAGGAATGGCATCGGTTAAAAATACCCCGGCCAGCGCCCCTTGCGGCCCAATATAGCCGCTTATTCCACCAAGGGCGGACAAATTACTGCCAGATAATCCGTTTCCCGAAGGCCCATACAAGGGTGCGCCGGTACCATTAAAAAAATTAATGCCGCCAACTGCGGGATCTAAGGCACGAATTACATCACCGGATGAAACGGCAAAAATAGGTGGCAGCGTCTCTACAATTTCTTCAGGTGTAGGGCCGGGATGACGAATAGTGTGATCACCCGGGCCATCCCAGGCAGCACCGGCCTCGGGAATAACAAGGTCTGTACGGCCCGCTAGGAAAATAGCATCGCCGCCATCAATGGTTACATCTTCAACCTTAGCCGAAGCGAGCGGGGCATTTAAAAATATACATAAAGGTAATAATTTTAATAGGTTAAATTCGTTTCTCATGGTGATAACTCCAAAGAACTATTGATTAACGCCAGATGCCAGTACTCGCAACCGCCGAAGTACTGCCTAGCAACCATTGGTTACAGTTATGTGTCTTTCACCCGAACTGATATCCCAGCGATGCGCAGCTAAACTAATTGACTGACGCATGATGTGCGAGGAAGTACCCAGCAATATATGCGAAGGGTGGCGGCAGATTTGGCAAAGCCATGGCTAAAAACTGGACATTTTTAGCCATGCATGCTCGCTTTAAGGAATTATCTGCTTAACGAATTCGATATTCCAACCGCGATAAGACTCGCCGACATTAGCATAAAAAATTGACACTGGGCTAGACACGTGTGCAACTGCCTATTCATTAGCCATGTTGAATGCTGTTATTGTTAGCGAGACTTTATATAAAGATATTGCGACATGAAGATATTTCGACATGTCGAATATTAGGATATGTAAAATATTTATAGATATAAGGTTTGTTGGAAATACCTTACCAAATGTTACTATTATTTATAGAGTTGCTATTCGCCTGCAATGTCGCCGCTAGATCAATGAGTTTCGGGAAATTCATTAAGCTCCCAATACAAACTGAGTAAGCTGATTAAATCTTTAATATCTTTTTTAAGAAAATAGCCCGCTACGTTAAGTTTGTACGTCAGCACCTTATCTTCATCGCGAGGAGATGTTGTAAGCACAAACACCACACTATCTTTGAGCTGTTCATCGCTGCGCATGGCTCGTAGCAATTCAATACCATTCATTTTAGGCATATTAATATCTAATAGGACAATATAAGGCTTGGGCACTTGGGCGTGATTATTTTCGCCGCGCATAATCTCCAATGCCTCTAGGCCGTTGGAAGCATAGTAGATAGGGTTTTTTATACTTTTTTTAGCAAACAGCCGCTTGAGTAATTCAACGTCCACATCATCGTCTTCTACAATCAATACATTTACTACTTCACGCATGTCATCTCCGGTTATCAACATATACTCGCCTCTATACTCATCGCACTACTTAGGCCAGGTGAACTGAAACAACGAGCCCTGCCCTATTGTGGATTCAATTTTTATTGTCCCGCCGTTGGCGGTAATTATTTTTCTCACCATTGCCAGCCCCATACCTCTACCTTTATTTTTATCCTTAGGCTGTAATGTTTGAAACATTTCAAAGATTTTCTTGTGATATTGAGCGTCAATCCCTGGGCCGTCATCGCGTACAAAAAACACAAATTCTGTAGCTTTTTCACTTGCATCTACTTCGATAGTACCTCGCGCTTTATCATGATGTTTAATAGCATTATTAACTAAATTAAACATCACCTGCTGCAGCGGCAGTTTTTGTACGTGCAAATGCGCAAGAGTGGTGCCCACTTTAAGCGTAAAATTCGGCGGCAGCGCCAAAAGTTCCACTATCTCATCCATGAGCACTTTGCCGCTTACCACAACATTTATATGGGAATCTATTTTGGAATCTATGCGCGCGTATTCCAACGTATCATCAAGCATTTTATCCATTAAACGCACGCGCTTACGCAACTCATCCATATGCTTTTTACTCGCCTCCGGTAGCTGCTCGCCCAAATCTTCTTCCAGCCATTGCGAAAGATTATCCACCGCACGCAGAGGCGATTTTAAATCATGTGCGGCAATAAAGGCAAAACGCTCAAGCTCGTCATTAGACTGTTTCATTTTATTGGCATTGCGTTGGAAAACTTCCAGCACGCTTAATAACTTGCCAATCTCACTGTATTGATAGGCAACCTTTGGAATATCAAAAATATTTTCCTGCGTAGCTTTATATAGAGCATTGACCAATAGATTGACCGGCCGAGCCACGCGAAAGGCGATAATCACCCAGCAATAAATACTAATTAATACAGCACTCAAAAAAATCAGTGCACTAAAGAATATTTCACGCCTGGCATCGTTTTCAATTTTATTAACGCGCTGCTGCGTATCATTAAGAATTGCATTTTGCAACATCAGTAACGAATCCACTGCTTGCGCAGAAATACCCAACCAAAGTTCGGAGTCAATCGGATAAGATGCCTCAGTCTCGAATGTATAATTACGGTAAAATAAATCCCTAACCTGGTCAAAGGTGAAAAAATATTGCGTTTTAGCTTCCTCCATTAATGGGAATAACTGACCGGCTAGCTCTTCATTTAAGGAAAATTTCCGTAAAATACCCCAGCCATATTCAATGCGTTCACGCAACGATATCAGTTTCTCATTTTGAGCTGGGCTGGGGTATTTATTTTCCGCCAATAACTGGCCTATGATCGCGTACTCTTCGCCGGAATATTCTGCAAGCTCCCACACAAAATATTCGAAAATTACATGCTGGCTCACAGCGTAATCCAATCCTTGATAAGCGCGCGAGTAAATTAAAATAAAACCCTGAATCTCGTCTATTAAGCCTGTGTTTTCTTCATAAAATTTATTAGTTATGTCTTGATTGCGCATGGCGACCGGCTTCATGAGTTCAGCATCTACCTCATCGCGCCTTTTATGCAATTGCTGATGCTTGCGCTGCATTTTTATCGCGGCAGTATTAACATCTGCAGAGTTTTGATGCTGCATAGCGGTAATTGCCGAATCTAATGCACTATTTGAGGCCTCACGGCTTTTTAACATATCCTGGATAATAGGCTCTGCAACCTCCGGGGCCAAATACATAGTCGATAAGGTAGCGGCGCGTGCCTGAGATAGGTTTTGATTGGCAATATAAAGTGAATTAATGACTGCAGCCCCAGATTTTAGCAATTCTGCCTGCTGGTAATGCTGCCAGGACTTATAAACTCTATGGCCCACTAACACAGCAATAAGAAAATTAAGCCCCGCAACAATAACCAATAAGGTCATCCGAATGGTAAGCTGCGGTGTTTTCATTTAAACACCCTTCTTGTTCGATATAATTTTCGCAAGCTTCAGCATGCGCTCATCAATCGCCAACCGGGCGCTGTTTAATGATTCGGTATTAATATGCAGGCTTATTTTTTCGTTTTGACGGGTCAATTCCACCATACCGCCGTGCTCGGCAAATTGCGTCATATCGCTAATAGTTAATATATTTTTACCCTGCAAAAAACTTAGCAGTTGAGGCAGTTGAAATTCTTGGCTGCGGTGAATAATTACGACTTTACATCCACCGGTCTGTTGTATCTGCGTGACATGCGCAATGGAAATAATAGCTTGTTGGGCCGTACGACCTGCCAGCGGTGATAAATATCCATCAAATGGATCATCACCTAATACACAAATATGTAAGGTTTCTCCTGCACGATTGTCCGTGTTTTGCGTATCAGCTGTAGTTGAGAGCCTCGGCCATTCTGTATATTTAAGAAGGTTATACACTAAGCCAGCTTTAATTTTTTGCTCATACAGCGGTAACGAAGAATCATCCGCCCAGGCATAAAGGCAGGTGTAAACCGCCAATATACCAATGACCACAGATTTAACTATCCACTTAATCCACATTAAAATGTCCAGGTTAACTTAGCGAAAACACTGCGCTCTATTTCCGCTGCGTTATTATCAACCACACTGCCAAATTCGCGGTGGGTTTTTTCTAAAAGATTTTGTCCGACCAAATTAGCGCGCAGGTTTTTGCCAAGCTTACCGCCGAGGTTTATATCCACACGTGTATAAGCTTGAACCTGTCCGCCTGGCAACTTGCCTACGTGGGAAATAGTGGTATCAAGTGTCCAGCTATTAGCCACATTCCAATACACTTTTATCCCTTTTTGCTCTTTAGGAAAAAGTAATTCTGCACTTTCCTGAGTGCGATCAACTGCGGTAACAGCAAGGCTTAAATAACTATAATCCAGCGCAATTTTTAAATTCTCTTGCACCGCCCAATTAACACTTGCCTCAAAACCATGGGAATCTCCGTGCATATTATTGGTGAATTTTACCGGCAACAATATATGCGGTGGGTCGACGCCGTTAACCACTGGTTCAAACGACTGAAAGGTGTATGTTTGCAGGTGTTCATAAATATTGTGAAATGCCGCTACATCAACCGCCAGCAGCGCTGTTAATTGATTACGATAACCCAGCTCATAAGCGGTTAATTGTTCAGACTGAAATTCATCATTAGGCACAAAAGCGGCTCTAAATCCCTTTGCAGTTCTCAATGTGCTGGTTAAATCCTCTTCTATTGGCGTAGGCGTACGTACGGCACGCGACACAGAACTCCACAAAGTTTGGCTTTTACTCGGTTGCCATTGCAGACGTAAATTTGGCTGTACCTCAAAGCCTGAAAATTCATTGTGCTCAAATTTAGAACCCAAAGTTAAAAACCAGTGCTCAGGTGCGAGGGTAATTTTGTCCTGTACAAATAAATTATAAAGGCTGTTGCGACGCTGTTTAGGAGAAAATACAACGTTGTTATCGCCGATCTCGTCATCAGCCATAAATCGAAAACCCGCACCTGCAGCCCATTCGTTTAGGCGCGAAGGTGCAAAATTATATTGCGTCTCAAAATCATAGGTAATGCGATCGTCAATAAAATTGAATGGCTCGTTGCGGCGCGTCCAATCCAAATAAGTTTGAATACTCAGTTGGCCGCCGTCACTATTTCGATCAATCCAACGGCCGAGAAGATTAATGCCGTCGTAGCGAATAGTTTGATTCGCCACCGGCTCAAAAGGCTCAATAAGCGAGTAATGAACTCGGCGCTGCTCGGCGGAGGTTTGATAAGCATCGCCTTGCACGGTAAAACTCTCAGCTTCGCCCTGCGCGCCCCAGTCCGCACGAAATCCAGTGCGCATTCCGCGCCACGCATCATAGGCTTCGCCGCCTAAGGGAGCATGAGAATTATCGCCCTCAAACGCTTTTGCGTACACGCGATAAGTACCTTCTTCACCAAAATTGCCGCCATAGCGGCCACTCATAGACGATTCTTCGTTGCCTGCCAGCGCATTTAGTGTCGTATTCTGCGTGTCTTGGCTAGGTTTAGTAATGATATTAATAACGCCATTTACCGCGTTAGCCCCCCAAAGAGCACCTCCAGGGCCGCGTATCACTTCAATGCGGTCAATATCCGCGAGCATCAAATTATGCGCTTCCCACAACACGCCACCGAACACCGGGTTATAGATGCTGCGCCCGTCAATCAACACCAGGAGTTTATTAGCCAGTGGACTGTTAAAACCTCGAATCGAAATCGCCCAGCTATTAGAATCCAGGCGCGCGACATTCACGCCGGGCACCATGCGCAGCGCATCAGGTATGTTGGTAACACCAGAGCGAGCAATTTCCTCGCTGGTCACCACGAAAATTGCAGCAGGTGCCTGGGCAACAGTTTCGATTTTTTTTGACACACTAAGCACTTGGGTGTCTAGCAACTGCTCAGGGCTCAGATCTAAATAATCTTCAGCGCACGCAGTCTGCGGCAAGAATAGCGCTTGTATGCCAACCAAAGCGCCAACAGCTGCAGCTAAGTGTGCTCTAGGTACCACTTTGCGTAATGCCATAGGAGTTCAACCGGCTAGGAGCGCGTTTTTAAGGTTAGCCGATATTTCAAATAACGCGATAAGGATTGCATCAAAAATGAGCCACTTACACCGAAATCCTAGGCACAGTGCTCGATTTTGCTTCCATGAATTAATAATGGGTAATTCTGCGGGCAAAACCGCATTTATAGTGCGGTTAAGATACATATCTGCCTTAGTGCAAATCATTGTTAAATTGCTGTATTCACATGAAGATTAAAATGGCTTTAATGAAATCTATTATGGAAAATTGCCTCAGTAAATACGCTCACGGAGTAACCCTATATTAGCTAAAAAATAACAAAAATATTTTGGCAGCGCTTTCATAGCTTAAGCTCGCACTGATTTTAATTCTGAACTGGACAATGTTGCTAAATCCCATAAATATATACACGACACTCATCGCGGGCTATTGGCGACGCTTTCGCAAACCACTCACTTCCAGAACTCATCGGAGCATCATTAAATTTATTCGCCAACGCTGCAAGCCCGCGCACGAGTCAACTGCTGAATAAATTTGAAAACATCAGTAAGTCAAAACTCCTCGCCGATCCTCCTCACTGCAAGACGAAAGGGAATTCAATTACTCTGCGGTAAGTGATAGCACACCCTTGTGTAAAGCCGAGAAGTTTATCGCCCTGCTTTGTTTCCAGAAGCCAAACAATCAGGCTAAAATAAAATTTTTATTCAGGATTACTATGCAAACAATTGATCTTTTACTGCAACGCCGCTCGGTCTCCCCCAAAGAAATGCAAGGTGAAGGCCCATCTGCGGAACAAATTGACGTTATTTTGCGCGCAGCACACCGAGTGCCTGACCACGGAAAATTAGGCCCCTGGCGTTTTGTAGTATTTACCGGCTCCGCACGTTCGAATTTTGGCCGTGCTCTGGGGGAGATTTACCAAGCCGATTTTCCCAATATCCCGGCAGATTTAAAAACCACTCAAGAGAAATTATTTTTACGAGCGCCGACGATAATTGCCGTTATTTCCACCGCTGGCCCCCATATAAAAATTCCCGAATGGGAGCAAGTACTTTCCGCAGGGGCCGCCTGCCAAAATATTCTAATTGCTACACATGCGTTGGGCTTTAAAGCTTGTTGGCTTACCGAATGGTACAGCTACCACGAAAAAGTCAAAGCTTTACTCGACCTTGAGGAACACCACAAAATTGCAGGCTTTATTTATATTGGCAATTACCCAGGTACGCCAGAGGATCGCGTGCGACCACCGCTGGAAGAACGCATCAGTCATTGGCCAGAATAAAAAAGGCGCCCTAGGGCGCCTTTTTTCCAATTTATTAGCCTAATGAACTTTAATTAAATTGCCTGATTAGTTACCCGCCAAAGCTAAAACCTGCATTTGGCCAGTTGGATTCACCTGTAATACTAATTGAATATCGTTATCGGCAGTTTTAGCTGACTGGCCATCAATTAACAAAGCGGTTTTAATTGGGTACACACCCTGCGGCAGACCTTCAGGTAGCTGAAATGAAAACTCATTTTTATAACGGCCACCACGTTTGGTTTGCGCATTGACTTGTTTTGTCATGTTTTTGAGTTCTTTACTGTGATCTTCGTTATCGAAAATACTGATGCGCTCTTCGATTAACGCTTCTTTTTGCTGTGATCCAGGGACTACTTCTATTTCAGACTGTATTTTTACTTTTTTACCTGGCTCTACTACTTTGCCAGGTAAGGTCTGCGTTGTATAAAGCGATGCGACGGGCTTAGGAGGCAAGGTTTTATATTTTTCCTTGTATTCAGCGATAACTTTGCTTTCGTCAGATACTTTTTGAGTGTTGTATTCAACAACCATATCCGTAATTACTTTAGCGGCGACCGCAACAGCCGCGACTTTAGCTACTGCCTTTAAATGCTCTTTGTTTTTACATCCTTGATCGGACGGGTCACATTTGTGGCTTTTATCCACTTTATCTTTGAGGTCGTTTATACCGAAACCTGCATGTGCAGAAACGGTGGTGAGTGAAGCTAAGACAAGGGCAAGACTGAGCGTTTTCATAATGTGGTCCTTAAAGGGATTAAAATTAATTATTGAATGGAAAAACCTGCTTTAATTTTCCGCTGTGTTTCAACTGCTCTGCTGCGGATACCGGAGGCCTGTGAGTTACCGGGAATAACAGATAATGCAGCTTCGCTTTTGGCAATAGCGCACGCATAATTTTTATTATCCAAACAGCTTTGCGCCTGATCAAGTAAGTCGTTTACCGTATTTTGCGCCGCTAATGTTTGTTTTTGCGCGGACTGGGCCTGTTGTTTTAACTCTATAGCACTGGCATAACTCCTATCAATTGCAAGCGCTGCATTTGCCTGAGTTATCGCACAGGTAAAATTATTCTGTGCTAAACAATTGCGTCCTGCGTTCACTAAACTCATTATTTTTTGTGTGCTAGCTTGTTCTATTTGCATAGATTGATTTTTGGCGGCAATTACTTTGGTAGCAAGCGCTACTGCATCGGGATGCTGTTTATTAATCGTGCTTACCTGCTCATTTAATACCTCTGCACAACCCAGATCGTTTCTGGCTAAACAGGCTTCAGCTTGGCTGATAAGGCCCGCAATTTCCGTGCTTTTAATTAATGCATCCGCTTTGGCTAATAATGCCTTCGCCTCGTTATGTTTAGGCTCCTGGTCGAGAATTTCACTGGCTTTTACTTGCGTGCAGGCGTAATTTTTTTCAGTTAAGCAGTTTTGCGCTTCGCTTATTAAATGATTAATCCGTGTTGCCTGCTGTTGTTTTTGTAAACCTAATTGGGCATTTTTAAGCAGGGTTGCAGCGCTGGCATTACCGCCGTCCAAACTCACCACCACCATGGCCTGTTCCACCGCGCAGGCAAAGCGGCTTTCAGCAAAACAGGTCTGTGCCTCACTGAGTTTTTCTTCGATGGTGGATTTAATTTTCGCTTTGGCCTGGTACTGCTGGTAGCCAAACCAGCCCACACCGAGCAGCGATGCAGCTACTGCTAAAGCTGCAATTTTTACTAATTTGGCTGTGCGGCTCGGGATAAATTCATCGATAAAAGCCGCAATCGAAGGCGTCCGCTGGGCCTTCACCAACGACAATGCTCGGCTCAGTGCGCGCCATTGGCGCGCGCCCAACACTTCAATTCGCTTGGGTTTAAGACTCTTTTCCAAAGCTTGTAACGCCGAGCGTCGCTCATAAGGATGGCTGCCTGCGAGCATTTCATAAGCCACGCAGGCTAACGCATAAACATCGTCAGCAAAACTCGGCGGCTCTCCGCGCAGCATCTCGATCGTGGCGTATGCAGGTGTTAAAGCACCTAGGCTGCCAGCATCGAAACTGTGTTTTTGCGCTTCCACTGACGCGGCGCGGGCGATACCAAAATCCAACACTTTGGCGCGCCCTTCGCCCGATACAAATACGTTACCGGGTTTAAAATCTGAGTGAATTAAATTGCGTTGATGGGCATAGCCGAGGGCTGCAGCCATATCCTGAATTAGTTTCAACGCGCGCTCTTTTGCCATGCCCGTGCCGCTATGGGCCTTAATGAGCCTATCAAGTGGCTCGCCTTCCAACAGCTCCATCGTCATAAATAGAACATCGCCATCCCGATCGAAATCGTGCACGGTGACTATATTCGGATGGGCGAGCGTATGAGATTTGGCTGCTTCCTGCTGCAGGGTTACAAAAGCGTCTGGGTGTTGCTTGAAATCCTGATTTAACACCTTGGTGGCGATATAAGGATTGGGGTCTTCCGCTTCGACCTTGCGCAAATCACGGGTTTTGTACACCGTACCCATGCCACCGCTGCCTAAAATCTCTTCAAGTACAAAGCGCTTTTTTAACAGTGTGCCGTTTGCCGCCAATGTACTCTGCGCAATGGCGCGTGCTTTGGCAAAGCCTGACGAGTCGTTGCCGGTGACTTGGTATTCAGTGTACTCATTATTAGTTTGAGGCGGGGGGACTGATGCAGCAGGTAATTCGCTAATAGGACGGGAGAAGCCGCTAGCCGGAGCGTCAGTGCTGGTAGGCACCAAACGCGTTTTATCATCGCGCGGCGCGCTGCTCGCGAGTCGAGTTCGGTCGTCTTCAGTCACTACGGACTCCTTTGCCTAGCGGTCAATATCCGTGGGAGTTTAACACGCCGTCCTCTTATTCAGCGTGAGAGAAAACACATGTGGTTGTGCGCTTTAAACCACAACCACGCCCTAAGTCTCAACCAAAGCTAAAACATCGGTCCACTAATCCGCGCGCATAACTATCGCCCGATTTTAGCAATACAAACTTTTATCGGCCGCCGTAGGCTTGCACCTACGTGCGGCGGCAAGGACAGTTATGGACTGCAGCTAATGCTCGCTGCTTTTGCCTGCCCAGGCTCGTAACGCGGATTATTAATTTCCACGGCCAAGACGCGTTTTGACTGCAACGCAAACGGGCCATCAATTTTAGAAAAATCCGCAAAGCTCTTGGCAAAACACGCAAGGTCAATCGAAAGAGGTTGGAATTTACCTTGGGGCCAGGTTGCCAAGAGTTTACTAACGTCCACCGTGCCGGAGGTTAACGCAGTGCTCCAAACCTTGATATCGATCCCCTGCGGATCACTTACTGGCGCGAGCAGTTTTAAGTCCACGACCAAAGCTCCTTGGTTAGCCAGCAACGGTAACAAATCGTGACGGGGCGTTTTGTTATTGCGCAGAATTAAGCGGGCTTCGCCCTTACCATCCCAGCTGGCGGCAACGCCTTCGGCCAGAGGTTTTACAGTTAAAGGCCCGACAGTTTTAGGCTCAGTAACCCAGGCTCCTGCGAACGTTGGCAGTTCTATTTTCCAACCCCAACCGTCTTGCGGCTTGAATATCTGCTGCTTAGCGGCAGGTAACTGTTTCTTTAATCTGCAGCCATAGACGTATTCACTAGTGTCTTCACTTAACGGCTGCCAAGGCGTAAGCGCACTGCTGTACCTCAGGCCGTAATCAAAGGCAAACAGCGGTTTGTAATCAGCATCGCCTTTATTAACTGGCGTTTGGCAAGGATTGGCTGGCCAGCTGAAACCTAAACGACCGTTAAAATCTGCGTTGGGCGTACCATCTATTTTGGCGACTAGTACGTCCGCAACTCCAGAACCTTCGGTGCCCGGCTGCCAAGCTGCCACAAATGCATCTGCCGCGTTAAGCTCTTTATTTACCCACAACGGACGTGCACTTAACAGTACAGCCACCACAGGAATACCCTGCACTTTAAGCGATTGAATCAGTTTAAGCCCTGTTTTACTGCCGCTTTCTACTTCCAAAGTCGCAAGGTTCTGAATATCGCCTTGGATTTCGGCGTAAGCGTTTTCACCCAATACCACAACCGCTATGTCAGGTTTAGTGGTAAACGTCCCTTGCTCACTGTATTCGGCTGTACCGCCGACCGCTTTCATCGCGGCGGCTATACCTGAATATAGGCTCGTAGCACCTGGGAATTTCTCATTGGGTACATCAATGCCCTGCCAGGTCACGCTCCAGCCACCGCTCTGGCGGGAAAGATTATTTCCGCCAACACCCGCCACTAACACTCTTGCTTTAGGTTTAATCGGTAACACGCCCTGGGTCTTTTTGAGCAATACAATAGATTCGCGCACGGCTTGTCGAGCCAGCGCTCGATGTTCTGGTGCGCCTAGTGAACCGGCTGTCGCTGCAGCGCGTTTAGCTGGGCCGGGCCTTGTGAACAGACCTTGGCGCATTTTTACGCGCAAAATTCGTCGCACCGCATCATCAATACGCTCTTGTGTGATCACGCCTGATTTCACCTGAGCGACTACATTGGCGTGAAAGCTTTTCCAGTCCGGCGCATCGGGAATCATAAACATATCCACCCCTGCATTAACGGCTTCGGGGCAATTATCTAATGAACAGCCGGCAACGTGACCGATGGCCTTCCAGTCGCTGACGATAAAGCCGTCAAACCCCAGTTGACCTTTGAGCAGCTGGTTCATCAAGCGTGCATTGACGTGAGAATGGGTTCCATTCCAAGTGCTATAACTGGCCATAACCGTTTGTACTCCAGCATTTAGAGCACTGATATAGCCAGGTAAATGCGTACGCAACAGCGCTTGCTCCTCACCTTGGGTAAAGCCTTGATCATCGCCAAAACTGGTGCCGCCATCGCCAATAAAATGTTTAGCGGTCGCTAATACTTTGCCTTCCGCTAAAAATTCCTTAGTACCTGCAGTACCTTGCAGGCCTTCAACAAACTTGCCGCCCAGCAAAGCTACCAGCTCTGAATCCTCAGAAAAGCTCTCGTAGGCGCGCCCCCAACGGTCATCGCGCGCCACTGCGAGCGTGGGTGCAAAATCCCAGTCTTGGCCAGTTGAACAAACTTCTTTTGCCGTAAGTGCACCGAGCGCTTTGACCAAAGCAGGATTGCGCGTAGCTCCAAGTGCGATGTTGTGTGGAAATAGAGTCGCGCCCACCATATTGCTGTGACCGTGCACAGCATCTATGCCCCAAATCACCGGTATAGGTATACGCCCATTTTCAGCCGACATAGATGCTTGGTAAAACTTCTCCGCCATCTGCACCCAATCTTGTGGGGTGGAATTGGGGTTATCGTTGGGGTTCTGGCCGCCGCCATTGAGAATCGAGCCTATGTTGTAGGCTTTAACTTCCTCAGGAGTAACAGCACCTATATGCGGCTGGATCATCTGCCCTACTTTTTGCTCTAGGGTCAGTTTGTTAAGTAGTTCAGTAATTTTTGCCTCCATAGCCGCATCCATCGGTACTGGATTTACCACCTGATTCCATTGCGCTGGCAACACGACAGGGGAAGGCTTGTTTGGCGCTATGTCGTGAGGGGGCGCCTTGGCCGAAGCATAATGAGTGCTGCCGCCCACCACCAAGCCGCCTATGATTGCAGCAGTTGAAACGCCGCGAAACCCAATCAACACCCCCGGCAGCTGCCGTAGAGAAGAAAAAACACCAGTCATGCAGACTCCAATTAATTATTAAGCAGATTGATAAATTGTAGGTATTGCCTTTGATCGGCACCTAGGGAAGTTATGAAAAACATAGGCGGCGCATTTCCGGCAAATTTTTAAAAATCACGGTCGACTGCAACGATGCAAGAGTTAGTTCAACGAAAAAGCCGTTGCCGAGAATGCTCCTGGCGAATGAACAGTATGTTTAAAATTTAACGACGCTTAAGCAAACAAGACAGTTTTCGGAGATCGTTAATCCGCTACAAAGCCGCCATGAGTGCGCCAGCGCGACTAGCATTAGCCCCTATATCAGTGAACACTGACACTAACACCTTCTGCCGCTTCTTGCTCAAACGGTATAACAAAAATGGCAAAGCCAAATCCCAACTTTAAAATCCATATGACAACCTTAATTAAGGCGGCCGAGAGATCTGATTAAAACAGATTTATCTGCACACCACGCTTATATTAAAGGCATGAAATGCGTAACCACGCGAGCAGCGCCTATGGACCATTGCTAATGGTTCAGCTAAACCCTAAAGATTCTGTAAAACGCGCGGAGAACGAATAGTTAAAGAAAATAGAACCAAAAATTTTGCGCAATAAAAAAACGCAGCAATATAGATTGCTGCGTTAAAAAGTGCCCACCTGGGAATATGAATGTGTGCTTAGCTAATGCTGGTTAACTACGCCACACCAAATAATGATTCAGCGCTTAAGCCTTGTTTTTCAAGGATATCGCGCAGGCGGCGCAATGCTTCCACTTGTATTTGGCGCACACGCTCGCGGGTGAGGCCAATTTCTCGGCCGACTTCTTCAAGTGTACTTGATTCATGGCCGCGCAATCCAAATCGGCGCGATAAAACTTCGCGTTGTTTTTCGGTTAATTCATCTAACCAATGATCCAAACTAAGATTTAAATTGGAGCTTTCAAGCAATTCAACGGGATCAGATACATGCACATCGGGGACCGTATCGACGAGGGTTTTATCTGATGATGGGCCAATAGGGGCATCCATAGAAGTGACGCGCTCATTAAGCGCCAACATGCGTTCAACATCTTCTACAGGTTTTTCCAGCAATGCTGCTATTTCTTCAGGGGAGGGCTCGTGGTCGAGTTTTTGAGATAATTCGCGTGCTGCACGCAGATATACATTTAATTCTTTTACGACATGAATAGGTAAGCGAATTGTACGTGTCTGATTCATGATCGCCCGTTCAATCGTCTGGCGAATCCACCAGGTCGCATAGGTTGAAAAGCGAAAACCGCGCTCGGGGTCAAATTTTTCAACCGCACGAATTAACCCTAAATTGCCCTCTTCAATTAAATCCAACAGCGCCAGGCCGCGATTGACATAACGACGAGAAATTTTCACCACCAATCGTAAATTACTTTCAATCATACGTTTGCGTGCGGCGTTGTCGCCTTTTAGCGCTTTGCGAGCAAAAAACACTTCTTCTTCCGCGCTTAATAGCGGCGAAAATCCAATTTCATTTAAATAAAGTTGTGTCGCATCCAAATTTTTGGGGTTCGGGTCGTCGCCTTCAATGACACCTTCTCGTCCTCTCGGCACCAGGTCAAAGTCATCGTTATCGATGAGAGCCAGATCGTCTATAGTGATGATTTCATCGATTTCATTCATTAAATGAAGGTCATCGGATTTGAGAGTATCGAAATCGACTGCTGGGCTTGCCATGGTGACGTCCTCAATTGGAGTGTGAAGTAGCTAATCTGCACGCTACCCACAGGTATTGTTATGTGTGTACACCTGGGAATGTTCTTTATTATTGTGTTCACCCCAGTATTGTTGTTTTCGGCAAGAAAAAAATAACTTGAGTTCTTTTTTTTACCTGCAGCTATGGGAGCAATAGTTGTGGATCAATCGGCTTGCCATCTGTGCGTATCTCGAAGTGAAGTCGAGTCGCCCCAGGCGCCTTACCCATTTGTGCAATGGGCTGACCTTTCCGTACCTTGTCCCCTTCCTTTACAAACAGAGTGTGGTTGTTGCTGTAGGCGCTTAGGTAACGAGCGCCGTGTTTAACAATGACCAGATTGGGGTAACCTTTAAGTTCATTACCCGCAAAAACCACTTCTCCGTCTGATGCTGCGACAACAGACTCTCCTAATTTTGACTTAATATCAATACCCTTATTTAACCCACCTTTGGCTGAGTAAGGTGAAACGATAGATCCCTTAATTGGCCAAATCCATCCAGAAGACCACTGACCAAATTCATACTTTTTAATAGGTTGTGAAAACTCAGGTTGTTTTTTTATACAACAGGGTTTTAAAGGCTCTGATAATTGCGGCGTCGCTTGCGCCGTTACAGCCTTATCTACTTCACTTGCGAGCCTAATATTCTGACCAATGCGCAGAATGGAGTTTGCAGTCATACCGTTCAACTTCTGCAATTTATCGACGGTTGTATTGTTTTTCCAAGCCAGCGCGAACAAAGTGTCGCCCGCTTGTACTCTGTACGATCCTATCGCAGACTTTTTTTCAGGCGAGGCGGAAGGCTCCCGAGTACTGCGTGCCGAATGCGTCCCACAACCAACCAAAAAAGCAATCATGATTAATATTTTAACCATCACAATGATTGATCGAGTTTTAACCAAGGGATTCAGAATAACATTCATGCAAAACCGCCACTTTTCACTCTATTATATATTTATAAAATCACTATTTAAGGATTTAGTTACTTCAAATAAATCTAAAAAATAGACAAAACTGATAATTTCCGGAAGCAATATAAACTTAAGCATTAGTTAATTTAAATTTTGTCTAATTACATATAACTGATATATTTTTCAGATAGCTAGATGCGAATCTTAGTGCTCATATCGCGTAAGACTACGCATTCGCGCAGCAAGCTAGTTGCATATTGACCGGGCTTTAAGCTAAAACTCAACAGCACCTCATCCGCCGCCACAAACTCCCAACGCAAATCCTCGGCAGCCAGCCACAATGGGCGGCGCTCCTGATTAAGGCCTTTATGTTCCAATGCATACATCAGCGGGAGCATTTCTGGCGGAAGAGCATTAGTCTCGAATGCTTCGTATTCAGCAGGTAAGCGGCCGCGGCCCCAGAGAGCACCGGTTAAGGTTTGCAACTGCTCAAGCGGGGTATTTTTTAGTCGCTCACGCAGAATCAGATTAAATATGTAACTGCGCAGTGCGCTCAGATACATACCCTCAAGATTGCGTTTAATGCGCTGCTTTTCCTCAAGCCAAGCGCGCGCCGCCCATAAATTTTGGCTCTCGATACCAAAGCGCTGCTCGCCGAAATAATTGGGCACGCCATGCTGTTGAATTAGCGTCAAACGCTCGTTGAGCTCGCGCTGGCAACCGGTAAAGGCGCGCAAACGCAAAACAAAATGATTGGAGCTGTGCATGCCGCGGCGTAGTTTTTTGGCTGCACGCTCCTGCTGTAACAACTGAAGATCGCCTTCGATCGAGGCCACCAAGGCGTGCCCGTCCAGCGTTTTTAGCTTTGGCA
The DNA here is from genome assembly GCA_036520615.1 of Cellvibrionaceae bacterium. Lineage (GTDB taxonomy): Bacteria > Pseudomonadota > Gammaproteobacteria > Pseudomonadales > Cellvibrionaceae > CAMCXE01. Next base: position 52,625 of record DATDJI010000083.1, on the reverse strand, counting down.
AATACAAACTAAACCACTGCGTGGTATTGGCATGGCGATCTTTTAAACCACAATAACCCACATCATTAGGGTGAATACCTAGGTTTTGCGCCATTTGCCGAGCGAGCCACTCCGTGTTAACGCCCCGTTTGCGAATGTGCAGATAAACATGCTCGCCTTCACCGAAGCTCATCTCAGGCAAGCATTCATCGACGGCGAAATCGTCCCACTCAACGCGAAAATGAGCTTCGCCCACGGGGGCGCCGTAATAGTGAGCAAAATCGGTATCAAACATATAACTCTCAGCCATAAAAAAAGCCGCAGCAAAAATTGCTGCGGCTTCACATTGTATCGGCTTAGCGAGCGTCTAAGCGAAAGATACCTAGGGCTTACTACCAAATCCCATTCATCGGCCCGGTTGCCAGGCCGAATTTGGCGATAGAACTATGACCTGCTTTTTGCGCGATGGCGGTTAATAGGTCCCCATGGTTGGCGCCTTTACCACCGTTTAAACTGCGGAAATCCAAGGCTCGGTTGCCCTTCAAGCCTGTGTTTTTACCGCCTGCTAATACAAACGGTACACGCCAGTGATCATGCAATGACGAGTCGCCCAGCTCGGAGACCAACAGCACAATCGTGTTGTCTAAAAGGCTACCACTGGTGCCATCTGGAATTTTCGACATTTTCTCCAGCATGTTAGCGATTTGCCCGATCCACCAGGTTTTACTGGGCGTAAATTGCGCCGGTGACGCGTGCGACGCATCGTGATCCCCCATGGAACCGCCGGGCACTATGATTGGCGAGACCGGATGGGAATAAGAAAACACCACATTGCGTACCAGATCGCAGGAGAGCGCTTGAATAACAATATCCTGCTGCACCTCAGAGATTGTCTTCACTTTCGCAACACTGCGCGCCTCGTTAGTTCCTAAGCCCTGCAACTTGATACCGGAGCTAGAGCAGGAAGCGGTACCACTGGATTGATTGCCTTGTGCGGTTAAGCGATCTTGCAGCGTCTTAAAGGACTCCGCGTGCATATCCAAACGCTCGCGCTCGATACTGCCCAACTGATTGCGCAGACGAGTCAAATCTTTGCTGACGCTATCCAAAATTCGCAGCTGGTCTGCATTGGTATTGCCACCGCCGCTGGTACTAATGCCAGAACTAAATAGCGTTTTGAAGGCATTTTGCGGGTTGTCTTCAATTGGCAGGCGCGAGGTGCCGTTAAAGCAAATAGATTTATCCGCCCAATAGCCGCCAAAACAGCCTATTTGATAGGACTTAAACAGCGTGGGCGACAACTGGCCAAGTGCAACCTCAATTGATGAAGAGGAACCGCCCTGGCTACTGCTGGCGTTGTTGGCTGTGAGCACCTTGGCCGCACCACCTTCGTGGGTGTCGCCATTGCCGACTAAATAAAAGCCATCCATAAACGTGCAGTACTGCTTTACCTTTTCAAGCGGCGCCGTTTGCGCTTTTAAAGTTGGGTTAGAAGCAGAGGCGGCCGGATGCCAAAGTTCGGGCGTACAGCCATCCGGATGATAAATAAATAACGTGCGGATGGGGCGGTCTGCCGCCATAGCGGTGCGGGTGATCAGTTGCGATAACGGAAGCGCTGTCCACAGAGGTGCCGCCATAATGCCTTGAATTAATGAGCGTCGTTTCATGGGTAGCTCCTCTTAGTTACGTTTCAGGAAGGATTCGGACGAAACAGCTTCCAACCAGAGTTCAGGCAACACATAAGCCTTGTTACTCCAGCGCGAAACAACGTTTTGTACTGTGCACTGATCCGGTTGCGCGGTGCCCGTCACATACACTTCAAATTGCTTAGCCAAACAAGACGAACCCGACGTGGAGGTCGCAAGAATCTGCGCTAAATCTTGTGTACCGGTGTAATCGGTCACGTCTGTATCGGTGCGGTTAATCAGCCCGCGCAAGCTGCCTGATTCATCGACAGAACGGTCATTTTCCGTCGTGCGGTAGGCGCCAATAGCATCGTAACGCTCAAACGAGAAGCCGATAGGGTCAATAAATTGGTGACAGTTTTGGCAAGACGGGTCAGAAGTGTGCGCGGCGAAGCGATCCCGCGTTGGTTTGCTAGGGTCAAGAGCCGGTGGTTTGGCGTTTAAGCCCGCTGGAGGCGGTGGAAGCTCCTGACACAACAAGCGCTCGCGCACAAACTTACCGCGTTTAATGGGCGAGGTTTGGTTAAATTGCGCATGGCTTGAAAGCACCGCGGCCATATCCAACACACCACCGCGCTGGCTGCCCGCGTTAATTTTACTAAAACTGCTACTGGCTCCGCTAAGGCCGTAAAACTGCGCTAATGTCGAATTCGCGTAGGTGTAATTGGCCAGGTAAATATCGGCAAACTTACTATTGGAATTAAAAAACAGGTCCTGAATAAACATATCAAATTCAGTATCAATAGCTGACCGTAGGGAAGTAGTCAGCTGCGGAAAGATATTCAAATCTTTATTAATATCGACCACTTGCTGAGCCCCCAGCCATTGACGGGCAAAGTAAGCCATGTGCCGCTTGGCTTTAGCATCTGCCAACAGCCGGGTAGCCTGAGTGCGCAATTGCGCAGGTGTGGATAGCTGATTATTCGCAGCCGCAGTGGTTAAAGTGGCATCTGGCAAACTGCCCCAGAACGTGTACGACAACAGGCTGGCAGTTTCGTACGGCGTTAGGGTGCCGTTGTTACCCAGCTCTGACCTGTACAGGAAATTAGGCGAAGATAAAAAAGCGCGAATTAAATAGCGAGTCCCCTTGGCGGCATCGCTGGCGTACATAAACAGGTCGACATAATCTGCCCGTTCAGCAGAGGTAAGCGGGCGGCGGAACGCTTTGGCGCCGAATGAATCCACGATCGTCGTGGCGCAGGCGGTAGTTTTTTGGTTACAGGTATTAATGCTGCTGATGTTCACCGTATCGGCAAGCGCGCCAGCTGCATCCCAGTATTTACCCATGTGGGATTCGGATACCGCAGAGGCATGAGCATTGTTGTCATAACCGCCGACGGGATCGGTAATCGGCAAGGACTCTGCAACGGCCGAGGTGATATTGAATAAATCGTTAACTGTATTGCGGTATTCGGTGCGCGTTAACAGGCGTAACTGTTTAGGCAGTGGGGTTTCTGAACCATTACAGACGTTCTGCGCGGGCGTAAATGTAGCGCGAATAAACTTAGCTACTGCCGATGCGCAGTCACCGCTACAGGAGCTTGGCATACTGGGGATTTTAGTTAATAAGTAACTTTCGCTGAAGGTTTCTTTATTCAGGGCAGGTGCCACATCAACTATGCCCTCGCCATTGGCGCCGTGGCATTTAGCACATTTACTGGAGAATAGCGCCTTACCGTCGAGCGAGCCTGAAGATCCGGAACTGCTGCTTGAACTTGAGCTGCCCGAGACCACCCAGGAGTTTATATAGGCAGCAGTATTAGCAGCGCAGTCGTTAACACAATTGGTAGGCTTGCCGACAGGCATATTGTCGTGAATGTATTTAGCCAAATTAGCATTGGCGGCGGCGACTTTTAGCGCACGTGGATTTATATCCGAACTACCCTGCTTACCATGGCAGCCCGAGCACTGCTGCCCATAAGCGATCTCCCCCAACGCAGGATTCCCCGGCTGCGACCAGCTGCTGCCTGATGAACTACTGGAATTGGACGAACTGGAAGAGCTTGAACTACTTGATGTTGAAGTCTCGCCACTACATCCGCCGAGCAAGAGGGCTAACACAGCTGACATCATCAGTGCGTTTATCGAGCGCCTTACGACGCTTACGTTAAAACTACTTGTTGTGCTATCCACGGATACGCCCCTTTATTGAGCTTCACTCAACGCGCTTCTTAGTTGATTAGGTTTGCCATTAACGAAAGCTAATAACTCAAACGCAGATTTTAGGCGGTTTTTACAGGTTTAAATGGTTAGATATCACATTGGCCGATTACTGATAAATAACTGTGGATTAGCACTCACTTCGCTCGTGACACCATCTATTCTTTTCGACAATAACATGCTCGGCAATTACCCCTTGGCCGTTACGGTCGATCCATTAGCAACAACGACATATTCCAAGCGCATGACGTAAAATGCAGCCTCTAATTTTTAGCTTAGGACCCCTATGTTGCGTTTAACTGACATTTCTCTGCCGCTTGATCACGATGAGTCAGCGTTAAAAACCGCCATCCTCGCGAAACTGGGCATCACACCTGAGCAATTAATCAGTTTCGATATCGCTAAACGCGGCTTTGACGCGCGCCGTAAAACGAACATCCAACTGATATATACATTGGATGTAGAGCTAAGCACCGGCAGTGAGCAGCAGCTTTTATCCTACGAAAACCCCCATATTCGCCCCGCGCCGGATACTAGTTACCGCTTTGTAGCGCAAGCGCCCGCGAGCCTTACCGAGCGCCCAGTGGTTGTAGGCTTTGGCCCCTGTGGCTTATTTGTGGCACTGGTGTTAGCACAAATGGGCTTTAAACCTATTGTGTTAGAACGGGGTAAAAACGTCCGCGAGCGCACTAAAGATACTTTTGGTTTATGGCGCAAACGAATTTTAAACACCGAGTCAAACGTGCAGTTTGGTGAAGGGGGCGCCGGCACCTTTTCGGATGGCAAACTCTACAGCCAAGTAAAAGACCCTAAGCATTACGGCCGCAAAGTGCTTACGGAGTTTGTGGCCGCTGGTGCCCCGGAGGAAATTCTCTTTGTCAGCAAGCCGCACATAGGTACGTTCAAGCTGGTGAGTATGGTGGAGAAAATGCGTGCGGAAATTATTGCCCTAGGTGGAGAAATTCGTTTCAGCACACGGGTGGACGACATTCGATTAGACGGTGAGCAGATCATCGGGCTGCACCTATCTACTGGAGAGTTGTTGCCTTGCCACCATGTTGTGCTCGCCGTTGGGCACAGCGCTCGCGATACCTTTGAAATGCTTTTCGAGCGCGGCGTATATATTGAAGCTAAGCCATTTTCTATTGGCTTTCGCATTGAGCACGAGCAGTCCAAAATTGATAAATGCCGATTTGGCGATCATGCAGGCAACCCAATTCTCGGCGCTGCTGATTACAAACTCGTACATCACTGCGACAACGGTCGCTCCGTTTACAGCTTTTGTATGTGCCCTGGCGGCACAGTAGTAGCTGCTACCTCGGAAGAGGGACGCGTTGTAACCAACGGCATGAGTCAATATTCTCGCAACGAGCGCAATGCCAACAGTGCCGTGGTTGTGGGCATATCACCTGATGAGGATTATCCAGGCCATCCGCTTGCAGGTATTGAATTACAACGAAAACTTGAAGCTGCAGCATTTAAACTCGGCGGTGAAAATTACGACGCCCCCGCCCAGCGAGTAGGCGACTTTTTACACGCCCGTCCCTCAACTCAATTAGGCTCAGTCAAGCCCTCCTACACACCGGGCATAAAACTCACCGACCTTTCCAGCGCGTTGCCTTCTTATGCGATAGACGCATTGCGTGAAGCCATACCGGCATTTGATAGGCAAATCAAAGGCTTTGCTGAGGTCGACGCACTGCTCACGGGCGTTGAAACTCGCACCTCCTCGCCCATTTGCATCAAGCGTGGCGAGGATTACCAGAGTATTAATGTTAGGGGTTTATACCCTGCTGGAGAAGGTGCAGGCTATGCCGGAGGTATTCTTTCGGCTGGAATTGACGGGATTAAAGTTGCCGAAGCTGTGGCTCTTGCCATGGTAAAAAGTCTTTCTTAGCCTTCAAATACGGCGGTTTACGTCTTGTCCGCTGCATGAAACTCCACTTTAACGCTGCGCCTATTTGAATATTTATTAAAAGCACCGCAATGCATAAAGACACACGAATCTAGGCGCCTCAGATTTGAACTAAAAACCTTCGGCGATCAGAGCGATAAGCCCACATATTCGCCATTAAGCCCAAGCGATAGCATTAACGGACTTAACGTTGAACGCTCGGAAAGTGTTTATCCTCACTACTGCTACCAACATGTAGAGCTGCGGGAAGTTAATTAATAGACAAAGTTTAATGGCCTGCAGAGCGTGAAAAACTTCTGCATAGCAGTTGACAAGCATTTGCTCGATCGCGAGAATGGCGCCCCTCCCGCGAGGGGGTAATGCCCGATGTACGGCTAGGTAGCTCAGCCGGTTAGAGCACGGCACTCATAATGCCGGGGTCGCGAGTTCGAGTCTCGCTCTAGCCACCAACTTCTGGTTGGTGGAAACACGTACAAGGCAGCCAATCGAGAGAGTCAGTTTTAGAAGCGGAAGTTTGCAGGTTAGTGCCTGCGAATTTTTCGTCGGCACCCTCCCCGCCGGTACTTTCCCCCTATTAAACTTCAGTCTATTAAATCTAACATTAATCTGCCCTGCTATTACTCTCCCTCTTGTGTTTAGCGCCTAAGTCGAAGCGCCGGGGCGCCTCTTTGCGATATTTACCATTTTGCTTGTAACGGGAATGTAAAAACGAAGGTGCGTTACTCAAAATTAAGTTGCTTAGGTCTGCGAAGATTGCAAAAACGCTAAGCCCGCCTCTGTGATAACTAGCGGAACCACCGACCAACTCCAACTCCCATCGTGTTCCTCATGCAGGCCGATGCCCGAGTTTCCTTTTTGATGCTCGATAAAGCCGAGACGATAAAGCTCTTGCATATGATCTTTGAACTTTGGATCTTTATCCCCATGAGATTTAGCCTCCTCCTCGCCCTCTTCCGACCATAAGCCTGCATGATAAATATCTTTTATCGTGACAGTAGTTGTTTGGGTGTTGGTAAACACATTTAAAATATCGCTCATGAATGCTAAATCAAACGACATTGTTGCCTCCTCATAAAAAATTAGTGGCAATTAAGCACTATTCAACGTATTTAAACAAAGTATTAAAAATGGACACTATTATTTCCGCCACCTATCAGAATACGCCCGGCAAATTACTGTGACGACAAATATTGCTGCTTTTGTAAAAGCGACTATGCGACGTTTACTTTCTATTATCTGGTCGATTTTTTTAGGTGAAGAATATTTGGTACTTTTACCCGCTGCTATTCAATTCAGTTCCTATTGAGATATAAAACCAAAAAATAAACAGGAAAAACGCGGCAAATATAAAGGCTACTTAAATTCACCGACTACCTTAAGTGGCTTAATCTACTGGTGCTATGAAAATCGTAGATATATTATTCAGTAGCGTGACTTTCAATTTTGGCTAATAACTGCCTCAACTCAGATTCGTCGTTAATACCCACAATACTTTTATCATCGTCCGTTGTAACCCAAAAAGGGTGAGAAGATAAATCGAGTTTTTTTCTCACATCATCTTCCAGCCATGCTTTCTGTTCCTCAAGAATACAAGTTTGTGATGACAGATATAAAGCAGGTGCAATCTTTACATATCCTGCCAAAGTTGCGATCTGGAACATTTCATTGGTCGTCATACCTAGTCCTCTTAAAAGCCAGCGAGGTATCGTGGGTTCTCCACCGCTGCACCGGCAAACCGTTATATTATTTAGTTATAATTATTGATAAAAAATTAAATCTAGTGGCATAAAATATTTTTTGCTGGAATTTTTTTCGTTCGATTCCTTTTAACTAAATACCGCGCAGCAGCATTTTAGTAGCTAACCCAGAGATTAGCTGCATCAAATGCAAGCTCGCAGCACCATGCTGCACCAAACAAGTCCGCCGTCATAAAAGCCTTTACTGAGTGAGGCTGCTAACATACATCGGCAATTAAGTTGTTTATCGTGAGCGATGATACATCCAATCCCGCTATAGGTAAGCAGAATGACCCTAAGAAAAGAGCTGCTAGATACCCTTAAGTACATCAAAGAGGAACGAATTGCAGCAGAAAATTATCCGGAAACCACAATAGCCTTTTTAGTGAAAGGGGCTTTTTTGGATGCTGGCGTAGTTATCGATGAGCGCATCGAAATCGTACTTTTAGATATAGTTGCTAACTGTTTAAAACCGATTGAACTGGTGGAATTTGGAGGCCAATTAGTTATTGCAGACCCGGTTGAAGATTGCGACACCCGCTTGAGGCTGGCACTTGCTGAATATATTTGACGCCTGAATTAGACAAAAGCGCCCTTATGGGAGAATGGCTCCCGTGGATAAGTTCCCGACTAGGAAAATTTAGAGATTTTAACTCTAGCCAATTTGCCCCCTTCGATAATTTGCCAATAAATGTGCACCCAAATCTACTGAAGCCCTATCCACCATTAAACTGGTGCATAGTTGGAAGCAGGGGCTGTAAAAGCCTTATATAGTCGCGATCGGGCATCGCGCTGACTTGTTCAATTATTGATTTACATAGCTATCGTGAAAAAATTAATCGAAACTTACCGATTCGCCTTTCGCCTTTCGCCTCTCGCCTCTAAAAGCCTACTATTCGATAATTGCGCTTTTAATTATTTACTGGAAAATTCGCTCAGCATCCTTGCATTTAGCAGCCATATTTAAATTTTTATAAATCTGAATTATATTAAATTCATCCGATGTTGGCCACCGAACAGAAATTTGCGGGTTTGTGAGTTATTTTAATATCACATTATTTCCTGAAAAGGTAACCCAATGAACTCTGCCGCTAGAAAGTCCTCGCAATTACTTGCATTTCCCTTATCAACTGAAGCCACTTCATTACTACGCGCTAATTATAAATTTGTTGCTGGTCTGTTTCAGGCCTACCAAAAGACATCTTCGGCAGAGAATAGAAAAGAGTTATTGATGTTGATATGCCAAGAGTTAGCCATACAAGCTCAACTTGAAATAGAGATATTTTATCCAGCCATTAAGCGTTGCATTAAGGATAAGACACTCATCACTCAGGCCTGCGTTAAACATGAAACCATAAAATATTTAATGAGCGAGCTAAAAGATAAAAATCCTGATAGTGAAGTGTTTGATGCAAAAGTGAAAAATTTGGGTGAATATGCGGCTTATTATGCAAAACAGGTTCAAAATGAAATCTTCCCACGTGCACGCCAGACTAAAGTGGATATGATCTCCCTTGGCGATGAACTTTTACAGCGAAGGAATTTATTGGCCAAAAAACACTCTGCCACGTACCGTGTCAATCCCTCAAATAAAATCGCTGCCGCTGCCGCAAAAAATCTTTAGCTCTCTAATGAGCAATCAACATACTTACGTAGATGTATAAGCCAAAAATACATTCACCAAGTAAGTTAAGAAGCAGTTTTTATATAGTGACACATCGATAAGTCAACCCCAGCAGTTGACAGTGGTATACAATATTCATAATTGCGGAAAAATATATAACCAAATGCCGCAACTGAGTACAGTCACAAATTTTTACGTTTTAAGTTTGATCTGGCTGCTTATCTTTTTCTAAAACCGCATCTTCGCTACGACCTTTGGTTGCATTTTGACTCTTAACTGTGCTTTGATTTTTTGATTCGTGAAATGCTTTCACGTAAGAAAGTACCTGATTTAACTCTACGCTTGAAAGGCTTTCAAGTGTTTGATTTATTTCTTTAATAACATTTGTATTCATAACAAAAAATCCTGATGGGTTGCAAATGCGTAATAGTTAAATACTTAAAAACGGTTTTAACTGCCGAGTTCGCACAAAATTATTATTTCGCCGTGCCGGCACGCGCTTGTTCAATAGTCACCACGTCGATTTTTTTCATTTGCATCATGGCGTTAAAGGCACGCTTAGCAACTTCAGGGTCGGAGTCATTTATTGCTTCAATAAGCACGACCGGAGTAATTTGCCAGGATAGACCCCATTTATCTTTACACCAGCCGCATTCGCTTTCTTTACCGCCGTTATCAACCAGCGCATTCCAATAACGATCGGTTTCAGCTTGGTCTTCAGTGGCAACCTGAAATGAAAAGGCTTCGCTGTGTTTAAATGTGGGGCCACCGTTAAGTCCAATGCATGGGATTCCTAACACGGTAAATTCTACAGTTAGTACATCGCCTTTTTTGCCCGAAGGGTAATCACCCGGGGCGTAACATACCCGGCCAACCTGCGAATTTGGAAAGGTTTTAGCGTAAAAGTGTGCAGCTTCTTCTGCATCATCGTTGTACCACAGACACAGAGTATTTTTTGCTGGTTTAGTCATGTCCACTGCCTCATTGGATTATCGCTTGGGGATCTATTATAGCGGGGTTTTTCACTAAGGAATTTATTAGCAATAATTATGCGAGCTAAGCACATCAAAGACTTAGCTCGCAATACAAATAAATTACGCTAAATGCTCACCACCCGTCACACCAATTACTTCAGCGGTAATATAGCTGGATTCCTGAGATGCGAGGAAAACAAACGCTGGTGCAACCTCAGCGGGCTGACCGGGGCGACCTAATGGAGTTTTCTCGCCAAAATGTCTGAGCTTTTCATCCGACTGCCCACCACTTAACTGTAAGGGCGTCCAGATTGGCCCAGGTGCAACTGCGTTAACCCGAATCCCTTTTTCAATCAGGGTTTTGGCGAGGCTTTGCGTAAATGCGGTAATTGCGCCCTTTGTCGAAGAATAAGCTAATAGGCCTGGTGATGGGCGGTAGGACACAATTGACGTAGTATTTATAATTGCAGAGCCTGGCGGCATATGCGGTACAGCTGCTTGAGTAATCCAAAACATACCGAATACGTTGGTAGCGAATATTTCTTGAAATTCCTCTGACGGAATATCTTCCAATTCTTTAGTAAACTGTTGCTTTGCGGCGTTATTAACCAAAATATCTAACGAGCCAAGTTCTGCTACCGCTTGCTCAACTAATTGTTTGCAAAAAGTTTCGCTAGTGATATCACCTGGTATACATACGGCTTTTTGACCCGCTTCTTCAATTAATTTTAACGTTTCAGCGGCGTCAACTTCTTCACTTGGAACATGGGTAATGACAACGTCAGCACCTTCGCGTGCATATGCAATTGCAACTGCGCGGCCAATGCCGGAGTCGGCGCCGGTAATTAATGCTTTACGACCTGCAAGCCTGCCCGCTCCACGATAAGTTTTTTCGCCATGATCCGCTTGCGGCTTCAAAAGTGCGTCTAGTGCAGGCTCAGGTTGCGAAGGATCTGGCTCAGGATGCGGTACAGGATATTGATATCTTGGATCCTGCATCGTGTACTGGTCAGGAGTGTTTACCTCAGGTGCAGTTATTTCTGAATTATCTGTAGACATAATTACTTCCTCATAAAAAAAGCAAGTACCCGAGCATAAATTAGAGGGATTTTGTCATCAGTGCGCTATACAACATTAAAAATATGTACCAGCTATATTAATGGTGGCAAGCAGTTGCACTGCGGGGAAATAGTATGTGCTTTCAAAACATCCATTATTCCTAAGCGTTAAACATCTACAAAAACTGCGGGTATTGTTTTTTAAAGTTCCATATTTAAAGCATGATTGAGTGCGCCAGCGCACCCAATGCTAAAACATTGCATGTTATATATTATCTCTACTTAGCGCCCTGACTTGAGCCGTATCCTAAGCGTTAGCCGCTTAGGAAAATAAGTACGCAGATGTTTTGTAAGGCTTAACGGGCTTTATGATAATCCCATCAAGAGAGATTGATTATGCGTGCGTTAACCTATCACGGCAGCCATGATGTTCGAGTCGAAACCGTCCCTGATCCAACCATTTTACACAACGAAGATATTATTCTGCGTGTAACCGCAACGGCAATATGCGGATCTGACCTGCATTTATATCGCGGCAAAATTCCGCAGGTGAAAGACGGTGATATTTTTGGCCATGAATTTATGGGTATTGTTGAAGAAGTTGGAAAGGGCGTAACGGCGGTTGCAAAAGGCGACCGCGTAGTAATTCCGTTTGTTATCGCATGCGGAAACTGCTTTTTTTGTGATTTGAATTTACACGCTGCGTGTGAGACGACTAACCCTGGACGCGGCGCAATACTTAATAAAAAACAAATTCCTCCCGGCGCAGCATTATTTGGTTATAGCCATTTATACGGCGGTGTGCCCGGTGGCCAAGCAGAATATGTGCGCGTACCACACGCGAACACAGGTCCATTTAAAGTGCCGCACGGCTTAGCTGATGAAAAAGTGCTTTTTTTAAGTGATATTTTACCTACAGGCTATCAAGCAGCAATAAATGCCAATATCAGCAAAGGCAGTTCTGTAGCAATTTACGGTGCAGGCCCAGTGGGATTAATGGCTGCAGCAAGCGCACGCCTATTGGGTGCTGAACAAATTTTTATGGTAGATCATCACACTTATCGTTTGGAATTCGCGCGCGAACATTACGGGGTTATTCCAATTAATTTCGACGAAGTAGATGACCCTGCGGCAGCTATTATTGAGCAAACGGCAGGATTTCGAGGAGTTGATGCCGTCATAGACGCGGTAGGCTTTGAAGCTAAAGGAAGTACCGTTGAAACAGTATTAACGACATTAAAAATTGAAACGAGCAGCGGTCATACTTTACGCCAATGTATTGCAGCAGTTCGCCGTGGTGGCGTTGTGAGTATTCCCGGTGTGTATGCAGGCTTTATCCATGGGTTTTTATTGGGCGATGCTTTCGATAAGGGATTGACGATTAAAATGGGGCAAACCCATGTGCACGCATTATTACCTCCATTATTGGAGCACATATTATTGGGCGATTTACACCCAGATATTATTATTTCGCACCGCTTACCCTTAGATGCAGCAGCTGAAGGGTATCGTATATTTAATGAAAAGGAGGAAAATTGCCGAAAGGTTATTTTGTTGCCTCGATAAATATATAAAAAATTTTTTTAATTAAATAGCGCCAACATGAACTTTAATCAAATCGCCCACTCACAATTAACGAATATTATTTGTGAATATTGCGTAATCAATACACCAATAAGCACAAAAATATTTTTTATCCGGTACACTTGTAGAGCGCTTTAAGCGTTAGTTTTAATTCCTAACAACCCAGAGGATTTTAAAATGAAACAAAACCAAGATTCAAACAAAACTAGCAATTCACGTGACAGTGATCGTGACGATAAAAGCCGCAGCGACAGTGAATCTAGCCGCTCACAGAGTGGCAGCAATACCACTCAAAACAAGAAACAAAGCAGTCAAGATAGTAATCAAGGCCAGAGCGGTCAAAAGCAGCAGGGGAGTCATTCTCAACGTGCTGACAGCAACCCCGGTAATTTCAAGAATGACCCTGAACGGGCAGCTGAAGCAGGACGTAAAGGTGGTGAACACAGCCATGGCGGTCAAAATAAATAATCGGTAAAAATAATAACGGGGGCTTTAGCCCCCGTTATTATTTTTGCTATTACAAAAATCAATTATACAATTAATTTTCTCCTCATAAGCGTTGAGGAGTTGTAATCCATCTTTTTAATTCTCTCAATTAGCAACGGATAGATTATGTCTTCAGTTTCACCTACGCATAATTCTGCTTCCAGCGATGTCCCTATCAAAGCTAAACTGGAAAAAGTCGTGCATTTACTAGTTGAACGTGGCCGAACGATAGCATTTGCCGAAAGTATGAGTGCGGGATATTTAGCCTATCAGTTTTCAACTGTAGAGGGGTCGGGAGATATATTTTTAGGTGGTCTTGTATGCTATGACTCTGGGTTAAAAACAAGGCTCCTTCAAGTGCCAGAAACCCTTATAAAACAATTTTCAGCTGAATCACTGGAGGTCACCCTGAGCATGGCAGAAGGTTTAATGAACCTCATTACACCTAACATTGGTGTCGCTCTTACCGGTTTATGTAGCCCAGGTGGTTCAGAATGTGAAGAAAAGCCAGTAGGTACAGTATTTGTTGTTTTTTCTCAGCAGATCGAAGAAGAAAAAACAACCTGGTCGCGGCGCTATTTTTTTAACGGCAGCCCCGAACACATAATTGAGCAAACAGTGGCAAGCATTACTGACGAGCTTATAGCTTATTTAATGAAATAGTTTTTAGTTAAATTGCTCATACCAAGCCGTTGCAGTTAACACAACGAAAATATCTAAATGAGCATGATAGATTGCACAGAGACTTAAGCAACCTAGCGGCAGATAAAAATGTCTCATCCGATAATATTTAAAATATTCAGGCGAATACTTGGGCCGAGCAAATTAAAATTTTTATTTACCAAATCTCTGCCGAAATCTGCAAACACCATTGCAGCTAAATTTCGCAATTTGTTGCCTTACTCGAACTTGAGGAGCACCAGGCAAACAAATGAATAGTTTATAGCTATGCGATACCTATAATCTTCAAATAGATTGAACGCATAGAGTATCTTTCATTTTAGGCAGCGGGGACACCCACAAGCGCAACTCTTCAATTAAATGATGAATATCGGCTATTTCGCTACTAACAATATCCCGCCCTACTAGGTCTCGGTATTTCGCCTCAGCCAACTGCTGTGCGAGCTCTACAGTATTGCAAGTACTTCTGGTTAGGGCGTTTTTAAGGCCATATCGAGCAGAATATTCTTGATGCTGGGATAAGTGAATCATATTTTATCCTCACTGGTAATTAGGAACGCAGATACAAATAAGAGCCTACAATATTCTTATATTTACAGGCCATCACCGGTAATTCCATTATATGCACTAAATTAATAGGCAGAGTTAGACTTTGCGGCTTGGCGTTCGGCATATACATCGCCTTGAAATACAATTGTTTCATCCAATGCCTCGTACCAACCTTCCCACCAGTGCACAAAATTATCAACTTTATTTTTTGTATTTATAGATAACAACCAGTTTAAAAAATTTTCATCCAGGCTCGGCGCGTTAATCTTATTAATTTTTGCAGATTTGCCGAACTCTTTTGCAGTGTTTTCAAATTCTTTTGTGCTAATCATGTGCAATATACCTCCAATTTTTGAAATACGCCGTGCGAACGTATTTTAAAAAGCGCCCTGATAGATGTTAGCTGCAAACAGAGTTGAATACTGGAGGCAACCACTATTGACTATATACCAGGGCGCATTACTTCCACTTTTAAGAGCGCTCACCCAAGAGTTCAGCCTTACGCGCTGTAATTTGAGCACCTAACTCGCCCATATCTAAATCAGATGCCTTAGCTTTTGGGAAAATCTCATTTTGCTCTTCTTTAACGTGATGTTTTACATATTCGCTGAGAACTTTAATTTTGGCATCATACATTTCACCATCGGGCTCTATGCCTTCCACCTGAGCAATAAGATCCTTAAGCGTTGCATGTTCAACCGTAGCCTCAGGAATGAGCTCTTTATCTTTTAAAGCCTTTTTTACCGCAGGGTAAAAAATCTCTTCCTCAACTTGCGCATGTACACTAAGTTCAGTACAAATTTTTTCCACTAGAGATTTTTTCTTTTGCACTGAATTGGTTTTTTCGTATTCAGCAAATAGATCACTAACGAGTTTGTGATCCTCACGCAAAAGTGTAGTTGCATCTTTTGACTTTGGCGCTATAGAAGTTACCGTTTTTTTGGCTGTAGTAGTAGGCATAAATAGTTCCTATTTTAGAATTTGCTTATCGGTTAATGAACGAACAAAGCGATTAGAATAATGATGGGAATTGGGATACCGATTAGATATAAAAGTATTGAGCGCATAGGAGTTCCTCACGAGTAAATAATGATTAATTACAGGTCACGTTGGCGGCCGCCATATACGGCTGTTAGGCTGGCAACAAATGCTCCACCCAAGAGGGAAATAAAGAGCCACAATGAGCCATAGGCAGAAGCTTTGCGCGCTTCGTCGGCAGCATTTTTAGCTGCAGTTTCAGCTTCACGCAATTTAGTCTGTGCAATATTAAATGCGTCAGTCACGCGTTTTTCAGCTTCTGGCGCGCTTAAATTTGTGTTCTGGCCTATCAATTGCGCTGCATAACGTGTGTCTTCAGCTGGTAATTTACCGGTCAAAAGTGCGTTGGTAAAAATTGCCGTTAATTCAGCTTTTGCAGCATCAGTTTGCGGCGATGAAGGGTTAGTAATTATTACGCCTTCTGCAGGGTTAGGCAGAGCAGCAGTGCTTGGCTCTTTACGCAGTAATTTATCCATTAAATAAGGCATGGATTTATTAATATCTGCGTTGGAATCAGTACTTGTGCCTACTTCTGTCGCCACAGCAGCGGTACTTACAACACCAGATCCTACTAAAGCGGCTCCAGTTTGCGCTGCACCGCCAATAATGGAGGAAACAGCAGAAGTAAGCAGCATTGCAGTGATTAAAGTCGCAATTGCCCAGGCTAGAAAACCATGTGCTGTATCGCGAAAATGCACTTCATCTACATGTGTAGAAATCCAACGAGTGCGCAGGCGCCCCGCTAGATAACCACCGATTGCAGACGCAGCCAAAGAAGTGAGCGTAATCCAAACTATTGTTGCAACACTAAATGTAGTGCCACTGACGCCTGAATGAGCCCAAGGTGATACAGAGGATAAACCCAGGCCTACGCCTAAAAATAATAATATTAGGGATAAGGCTGCTGCAGCGGCTGCACCGGCTAGAATTGCTCCCCACGATACCGCACTGAGAGATGGCACTTTAGACACCAACGCATCTCTAGAACCAATAGCATCTCTAGCCACCACAGCTTCTCTTCTTTCTTCGTTTGATAAATATTGTGCATCGACTGTTTGCATAAAGTCCTCCGGTCATCTGTACTCCCGCACTATTGCGGACTGGCAAGTGAGTTGGTACAGAATAAAAACTATTCCCTGCTACCTCAGTATGCTAACGCACATTAATTGAGGCTTTGCACTACAAATTTAACATCACATGTATAATTTATACGAAATGAATATGTTAAATCGTGACAACTCTCGACCCACTAGGGCCCTGCGTGCGGCAGCAAGCTTTCTGCTCGACCAATGTTAATATGCTCAATAAAAATAAAAATCACGCATCAGAATTTTTGAAAAGTTAATTTACGAAAGTCGACACTAAGCCTATAGAGTTTCTCAAATAATCGGATAATGGATATATAAGCAAATAGCACACAGATATTCACCGTCGATGGAAAAGTAAAACAGAGCTAAGAAGCCATCAGACAAGAGGTACCTAGAAAACATAAATTTCAAAAGAGTATGCAGCAGGCCCAAAACAGGCCAACAAAGAGAATGGGTATAGCTACAAAGAAGGGGAATTGGGCAGTTTGGTAATAGTAATTAAAAGGCTACCCAATGTGTTTGGGTATAGTTAAATTAGGAAAACCATACAAACAAATACAAATAACAGCAATTTGCTAGCTGCTTTTACACGATTTAAATCTCTAGAGGCTGGCATTGCATTCACCTTTGATATTAATACATCATTCAAAAATAAAGGCCTTACCTGTAATCCCTTAATTATTCTCCCCCTTTTCTTTTGGTCCCCATTAGTAGAACTATGATTATTGATTAGACAAGGCCGCTGCAGACAGAACTGCAAACGGCCTTGTGTATTTTAATAAAATCCTGCTTAGCTGAGCTCCAAACTGCGCGAAATTAGTTACGGCGCGCGAGCAAAGTGCCTAATAAAAAAGTAACGGCCGCACCAGCGCCAATCATAATCCAAGGCTCTTCATGGGCGTATTTATTGGTAACTTTAGCGGTTTTGCACGCTTGTTCAATTAGTGAATAACCGGCTTCACCAACAGTTTTTTTAGCGGAATCAATGCGCTGAGCAATTTTCGCTTTGCCTTTCACCAGATCATCGCCAGTGAGCGACGCAGTTTCTTTTATTAGGCCTTCGATATCGGTTACAAAACTTTTAAATTCTTTGGCAATATCAGCGCTGGCATGCTGTAAATGAGCTTTGCCGTTGTTATATTCTGATTTAAATGTGCTTTCTAAAATAGACATGGTTTCGTTCCTCTGATGTGTTTTGAACAGCTGTAGATTAGAGCGGTAAATTACATGGCACAAAACTAACCTAGGGACAAACATTAGAGGTTTAGCCTATAAACCGTCTGTGCGACAACACACTTATTTAGCAGGGTTACATACGGCTTTTACTTAAGAATAGTGTCATAGAAATGTGGCACAGCATTGCTAAATACCGCTTAGCATCACTAAAAATTGTTGTTAGGTTTTTTGTAATGTAAAGGGGCTGCATTAAAAACGGCTATAACAATCAAATTGAGCAATACTCCTTTAATACTCGGAATACGCATGAGGATTGCTATGCCTCTCCAGAGGAGAGGCATAGCGAAGAAAGGAAAGACTAGTCGTTATTTTTGCAATTCAAACAAAAGTAACGAGCGCGCTGTAACAATAAATTCCTGTTTAAATTCATAGTTATCAGCAGAGCCTGTATTTTGCTCTGGGCAGTTGGTATCGAGCAGGCGCGTCCAGCCTTTGCCTTGAGCCACTTCGGGTAATGTGAAATTAATTGCGTCCACATGTGCATTGAGGATGAGCAGCAGAGTTGCGTCATCGCCGCGGCGGCGTACGCCTGTGGGTTGCGCGCGTCCGTCCATAATCATGCCTAAGCAGGCTGCACCGGCGTTCCCCCAGTCTTCATCGGCCATTTCAGCTCCTGAAGGGGCAACCCAGGTGACATCCTTAACGCCTATTTCCTCATTATAATTCCCCACCAAAAAGCGGCCACGGCGCAAGATCGGATAAGCATGGCGCAGGTGAATAATTCGGCGTGTGAATTCTAATAATTCTTTTGCTTCATCATTCCAGTTCCAATCCAGCCAACTGCCCTCGTTGTCCTGGCAATAAACATTGTTATTGCCGCCTTGGCTGTGGCCGAATTCATCGCCGGCTACCATCATTGGCGTGCCCTGAGCAAACATCAGGCTCGCCAATAAATTGCGCATTTGGCGTAGGCGCAAAGCATTGATATCGGCGTTATCCGTAGGCCCTTCTGAACCGTAATTGCAGGATAAATTGTTATCAGTGCCGTCACGGTTTTCATCGCCGTTAGCTTCGTTGTGTTTATCGTTATAGCTGACCAAATCGCGTAACGTGAAACCGTCGTGGGCAGTTACAAAATTGACTGAAGCGAATGACCTGCGCCCGCCCAAGTTAAACAGGTCGCCCGATGCGGTAAGACAGTGGGCAAGTTCGGGCAAAGTGCCTTCATCGCCGCGCCAAAAGCCCCGCACCGTATCGCGAAAGCGGTCGTTCCATTCCATCCATCCAGGCGGAAAGCGGCCCACTTGATAGCCGCCCATGCCACAGTCCCAGGGTTCAGCGATTAGTTTGCGTTGGCTTAATAGCGGGTCTTGGCGGCAGGCGGTATGAAAGCCATGGCGATCGTTAAAACCAGTTTCCTCGCGAGCGAGTATCGTGCCTAGATCAAAGCGAAAGCCATCAACGCCCATATCGCAGACCCAATAACGTAGCGAATCAGTCACCAAACGCAGCACACAGGGGTGCCCGAGATCTAACGTGTTACCCGTGCCGGAATCATTGACGTAGTAGCGTTTGTTATCGGGCATAAGCCGGTAATAGGTGGCGTTATCTATGCCGCGCAATGACAGGGTTGGCCCCAACTCGTTGCCTTCTGCAGTGTGGTTGTAAACCACGTCGAGCAGTAGTTCTAGCCCGGCCTCGTGCACGGCTACGGCCATTTCTTTGAATTCGCGCAATTGGCCGCTAGCTAAATATTCCGGATGCGGTGCAAAAAAAGCGATGCTGTTATAGCCCCAATAATTGCGCAGCCCCTTTTCAAGCAGATGATTGTCATGCACAAACGCGTGCACGGGCAGCAGCTCGACACTGGTTACACCCAAATCGCGAATGTGGCGCAATATTTCTGGGGTTCCCAAACCCGCAAATGTGCCGCGCAGGTTATCCTCTACTGAAGGGTGGCGCATGCTAATGCCACGCACGTGTGTCTCGTAAATAATGGTGTTTTCAGCCGCTACGAGATGGGATCTTTTGTCGTTCCACTCAAATGCAGGGTCAATAACACGTGCTTTAGGGACGAAGGGCGCACTGTCGCGCTCGTCAAAACTCAAATCGCCATCGGGCGAACCTACGGTGTAACCGAATAAGCATTCTGACCAGATCAGCTCGCCCACTAGTTGTTTGGCGTAGGGGTCAATAAGCAACTTATTGTGGTTAAACCGGTGCCCGTTTTGCGGCTCGTAGGGGCCGTATACTCGGTAGCCATAGACTTGTCCCGGCTGCAGATTCGGCATATAGCCGTGCCAGATCTCGTCCGTATATTCGGGCAGTTCTATACGCTCAAGTTCAGCTTTACCTTCGTCATCAAAAAGGCAAAGTTCGACCTTAGTGGCATGAGCGGAGAAGATGGCGAAATTCACCCCTTTTCCGTCCCAGGTGGCGCCCAATGGAAACGGGCGCCCCTCGATAACGTTAGAACACTGAACAAGATCACTCTCTCGCAGCTTGGTATTCATAGTGTGCTTCCTCCTGCGCTCAATGAGCAGTTAGGCCGGCCCGTCTTCGGTGGCTTTGGCTTTTTTTGGTTTGGATGGCTTGGCAGCTTTTTTGGCTTCCAGCGGAATGCCGATCGGCCCGGTATCAATAAGGGAAATTGCCGGGGCCGGTGAAGGCTCAGATTCCACTGCGTGGACAAACTGGGTTTCCATCTCGCCAGTTGTTGTCTCTTTGCTCGGTACAGACGTTGCAGGCCGGAATGTGCCGCCAGCCCACATTTCAGTGAGCCTGCAGGCAGTTTCCCAGTGACGGTAGGCCTGGCCTTCCGGTTTACCTTCAGCTATCCAAATTTGGTGGGCGCATTCACGTACCCGTTCATCGAAAGTGGTCATGGCTATGTCTCCTTAGACAAAGTTGCAGAAAACAAAATGTTAACGGGCAGATCGGCTAAAACCTCCCGCAGAAAAAGGCGGTTGTCGCTCGCCTCAAATTGCAGCGCATTTAAGGCGCTTTCAAAATGCCTATTCCTTATGGTTGCGGGCAGGATTACCCGGGTATCACCCCAAGCAGCAGCCGGGATATGTGGATCGGGACTGTCATTGAGCAGGTGCGCAGTTAGGCGTGGAGCTATAACGATTACAAGTTCAGAGCCATGCGCGCGCGCAAATGCCACGACGGAGTTTGCTTCGTCACCCGTGACGCTTAACGGCTGATAATCACCTGCGAGGAATAGCTCCGAATGAGCCCTGCGCGCGCGCAGAGTTTGGGCGATTAACCATTGTTTAATGCACCCGTCGCGCCAATTTTTGAGTAGCTCTTGCGGGTGTGTATGGGCTAGAAGAGCATCTATTCGGGCTGGAAAATCCACTGGTTGGCGGTTGTCCGGGTCCACAAAGCTGAAATCCCAAAACTCCCCGCCTTGATACAAATCCGGTACGCCCGGCGCCGTCATGCGCAACAGGCATTGAGTGAGACTGTTTAACGCCCCGGCCGCAGCCAACGATTGTGCGGCGGCGGCTATATCCCGGCGCAAACGGAACGTGTCATCTCCGCTGATTAAACGGGTAAGAAAGTCTTTGCAGGCAGCCTCATAATCACCATTAGGTGCGCCCCAGCTCGTGCGTAATTTGGCTTCTCGCAGGGCTTTTTCCTGCCAGCGGTGCAGGCGCTCTAAAAAGAGCGTAAGGCCCTGTTCGTCGTCCAATTTGAGTGTAAGTGGCCAGCTGCCGACTAGGTTTTGATACAGAATCAACTCATCGCCCGCCGAAGGCGCAGGCCCCTCAGCAAATTGAGCACGCAGCGGTTGCGCGAGGTTTTGCCAATATTGAATTTTCTCGGCCCACCAACCAGCGCGCTCGCTAATAACCGCCAGACGGGCGCGAGTGTCCTCGCCGCGTTTGTGATCGTGAGTAGCCGTCGTGAGCATATTGGCCGGAAATTTACCGCTGCGCTC
Source organism: Cellvibrionaceae bacterium (assembly GCA_036520615.1). Classification (GTDB taxonomy): domain Bacteria; phylum Pseudomonadota; class Gammaproteobacteria; order Pseudomonadales; family Cellvibrionaceae; genus CAMCXE01. The sequence goes on along the minus strand of DATDJI010000083.1, from coordinate 30,946 downwards.
AACACAGCGGGCATGGAACTCTGTCATCGGTGCGCTAAAACATTGAGGGTCGAACCCCACATCGTTGCGTGAGAGCAAAACGGCGGAGCGATAACAGGCGGTGTCTTCCACGGCTTTAGCCGCGGCAGGCGAGGTTAATTGTTGGAAACGCGCCAACACCCTTCGGCGCAGTGCACGCGTAGGATTAGGCGGTAGCTGATGCAATACCTGGCCACCCAGCCAACGCTCCAAATATTCAAGTAATGGCCAGTCGGTCTCCACCAGAGTTGAGCGCGCGCCGGCCATCGCCTGAGCAAACACTGCTTCGTCCTGTTCTGAACGGCCACAAACTCCGGAGTAAGTGCGGTACACAGGGAAATTCACCACCAGTTCCACCAGCGCCCGGCGAATGGCCCCAAGCGTCAGATCCCGTGTGGCAATATCCGCTCGCGCAATGGTTAACAGCCCCTGCGCTACCATTTCTACATCGCCTGCTAGGCTGCTGGTTAACACCAAGCGCCGCGCCTCGCGGGCTTCCTCATCGAACGAGCCTAACCGGCCTGAGGTATCGCGCCACAGCTGGCCCAGCACCAGCTCACCCTGTGGGTCGTGCTGCAGCAGGGACACTTCATTCATAAACTCATAGCCGGTCGTGCCATCCACCTGCCAATCAGTCGCTAACGCCTCTCGACTTGCTAATATTTTCTCTACATACAAAGGGATGTAGTCCTGGGCGAGCTCACCTGGGCGTTGCGCTGCAAGTGCCGTAACCGTGCGGCGCAATTTGCGGCAATAGCCACGCGGCCGCGCCAGGCCATCCACGTGATCAATACGCAGGCCATCGATCAAACCCTGTTCGATAAGCTGAAAAATTTTTGCATGGGTGGCGGCGAATACTTCCGGCCGTTCTACCCGTAAGCCACCGAGTTCATTCACATCAAAAAACCGCCGCCAATTGATGTCATCGGCTGCCGTGCGCCAGCTTGCCAAGCGAAAATGCTGCGCCTCCAACAATTGATGTAAACGCTGTAAGGGTTCATTACTCAGCCAATCCGGATGAAGATCTGAAGCCACTGCGTCTGCATCCTGATTACCAGGAGCTTCAACCGCAGAAAATTCCAAAGGCTTGGGCTCAAAGTTACGCAACGCTTGGGCTATAGCTTCGGCAATGGCCGGTTGTGCGGCCGCAACGCGCAATTGCTGCTGTAAATCCGCCGCTTTTTGTTTGCAATTTGGGTCTACTTCCAGCGCGTCGAACTGCTCTGCCAAAGCTCTAAGCGCTTCTTGCTGCGCCGCGCGCAATACCTGGCCATAACTCGGCGGATAAAGGGGGCATTGGTGATCGGCATGCTGGACGTAAAATGCTCCCCGCACGCTATCAAACTCCAGGGTAATTTCCCCGGCTGCCAGCACTTCACCGTAATCACTTCGTAAAAACGGCAGTAATAATTGGCCTTTGAGTAAAGGGTCAGGCGAATTCCACTGAATATCAAAAAACCGCGCGTAAGCGCTATTTATTCCCCAGGTTAAAACATCCTGCCACCAGGGGTTATCGCTTGCGCCAACCGCCATATGGTTACATACCATATCCACAATCAAGCCCATGCGATATTTTCTAAGCTCCGCCACCAGCCGTTGTAACGCCGCTTCACCGCCTACGTCGGGATTAACGCAGCTTGGGTCTACAACATCGTAACCATGCATAGACCCACTGCGCGCTTTGAGTAACGGTGAGGCGTAAATATGGCTAATACCTAATTGATTAAAATAAGCGACTAAAGGAATGGCTGCATCAAGTGGAAAATCTCGATGAAATTGCAAACGTACGGTGGCACTGACTGCAGGCATCGGGATGGGCTCTATACGGGGAAATTCAGAAGCACCTTTTTCTCAAAATTACCGCTATGCGTCTGTGGGCTAGCGAACACTAGTGAACCAGATCACTAAATCACGGCGATTTTTTGGGTATTTTCACCCACATTTTTACCTAAGTTTTTAATTAAAAGTGCCGCTGATATTTCGCAGGCAGCTGCAAATTTTTATACAGCGTCGCTAGGATTTTCTGAGAGTGTGACGATAATACTTGCAGGGGGTAATACATTTAATCGATCTGCCCCCTCGCCTAGGCCATGCTGAAATAACACTCTTTTATTGCTCCAATTATCCTCCCTCACCGATAGCGTTATATGCTGAGTAGAAAGGTTTAAGTAAATACTTAATAAATGTCCATCACCTAACTGCCAATGCGCTACAAGTGCGCGCTCTGCTACTGGGGTTACTCCTATAGAGCGAGCGCCCACTAAACGTGGCACTATTTCACTTTTGCGCAACATTAATAAATGCTGATAAAAATTCCACCAGCTTGTGTGTTCCTGCGTATTATGTGCCGCTGAATTAAATACCGAATCGTTAAAGGTACTTGGTGCATTAGGATCGGGAATTTGCCCCCAGGCTTCATCGCTAGCGGTATGGGCGCATTCGCCAAATTCTTTACGCCGGCCTTCACACACGGCTTTACCTAAGTCCTCATCGTAATCAGTAAAAAATAAAAATGGTTGGCGAGTGCCCCACTCTTCGCCCATAAATAACAGCGGAATCATCGGCGATAGCAACATAAGCGCCACTGCAGATTTGAGCAAATTAGCCTCAACAAGAATAGCTAGCCGCTCTCCGAAGGCGCGATTGCCTACTTGATCGTGATTTTGCAGAAATAAAACAAATGCCGTTGGTGGCAAATGGCTAGACGGCTCACCGCGTGGGCGCCCGTTAATCATATTTTCCCCTTGGTAAATAAATCCCTCATTTAAACAGCGGGCAAGTTTTTCAGTAGGCGATTCTAAATAATTGGCGTAATAGCGCTCAGTTTCGTTGGTGAGCAGATGATGCAAAATATTGTGCCCATCATCATTCCACTGCGCATCGAAGCCCTGCGTTAATAAGGTTGCGCCGTTATCTTCGTTTTCCAGAATTAAATGCAGATATCTACCATCTGGTACTACATTACGAATACGTGCGGCAAGTTCTACTAAAAAATCTTTTTCGCTAATGGCATGTACCGCATCAAAGCGTAAACCATCCACACGATAATCAAGCACCCACATAAGTGCGTTTTCGGCAAAAAAATTACGCACCTGTGGTTTGCGAAAATCAATGGCTGCGCCCCAAGGCGTTTGAATATCCTCGCGGAAAAATTCATGTGCATATTCGTGTATGTAATTACCAGATGGACCAAAATGGTTGTAAACGACATCGAGAAAAACCATTAAGCCTAAACTGTGAGCAGTATCAATTAAGCTTTTTAACTGATCTGGCGTGCCATAGGACGATTCAGGTGCAAACAATAAAATGCCGTCGTAGCCCCAATTTCTTCGGCCGGGAAATTCATTAATCGGCATTAGCTCTATAGCGGTAACACCCAGCTCTACCAATTTCGGCAAATACGCCTCGACCTGTGCAAACCCACCGAACAGGCCTACATGTAATTCATAAATAACCGTCTCATGCCAGGGCCGACCTTGCCAATTATGCGTTTTCCACGGGTACTTGTGATCGACCACTATGCTATCGCTATGTACATCATCCTGCTGCGCACGGGAGGCCGGGTCCGGCACGGTAATTCTTCCGTCGATGGTATAACTATAATGCGTACCTGCCCCGCATTGAATTGTCGCTGCAAACCAGCCATCGTCAGCGGGAGATAATTCAAACACTTGAGTTTCATTTAACGCTGGGTTTTTATTTAAATTGATAGCAACTGTATGGGCATCCGGCGCCCAGAGCGCAAATCGAGTTGTGCCATCTTCATTGACAAACGCACCGGCGCGCTCTTTATAAGTTGACATCAGTGTTTAGCCCCGCAATGAAGATAAAAAAATAAATCCCAAATAAAAAACCAGTTTCTTTATTTTTGCCAAGTTCTCCAGCGATCGCCAAGTTGATTTGGGTTTAGGACCAAATACGAACGTAGAAATTTATCCGCATTACCTGGGGCTTTGGCTATAGTTTGGCTTTCTCCTATGCGTCTTAAAATAGCTATTTAGTTATAGAAGGGAAAATTGCTCAGCGTGCACCGCTGAAAAACATTTAGGGTAATTGGCGCTGATAAAATAAGTTAATTTTTCGCGAACAAAGCAGCGCAAATCCCAATTGCTGGATGAATCTTTTGAGCTGACCAACACGCGTAGCTGCATTGACTGCTCAGTGGCATCGGTAACTTGTACTAAACATACTCTGCCATCCCACCACTGACTTGCCTGCTGGCACATTTCATTTAATTCTTTACGCAAGGGCTCTAAAGGCAGTGAATAATCCACCCATAAAAACACCGCGCCGATTATATCGGTACTTGTCCGCGTCCAGTTTTGAAATGGGCGTTCAATAAAATACTGTAAAGGTACAATTAGGCGGCGGTCATCCCAGATTTTAATAACGACATAGGTAGCGGTAATTTCCTCGACACGTCCCCATTCATTTTCCACAATTACCACATCACCTAAGCTTATGGGTTGAGTAATTGCTAGCTGCAATCCAGCAATTAAATTACCCAGTACAGGCGTAGCTGCAAAGCCTACAGCCAAGCCTGCAAACCCTGCAGAAGCTAATATACCAACACTATATTCGTGGGCGCTAGGAAACGTCATTAACATGCAGGCGATGCCGAATAAAATGATAAAAAATACTAGGATTTGTAGCAAAACTCTGGCTTGAGTTTGAATACGCCGAGCGCCAATAGCGCTCTCTAAAATCGGATGACGCTGTAAAAAGATGTCTCGCCCGGCCTTAACTATTTTTACGCCCAGCCATGTGGTAGCCGCAATAATGGCAAGAGTAGTGAAATGCCGCGCCAGAGAAATATATAAAAGATCATCAGGCGCTGAGCGTACTAGCGTTTGCACGCCTACTAAAGGAATTAACAAATGAACAGGAGATTTTAGGCGTTCGAAAATACTGCACAAAAACGAAAAAGAGCTGATCAGGCGGACTATCAACCTGATCAGCCAAGGAGCTGTTATCCCTAAAATAACAGCGACCACCACCACCCCGAGTAATAACTTTAACTCGGGGAGATATTCAAACCCGTCAGCACCCATGTCCGTTAGCGCTCATGCTTAATAGCCCTCACAAGAGTGTACTGCGATAACTTTTTGAAAGCCGTTTAAACTAATTGCATATGAGCAAGTAATTAACATACGTCTAATCAGAGTAAACTAGTATTACATGAAAGACGAAGTCTAATTAAATTAGTATTGCAAAATTTTTATTTTCTGCGTAGAGCAAGAATTAGCTCTTGCTTACTCATATTAGATCGCCCACTAATATGTCTTAATCGAGCCATAGCTAATAATTCCACCTTCGTCTGCGATTCAAGCGAATTAGGTGCGGCTTTTGCGCGCTGGTTCTCAAGCTGACTAGCAGCTGCATGTTGGGCAGAATTTCTTCGCGCGGCTGCTTTGTCACGCTGTGGCTTATGCGTACCTGAGCCTGAACGCTCCCCACCGCCTGATTGTTTATTTACTGTAGCCCAGGCTATAGCGGTGGCCTTTTTTTCAGGCATACCCTTATGCTCATAACTTGATTCAATATGAGCGGCTTTTCTTTTTTGTGATTGCGAATATTTTGCTTTGCTACCTATAGGCATGAGAATCCCCTGCATGTACATCACGCATTAACAAAAAAACGCATACAGCAATGGCTGCCATATGCGTCCTCCTCGTTAAGCTTTATTTCTTTTGGTGAGTTTTGGCTAACTCCTGAGCGGCATGTAAATGATGCTCAAGAGCAGGTATGGTTTTTTTCGCGAATGCGGCGAGTTCAGCGTCGTCAGATACAGCTGCCTCATTAAACAGCTTGATAGCTTTTTCGTGAGCGGCAATTTGATTTTCTGCAAAGGCCTCATTAAACGATTGGCCATCGCGCTGTTTTAACAGGGATGCTTTTGCTTTGCTTAGCAATTCTGCGTCCGTTGAAATTTTCAGCTTTTTCTCTTGAGCAATAACCGCTAAAGCTTTGTTTGCGGCTGTATGATCATCGATCAGCGTTTGAGCAAAGGCTTTAACATCAGCGGCAGTTGATTTTTTCAGTGCTAACTTGCCAGTTTCTATTTCAGAAACACCAGCAGCAGTTGCCTCTTCCACAAAATCATCTGCATCTATTTTGTCCAAAGCCATTGCTGAACCGCAAACACCTGAGAAGCTTAAAAGTAATGCGCTGGTTAATAAAATTTTATTAATTTTCATTTTTTATGCCTCATTATTTGAATAGAAGTTGACGATCGGGGACAGCAACTTACATGTTTACAGATACTGCTCGCCTTCTTATGGAAACTGATCCTAGGGTGTTCAAATCGCCTTAGAGCAGTTTTTGTAAAATCAATCGCAGGCGGGCTATAAGCCCCGCCTTCAAATAATATTAGCCAAAGCCTAGATTCAACCTCTGTGCGCTAGCTAACCTTTAAAAAAGTCCAATTAAAAATGCCCATTTACGCAAAACTAATGCAATAATTTTGAAGACCCATGTATCGGCCTTTCCAGCATACTGAAATAATGTTGGAAATTTAGACGTGATTAATAAGTACAGCTATGTGCGCCAGCGCACTGTGATTAACTGATGATTAACTTAAGCATACTGTTTATTTAATATTCGCCACTTAAAAAATTAAAAGCTTATGAGGAGCTAGCACCTATATGAATACTACTAACCAAGATGATAGCTTTCTCAACAACCCCACCTGGTATAAAGATGCGGTTATTTATCAGGTTCATGTCAAATGTTTTTATGACTCTAATAATGATGGTGTTGGCGATTTCAAGGGGTTACTTTCCAAGTTAAAATACATCGCTGATTTAGGCGTCAATGTCATTTGGTTATTGCCGTTTTACCCATCGCCTATGCGCGATGATGGATATGACATAGCGGAATACCGCGATGTGCATCCTGCCTATGGCACGATGGATGACGCACGGCGTTTTATCGCCGAAGCACACAAATACGGGCTACGTATTATTACCGAAATGGTAATTAACCATACTTCTGATCAACACCACTGGTTCCAGGAGGCGCGCCTCGCCGAAAAAGGCTCCAGGAAACGTAATTTTTATGTTTGGTCCGATAACAATCAAAAATACGAAGGTACGCGTATTATTTTTTCCGATACAGAAAGTTCCAATTGGACGTGGGATCCTGTAGCTGGGCAATATTTTTGGCATCGCTTTTATAGTAACCAGCCGGATTTAAATTTTGATAATCCAGAAGTGTTAGAAGAAGTTTTAAGTATCATGCGGTTTTGGTTCGATATAGGTGTAGACGGCTTGCGTCTGGATGCCATTCCGTATCTGGTAGAACGAGAAGGAACCAGTAATGAAAACCTACCGGAAACGCATGAAGTATTAAAAAAAATTCGCGCCGAATTGGATGCTCATTATCCTGACCGCATGCTGCTTGCCGAAGCAAATTTATGGCCTGAGGATATTCAGCAGTATTTTGGCAATGGTGATGAATGCCATATGGCGTTTCACTTCCCACTAATGCCGCGCATGTATATGGCAATTGCCCAGGAGGATCGTTTTCCTATTGTGGATATTCTGCATCAAATGCCGGAAATTCCAGAACGTTGCCAATGGGCGATTTTTTTACGCAATCACGACGAATTAACCCTCGAAATGGTTACCGACCAAGAGCGCGATTATTTATGGAACCACTACGCCGCAGACAAACGTGCACGAATTAACTTAGGTATTCGCCGCCGCTTAGCGCCCCTGGTTGAACGCGACCGACGCCGCATCGAATTATTAAATAGTTTGTTACTTTCAATGCCCGGCACCCCCACGCTTTATTACGGCGATGAAATTGGTATGGGCGATAATATTTTTCTCGGTGATCGCCACGGTGTGCGCACACCCATGCAATGGTCGGATGATCGCAACGGCGGATTTTCTAGAGCTGATCCAGCAAGTTTAATTGCTCCGGTCATAATGGATCCGCTCTACGGGTTTCAATCCGTAAATGTTGAAGTACAAGCACAAGACACACATTCGTTATTAAATTGGACTAGGCGCATGCTATCTGTGCGTAAACAACAAAAAGCATTTGGCCGTGGCACACTGAAAATATTGGCACCGGCCAACCGGCGCATTCTGGCCTATTTACGCGAATACACAAGTCCTGAAGGCGTGAGCGAAATAATATTATGTGTCGCGAATATGTCGCGCGCAGCTCAGGCGACTGAACTTGATTTATCCAGTTATAGCGGCAAAATTCCCGTGGAGATGATCGGCGGCACTTCGTTTCCGCCGGTGACTAAATTAAATTATTTGCTCACATTGCCGCCCTATGGATTTTATTGGTTTTTATTGGCCGATGACGCCCATATGCCTGCCTGGCACGTACCGCCAATTGAGCGCATGCCTGAACTTACTACACTTATTGTGCGCACAGGAATTGCCGAATTGTTACTTCCGCCATTACACACAACGGTACAAACGCAATTTCTGCCAGTTTATTTACAACAGTGCCCGTGGATCGCCCACCCGCATGAACCTATAAAAGAAATATCCATTACACATGCAATTACCCTTAGCACGGCAAATGAGACTTTTATTTTGCTCGATATTGCAGTGCACAGAGATCCGATCGAGCATTATTTTTTACCCATCGGCTTCGTTGTTGAACATTTGGCTGGTACAGCTTCGCAACATCTTGCACTAGCGCGCCTGCGACAAAAACGTGTAGTGGGGTTATTAACTGATGCATTTACGCTACCGGAATTTAATCGCTTAATTATTCGCAATCTTCGTGAGCAAGTAGTGCAGCCGTTTGATGGTGGCAAATTGCATTTTATTGCCAATCCATTATTGGCAAACTTTGAAGAAAAAAGTGGCATTGAAATGGATTTTGCAGCTACAAAAGATGCCAACGGTGCTGTGGTGATCGGCGAAACCATGCTATTAAAACCCGTGCGTACGATAATTGCCGGTATACATCCGGAAATCGAAATAAACCTGTATTTAAGCGAATGCAGCTTCGTTAATATTGTGCCTGTATTAGGCGAAGTAAAACGCATTGACGATAGTGGTGATCAGTACACGTTGATGGTGTTGTACGCACACATCAGCAACCAAGGCGACGCGTGGCAATGGATTCAAAATACTTTTGAGCGTGTTTTGCGCGATCGTTTAACTGCAGGTACCTCCTCAATGGATGTTGAATTTCCCGCTTTATCCGAATTACATAATTTTGCCGAAATGCTCGGCCGCCGCTTAGGTGAGATGCACGTATTATTAGCCAAACCGTCTGTTACCACGCGCTTTGGCTGTGCAAAACCTGACGCAAACAACGCTGCCGACTGGGTAGATGCCATTCGCCAACGTATGCAGCGGCTATTGCATAGCCTGCACGATGTATCTTCGCCGCAAGCGACGGAGGTTGTCGCAAAGGCTGCGCATATTAATGAATTAATTGATCGTTTAGCGGAGAATTATCGCGCGCTGCCAGGCATACGTATCCACGGCAATTTAACATTGGCACATGTATTGGTTGTGCGTCAGGATGCCTATTTTATTAATTTCTCCGACGGAATCATTACAGGTACAACCTCGGATAATTCTAAAAATGATTGTCAACAAAATCCGCTAAAAGACGTAGCCAATCTGTTGAGTTCTTTTGATGATGCCGCAATGACAGCTATTCGCACTGCAAGCACAATGAGCGCACCTGCCGAACAGGGAAAAATTACTACGATAATAACTGCAGCCAACAGCCAAATGCGTACGCTATTTTACAGTGCTTATTGCACAGCGGCTGTGGAACTCATGGATGCAAACCAAACCCGCGAACAAGAAGAGGCCATGTTAAGGCTGCACGCAATGGACAATAAAGCCTGCGAAATACTTAATCACTTAAACAGCCCTGAGGCGCGGGATACGGCATTACAAAATTTATTAAAGCTAATTAATTACTAAAAGTATTTTAATTATTTTTAATTGCCAAGGGCATTAAATTAATTTTTTTCTATCCTTTAAACCTATCCCTTTAAATCTGCCCCTTTAAACAGCCGCGTTAAAAGGCAACTGTTTAAAGGGGCTTATTCAAGAAATACTTATCCATTACACCTATAAGTACGATCTAAAACTACAGTCGCAATTGGCCAAGACCGTCAAATATCCCAGGCCACTAGGCAAAGCTCGTCTCTAGACGCATTACCAATCCTCCTGCGGCAGGTTTCGAGCTTGTCATTGCCAGTAAATTCTTTTTAGAAAACAGCCTTATACTTGTGTGCCAGCATACGGCTCTGAGCATGAGGTTAATCATGCGATTGGCTGTTTCATCGGCAACTTTTACACACCGTAGCGCAAACCATGCTGCGGTTTTTTGTTAAGGGAAAGCGACGCTTAAGTTTCAAGAAAGCACTGCACACTTTAAACAGGGTTAAAAACTCCTGAAGTTGTGTAGAGATAGGACACACTGGCGGCTATAGTTAGCGTCTACATAAGTCGACCGTGGCTAATTAACGGCAAAAATATCCATTTAAAAACACTGGTTTTGCTTCACCCGTACAGTGCCTGTATATTGAGTCCTCACTTTTTAAGGGTCCCGTCTGCATGAATGCTGGTTTTATCCAACCCCCGAAAGTACTCATTGTTAATGACAACGCTTCGACGCTACTGGCCCTTTCAAGCGTATTAGCGGACCCTTCTGAAACACCAAAATACGATGTATTCACTGTTTTATCGGGCGAAGAGGCACTGCGCGAGGTACTTAAACACGATTTTGCGGTAATTCTATTGGACGTCAGCATGCCAGGCATGGACGGCTTTGAAACCGCAGAGGCCATTCGCTCGCATCCGCGCTCGGCGTTAATCCCTATCATTTTTGTAACTGCTTATTATGGCGATGAACTCAATCGCTTGAAGGGCTACCAAAAAGGCGCAGCTGATTACCTCTTTGCGCCGATTATTCCTCAAATCGTCCAAGCCAAAGTTGCCATTTTTGTTGAGCTGCACTTAAAAACCCTTGAGTTGGAGCGCAAAACTGCGGCGCTTGAGAGTATAAATAGCGACCTGCGTATACAAAGATTATTGGATCTTGAGCGCGTTAACGCCGCATTGAATAACGAAATTGCTGAACGCCGCTTAGCCGAACAGCGCGCTACCGAACTTGCTACTCGCGATACGCTAACCGGTCTATTTAACCGCCGCTCGTTAATGGAGCGTCTTCAGCATGCCATTACCCGCGCCGCCCGCCGTAAGGAGGGGCTTGCGTTAATGTTTTTGGATTTGGATAAATTTAAGGAAATTAACGACGCTTTTGGCCACGAAGTCGGCGATGAGCTTTTAAAACAAGTTGCCGCGCAGTTAAACGCCGCCGTGCGTGAATCCGACATGGTTGCACGCTTAGGTGGCGATGAATTTGTCATTTTATTAGAAGGCTTCGCCGATGCCGGTGATGTCAGTAAGGTTGCCAAAAAAATCATCAATGCCACAGTTGAGCCCAGTGTAATTGGCGGCCACCCGATTAAAACCTCCGCCACAATCGGCATTAGTTTTTACCCGCAAGATGGCGACAGCGCAGAGGTGCTGCTGAAAAACGCCGATCTGGCCATGTACCACGCCAAGCAACAAGAGCGCGGGTCTAGCCAGTTTTTCCATGAACAACTAAACGCCCATGAGCGCGAGCGTAATCAATTTGAAAATGACATCCGCGATGCGCTAGAAAACAACGAATTTGTACTGCACTATCAACCGAAATTCCACCTGGCATCGGGCAAAAGCACAGGTGTGGAAGCGCTGTTGTACTGGCACCACCCACGTTTAGGATTAATCGGCCCGCAGGAATTTTTACCGCGCGCCGCCTGTAGTGGTCATGCATCGCGCCTGAGTAAATGGGTGATTTTTGCCGCCTGCGCGCAAGCTCAACAATGGCAACACAATGATAAACCGCTGGATTTACCCATTGCCGTAAATGTTGATATCTCCCAATTACAACCGGAATTTTTAGCTACTCTCACCCAGGCCCTGAATGCGTACGACGTACATCCGTCCTGCCTGCAATTGGAAGTAACCGAATCGGTCGTGCAACGGGATCCGGCCAAGTTCGCCGCTATGTTGCAGCAAGTTAGTGCACTGGGTATCGGTATTGCTATTGATGGTTTTGGTGTCGGATTTACCTCGTTGGCCATCTTAAAAACTTTGCCGGTCAGCGTATTAAAAATTGACCCCTGTTTTGTGCATGATTTAGACAAAGAAAATAGCGCAGGCTTCGAGGACAATAACAACTCATCAAAGCAGGCTCACTTCCCTGGCGATACCTCATTAATTTCAGCATTACTCTCCATCGCCAGTGCGCTCGGATTAAATGTCGTGGCTATGGGTGTCGATACAGAACGCCAGTATTTGATATTAAAAGAATTAGGCTGCAACGAATGCCAAGGGCCATTTTTTAGCGAACCTGTGCGCGCTGAAGTATTGGAAAGCCATTTGCGCTTACCAAGCCTTGCCTCTGAAACATAAAGCCTGCGCAAAAAAATCCAAAAACCAGCCATTACCAAACCTAGAACTGACACAGCCTCGCCCAACTCAAGGACCCTAACCACCATCCACAGGTATTCGCAAACTGCGCAAGGCATGCATTTAGACTTTCTAGATTTAATACATTAAATAAATTGAGAGCTTTTGATGACTACGGCTACGCTGACCCACGAAGAACTTGATACACACGCCCTGCTGCATGTTCTTACCGCGTTAAAAAAGGGTGACTTCACAGCACGCATGCCTGAAAACTTAACCGGCATGGCAGGCAAAATTGCCGATACCCTAAACAATATCATCGAATCCAACGAGCTATTATCCAAAGGGATTACTGACGTTAGCCGAGTCGTAGGGCGCGAAGGGCGCCTTTCTCAGCGTGCGGTGATTCCCTCAATGGTGGGCGGCTGGGCCACGATTGTTAAATCTGTTAACACCCTCATCGACGATTTGGTCCGCCCCACCACTGAAATGGCGCGGGTCATCGGCGCTGTGGCGAAAGGTGATTTATCACAGACGATGGAGCTGGATGTGGACGGACGGCCGCTTAAAGGCCAATTTCTACGCGCCGCATCAACTGCTAATACGATGGTGGAACAGCTGTCCTCGTTTGCCTCGGAAGTAACCCGGGTGGCGCGGGAAGTGGGTACCGAAGGTAAGCTCGGCGGCCAGGCGAATGTGCCGGGTGTGGCCGGTACCTGGAAGGATTTGACCGACTCGGTGAACTCCATGGCGGGGAATCTCACATCCCAGGTGCGCAACATTGCCGATGTAACGACAGCGGTGGCTAATGGCGATCTTTCGAAAAAAATTACCGTGGACGTGCGCGGGGAAATTCTGCAATTAAAAGACACGATCAACACGATGGTGGATCAGTTGCGCTCGTTCGCCTCGGAAGTAACGCGGGTGGCACGTGAGGTGGGTACAGAAGGAAAACTCGGTGGCCAGGCCTATGTTCCGGGTGTGGGCGGTACTTGGAAGGATTTAACCGATAATGTGAACTTCATGGCATCCAACCTTACCGGCCAGGTGCGCAATATCGCCGAAGTAACCACGGCAGTGGCCAATGGCGATCTTTCGAAAAAAATCACCGTGGACGTTAAAGGGGAAATTCTCCAGCTCAAAGATACGATCAACGTCATGGTGGATCAGCTCTCATCATTCGCCTCGGAAGTAACCCGGGTGGCGCGTGAGGTGGGTACCGAAGGAAAACTCGGCGGCCAGGCGCAGGTAAAAGGTGTTGCGGGTACCTGGAAGGATTTAACCGACTCGGTAAATTCCATGGCGGGAAACCTTACCTCGCAGGTGCGTAACATCGCCGATGTAACCACGGCGGTGGCGACCGGAGATCTTTCCAAGAAAATTACCGTGGATGTAAAAGGCGAAATCCTCGAATTAAAAAACACCATTAACGTCATGGTGGACCAGCTCTCCTCATTCGCCTCGGAAGTAACCCGGGTGGCGCGGGAAGTGGGTACGGAAGGTAAGCTCGGTGGGCAAGCGCAAGTAAAAGGTGTGGGCGGAACCTGGAAGGATTTAACCGATAACGTGAACTTCATGGCTTCGAACCTCACCGGCCAGGTGCGCAACATCGCCGAGGTAACCACAGCGGTGGCACGCGGTGATCTGTCGAAAAAAATCACCGTGGATGTAAAAGGCGAAATTCTCGAATTAAAAGATACGATCAACGTCATGGTGGACCAGCTCTCCTCGTTCGCCTCGGAAGTAACCAGGGTGGCGCGTGAGGTAGGTACAGAAGGTAAGCTTGGCGGCCAGGCCAACGTATCGGGTATTGCCGGTACCTGGAAGGACTTGACCGACTCAGTAAACTCCATGGCCGGTAACCTCACCGGCCAGGTGCGCAACATCGCCGAAGTGACCACGGCCGTGGCCAACGGCGACTTGTCGAAAAAAATCACCGTGGATGTAAAAGGCGAGATTTTTGAGCTGAAAAACACCATTAACGTCATGGTGGACCAGCTCAACTCATTCGCCTCGGAAGTAACCCGCGTGGCACGGGAAGTGGGGACCGAAGGGAAGCTCGGCGGCCAGGCCAATGTATTAGGTGTGGCAGGTACCTGGAAAGACTTAACCGACTCAGTAAACTCCATGGCCGGTAACCTGACCGGTCAAGTACGTAACATCGCCGAGGTAACCACGGCGGTGGCCAACGGTGACCTGTCGAAAAAAATCACCGTGGATGTAAAAGGTGAAATTTTCGAATTGAAAAACACCATTAACGTCATGGTGGACCAGCTCAACTCATTCGCCTCGGAAGTAACGCGGGTAGCTCGTGAGGTAGGTACGGAAGGAAAACTCGGCGGCCAGGCGCATGTAAAAGGCGTGGGCGGAACCTGGAAGGATTTGACCGATAATGTGAACTTCATGGCTTCGAACCTAACAGGCCAAGTACGTAACATTGCCGAGGTAACCACAGCGGTGGCTCGGGGTGACCTGTCGAAAAAAATCACCGTGGACGTAAAAGGGGAAATTCTCGAGCTTAAAGATACGATCAACGTAATGGTTGACCAGCTCTCGTCATTCGCTTCGGAAGTAACCCGGGTCGCACGGGAGGTGGGGACCGAAGGTAAGCTTGGCGGCCAGGCCAACGTATTGGGTGTGGCAGGTACCTGGAAAGACCTCACCGACTCGGTAAACTCCATGGCGGGGAACCTTACCGGCCAGGTGCGTAACATCGCCGATGTAACTACGGCTGTGGCCAACGGCGACCTGTCGAAAAAAATCACCGTGGATGTAAAAGGCGAAATTCTCGAATTAAAAAACACCATTAACATCATGGTGGACCAGCTCAACTCGTTCGCCTCAGAAGTAACCCGCGTGGCTCGGGAAGTGGGGACCGAAGGTAAGCTCGGCGGCCAGGCGCAAGTAAAAGGGGTGGGCGGAACCTGGAAGGATTTGACCGACAACGTAAACTTCATGGCCTCGAACCTGACAGGCCAGGTGCGCAACATCGCCGATGTAACCACTGCCGTGGCACGGGGAGACCTGTCGAAAAAAATCACCGCCGACGCTAAGGGCGAAATTCTCGAATTAAAAGACACGATTAACGTCATGGTGGACCAGCTCTCCTCGTTCGCCTCAGAAGTAACCCGGGTGGCGCGGGAAGTAGGTACGGAAGGGAAACTCGGTGGCCAGGCGAATGTGTCCGGTGTGGCCGGTACCTGGAAGGACTTGACCGATTCTGTGAACTTCATGGCCGGTAACCTCACCTCTCAGGTGCGTAACATCGCCGATGTAACAACGGCCGTGGCCAACGGTGACTTATCGAAGAAAATCTCCGCCGACGCAAAAGGTGAGATTCTGCAGTTAAAAGACACGATCAATACGATGGTGGATCAGCTGCGCTCGTTCGCCTCGGAAGTAACGCGGGTAGCGCGGGAGGTAGGTACTGAAGGGCGTCTTGGAGGCCAAGCCAACGTGCCCGGTGCCTCGGGCACCTGGAAAGACTTAACCGATAACGTGAACTTCATGGCCTCGAACCTCACAGGCCAGGTGCGTAACATTGCGGCGGTAACCACGGCTGTGGCACGCGGTGACTTATCGAAAAAAATCACCGTGGATGTAAAAGGCGAAATTCTCGAACTTAAAAACACGATAAACGTAATGGTGGACCAGCTCTCTTCGTTCGCATCGGAAGTAACTCGTGTGGCGAGGGAAGTAGGTACAGAAGGTAAGCTTGGTGGCCAGGCTCAGGTGGCTGGAGCTGCGGGAACCTGGAAAGACTTAACCGATAACGTAAACTTTATGGCGGCGAACCTCACCGCTCAGGTGCGCGGTATTGCCGGGGTAGTAACAGCCGTAGCCAACGGCGATCTTAAAAAGAAACTCACCGTGGCGGCCCAAGGTGAGATCGCAGCGCTTGCCAATACGATCAACGAAATGACCGACACCCTCGCCGTGTTCGCCGACCAGGCCACGACGGTTGCCCGTGAGGTGGGTGTGGAAGGAAAGCTCGGTGGCCAGGCGAGCGTACCGGGCGCCGCTGGTACCTGGAAAGATTTAACCGAAAACGTAAACCAGTTAGCCGCGAACCTCTCAACACAGGTACGCGCAATTGCCGAGGTGGCCACGGCGGTAACACGCGGTGACTTATCGCGCTCAATTCAGGTAGAAGCGCGCGGTGAAGTATCGGATCTGAAAGACAATATTAACGAGATGATCCGCAACCTTAAAGAAACCACGCAGAAAAACGCTCAGCAAGACTGGCTCAAAACCAACCTCGCGCGCTTCACTCGCTTACTGCAAGGCCAGCGTGATTTAGAAACAGTAAGCTCATTAATTCTCTCCGAACTCGCTCCACTGGTAACCGCTCACCACGGTGTGTTCTACATGATGGACGGCCGCAACAAGGATTCGCGCCTACGCATGATCGCAAGTTACGCCTACCGTTCTAACCGCAAATTACCTACATCATTCCTGCCTGGCGAAGGCTTAGTCGGTCAGTGTGCACAGGAAAAAATGCGCATCTGGCTTACCGATGTCCCCAACGATTACATTCAGGTTTCATCTGGACTGGGTGCGGCCACCCCGAAAAATATTGTCGTTCTGCCTATTCTGTTTGAACAGGAGGTGAAAGCGGTTATCGAGATTGCTTCGTTGGATCGCTTTACCGAAACGCATTTGTCGTTTCTCGATCAGTTAATGGAATCCATCGGTGCGGTATTAAATACGATCGAAGCGAACAGCCGTACCGAAAGCTTGTTAACACAATCTCAATCCCTCGCCCAAGAACTGCAGCAAACCAACCAAGAATTGGCTGAAAAAGCCCGCCTACTTTCCGATCAAAACATCGAGGTGGAACGCAAAAATACTGAGGTGGAACAAGCGAAACTTGAGCTGGAAGAAAAGGCCAGCCAGCTTGCCCTTTCGTCGAAGTATAAGTCCGAATTCCTAGCCAACATGTCCCATGAACTGCGCACACCGTTGAACAGTTTGTTAATTCTGGCGCAGCAACTAAGCGATAACCCTAGCGGCAACTTATCTGAGCGCCAAGTGGAGTTTGCCAAGACTATTCACGGCTCGGGCAGCGACTTATTAACGCTGATTAACGACATTCTTGACCTGTCGAAGATCGAATCCGGCACCGTGACTCTAGAAGTAAGCGAATACCGCTTCCAAACTATCAGCAATTATGTCGAGCGAACCTTCCGGCATATGGCCGAAGCCAAACAACTGGACTTTGTTGTGGAGCTTGCCGAGTCGCTACCGCCAGCCATGATGACCGACACCACGCGCCTGCAGCAGATTCTTAAAAACCTGCTCTCCAATGCGTTTAAGTTCACTACACGTGGGCAAGTGGTGTTGCATATAGGACTGGTCGGCAAAGGCTGGACAGTGGATCACCCTACACTGTCGCAAGCTGATGCCGTACTGGCCTTTTCCGTAACCGACTCTGGCGTGGGGATCGCGGCGGACAAACTGCAGCTGATTTTCGAAGCCTTCCAGCAGGCGGACGGCAGTACGGCGCGCCGCTACGGCGGCACGGGCTTGGGGCTTTCCATCAGCCGCGAATTAGCACGCTTACTCGGTGGTGAAATCCGTGTGGAAAGCCAGGTCGATGAGGGCAGTACATTCACCCTATTCCTCCCCTACAACCGGGGTGCGGCGAATGGGGCAGATGCGTTCGCCCACTCCAATAGCCTGTACATACCCGCCCTGCCCCCAAACGTCAGCTTCAAACGCTCAGCTCATGCGTCACCGGTTATACAAATTGCACCTATTCGGGAGCCAGAAACCTACGATGCCGTGGAGAATGAGCCGAGTTTTGACGACCGCGCACTGATGTCAGAAGGCGATCCGGCGATTTTAATTGTTGATCACGACGAAACCCGCGCGCGCATGCGATTGGATGCCGCGCGAGAGCAGAACTTTAAGGGCATCGTAAGCCTCAGCGGCGATTCCGTACTAACACTGGCGCGAGACTATCTGCCTTCGGCCATTATGGTGAACCTTCAGCTGACGGACGTTGACGGTTTTACTATCGTTGAGCGCCTAAAACGCGACCCGGCAACTCGCCATATACCTATTCATGTGCTCTCCGGCACACCGTTCACCGATAGCTCCGAGCAAGAACAGGAGCGTGAGCGCAGTCTTAGCCTTGGAGCGGTTTCTTATTTGGCAGAGCCGATTACAGAAGAGCGCTTACAGCATGAATTGGTGCGCATTCAGCGCTACCTAGTGCGCGGCAAACGCAGCTTGTTAGTCGTGGAAGATGACGCGGTACAGCGCGATAACATTGTGAATTTAATCGGTACGACGGACGTACAGATTCACGCTGTAGCCAGTGGTAAAGAGGCCCTAGAGGCGCTAGCAAATAACCATTTTGACTGCGTCATCTTAGATTTGACCCTCCCGGATATGAGCGGCTTTGACGTATTAGATACGATGAGCAACGACACCATGCTCAAGAATGTGCCCGTCGTGGTCTACACCGCAAAGGATTTAACACGCAGCGAAATC
The DNA here is from genome assembly GCA_036520615.1 of Cellvibrionaceae bacterium. GTDB lineage: Bacteria > Pseudomonadota > Gammaproteobacteria > Pseudomonadales > Cellvibrionaceae > CAMCXE01. Next base: position 11,969 of record DATDJI010000083.1, on the reverse strand, counting down.
ACCAAGCTAAAACGCGTCGGCAAAACTGTGGTGGTGAAAGATGCTCGCTCACCCGAGCGGCTATTAAATGAAACCTCCTTATTTCTGCATAGGGCTCACAAAAGCATGCCCGAACCCCAGCGCAAAATACTCGACGAGATGCAGGCAGCCGATGCTGGCCTCGCCGGGCGCCACGTGTTAATTGTTGATGACGACCTGCGCAATATTTTTGCCTTAAGCTCCGTACTGGAGCGCCACCATATGAAGGTATCGTTTGCGGAAAATGGCCGTGACGGCATTGAAATGCTGAAGAAGGACCCCGCCATCGAAATAGTGCTAATGGACATTATGATGCCGGAGATGGATGGCTACGACACGATGCGCGCCATTCGCCAAATTCCGCGTTTTAAGGCTTTGCCCATTATCACGCTCACGGCCAAAGCGATGAAGGGCGACCGCGATAAATGTATCGCTGCGGGCGCCTCAGACTACATCACCAAGCCTGTGGATGTGGTGCAATTACTCTCGCTTATGCGTGTATGGTTGCATTGAGTTTAGATATGGGGAATTCAACAACAATTGAAAACCTGGAGATTACGCTACTGCTGGAGGCGATTTTTCATCGTTTTGGCGATGATTTTCGCAACCATCAACGCGAGGTTATTCGGCGTAAATTACGCGATTTTATGCATACGCACGATATTCCCACGATATCAGTGCTGCAGCATTTAGTCCTGCACGACAATACGTATATAGATGCGTTATTGCGTGCGCTGGATGCCCATAATGCCGGATTATTCGATCACCCGGACCATACGGTGGAATTGCGTAAATTAATCGTGCCTTGGCTGCGCTCCTGCCCGGCACCGAAAATATGGATTAGCGATTGCAGCGTCGCTGAAGATGCTTATGAATTGGCAATTGTATTAATGGAGGAAGATCTTTTACATAAAACGCTGATTTTTGCCACCGGCACCAACGCCACTTTATTAAGCGAGGCCCGCGAAGGAAAATTTCCCCTGGTAAAACAAGCTCAATACGAAAAAAATTATCTGCGCGCAGGCGGCACTCGCTCACTTAATAATTATTTTAAACAGGAAGGAGACGCGGCCATTTTCCATCCGGAGCTGGGCAGGAATATTACCTGGGCCCAATACAACGTAGGTACGGACGCATCATTTAATGAATTTGAATTAATTGTCTGCCGTGGTGGCTTAAGTGAATACACATCCCGCTTGCGCCGCCGTGCGCTGAAATTATTTCATGAAAGCTTACCGCCGTTTGGCATATTAAGTATCGTTGATACCAACTTCACTGAGCTAATGCCTTATATCTTGCACTACACGGCTGTTTCGCCTAAACAGGGGCTGTACAGAAAATAAAAACGCCTCGTTGCTATATCAGGCGTTTTTTAAAAATTACGAGCAGCCTTTACGATCCTTTTTATCTGAGACAATTTCTCGTTTTCGTCGGCCTCACAACATGAATAACACAAAGCGCTAGTGACCATTTCCAAAAACTAAGCAGATAGGACGTTTACGTAATCAGGGTTTGCAAAACATACGGGTAAGTCTTTAATCCGGCGCGGACTTTCTATCCGCGCCGGATTAAAGACAACTTATTTATTCAGAGCTTTCCAAATAAACTCACCCTCGACAATTTTTATTATTATTTTTTCATTAATCTGTTTATCTCTTGTTTTACCACTCCATAACATTCACAGACGCGGCTCTCCAGCTTCTTTCTATCCAATACAGCAATATGCCCGCGGCGATAGCGAATACAACCGGCCGTTTGTAACAGAGACGCAGCCTGCGTAATACTTTCTCGTCGCACACCTAACATATTTCCCACCAATTCCTGCGTCATCGCAAGCTCGTCCGTCGCAACACGATCCACCGTTAACAAAAGCCAGCGGCATAATTGTTGTTCCACTGAATGATGGCGATTACATACAGCGGTCTGGAACATCTGTGTCATCAAAGCCTGGGCATAGCGTAATAAAACCTTCTGCATCATTTGGCCACAATTAAACTCGGCTTTTAATATACTCGCTTCCAAACGATAAGCCTGCCCGGCTATTTGTACTATTGCAGAACTTGGCGTGCTATTACCGCCCAAAAACAGTGGAACCCCTACAATGCCTTCACTACCAACACCCGCAGCCTCAGCTGATGCACCGTTTTCAGTAACATAGTGCAGCGAAATAATGCTAGTTGTAGGGAAATACGCATAATGTAAAGGCTGGCCAGGATCGTAAATTTTCTCACCTAATTTTAGATCTACCAGTTGCATCCGTGCTGTCAGACGATCAATTTCAGGTTTGGTGAGCGCCGCAATAAGATGGTTTTGAGTAGGACTAGGCGTTGTTTGCATCGGCCGTACCTGAGATGTCTTTACATTGAATGCCAATACCACGGTACCCTATAAATTGATTGGTGCGATCAAACATGGGCTCTCCACTGACACGGTAATACTGTACTGTTCCATCGTCTTGGGTGCGGCTAAATGAAAAATCAAGAAATGGCTGACGTGCTGCAATTATCTCTTTCAATTTTTTACGCTCTTGCTCATTCCAACCACTGGATTGCGCATCCGAACTCGTGCCGAATCCGCTGTCCGTACCCGCCTCGGCTTGTATCCCGAGCATTTGTAAAACTGGGCCGGATACACGAATAAACTTCCCCGCTTCATCCTGCTCCCAATACCAGTCGGACGCTAATTCAGTAAGACTGCGAAAACGTGCTTCACTCTCACGCAATTCCTGCGTGCGCGCAGCCACCGTTTCTTCCAGCTCATTTTTATAATTATCTAATTTTTTATACAGCAGCCGAACTTCCAACATATTGCGAATGCGGGTTTTAATTTCTACCAAATCAAAGGGCTTACTGACAAAATCCTTGGCGCCGGCTCGCAAAGCTTGCAGTTTAAGGCTTGGTTGCGCTGTAATTACTATGACCGGAATATAATCGTCTTGATTCTTTTCTTTCAAATTCTGCATAACCTGAAAACCATCCATGTGCGGCATCTGCAAATCCAGCAGAATTAAATCGTAATGATTCTGCTCATGCAGTGGACTCACCTGGGTGGGGTCCATAGTTGAACTGACTGAGGTATAACCGGCCTCCGTTAACAGTTGCGTTAACAGCATTACGTTTGGCTTTTGGTCGTCCACAATTAATATACTGGCCGCAAGAATCTCACCTTCGGTTATCTTCATATTATTTTTTCCTCACTCTCTAAAATTAATTTGGTGGCGCTTGCTTCCAGCGCCAAATCGACGGTGCTCATAAATTCGTTGATTTTAATCGGCTTGGTAAGATAGCGGAAAAAGCCTGCGCGTAAGCCCTTCTCAATATCGCGCGGATTGGCATTGGCACTTAGAGCAATGACGGGTATATGGCTGGTAATTGGGTCTTTAGCGAGCATTTGCATCGCCTCGGTCCCGCTTATGCCCGGCAGATTAATATCCATTAAAATTAAATCTGGCTGTGCAAGTCGGGCAATTTCAATACCTTGATAACCATCCCGAGCAGACAACAACGCCATGTTAGGCCGAGAAGCCATAATATCTTCTACTAACATTAAATTAGCTGGGTTATCCTCGACGTACAATATTTTTCTCTTCACTAAATCATCACTGGAGGGAGGCAATAACATGTCAGTGTAATTGCTGTTATGTTTACTAGGCACCTGATTTTCCGCCGCCATATCAAGGTCAATCCAAAAAACTGTACCCTTGCCTTCGCGGCTTTCTACATCGATTTTTCCGCCCATTAATTCAACAAGACGTTTGGTCACAACCAACCCAATACCTGTGCCTTCTTCCGGGCCGTTTTCTTTTCCTAACCGGTTAAAAGGCTGGAATAACTGCGCAACATTTTCAGGCGATAGCCCTACACCGGTATCTTCTACACAAACACGCAGCTGCTGCGGAGCACATTGAAAACACGTGACAATAACTTTGCCGTTTGCACGATTATATTTCACCGCATTTGAAAGCAAATTTATCAACACTTGTTTTAAGCGAGTTTGATCGGCATTAACATTAAAAGGCTGCTCCAACGTTGGGAATGCAAGCGTAATCCCCCGAGTAAGCGCTTGCGGCTCAATCATAGTTTCACATTCGCTCAATAAATCCCCCAGTGAAACAGGCTCCATTGACAAGGATAATTTGCCGGACTCAACTAAAGTTAAATCAAGAATTTCATTAATTAAATCGAGCAAATACCATCCAGCCTGTAAAATCTGCTCTACACTGCGTTTTTGGCTCGGAGTGGGTGGTGGATCACTCGCTTCAATTAATTGTGCAAACCCTAATATAGCGCCTAGAGGCGTACGCAATTCATGGCTCATGTTAGATAAAAAATTAGACTTAGCCAAATTCGCCTTGTCCGCCAAATATTTTGCTTTCTTCATCTCGATATTGTTTTCCAGTATCACCTGGTCCAAGCGTTTACGCTCGGTAATATCGATAAGCATGTTAATGCCGCCAATAAGTTTTCCATCGGCATTAAATAAAGGCGTGGGATAGGCATTAAACCAGGCCTGTGTACCGTCGGGCCTCTCGGCGATGGCTTCGGCGCCTAAAATTTGCCGTCTCTCATTTAGAGCCGTTGCCATAGGGCAAGAATCGTGCGCTAAAAATGTGCCATCAGGACGCAACAGTTTCTGGCTAATACACCAACGGTCAACACCTAATTGTGGTGTGCGCCCGGAGAATTCCACCGCAGCTTGATTAAAATGTGTAAGTACGCCCTCTTCGTCGGTGGTATAAATAGCCACCGGCAGTGCATCAATAACTGCGCGCAAATGACGCTCATTTTCGCGTAGTCTTTTTTCAGTTTTTTTTGTTTCGGTAATATCCAAATTGGTACCGATAATAGACTCCACTTCACCAGCAGCATTGGCGTGCATAATTTCTACTGAACGAATATAACGGAACTTCTTTTCTCCTTCGCGCTTAACGCGAAACTCCCGCGTTCTTTGTTCACCCGGGTTGCGTATTTCCGACGGCGCCGCATGTCTATTGCGCAAATCCTCAGGCAATAAATAAATCGCCCAATCATCGTAATCTACATAGCCGTCTTCAGTTGGCGTTACACCATAAATACGGAACATCTGCGCATCCCAATGCATTTTCTGCTGTACCAGGTCCCACTCCCAAATACCCACACCGGTAGCTTCGGTAGCTAGACGTACCCTTTCGTCACTTTCGCGCAAGGCATCTTCGGCATGTTTGCGCTTGGTAATATCAGTGAATAGAACGATAACATTTTTATTATTTTTACTATTTTCTGGGCATGCATAAACATCAAACCAACGATCAAGCGCGGGCTGATATTGCACAAAACGCGCTGACTCCCCCGTAGTTGCTACTCGGTCATAAACGCGCAGCGAGTTTTGTTCAAAATTAGGAATTAATTGAGAAATTCTCTTGCCGGTAACTTCTGTTAAACCAGTCTGTTTTTCAAACGAAGGATTTACTTCAATAAAAAGATAATCAACCGGTTTGTCATCTTCATAAATAACTTCGAGCGTACAAAAGCCCTCATCAATTGTATTGAATAAATTACGATACCGATCTGGATAGCCGCCGGCTAACCCAACAGAGTTTTCCCGTGCGGAAACGTTTCTTAATACGGCCGTACAATAGCGCTCCGTGCCCAAGCGCATTTCACTAACAGTCATTTCAAGCGCAAATAGCTGGCCGTTTTGCAACTTCCCCTGCACCTCATAGAGCTCGCCATTGCCACCATTTGATTCATAGGATAAAAATTTATTGGACGCATCGAATTCGGAGACTAAATGATCAAAGCGTTTACCAATTAATTCACTGTGGCCGTAACCAAACATTTTCTCTGCAGCGGCATTTACAGTTCTGATAATATTTGTATCCACATCAAACGCAATAATACCATCCGCCACACTCGCAAAAACGGTCTGAAGCAAGCCGGAGCTATCCATTACAAGCTGCTGCGGTCTATGCGAAGATTGATCAGTTAAATCGCGAAATACTATGACAGCACCAATTACCTGGTCGTTATCGTCGCGTATAGCGCTACAACTATCGGCAATTTTACGCTGCTTCCCATCGCGGCCGATTAAAATTGTATCTTTTGAAACCTTCGGCACACCTTTTTCTAATAAGTCTGACACTGCAAGGCCGAAAGGTTTTCCATTGTCATTACTGGCAATTTGCACTATCTCAGCTATAGGCCGTCCCGCTGCAAAGGCATGTGAGTATCCGGTCAGTTGCTCTGCAACATTATTCATTAAAGTAATTCGCGCTTCGCGATCAGTGGCGATAACCGCTTCAGAACTTGATTTTAGCGCTAGGTCAAATTTATTTTCATGACTATTTAATGGCAGAGCAGATAGGTTTAGCTGCTGACTTACTGCCTCTTCCAATGCAAGCGACACACTTGTCTTCCAACGAATCACTCGCTGCCGTAGCGTGCGGTAAATGGCGTAAGTAAACCCTTGAGAAAACAGAAGCATGAAAAGCATCGTAAAGATAATAAAAAACAACAAATACTTCATATTAGAGCGAAATGTATCCGCGTAAAAATCGAGCTGTGCACTCTGTAACTGCGTATACTTTTCAACCTCCATACGGATTAAGTCGGTTAGCCGCATATCCTCGCCCGTGCGCAACCTTGAATTAAGTATTTCCAATTGAGAACTTTTTTTAAGCTCTAAAGCATAATTAAGCCGCTCGACTTTCTGTTCGACTAAAGGAGCAACAACATTAAGCTGTTTTACACTTAAAGGGTCAACGGATGTACTCTTTAACAGTTTGAGCGATGTAGTGATATTGCTACGCAACGCGTCTGAAGGGATTGCTGACGTGGAATCTACTGGCAAGTAATCTCGCACTGCGGTATCAAACGTAGCGAGTGATATCAGTAAGCTTTCAGCATGCCTCATCGAAAGTTGAATTCGGTCGCGCATGTGGTCAGCTTCTTTTATCCGCTGAAAAAATACAAAAACTGTTGCAGCAATTACTACAACTGCCAGCGTAGGCAGCGCCAGCAAAAAAATATTCGTACGGTTATTTATAGCTTGCATAGTAACTCTAAGCTCTGAATGAAATCGCAGAGACTCAAACGCGAGGAAAGGCCAGTTTTAAAGGGTATTTGCAACAAGATTTTTATCATGGATGTTCCTTACTATTAACGAGATACCCTATTTAAAAAACTAGGCGCTAAATTTGCCAAATGACATGCGACAAAAAAATCTAATTAGGCAATAACTGCCGTTTTTACATGTGATATTTATTGCCGCTGTTAGCGCAATTCTTTCTGAAGGCTCTCCTAATTTTTAGAGTTCCGATAACGATAAAATATGCAAATGCGCAACGTAAGGAAAAGCGAACAGACAATTCAATTGCTCTCACAGTGACATATGTAGACAACATACTGATAATGGAGCGCTCACAGCCCATTGTCCGTGTGGTACCTCACACAGACTTCGCGCATCCGCTAGAACGCCACTACTGTTGTTTCATACATCTGCGAGATTTTGGAAAAATAACATAAATGGATTCAGGCACGGTTTTGATCAGATAAACAGATCTGAAGCTCGCCAATCATTTTTAGTCGAAATGCTGACAACTAACACTCTCCCACCTCAACACCAGGTCTATGCTCTCGTCCTGTTCGGCGACAGAATTGTCGCATAATAGAGTCTCAAATGCGGCAGCTGGATACGAGTGAATGTTCAATATTGGGTAACAGGTTTCTGTACGCAAATAAAAGGCGACTCGTTGTCGCCTTTTTGTACTCTAAATATAAGCTGAAAGACTATGCCGTAACTGCAGATCACAGCTTTGCACCGGATCCGATAGACGATACTCAGCTTCACGCTCCCTAGCCGGAACACAGTGTGCAGCTATGCTTTGCAACACACTGTGAATATCCTCATTTATCTCAGTGCCCGCATCAAGATACGTGGCCTTTATCAGGCTGGGTATCACTTTCTCTGGAGCCTCGCGAGCAGCAATCCGCTCGTTTTTAATATACTCAATTGTTTCTAGCAACATTGTGCGCAGATTATTCATAACATACTCCTCAAGTGCAGATTGTTTGTCGCTATCCCTTTTGCTTTATAGGCTTCATTGTCATCTCGCAGTGCAGCATACACCCACCGCCGCATGCTGTACGTTGGCAACCTCACTTTGCTAATCTCAATTACTTGCCACAAACCGCACAATTCTTGCGCGCCAAGTTCGACACATAGGCGTGTTGAAATGAATAAATGGATTTAGCGAAATCACCGCAAAACAACCATGCATAAAAAAACCCAGCATTCGCTGGGTTTCTGAGAAATTACCGGATGTGCTTAAACATGCTCGGATTTAAAAATGGTGCCAAGGCCACACTCGAAAACCAACCTGTAACACTTGCAAATACTTGCATAAAATTCGAAATTCAGAATTTATGCCCCCAATTATGCCCCCAGTACCGGCCCGCTGCTTGAGTGGCTGCCCAAAACTATCGCGGTTATAGGGCACTCCTTCGTGTTATTACCGTGTTGTCACGGACGCGCCCAAGGCAACTGGCGAGAGTTTAATGTTTTCATTACCTAGGCTGCTATACCTAAAGATTAAATCCCTCTGAGCTCAAAAAAGGTCCACTCATATTAGGTTCACGGGCTTGAGAGAAACTGAAAGCTCATACTCATAAAGAGAAACCGATGGTACTTCTGCGCAGGCAAGACGTAGGTCTTCGCTAATTTGTTTGGCGACTATGACGCCGCGAACGCTCTGACCTGGATCAGCGTGATTTCTCTTAATCCAGCTCACGTATCGTAATAGCTGTCCAACCACGCGGTCATAACCTTTGGATACTTTTAACTCGATAACAACGTAACCCGCCGCATCGGTGGCGAGAATATCAATGTAGCGCCCCCCTACAGGAAACTCGACCCCGGTGATACCTTCATCCACATAAAGTCGAAGTGATGGATCGAGCAAATGCAGGTTCTTGGCTAGGTAGTCGCGAAGGTCGTGTTCATAAGCAAACTCAGAGGATCCCTCCAAAGGTTGCTCTATAGGCTCATCAGATATTGGTGTCAGGTCCGATATAGGTATTGGGTCTCGCCCTGGCTCGTACAGCCGAAAATGTCTACTGTCGATTTTGAAGAATTTATCGTCAGAGCCATCAGCTCGCACACTGTAGTGCAGGCGCGTTTGCGAGTTGACTGAAAGGCGTATCAAATGAGCCGCAACGGTTGCCGGCTTGATGTTGGGGTAATTCTCTTTGAACCACTGAACGGCCTGTTCTCGAGTGAAGCTATCGCCTGGCCTAAGGCCCATCGAAGCCGCCATGTCGTGAAGCAGTAAACGAACGGGCTTTTCATTCAGTGCCATCGAATTGATCTCCATTTGTAAGATATAAATAAGCTTGTAGAGGAGCTTTTTTATGGGTTAATGGCTGAGGCCAACCCACCAAAATGGGGCCTACTATACTGTGGCACCCTCTGCTGGGTCAGTAAATTGCAGCTGTGTAATTGTAGTTATCAAATCAAATTTCCAAATCAGCTCCTTGATCTCAGATTCCCCAATAAGTATTTACCGCTACTAATTTTCCGGCACGTTGGTATGCACTGGGCAATAGTTCGAAATTTATACTATTTTCCGACATGCCAGGCTGCTGTTAGGTTTGTTCCCCCAAACTCCCACAGCGACGGGGTATTTATTCATGTTGTGACCGTATTTTTACGGCTACGGGGGGGGCGGCAGGCGACCATTTACTGCTTTGAAAGTCTGCTATGCCAACCGCTTGAATCCGACTGAGTTCAAAGTTGGGGTGCTCCATGTCAGGTTTTGTCAGGTTTTCATGGGGTTTGCAAAAACCAGGTCTGGCCAACCGGTACGCACGCATAATAGATGGCGCTCGCTAAGCACCTAAATAGCAAAAACATAGAGATTTACAGTCTGGGATACTGGGTTTTACTTGGGTTTTGGCTTGTCTAGTTACCAGTTTATTCAAACTGGATGCTATCAACTGTTAGCATTTTTAGAATCGCTTTTTCTCGCCCGCGAACCATTGCACGCAACCCTAACCTTTCCCTCCAGTGTTTTCAGCCCGGTAGACATGCCCCCATGGAATTTACAGCAGCCCGACAAATATAAATCTGTGCGCTTACAGGGAGTGCTATTGCGGGTTTTGGCACCACAGGCCATACCGCGTAAATCTTCAGGAAAAGGAGGGGTACGCAAGCGCAGGCCCGTTTCATCTTGACCCCGATAAATTGCCTGACATTTAAGGAAGTGTTGTTTATAACGGCGGCGCATTTTCTGGAGTGGAATAATTCGTAAACAATCGGAAATGTTCGGATTTGAGGTTTAAGCCAGCTCTGGTGTAATTTTGCTGCACCATTTAACTAGGAGTAGAAAATGTGAGGATTTGTTAGGATTTTGGTGCCCACCTACCAATTTAAACCCCCACCCGGCTTTTTAATCCAGCCAGGGCGAAAGGGACTGCTCCAAATAGTCATCAATACTTAGACCAAGTGGTCGTGTGTACACAAACTCCCTACAGACAGAGTCCTGAGGAAGGGAAACCCCCTCGCTACTCGCTCTCTCCTGATTACATCGTTTGTTATTTGCACTTTTTTGCCCATGCACTAAATTTTGGCTGTAAGCCACGTCAGGCCTGGGATGTAGCAGAATGCTTGCCGAACTGTTTTGCCGATGTTTTGCCGATGAATTGCCGAACTCTAGCCGAGAATTTGCCGAACCATTGTCGAGACTTTTTTGGGTGTGTAGGCATTCAAGTAAATATTCATGGCCTAACTCCAACGGCCTACAACTGGCTTTATTTAGCGATACGCCATTATCCACTCAGCAGTTATCAACACCTCTCCCAGTTTGCCCAAATGCTCGTGGAATTCTGAAAATCGGCGAGGTAAAGAAAATCCCAGTTTTTCCCAGTATGAAACCAGCGCTGAACGTTGCTTTACGCGAAAGTGTTTTGGGGGTAAATTTTGTCCTTTTTTGGCTTTGGCGGTGGCCCGCGCATAAGTTAATTCCGCGTTAAAACACATTCTGTAGGGTCGATCAGTCAAGCCCTCGAAGTAGCTAAGCGTCACCCCAGGCAACAATCTTTCACCGATGCTATAGCGTCCCGTACTGAAATGGCTGTACTGAAAAATTGATTTGCCTGTCAATCGCGCTAATTCGGTTACTAATTTTTGGCGGTTTTTTTTCAGCCAGAGCCCGTCAATGGATTCCCCGTTGCTCTGCAGAACCAGCAAGCGCCCACAATTAACTGCCACGCGGTAGCCGTCACGAAATAAAGTCTCAGGCAAACAATATGTGGGATTATTTTGCATTGGCAAAACAAAATCGTATCTGTGGGTAGCACAGCCAAATTTCAGAATTTTTTTGAATCCGGCTCATTAGAAATTGCTAGCTGCTTCAATATAAGCGCGAATATCTTCAACACGCCAAGCAGTGCATCTGGCACCTAATTTCACAGGTGCGGGAAATTTATTAGCTTTCACGTCCGCCCATACTTTGCTTTTTGAAATTGGGATGAGCGGTGGAATTGGTGGAATGGCTCGCGGGTTTCCAATTATCTGGAAAAGTCTTAGAAAACCAGTTTCAGGTAGGTAGTTCATCTTTAAGTCCTCAGCAAAAGAGGACTCTCATAATATGCAGTCAAATTTTGATTGGAAGAACCCTGAAAAGGTACCTTTTAAGGGGCCTTCCTTTTGTTGTCGTAGTGTGATAGTAAGAAACCATTCGGATTTAATCGGATGCCATGTCTAGGCTAGCTCAAATGGCGCCTACAGTAACGTTTCACTAGCCATGGAGAATGTAAATATTGGTCATATTTTAGGTGTACTAGTCGCGACCTAATCTGACACTTCGACTTGAAAGAAGAGAGTTACCGGTTTTGAATATGGGTGTCGAATCCTAAACAAAACCAAAAGGTAACTCTCATGCTACAGACTACCAATCCCATCATTAAACATAAAGC
>DATDJI010000082.1:0-76137 GCA_036520615.1 Cellvibrionaceae bacterium | reverse complement strand
GTTTAATAAGCAACTCCAAGCGCTCTGCCGCCGCCAGCAAATGTCGTCCCTCATCAAGCAACATGCGTCCTGTCGACGTCAATATCGCTCTCTGGCCCGTTCGATCAAAAATAGCTACACCCAGATCCGCCTCAAGCTTTGCCACTCCATAAGAAAGTGCTGAGGGCACTTTGTGAAGATGCTCGGCAGCAGCGCTAAAACTCCCTTTTGTATCAATAATATCCAAAATTCTGAGCGCCTCAAGACTGATGGCGTGGCGCATTCTAATAAGCTCCCATTATTATTCAAATTTTTTGATCATTCGCTTCAAAATATTCCGCTTTTTTACACGACCGTACAAGCATAAATTAGCCCTACGGCAAAAAAAAATCGATTCCAACCAGGCAAATTACTATCAAATTACTTGAGGACACTCCCATGAAAGCAATCAAACTCGTTATTCAAACCACTGATAACCTAGCGCCATTGATTTTGCGCGTGCCCCTTGGTGTGATTTTTAGCGCTCACGGCGCACAGAAACTATTTGGTTGGTTTGGCGGCTACGGGCTTGAGGGGACCGGCCAGTTTATGGCGTCGATGGGGCTAAACCCGGGTGTTGTTATGGCGGCCCTGGCAGGCTCTGCGGAATTTTTTGGCGGCCTAGCATTATTACTAGGTTTGCTTACTCGCCCCGCTGCGGCAGTTTTAGCCTTTACGATGTTAGTTGCCATCGCCAGCGTACATTTATCTAACGGTTTATTTATGGCGAATAACGGTTATGAATTTGCGTTGGCGCTGCTGGCGATGAGCCTATCGTTAGTGGTGTCCGGTGGCGGCGCTTTTAGTTTTGATCGCAGAATAAACTAGGGGATTACTAAAACTTGTTCGCCAAACACTGTTAAGAGCCAAACCAACAGGTCACTTTTTAAAGTTTAATTTTTATCAGCATAATATTAATGAGGATTTAATTATGATTACTCTTCGCCCCAGCCAGGCTCGCGGTAAAGCGGATTTAGGCTGGCTGCAAAGCCAGCACAGTTTTTCATTTGGCAGTTATTACGACGCAGACCATATGGGATTTTCAGCTCTACGCGTAATTAATGATGATCATGTTGCAGCGGGAAAAGGCTTTGCAACCCATAGCCACGCCAATATGGAGATTTTAAGTTTTGTATTGGAAGGTGAAATTGCTCATAGAGACAGCCAAGGGAATGTTACGCAATTACCTGTGGGAGAATTTCAATTAATGTCTGCTGGCAAAGGTATCTCGCATAGCGAATACAATCCTCTGCAACAGCCTTTACACTTCCTGCAAATTTGGATTCAACCGAATGTGCAGGATCAGGCACCGGGTTATCAACAAAAACACTTTGGCAGAAATAACGGGCTGACACTGGTTGCAAGCCCTGATGGCGAAAACGGCAGTTTGCTAATAAAACAAGATGTGTGGATTTATCAATTACTGTTACAACCGGGCCAGATTGTAGAACTCGCCGCAAACTCGCAGAGGCATTATTACTTGCATTTAGTAAGCGGTGATTTAAGTCTAAACTCGGTTGAGATGACATCCGGTGACGGCGTAAAAATTAAAAACCACGCTGAACCGTATTTATTGGTGAATGCGGGCAAAACACAGGTGCAGGCACTCTGGTTTGATTTACCTTGATGTCAGGTAACTGCAACTGTTGATTACAACTATTAAGTGCGCCTATTAATTGCAGCCATCATTTGCAATTACAAACAGCCTTCCTCACGTAAAACTCTATAAATCCCGGCAAAGTTAAACACCTCCTTAACCGGGATTTCTGGCTAACCCTTCCGGGCGTTTTTTTATTTAAATCAACTTACACAGCGGATTTGTAAAACACTCCATTTTTTACGCTGCCTGAGACGCCAATTCAAACGGAGTCCGGTCGTTAAATCTCTTCCCATCTCAGATGTTACAAAACGCTCATTTATTTATGAATTAATTTTTTACAGCAATTAAATTTCGAGATCGAAATAAATAGACTTACAATATGATTATAAAATACCGCTTCTAGAATCTAGAATCAGATAAATCTGAAAACTTTAAGATGGCGCTCACAGTACTTTTACGCGTCGCGTTGGACAATGCTTTCTGTGTGTCACGGCACCATTACTATAACAATGTCCGATTACTTGGAGTCTCCCATGATATTCACCTCTCAAACTCTTAAGCAGAGCTGGCCGCTTTTGGTCCTCGCCGCTGCATTGTCCGGCTGCGGAGGCGGCGATTACAGTTCTTCTAGTTCCAGCTCCTCTTCCAGTTCTAGCTCTTCTTCAAGTTCTTCCTCCTCTAGCAGCAGCTCCTCCAGCTCAAGCAGTTCCTCAACCGGTGGAACAGTGAATTATTGGGCAGACAACTGCCAAGTGTGCCACGGCGCCAAAGGCGAGGGCACGAATGGTCGATACGTGCTGCATCAAGAGCACATTAGTGAATATGCAACTCAGCAAGAATTAGTGGAATATATCACCACAAATATGCCGTTCGGCAACGTCGGTGCCTGTACTAACGAGTGTGCAGTCGCCACTGCAACGTTGTTACGCAAATGGTTCCCAGGCGGAACATCATCTAGTTCTAGTTCCAGCAGCAGTTCAGGCGGCAGCTCTTCCGGCGGCAATGCATTTGTTGAAAACTGGGGTTCAGATTGCTCAGTTCCTAGCACAGCCGTGAGTGTCAACAACTCTAAATTGCCCGACCCCTTTAAGAAAATTGATGGCAGCCGTGTAACGACCAAAGCTGATTGGAAATGCCGTCACCAAGAAATTCGCCGTTTAGTAGAAGATCATGTGTACGGTAAAAAGCCCATTCCAGAATCTGTTACAGGCACTGTGGCGCGCGATAAAATTACTGTGAACGTATCTCATCAAGGGAAAAGTGCATCGTTTAGCGTTACGGTTAAAGCACCCAGTGGCAACGGTCCGTTCCCTGCCATAATTACTTACGGCGGCATGGGCACTACACTGCCTAGCAGCGCGTTAAACGGCGTTGCGGTTATCGAACTGAACGTAACAAGTGTAGCCGATGAAAAGTCTAAAGCCGGTGCCTTCTACACGGTGCACGGTTCTACTCACCAAGCCACTGGTGTGTTAGCGGCATGGGGCTGGGGCGTTAGCCGTATCATCGACTTGATGGAAAAAGACCCTGCCAAACTATTTAACCCTGCACGGGTGGCGGTATCTGGCTGTTCACGCTGGGGTAAAGGTGCTTTTGCAGCGGGTGTGATGGATGACCGTATTGCCTTGACCATTCCTGTGGAACCGGGTGTGGGTGGTACTGCTATATTCCGTGGTGTGCCTGGCGAAAGTGGTGCTCAACCTTTATCAAGTGCCTTTACTGAAGCTAAATGGTTAGGAGATGTGTTTGGTGACAAAACATCAGGTGGTGTTGGAAAAGGTTATGTTAGTGCACCGAATACTAATCCTGTGGATACACATGAAATGATCGGCTTAATTGCACCACGCGGCTTCTTGTTGTTAGAGCAACTGTCCGCCGATTGGCTGGGTTTAACCTCTTCCGCCAATGGTGTTTTAGCGGGTGCTGAAATCTATAAGGCTTTGGGTGTACCAACGAATATCAGCCAGCAAGTAGGTGCAGGTAGAAGCCACTGTTCAGCTGACGCTTCGTGGACTGCTCCTTTAACCGCAAGTATTAACCGTTTCTTGAAAGACCAAAACGTAGCAACCGGATCAATTAGCCAACAAAGTGCCAAAAAAGGCGATAAGGCTAAGTGGGTAGATTGGACTACTCCAACGCTTCAATAAGCCTTCCACGCTAACTAGAAAAGCCCGGGTTTGCGCAAGCAGCCCCGGGCTTTTTTACGTCTGATGACTCGATAAACCAGCCTCAAAACCTTAATTAAATACACCCGGCAAAAATTACCTAAGTTGACTGCGGGCTGTAACGCAGTAATTTATTCGTACGGATATTTTTCTTGGCGCACTAATTCCGCAAGCACGCGCTCAGCCGCCGATGGGTCGTTTAGATTAATTTCAATTAAACGGCGAAGATGAATAATGCTGTCCATATCAATACTTGTGCAGTGAAAACCCAAGCATTGACTACCTGAGTGCACAAGGGCTACCTGCATTTGAATAACGGTGTCATCGGATAAGTGAATTTGCACGCTGCAGGGAATATCGGTGCGAAATTCGTATTGCTCTGGCGTGCGCACTAATATTCCGTTTAAGGAGATATCGATTAAATCAGCATGTACAAGATTACCTTCTTGTATCAACTCGGCCCCCGCCGCAAAACCTACGCGCGTAAAATGGCGGCGCTCGCTTGATGTTTCCATGATGTACCTCTTCAGGCCTGGTTTTTGTTACTGGATTCGTTAAGTGTAGGCGCGGATTGGCAAATCGAAAACTTAACCCTACTAATGAAGTTGCTTGGCCGCCCGCATGCTTTACGATGGACGGCTAAGCGGTGTCACCTTGAAGCCATCGCTGCATCATTTAGCTAATGATGCACACAACATTAGAAGCTACGATTATTTAACTTATTGATGATTTTTAGGCGGATTTAACAGACCGCAGTTGGGCTAGGATTAGGAACACGGCAGGATTACTAAGATTATTAGGATGCACATGTTAGATACCAAGTCCCATATTGAAACACCGGAGGGCGTGCGCTTACCCATTAGCATTGCGAGCATCTGCCCGCGCTCGATCGCCTATGCGATTGATGGGTCGATCCGCCTGATCGTTATTGCCGCTGTGTCCTCTGTGCTGGCCTATGCCGGTAAACTTGGCGGCGGATTAATGTTGCTCATTGTGTTTGCGCAGGAGTGGTTTTATCCGGTGTTATTTGATGTTTTTAACCAAGGAGCCACGCCAGGTAAAAAAATCATGCAGCTGCAAGTAGTGCACGATGATGGCAGCCCGGTGAGCTTTAGCAGCTCGCTATTGCGCAATTTATTAATGGTCGTGGATTTTCTGCCGCTGTTCTATTGCTTAGGCGTTGTGGTTAGCATCTGCCACCCTTCAAGTAAACGCCTTGGCGATATAGCCGCAGGTACGCTGGTTATCTACACCCGAAAGCGCGATAGTCTATCTAGCCTGGATGCATCTGTAGGCAAGCGCGCGCTGCTTGCTGGATTGAGCCTTGTGGAACAGCGCGCTGTACTCAGTTTTGCTGAGCGCTGCTCTACTCTAAGCCTCGCCCGGCAAACCGAACTCGCCAATATCCTTGCGCCCGTGCTGCTAGCAACTGCCGATGATCAACCTGCATTGCTCACGTTAAAACAGATGGCTAATCAAATCGCAGGTACACCTTTAAATATACCTGCACAGCGCCAATCCCTATGAAGCAGACGGAATTTGAACGGCGCGGTGAAGCTTTGTGGCATGGGTTTTCGGCAGAGCTTGCGCTTTTGGAAGCATCGGTAAAAGCCGTTCCCACAGCTCAATTTGCTCAGCAGTATCGTCAAATATGTCAGGCTCATGCTCTTTGTGAACAGCGTGGTTACAGTAGCCATTTAGAGACCTACCTGGGCGATTTAGTCGTGCGCGGCCAACGATGCTTGTACCGTCGGCAGACGCGTTTTGCACAGTCGTTTTGGCGTTTTGTAATTAGCGGGTTTCCCAATGCGGTACGCCGCGAGGCGCGGCTTTTCGTATTGGTGAGCGCAGTGTTTTACTTACCTGCAATCACACTTGCCTGGGCGCTGCATTACCAGCCGGATCTAATCTATAGCCTTATGTCGCCGCAATCGGTGCAGCATTTAGAGACTATGTACCGGCCGGATAACATCACCGTAGGAGAGGCTCGCGATTCCGGCACGAATTGGGAAATGTTCGGGTTTTATATTCGCAACAATATCGGCGTGGCTTTTCGCACTTGTGCTAGCGGTTTGTTATTCGGTGTGGGTAGCCTGCTGCTGGTGCTGTACAACGGCTTTATCCTCGGTGGAGCGGCGGCGCATTTAACGCACCTTGGCTACCAGCAAACATTTTTTACCTTTGTCATCGGCCATGGCAGTTTTGAATTAACCGCCATCATCATCGCAGGCATCGCAGGCTTAAAGCTTGGCCTAGCACTGGTGGCGCCAGGGCGTAAGCGCAGGCTTGATGCGCTGCGCGATGCAGGCGGCAAGGCCATTGAACTTGCCATGGGTGCAGGCTTGATGTTGGTGGTGGCCGCGTTCATAGAGGCATTTTGGTCGTCTAATAATCTGTTGGCAGCCTGGCAGAAATACAGTCTGGGGGCGATTTTGTGGTGTGTTGTAGGCACCTATCTACTATTGGCGGGACGACGCCGTGGATCTTGAACACCGCGCCGTTGAAATTCGCCCGCGCACACCTTGGGAGGCTTGCGATCTAGGCATCCAAATGGGACGCCACTGGTGGTGGCCGATGATGAAAATTTGGCTAGTATTGGCTGCACCTTGGTTGCTATTAAGCTGGGTGTTGCCCGCTCGCTATGGCCCGCTGTCATTGCTGCTGTATTGGCTTGGCAAACCCTTATGGGAGCGGTTTTTACTGCATTTTCTTAGCCAGGCGATTTTCGGCAGCACACCTAGCACGCACCAAGTACTTTCTTCAGCTCGTCGTTTATTAGCCGACGATTGGCTAGCAAGCGTGCTATGGAGAAGGTTCAGCCCGTGGCGAGCCTACAACTGCGCATTAGCAGTATTGGAGGGTCAAACCGGCAAGGCACGAAGCCTACGTTTGCGCCATTTGGACAGTGACAACGCTTCGGTGGCGGCTAAGGTCGCCGTGCTCATAATGCATATAGAAGGGTTTTTAGTGCTCTCGATTTGCCTTGTCACTTATGCGCTTATCCCCAGGGAATTACACGGTACAGCCACTGATATCGGCCAGCTTATGAATAACGGCGCAGTTATCGCAGCTTATAACGCGGTGTATATCCTAGTGAGCGCGCTGGTAGCGCCTTTTTTTGTAGCGACCGGTTTTGCACTTTATTTAAATCGCCGCATCTGGCTGGAAGCTTGGGATATCGACATCAGTTTCAAAGCTCTCGCCAAGCGTCTTGGCAATACTCTAGTGCTGTTAATTTTCGGATTGTGGCTGGGGTTTTCGAGCATTTGTGCGCCTGCGGCTGCAGCGGCGGAACAGGAAGAAGTACCGCCACAAAACTCGGCGCAACAAGACATCGGCAAGGCACTTAACACGTTGGCAGACCCAATGGTGCTATTTACTGAACTTAGCCCACCGCAAATACTTAACGCTCGAGTTCCTGCCGAACAATTACAGATTCAAGCGATTTTGGCCGGTGACGAATTTCATCAAAAACACATGCAGTTAAAACACCAGTGGCGCTGGCCCTGGCACTTACCTGAGCAAAAACCCGCCGATAGGCAGTTTTGGGAAGAGGTTATCGCCGTTGCGGCTCAAGTGCTGGAAGCGCTGCTGTGGGCACTGGCGTTAAGCTTAATTTTCTGGCTCGCGCTGAACTATCGCAAGCTGGTCAATCGCTTCGGCGAAGCAAAACTTCGAAGCACCACAGCCCCTACGCCATTACACGCGTTTGGCTTAGATCTACGCCCGGCGAGCCTGCCGGATGATGTCGTTGCTGTGGCGCTCATGCATTGCCAGGCGGGAGAGTTTCGGCAGGGCCTTGCCCTACTTTACCGCGCAACGTTAGTGGCCCTGCTTCAACAAGGCTTGGAACTTAAAGCCAGCTTTACTGAAGAAGACTGCCTTGCGCAAGCCTCAAACGGTGCGCTGCACTTGTCACCGCAGGCATTGGAGTATCTACGCCGACTAACCTCACACTGGCAGAACCTCGCCTACGGTCACCAGCTGCCCGCCTTAGCCCTGGCCGAAGAGCTTTGCTTAGGCTGGAGAGTACTTTGGCAGCCCGGTGTAACTAAGCGTGTTTAGCAGAATTCCCGCTAACCGCCGCGCGCCGCTGCTCTTTGTGCTGGTGTTTCTGCTATTACTGGCGGGCTATTTCATTGCGTTTACCCGTGAATACCTCGAGGTCGACCAGGGATTCTCTAAAGCCGCGCGTTCAAACCCATATCTTGCCGCCCAATTGTATTTAACCGACAAAACTCATGTCACTTGGCGCAGCCATCAGGCACTGCAAACGCTGCAGTCCGGTAGATTCTCCTGGCAAGGTCAATCCGTTGGCCCCGGTGATACACTTATTCTGGCCAATGCCTACGGCAGTTTCACGCAGGAAGAAACCGATAATATTTGGAGTTGGGTTGAACAGGGCGGGCAGCTGATTTATCACGTAGGCAACCCCTTTATCGATATCGATCGAATCCCTACGGATTCCATGCTGGAGGATCTCGCTCTTGAATTGAGCGACAAGCCAGATACCGTCGATGCAAATGCCCTAGGCGCAGCGAGCGAAACTGTGCAGGCTGCTAGCGAAGCTGCACAAGCACCGAATAAACCTGCCAACTACGTTCAAAAACTCGCCAGCAAGCCGATTGCAAACTGTTATTTCAGCCGCGAAACGCTATTAATTCCCCTACCCGACAAAGAGCCCGCATTGGTTGATCTAGGCCCTGGCCGAGGAATTGTTTTAGGGGACGAACGGCCAACCGCTGTTTGGTTGCCCGCCAATATGAGCGCTGTGCCCGCCGCAGCTTTTAAGCTTGGGCAAGGGCGGATCACATTTTTAAACAATCTCTCTGCTTGGGAAAATACTCGCATAGGCTGCGGCGACCACGGCTATTTTTTAAAAAATACCATAGGCTCGGGACAGACAATCGCCTGGTTTCTAAACCTGAATGCTCCGAATCTATGGCATCGGCTCTGGGCACTTGCACCTGAAGCAGTGCTCGCCAGTGTTTTTGCTTTACTCGCGTGGCTGTGGCACGCCAATGTGCGTTTTGGCGAAGCACTAATCGTCACACCTACACAACGGCGAGCATTTTTAGATCACTTTAAAGCCTGGGCTAATTATCTCTGGCGCGCACCACTAATAAGTGAGCAGATCCGCGCTCAGCGCCAAGACTGCCTACAGCGCGCAACGCGGCGTGTACCTGGCTTTCTTCGCTTCACCGCCGACGAGCAATTGGTAAAACTCGAACACCTCACGGGACTTAGCGCACCGCAGATACATCAAGCTCTGTTTAGGCCAATAGAGCAGTACCAGGCTCAATGCATTACTGACATCATCTTCGCCCTACAGCAACTTAGGAGTCATCTATGAGCGCATCCATTGACTCAACAACGCTCAGCCAAGCTCACGAGCTGGTGAGCAAAACAAAACAGGAAATAACTCAGGTGGTACTGGGGCAGGACGCAGTGGTCGAACAGGTATTAATCGCTCTACTGGCGCGAGGTCATGTACTGCTTGAAGGCGTACCCGGGTTAGGTAAAACGTTGCTGGTGCGAGCACTGGCCAAATGTTTTGGCGGTGAGTTCCGCCGCATACAATTCACGCCGGACTTAATGCCCAGCGATGTAACCGGCCACGCTTTATTTAACATGCAAAGCCAAAGCTTTGAGGTGCGCAAAGGCCCGGTGTTTACGCATCTTTTATTAGCCGATGAAATAAATCGAGCGCCGGCAAAAACTCAAGCGGCATTATTGGAAGTTATGGAAGAACACCAGGTCAGTATTGAAGGAGAATCTTTAGCCGTACCTAACCCCTTTATGGTGCTGGCCACGCAAAACCCTGTTGAGCAGGAAGGCACCTATCCGCTGCCAGAAGCGCAGCTGGATCGATTCCTGCTCAAAGTCGTCATTGATTACCCCAGCCAAGAACACGAAGAGCTGTTAGTAAAAACCATGGGTAGAACCAGCGCACCCTTAGAGGCAATTCGCACATTTTTAACCCCTACGCACATCGCCAGCCTACAAAAAGTTTGCAGCCAAATAATCGTCGACGATGCGGTGCTCAGTTACATAGTCCAATTGGTGCGCTCCACTCGCCAATGGCAAGGTTTACAGCGCGGCGCAGGGCCCCGGGCGGGCTTGGGTATTCAAGCCGCCGCCAGAGCGCATGCGTTAATTAATGAACGTAATTTTGTAACCCCACAGGACGTAAAAATTGTCGCTCCTGCAGTGTTACGCCATCGTATAAGCCTTACAGCCGATGCAGAGATTGAAGGACTAAACGCCGATGAAGTCATACGCGATATAGTCCAACACACCGCCGCGCCGCGTAATTAACAACAATGCCGGCGGTGTGCGGATATTGTTGTTAATTAATGGATTAAACTGTATTGCAGCAAATAAACCCCTGCACCGGCGAAATAGCCAATTAATGCCAGTAGGCTTATTTTGCGCAGGTACCACATAAAATCGATTTTTTCTAACCCCATAGCCGCCACACCCGCTGCCGACCCAATGACTAAAATAGATCCGCCGGTCCCTGCACAATAAGCTAAAAATTCCCACAAAAAGCTATCAGCAGGATACTGATCAAGGCTGTACATCCCCATTGAAGCGGCCACCAACGGCACATTGTCTACCACCGCACTGGCCAGACCAATAAGCATCACAATTAGGCCTTGCCTGCCTACCGCCTCATCTAACCATGCTGCTAAAGCGGCTAAAACGTGCGTGTGTTCAAGTGTGGCGACGGCAAATAAAATCCCGATAAAAAACACAATTGAAGCCATATCAATACGCGTGAGGGCATGTTCGAGTGCCAACTGCGATTTTTGTCTGTCTTCCTTATTTTTATGCAGTAGATCAGCCGCCAACCAAAGAATCCCAAGGCCCAACAACACCCCCATAAACGGCGGTAAATGCGTTATGGTTTTAAAAATAGGCACGGCGATTAATACGCCTAGGCCCAATATAAATATTAGATTTCTCTCCCATGTCGAAGCCAAATGATCATCCTGTTGAGCCTCAGCCACCGGCGCTTCTACGGTGCGGCCACGCAGTAAAAAAGCCACTACACATAGTGGAATCAACACACTAACGAGCGAGGGAAGAATTAAAGAAGAAATTATATTCACCGGGGTGATCTGGCCACCGATCCAGAGCATCGTAGTTGTAACGTCCCCAATCGGTGACCAAGCTCCACCGCCGTTAGCTGCAATAATAATCATGCCGGCAAATAGCAGACGATCATCACGGCTCTCCAATAACTTTTTCATCAGCGACACCATAACAATAGCGGTCGCAAGATTATCGAGAATGGCGCTTAAAAAGAATGTCACAGCCACAACAAGAATCATCAATGATGGTAATTTTGTGGTTTTAATACGGCTAGTAACTATGTGAAATCCGTCGTGCGCGTCGATCACTTCAACAATTGTCATCGCACCCATAAGAAAAAATACAATTTGCGCTGTACTGGCTATCGTTTCTGCAAGCTCGTGCGCTACGGTTTCGGTATTACCGAATATTACTGCATAAATAGTCCATAAAAGCCCTGCGCCGACGAGTGCAGAAGCTGATTTATTAATTTTTAGCGAATGTTCAAATACAATTGCCGCGTAGGAAATAATAAAAACAAAAATAATTGCCGAGACCATCAAGCCTGCATCCTAGGTTCAATAAATTTTAAGGGAAAGCATTCGAAACACACAGCCATAATCTTCAGTCAGCATTTTATTAGCTTTAGAAAACCTCGCGCATTCGACAGGTTTATCATTAGACAAGCACAACAAAAATATCTGTGTATTTACACCCGCTGAGGAAAATACACACCGCTGTTTGCAAGGAATAGTACCTTTTTTGATGCTGGCAACACCACTTAAATTGCTTATGCTCCAAGCGCACGAAATATTCACGCGAAAAATTAATGCAAATAAGCTGAGATCATGATCAGTGAGTTAAAGCTGCACTTTTTTATCAGATGCATGAGCAAAAATTAATAAACAATCTAAGTAAATCTACACAAGTTCGCAGCTAAGGCTGCTCTCCCGAGATAATCAACAATTTTCCGTTCAGCTGTTAAAGCAGTTACGCGAATGGAGCTAATTTTAGCGCCGCTAAATTGTATGTTCATTCGGGATCAAAATGACCCGCCGCAAAGCCGGCAATAGTTATACGCTTTTTTATTTAACCGAGCTTCGCGCTTCTTTTTTGCACAAAAAGCGCCTGAAAATGAAGTATTGATGTGGTCAAAACGACCTGATCTTAAAAATCATACTTTTAAGCAAGAAGTGCTGCTTTTAACAGATTTTTCTTATAAACCCGTTATTATCCCCTTGTCAGACAATACGTAGATATGTTTTTGAAAGCCCGTTGGATCAGTCGAATTTCAGACTGTGATGGTGACAGTGGGTTAGATCAAGATTCTCACGTATGACTTTCCACCTCACACCCCAAAACATTTAGGCGTGTTGCGTTGTATCCGTACACTAAATTTTGGTGCTTACAATAAAAAAGGTATTGGTTATGAAGAACAATGTTCAGATACGGCTCCCCCAAGGAGCTAAAAAAACGCGACAGC
The DNA here is from genome assembly GCA_036520615.1 of Cellvibrionaceae bacterium. Classification (GTDB taxonomy): domain Bacteria; phylum Pseudomonadota; class Gammaproteobacteria; order Pseudomonadales; family Cellvibrionaceae; genus CAMCXE01. The sequence continues at coordinate 63,794 of DATDJI010000082.1, read as the reverse complement.
TTACAGGTGTTTTCCTGCTTGCAAGCCTATTGGCCGCCTGTGGTGCCGATCCCGCACCCTCATCGAGCTCCGGCAGCTCTTCAAGCTCAAGCTCAACTAGCTCTTCAAGTTCGTCCAGTTCTTCAAGCAGCTCATCATCAGGTCGCACATCATCGTCTAGCTCATCAAGCTCCAGCTCCTCAAGCTCCTCAAGCTCTGGGCACGGGCATACCGGTGATCACTGTACCGATGGATTTACCGCGCAAGCATCAGACGCCACCATGGCCGATGGTTGGGGTAAATTTACCCAAAATAACCAAACCGATGTAGTCGTCCAGCCTGAGGTCATCAAGTGGATGGAAACCCATGCCTGGCAAGAAGCTCACTTCACCTGGCACGAAGCCCGTCGTTGCACCGGTTTTGGCACCCACGGCGGCGTTGTAAACCCCTGCTCATTCCCGGAAATGAAACCTGAGCAAAACGAATGTACAGGCGCGCAAGACGGCTACGAATTCCTCGTTATGCACCGCCACATGATCCAGTCCCTCAAGCAGTTGTGGCCAAAACATTCGGCTCAATTTGACGGTTGGAAGCAGTTCCCCACGAAAGCCGACTACCCCGACATTGTGCAGCAGTACTTCAGAGCCTGGACCAGTCAAAACCTTACGAATGCCTCCTCAGCCGATAAAATCGACACTATGACTAAAGAAGAAGTGTTGCGTAAATGGCCAACTGAAGGTGACTTTGGTAAATGGATCCAGTGTGGCGATAGCGGCTTACACGGCGCCTTACACTTTAACGGCTACCCGCCTAACAACCAGGCGCATAGCATCGCCAACCAACGCCGTAACATTGACGCCTATCTGTTCTGGAAACTGCACGGCTGGATTGATAACGTCTGGGAAAAATACCGCGTTAAAACGGGTGTAGCACCCAACGACACTAAACTGAAAAATGAATTAGTTGCGCAATGTAAAGAGATGGATTTTTGGGCCAGCAAAATCGACCCTAACTCTGTCAAAATTGACGAACCAGTGGATATAGCTCCTGAGAAAGGTTACTTCCATGAAACCGTGCGCCCGGCGCTTGAGCGCGCAGGCTGCGCTACCTGCCACGGCGTCGGCGAAGATGGCAATTTGCGCTTGGGCTATCAAATCAGCTCAGCTGATATTGTAAAACGCCTAGTTAACGTAGATTCCAACAATGCAGAGGCCTATCGTTTAGTATCACCCGGTGACCCGGAACATAGCTGGCTGTATCTAAAAGCCTCCGGTGGCAGCAAAACCGCTTCAGTGGTATGCCGCGATGGCAGCAGCAGCTGTAAACAATCAATGCCTCCTGGTGGAGGATCGGGCCTCACGCAAACCGAGCTTGCCGCACTGTATAAGTGGATTAAAGACGGTGCCCCGGCTCCTACTAAGCAGTAATTCCCGCTTAACTTAAATAAAACCGCTTGCTGGCTGACCGGCAAGCGGTTTTTTATGTCAGCGGTTTTTTCGATTCAATCGGCTTGATTAGTATTAAATTAAACGGTGCAATTTCTAGCAAAACAAGCGTTTACTAATAACCGTTTGAGAACATAAATTTATCGAGGGCGTTCGCCTTGAACGTAAAATGTGTACATTTTTAACGGGCAAAACATTTTGAATTGATTGCATACATTGATGTATTAATAATTATTTCTAAAAATTATTCCCAACAGTTGTTGCATATCATCGAACACTTGAACGCCTACAGGTGCTGGTTCGTAATGGGTGCGCCACGCTGGGCGAAAGAATAATACGCGCATTCCGGCGCTAAGCCCTGCCAGTGCTCCCACATGGGAATCTTCAATAACACAGCAAAATTGCGGCGGCACCCCCTGGGCTTCCGCTGCGGCCAAATAAACATCCGGTGCGGGTTTAGGTTGAGCAACATGTTCAGCACTAAAAACATTATCGGCAAAATAATTTAACAGGCTTGTGCGTTGCAAATTAGCCCGGGTCTTTTCCCATCCACCGTTACTGGCCACCGCTAAGGGTATACCGCGCTCGTGCAGGGCGCGCAGCACTTGCTCCACATCTCGCACCGGTTTCAAGTGCTGCTCAAATATCGCGTCGCTGATTTGATCTAATTGGTGACGAAAGCTATCCGGTAAGCAGCCTGGGTATTTCTGATGCAATGCATGAATACACTGGGTGAGCGTTTTACCGACAAACCACCCTTCACACTGCTCCGTGCTTAGCAGGACATTAAATTGCGCCAGCAACCTTGAAAACGCTTCAGCCGCTAGACGCTCACTCTCCACCAATACGCCATCACAATCCCATATCACTAACATAGGCGTCTCACATTAGCCTTGCCGTACATATCCAGCCAAAATTTTCGGTATAAGACGCTGAATGTGCGGTTTAAGCTCGATATCAATTGAGCCTATAGCATTTAACACCGTCTCTTTTGTTATGAAGGGAGATAATAAGCGCGCTTCCGGGATAAAACTTATATGCCAAGGCTCGCGCGCTACACCGAACGAAGCATCGTCAAACGGTCGGGTAAATTCGTTATCAGTGCGAATAAATTCAGTTAACCAGCGATTAAACTCCTTTTGTACACCATGCAAATATTCTTCCTGGGTAAGCTGCAAGCGGTAATTAGCAGGCATAACATTTTCTGCATACACATCCCAATCCGTACCGAAATGGTGGCGGGATGTACCCGGTAGGGCGGACCATTGCAAAATTGCGAATAATTTTTCTTCGTCGCGCAAACTTAAAATATCGATAGGATTTTCCTGTCCATCAACAACACGGCGCTCTCCGCGAGCTTTGGCGTTCCAAATAGACAGCTGTTGGCTAAAGCTGCGAAAGCCACTGGCCAGACGCAATTCAAACCCTGCGTGCTGCGCCGCTGCGCGCAGTCTGGCTAAAGCATCCGCGCTATTCTGGTGGATAGGCCGCTCTGCCAATCCATAATTTATATGGCTGTCCTCAAGCCCCAGGGCCTGTTCTAACATATCGAGACTCTCTGTTTATCTGCGTAGGCACAATGATAGGCCGCATTTACACAGGCCGTGTCTACTTCAAAAAATGGTGGTTGAATTTTGCACCGCAACGAAATGCGGTCTATGCTGCAAGGGCATGAGGTTAATGCAACTTTAAACTCCCAGGCAAATCGCATAGACGATACCGCCCAAGATAATAACGCGCAGGAAGTAACAACATGGCAGCAATTCATAGTGAACTTCTCAATTTAAAAAACCTCGGCATGGCGTCGGTAAATATTTTGCGCGCTGTAGGCATTAATAACTACCAAGATTTATCCGATATAGGCGCTGTAGAAGCCTATTGTCGCATTAAGGCGCGCGGGATTCACGTTTCCAAAGTCATGCTTTACGCACTGCAAGGAGCCTTGCTCGACATGCATTGGAACGACCTACCGCCAGCGCTCAAAAGCCAGTTGGTGGAAGAAGCCGAAGCATTAGAGCAAGTATAGTTTCAAGCTTTGTTCACATAGTACAGGCGCTAACCCTGTACTTGTTGAGGTAATTCAGGCTCATCGCCCTGGGGGAGCAGGGCGATGGGCTTGTATTGATTTAAATTTCCGTATTGATCTAATGTCTTTTCTATATTGATCTAACGCCTCACCAAAATTTTTATACGACTTCGATGCAATAAACTACTTATTCGCACAGTGTTGTTACCAACCTGGCCCTAACGCTAAACGCTTCCTCATTCGTTCACCGCATCTACCCCACGTCTTGTCATAGCGTAACCCTGAGCACACAATACAGTTACTAAGGCTTAGCATCATTAAGTCCTTTTTAATTCGAGGAGGATGCATGGCGACACAACTAATTAATTTTGAACATACATACGCGGCATTAGGCGAAGCTTTCGCTACCGAGTGCCTGCCCACTCGCGTAAGCGCACCTAAACTATTAGCTTTTAATTGGGATCTGGCGGCACAGCTGAACATTTCAGTACCAAACGACGCAGAATTGCTAGCAGCGTATTTTAGCGGTAGCCAATTATTGCCCAGTGCACAACCTATTGCGCAGAAATATGCAGGGCATCAATTCGGCAGTTTTAACCCTCGCTTGGGCGATGGGCGCGCGCTCCTGCTCGGCGAGGTGATTGACAGCAATGGCGCGCGCCGCGATATACAACTAAAAGGTGCAGGCCCGACTCCATATTCGCGCAACGGCGATGGCCGAGCCGCCTTAGGTCCAGTATTACGCGAATATCTGGTTAGCGAGGCTATGTATTATTTAGGCGTGCCGACTACCCGCGCATTGGCGGCGGTAGCGACTGGAGATTCCCTTTGGAGACAAGGGCCACAACCAGGAGCTGTGCTAACCCGGGTTGCCAGCAGCCATATTCGTGTTGGTACGTTTGAATATTTTTATCGGCAGGGTTTAAACGCCGAAATTAAAATACTTGCCGATTATGTAATTGCTCGCCATTACCCCGAAGCTCAACAGGCTGAAAATCCCTATAGGGCTTTACTTAGCTGTGTTATTAGCCGCCAGGCTCAATTAATTGCGCGTTGGATGCATTTGGGTTTTATCCACGGTGTAATGAATACGGATAACACCAGCGTCAGTGGCGAAACCATTGATTATGGCCCCTGTGCATTTATGGATACATTCGCATTCCATCAATGTTTTAGTTCCATTGACAGGGAGGGCCGCTACGCATACAGCCGCCAACCGCAAATTGCATTATGGAATTTAAGTCGTTTTGCCGAATGTTTATTATCGTTATTAGATTCGAACCAACAAAATGCCATCGCCCGCGCTGAAGAGAGTCTTGAGCAGTTTCACCAACAATATCAAACTGCCTGGTTAGCTGGTTGGCGAAAAAAATTAGCATTAGATGAGCAATCGGCCGAATCCGATACGCGCTTTATTTTAGATTATCTTAATTGCTTAAATATTTATGGCTTGGATTTCACTCACACCAATCGCAATTTAAGACACGCTTTTACCGGCGATATTCCTGGCTTAAACATTCAAGACAAACCACAACTACAGTTTTGGTTAGAGCAATGGTGTACTCGAATTAATAGCCAGGGTTTGAACCAAGTTACACTTACAACACTGTTATCAGCCGCTAATCCAGCCCATATTCCCCGCAATTACTGGGTGGAGGAGGCGATAAAACAGGCAATAGAAACTGCTGACTTATCGCTATTTAATGAGTTGTTAAATCTGATTAAAACGCCCTTTGAGGAACTAGCAGATAAATCTGCATTTAGCGATCCACCGCCTGTACAAAAGGCGCCTTATCAAACATTTTGCGGGACCTAGAAAAATACTCACAATCGAGAAAAATGAACTTGGGCATTGCTTAGTTAATACAACTAAAAGCAAACTGACGCGTTTACATCAAAATAACTCGCCTATGCTGGTAAAAATAAACGTGGAATTTCTCTATGCGGCAACGCACTTTTTTCCACATTCGCAGGCAGGCAGCTTGCGACCTGTATGCCTGCAGCTTCAGCCACGACCATCGCCATTGTTTGGCAGCCCACAACCCAGCTAGCCCAACACAAATCATCTTCTAAACGGCTACTTGGCGACAACTCAATGGAAATCCGTGTACTCCAGCGCTCACATACGGCCGCATATTCTGCTAACTGCTCACGAGGGTGTAATCGCAAACGTACATTTTTATGGTTAACGTCCACAGCCACCAGATAAGCTAAAAATGCTTCAAATGCTTCCTGTGCTGAATACAACGCATTATTCGAAGGTTCACTGACGAATAAAATGTTGCCATCAACAGTATCTGTACTGCGCCCGGCATGAATATAATCAACCAAATCCTGTAAATAATAATTGGGGATCTGTACCGCGTTTGGATAAGTACTTACCTCTTGCTGACAGGATTGCGCCAAAGCCCATGCATAAGCATCGCAGACCCATACTTCGTCAGGAAACACGTATTCATTACGCAACAAAAATCGACTTAAATAATTCGTCCAATGATCCAACACACTAATACTTTTAATGCCTTGCTGCCGTGCGCGGACAATCCAGCAGGTTTCCCAACCGGTTTCGGCAGAACTAGTGCTGGTAATAATGCAATCGTAGTGGCGCAACTCCACGGCATGTTGTGCGATAAACTGTGCATGAGATAAGCGCTGGCAAAAAATCGTCACTGCAGGACCGCTTAACAAACAATCAAAATAATAATTGCCGCTTTGGTGGGCTGCCCAAGCCGCCAACACGGCCGCGCCACCAGCGTTGTGGCTAACGAGTAAACAGCGCACAGGCGTCACGTTTAATTAACATCTAAAAGCGGTACAAACTCATCCCGCAATAATCCATATTCGATTTCATCCTCGTATTTACCCCATAAATACAAGTTTTTACGCCGCACTCCCTCTTGCACAAAACCTAATTTTTTTGCCAGCTTCTGCATGGGTATATTATTACCCGCACAGCCACAATAGATACGCTGCAAATTTAAAACATTAAAAGCGTGGCCAATAATCATTTGGCCGGCTTCAAACCCATAACCTCGGCCCCAATAGGATTTTTCACCCAATAAAAAACTCAGCTCTGCAGTATTATCAATGCGATTAAATATCCGTAGGCCTATGTTGCCCACATGTATACCATCAGCTCGATCATAAATAGCCCAGACAATATAATCTGATGTACTAGCTAGCTGCTGAATAAATTGCCGTAGGCTTTCCTCGTTTTTAGGATAAGCAAAGTGGCTATTAAAAGCACAGACGCTAGCATCGCTAAACCAATGAATATAATTTCCGTCCAACTCTTTTGTGGATAAACCCCGCACACCAATGCGCGGGGATTGATAGAGAAATTGGTTACTCACATTGACTTCCTATATTGGAGGCAATTATTTAATCGCATCTAAATTATTCCAAACCTTATGAAATGCTTGGGCGATTTGCTCTATATCGGCTAAGTTAAAATCGTACTGACACAAATGTAAACCTAAATAAGTCTGATCCTGTAGCTGTTCCGCCACGGGGCAAATACCTTTTGCATATTCAACTTGGCTTTCATACAGGCCATTTTTCCACGGGAAATGTTCAGTGCCATAGGCAATTTTCTTTTGATACATTGCATAGCGGTGAACATTAACATACTGTTTAGACAAGGCGGGCACCCCTTCAGCAGCCAGTGCTGAATAGAGTTTATCGCGGCTAATATCCAAAGCGCGCACATCTAACCGCATACCAAACACATAAAACGCATGCGTATTACCAGGTTCGATAGGTGTCGTATACAGGCCTTTTAATCCAGCTAAACGTTTTTGCAATTCAACGCCTAAATAAAACCGCCAATCGACTTTTTCCTGTAATTTTTTTAACTGGCAGCGCCCCAGTGCCGCTTCGATCTCACCGAGGCGAAAATTAAAGCCAATCATATTGCTAATATTCTCGTGGCCTTTTTTATCCACAACCGCTTCTGCATGATTGCGGATTAAACGCATGCGCTCAGCAAGAGCGTCATCGTTAGTAACACATATACCACCTTCTCCGGTGTGAATATGCTTATGGTAATTTAAACTGAAGCCGCCAATATCACCCCAGGTTCCCACCCATTTTCCCGCATATTTTATCGCTGGCGCTTGAGCCGCATCTTCTATTATTTTTATACCCTGCGCATCGGCTAAACTGCGCAGAGCTTGCAAATCAGCACCGTAACCGAAAATGCTCGGAACGATAACCGCGCGGGTTCGCGGTGTAATATTTGCCGCCACACTTTGAAAATCTAAATTAAATGTATCCGGGTTAATATCGGCAAAAACCGGAATTGCATTCCACACCAAAATACAGGTTGCTGACGCCGACATAGTCCAAGGGCTGACAATAATTTCATCGCCCGGCTCAATATCCAATGCGCCGACCGCGCAGATTAAACCGGATGTAAGTGAATTCACGCTAATGGCGTGTTTAACACCAAAAAATTGCGCCCATTCTGCTTCAAACGCACGCACTTGCGGGCCACCGAGAAACCCTTCTCCCCAAGCGCCGATAAAACTGGATAAACAACCGGAGCGAATGACATCGGTTGCGGCCTGTACCTCTTCTTCACCGTACGAATTATAAGCACTGAGCGTTCGGGTAAATGCTGCGGGGCCACCCAGTAGTGCCAGCGTTTCCATAAATGTTCACCTTAATTAACGTTATGTGCATTTAAAGCCAATAATTGTGCGCGAATTTCCTCAATTACTGCTAACGAACACAATGCAGAGTTTGTGAGGTTGTGATTATTCGTATGCTCCTGCCACAGTAAATAATAGGCATCCAGCGCGTGCCGCTGATAATTTATTAGTTGCGTCGATTCAAGGCGAACCTGCTGCAGGCGTTTTACTGTCGGGAAGGTTTGATCCGGTAAAGCTTGCAGATATTCGATTTGCTGGCCCATCGCGCGGTAAAAAACAGCGCCGTGCTGCAAGTAAAAATCTAATTCGCTGAGCGCATAACACTGATAATCAAAACGCAGGAAAATCGCATTAACATCGCCAAATTCCAAAATAAAATCTGGCTCTGGATCTGCCAGATTCAATTCGTTGGCGCTAATAATGCGTATTCGGCTTGGCATACCAAATTCTTGCACTAACAGCTGAATAAAATGCGAAGCACTATTAGCAACGCCTTTACCGTAACGCACAATAATTTTTTGCACATCACCCCAGTTTTTCTCGCGGATGAAAGCCAGCATATTTTTGCAATACGGCTCGTGGGGCCGAATATAATTTATCAATAATAAACAGCCCTGCTCAGCTGCACGAGCCACCATGGCGGAAGCTTCACCTAAGCTTGGCGCTAGCGGTTTTTCACATACAATTACCTGCGGCTTAAGATTTAAAACTTCATTAAACGCGGAAAAATGCAAGCTGGTCGGCAGTGCTAAAAAAATCCAATCAAATTGGCACTCAGTTGCTGCCTCAGCAATCGACGTATAAGTGTTAACATCTGGATAGGCCTGATTAAATTCCGTGCGCGTTTGTGCGCATGGATCAACTGCGGCTGATAAGGTTAAATGCGCATGCTCGTTAATTGCTTTTGCATGTGTTAACACACCGTCACTACGGGCGTCGTAGCGCCATCCCATTTGCCCCAAACCCACCAATAAACAATTAGTCACGCAGGCCTACTCTATGTGCGCCCAACACAGGGGCTCTTCTGCTGGAATATCACAGCGCGCAGCTTTACCTAATATTTCATGATAATATTTCGGTGCCAAGCCAAGCGAAGGACGAATAATCTTTGTATTGGCTTCGCTAAATAATTCACCTTTTTTAACTTCATGCGTGACATAAATAGATCTGCGATAACGGCGCATTTTATCTTCATGTTCACCCTGTCCATAATTAACCTGTCCTAACGCCAGAAAAGCGCGCTCAGATTCCACGACCAATTGCTGCAATTCAGCGGGTTCCAAACTAAATGCCGAATCAACGCCTCCATCGGCACGTGCAAGCGTAAAATGTTTTTCCACAACGCAAGCACCCAGGGCGATGCTCGCCACAGCAACACCTACGCCCATCGTATGATCCGATAAACCAACAGGGCAATTAAATAGCTTAGCCATATGCGGAATCGTATTGATATGAGTATTTTCCGGTGAAGTCGGATAAGTACTGGTACATTTTAATAAAATTAATTGTGTACAACCGTTATCGCGCAAGCATTGAACTGCATCATTAAGCTCATTAATGCGTGCCATGCCAGTCGACATAATCACCGGCTTGCCGGTTTTGGCAATAGTGGCAAGCAGCGGTAAATCAGTATTTTCAAATGAAGCAATTTTATAAAAAGGTATATTTAACTCTTCTAAAAAAGTTACTGCAGATTCATCAAACGGCGTGCTAAAACCCTCTATTCCCCAATGTCGGCAGCGCGCAAAAATTTCTGCGTGCCACGGCCAAGGCGTATAAGCCTCCTGATATAACTGATAAAGCGATTTACCTGCCCATAATTTACCGGGATCTTGCACCAAAAATTCGTCGCGATTAGATGCAATTGTCATCGTATCCGGTGTATAGGTTTGAATTTTTAATGCATCCACACCTGCAGCTGCGGCTGCATCAACTATCGCCAATGCGCGCTCTAACGACTGATTATGGTTACCGGACATTTCGGCAATAATAAAGGGTTTAAAACCCTGCCCGACTCTGCGGCTGCCCAGATAAATCGGTGCATTCATAGAAGTATTCCCGCTCGACTCGTATTAAAAAAGTATGTTAATGCGCTGTACTGCTGCTCACTAGGAACAAGGTTAAAAGCTCGTTCGCTTAAAGTCTGATACAGCGAATAATTATGTCGCAATTGCATTACTTGCTCGATTGCAGCCAGCTGAACGTTAGGTTCTGGCAATTTCTGCCAATCGCCTAAATCCATAACACAACCGAATTGATTTAACGCCTGTGCTTGTTTTAGTTGATTATCCGCAAGAATAAGCATTAGGCTTGGCAGACCTAATACCGCACGCTCAAGCGCTGAAACACCCGCGCCTCCCACCACCACATCATGATCAAGTAATAATTGCGGCATATTGTGCGCGTCAACCACCAGCCGAATAGAGCCTAATAATTGATTATGGTTTGCTATCTTTTCATTGAGTGCGGGAATAACGTGCGCATTAGATGCTAATAAAAATGTAATGCCGCCGAATTCACAAGCGTAATTGACCAATAAATCAAACCACACCAGCGAGAGACCTTGTGGATCTGTTCCACCTAAAGAGACTAATAACTTAGGTAGATATTTCTGCACATAAAAATCCTTACGCAACTGGCGGGCATCCTCAGCCGCAGCAAAAAATTCCGGCGCCAGCAATGCATGCTCGCACCCTAAAAACAATTGCGCCACTGAATTAACGCAGGATAAGTATTCTTGAGCCTGACGCCCAGGTGTGTGGTCCAATAAAACATCGCAAAAATAGCGGCGGTTTGCCAAATCGTCGATGACCAGCAGTTGCTGGCAATTCGGGTAAACCCGCTCATGCCAGGGTGCGCTAAACGCGTATACATCTACGACCACCCAACAGGGAGCATTTAAACTCGCTAAAAATGTACAAAATAATTCAGCGTCTTTTAGTTCACTTACAGAGGGAACCAAATGAAAATCACATCCAGATGCCTCAATAAAGCCCATAGGTAAACCAGGCTCATCACTTAACACCAAAATAGGCTTTAAATTGTGCATTTTTGCCAAACGCGCCACCGTTAAACAGCGCATTAAATGCCCATTACCTAACTGAGGGTAAGCATTTACACGGATAACGCAGAACATAGGGATTGCTGCCGCAGTTGAAACAATAATTCCGCTCGTCGCCAGTCATCTAGGGTGTCTATATCCTGCACCTCGTGAGACGGGACTATAAATGCTGCAGATTCGGGTGCAAAAATACGTCTTTTTTCCAACCATGCATTAGCAGTTCCCCAATAAAATTGCCCAGCATCATGATAGGCCGGCTTTAAATCTTGTGAGCGTGTAAGCGCGTATTCGGGATAAAACATTTCCACCCGTTGATGTTCATTCAAATAGATCGCGCGTTGAATGGGAAAATCAAACGGTGTGGCCGAAAATACAAAATTACACTGTTCGCGTGCAAATAAATTATAAGAATCTCGCAGCTGCTGTGCGGTCACGAAAGCTGCCGTGGCATATAGGCAGCATACACTTTCCAACACCTGGCCCTGAGTTTGGAAATGCTGCACAGCATGGGCAATTACATCGGCAGTAATTGTATGGTCATCGGATAAATCAGCAGGGCGAGTAAACGGAACATGTGCGCCGCACTCAACTGCAACCTGAGCTATTTCAGAATCGTCAGTTGAACACACAACGGCATCGAATAACTTACTCTCTAATGCTGCCGTTATGGAGTAATTAATAATAGGCTGTCCTAAAAACAGCTTCATATTTTTACGCGGTATGCGTTTGCTGCCACCGCGCGCTGGAATAACCGCTAATCGCATAGCGCCTGCCTTAAATGATCAATTACAAAATCCTGTTGCTCAAATGTCATATCCACAAACAATGGGATTGTTAATGCGCCGGCGTAATAATTTTCAGCTACGGGGAAATCACCTGGACGAAAACCTAGCTGCTGATAAAAAGACTGCAGATGAATGGGAATATAATGCACATTTACGCCGATATCATAAGATTTTAAATGTTTGTATATTGCCAGCCGTTTTTGCGGCGGCACGCCGATGGCATAAATATGCGCCGCCACACGCTGATTTAATGGCACATGAGGCAAACTAATGGCGAGTTCCGCGAAAGCGGATTCATACCGAGTAACCAGATGTGCACGCTTCGCTATAAAATCTTCCAACTGCGTTAATTGCGCAATTCCAATGGCGGCTTGAATATCACAGAGTCGATAATTAAATCCCATTGACTGCTGCTCGTAATACCAAGGTGGGGCGTTAGAGGATATAAATTCTTGCGGATTTTTAGTAATACCGTGACTAATAAAATGCCGCAACCGTTTGGCAACGACCGCGTCCGAAGTCGTAATAGCGCCGCCTTCACCTGTCGTGAGGTTTTTAACCGGATGAAAACTAAAACAGGTTGCATGGCTATAACGGCATGCACCTACGGGCACCGCGTCAACTAACGTGCCTATCGCGTGAGCTGCATCTTCCACCACATAAAAGCCGTACTGCTGCGCTAACGAAAATATCGCCTGCATATCACAAGCAACACCTGCAAAATGCACGGCCACGAGTATTTTTGGCACTCGGCCCGAGGCTAGCTTTTCCGCCAGTTTTTGCGGGCAAATATTGCGCGTCAGCGGATCAATATCGACAAAATCGACACGCGCGCCCATATATATACCGCAATTTGCCGAGGCCACAAATGAAATAGGCGAAGTCCATAATTCATCCTGCGTCCCTAAACCCAATGCTGCGCAAGCCGCGTGTAATGCTGCCGTGCCATTAGCACACACCACGGTGTGAGGAACTTGAGCATACAGGCAAAGCGCCTGTTCAAACTCGCTAATTTTAGGGCCTTGAGTTAACCAATCCGATTGCAATACCTCGCTTACGGTGTCAATTTCCAATTGGGAAATATGTTGACGACCGTAGGGGATCATACGTCAGCCGTCTCGTGCAGTTGGCGAATTTCATCAACATTTAATACATGCGGATTATTGCCCGAATTATAAGAAAACCCTCGCGGCACGGTTTGCCCGCGCTCGCCGAGATTATTAATTTCATAATTCACATAGCGGAATAATTTAATCGTCGGCGTAATGACAAAGTGATCGTCAAATTCCAGTGTTAAGTGAGAATCATCTAGTGGGCACATGGTTTCGTGCAGTTTCTCGCCAGGGCGAATGCCGACTATTTTGGTTGGCATTTCTGGCGCTATAGCCTGGGCTAAATCGAGCAAGCGCACAGTGGGAATTTTCGGCACAAAAATTTCGCCCCCCTTCATGCGTGAGAAATTTTTAATAACAAAATCTACGCCCTGTTGCAGAGTAATCCAAAACCGCGTCATCTCCGGGTCGGTAATAGGTAATTCACTCTTGCGCTCGGCAATCATTTGTTTAAAAAATGGCACTACCGAACCGCGCGAACCCACAACATTACCGTAGCGTACAACAGAAAACTCCGTCGTCCCACCCGTCATATTATTGGCGGCCACAAATAATTTATCCGAAGCCAATTTAGTGGCTCCATAGAGATTTACCGGGCACGCAGCTTTATCAGTCGATAGCGCTATAACCTTTTTAACCTGATTGCTTATCGCTGCACGGATAACATTTTCCGCTCCGTAAATATTCGTACGGATACACTCGGTTGGGTTATATTCCGCTGCCGGTACCTGTTTTAATGCAGCAGCGTGAATAATGTAATCGACACCGTTACAGGCTTGCATTACACGCTCTTTATCGCGTACATCGCCTAGAAAATAGCGCATGGGTTCGGCATTAAATACTTGCTGCATTTCATATTGTTTAAGCTCATCCCGGGAAAAAATAATAATTTTTCGCGGCCGGTAGCGCTCCAATAAAATCCGCGTGTACATTTTTCCGAAGGAACCTGTTCCACCGGTAATTAAAATGACTTTGTCATCAAACATGGCCTTTCCTCGCATCAATCGATCCTGCCAAATGCAGTCAATTATTTGTCGTTAAGGCCTTTGTGCAGCCATCATGCCATAGCGGCTAGCAACGCGACCTAACCCAACTAATACTTGCCGCCAGTCCGGTATTCAGGTTTATTTCTGTTACCAGGGCTAAACTTAAAGTTGATTCAAACCTCATTTATTCAGGCAAAATAAGTTTATTATTAAGCCGAGATTCATTGTCGAATCTCTATATTGGTAGCACCACAAGTCGTAGGAGGTTTGTGTTATGAAACAATTAATTGCCCTTACCACCCTTACTTCAGTTTTATTCAGTGGCCCGGCTGCAGCCTGGGAAGAGCGCCACAGCCGTCACCACCACAGAGATGCCGATACCGCAGTAGCCTTAATCGGAGGCCTGGTATTAGGCGCAGCCATAGCCGAAGGCAGCAGCCGCAACAGTAGTTATTCATCCACCACTTATTATTCGGATTACCCCAGCCATTATTCGTCGCGCACCAGCTATTATCCAGAGCGCCGCTACAACACTCCTTATTATTCTGAGCGGGTTTACGTGAGTGAACCTGTCATACACTCAACCACTTACTACGAGCCGGTTACGCGCACTTACACGGCTCCCCGTTACCAATACCCTGCGCGCAAGCGGGTGGAACATGTGTATTACACCGACACCATTCGCGACGAGTACGGCAACTGTTACAGCGTTAACTATCGCCATGGCCGTAAAGAGCTAAAGGAAATCCCACGCTACCACTGCTCGCGGAATTAGTTTTAAGGCGTTCTAAACTTGATGATTAGTCAGACCCCGGCAGCATGCCGGGTTTTTTTTTCTGATTTAACTGTTGGAGCCGACGTGCAACGTATTTTTTTGGCAATCATTGCTAGCCTTTCATTAGTGGCTTGCGGAGGAAAGAGCGGGGCCGGCTCCAGCTCGTCGAGTTCATCGAATAGCTCTTCCTCAAATTCCTCCTCTGCAAGCTCTTCCTCATCAAACTCGTCATCGAGTTCCTCTTCATCTAGTACTTCGTCAAGCAATAGTTCGTCGAGCGGGTCTACGTGGCAACTAGTTTGGTCCGATGAGTTCTCTGGCACTACGGTGGATACAGCCAAATGGTCGTTTGAGAATAATTGCTCTGGCGGCGGAAATAATGAACTGCAGTGCTATACGTCTGCCGCCGAAAACGCTTTGGTTAAAGACGGTTATCTCAATATAGCCGCGCTGAAAAACCCCACTCAAGGACCTGCCAAACACGACGATGAAGTCGGCTACAACCCGTCGGATCTATCGGCCAAACGTGATTATTCATCCGCACGTTTACGCAGTAAAAATAAGGGCGATTGGCGTTATGGCCGCATGGACATACGCGCTAAGCTTCCGCAAGGACAAGGCATTTGGCCTGCCATTTGGATGCTGCCGACCAATTCCGTTTACGGGGCTTGGCCGTTAAGTGGCGAAATCGATATTTTGGAAGCGGTAAATACCAACGCCGCTGGCGGCAATTTTATATACGGCACGCTGCATTACGGTAACCCCTGGCCGGATAACAAACATATCGGCACCAGCTACGCGCCTTCTACACCCATTTGGCAAGAATTCCACACCTATTCAGTTGAGTGGGAGGCGGGAGAAATTCGCTGGTACGTGGATAATCATCACTACGCCACGCAAGTGCAGTCCGGCTGGTACACGGCTGCATCCAGCAAGCCTGGGGCACCATTTGATCAAGTGTTTCACATGATTTTAAACCTGGCTGTGGGTGGCGAATGGCCGGGTAATCCAAATGTGCAAACGCAATTTCCCCAAACGATGCAAGTGGATTATGTGCGCGTTTACCGATGCCCTCTCGATGTCATCAACGGCGTTGGCTGCGCGAGTTTTGTTGATCCTGCAATCATCCCGCTCAATGGCACACCCGCGCCAGTTACCCCAAGCACCCGAAATAACTACGCTATGCCGCCGTTATTTACAGTATTTAATGACGGCCTCGCCAGTGGGTTGCGCTACGACAGCTACAACCCCGATAACGCAATCGCGTTCAATGAATTGGCCGATGCTCAGCGCGGCAAAATCCTTAATATTGTAAAAACCGGCAACAACGGCAATGTATTTTTTAACCTTATCGACGGCCCCGTAGATTTACGCTCTTGGGCAGATGGCGGGCAATTAACCATGGATATAAAAGTTAATTCTCTCGGGGCGAGCAATAAATTATTGGTAAAACTCGATAGCGGCTGGCCTAACACCTCAGATATAACAGTGACTCTACCCGCCAATGGCCAATGGGGCGAAGTACGCGTCTCTATTGCCGAACTTATTGCGCACGGTAATTCCCTGGCGGCAGGAGCTGCTAATTTGGCGTCTATTTCCAACTTGCTAGTCTTAGAGCCCACTGGGCCTCTTGATGTAACAGTGGATAATATTCGCCTGATTAAGCCCTGATATTCAATGCTCACTCATGTATCTAAAAAATCAGGTTTAGATGCATGAGGTTAGCCATGAAATCATAGAGCGCTCAAACTAATTATTATCTGTTGAATCACCGCAAAGGCTAACCGGCACTTTTAAAGCCTGCAGCATCATTTATAAAATTGCCGAGCATTAATAATGCAGATTCAGGTTGGTCCATCGGAGCCAAATGCCCAGCACCATTCACCAATACCTACTTTAAATTATGACAGCTACGAAAGTGCCCCAGCAATTTTCCGTCTTGCATCCATGCAGTTCGCGCTAAAGTATTAAAATGCTCACCTTCGGGCCAAGTAATTGACGCCATTCAATTATCTGTCCCCATAAAATTACAATCCATATCGTAAATTCCTTTATAAATAAGCACGCGGATTGAACATTTAGACTTTATATCCGGATTTCCTTGATCTAATTCTGACTTAGATAGCACTCCAAATTTAAGTCACAGGTTATTTAAGTATTTGGATTTTACTGCGAGAATCTAATACTAAATTTCTCACGATCCAAGCAAGATGGTAGCGCGTTAATCTAATAGAGCTTACCAATATAAAGACCACAGCACCCATAAGAACGACCGCATTAAAGTTAAATCTCGGCAGATGAACTCATTTAAAGTGCCTATAGGTACTTCTACTGGGTTGGACGTTTATCGCCCGGGTACCAGAACTGCGAATGACAAGCCTCGCAACTTTTTTCTATTTGCTCGCCAGCAGCTTCTAAGGCATCAACATTTTTGGCCCTAATTGCAGTCAGAGCAACAGCACTGGCGTCCTCCAACTGAAGCACTAGCTGATTAAACAGATGACGGTTTGCTGCAATTGATTTTTCAATATCGACGGCATTTAACTCTGAGTGATGAATAGATGTTTTACTGCCCTCATCAGCAACTTTTCGCCCTTCGATAAGTAATAGATTTGTCGCTTCACGTAGTGCAATGGCGTGCTTTTCTAACTGCGCCCATTCGTCGTCACGCTGCGGCCGTTTTTCTATTACACCTGAAGCAGTACTGATTGTGGAAATAGAATTCCAAATTGGATCCACATTCTCATCAATAATTGCGAGCATGATCTGCTGAATACTTGCTGAAGGTCGAAACTGAGGTTTGTCCGTAATCGGCACATTATTCACCGATGTTTCTTTTTTAACTTCGCACCCCAAAATAGTCAAGGCTACGAGAAGCACCAACTTGTGCACTGCTTGCATATTAATACCTTATTAAGCGGTCAAAAAAATACTACTATTAAGCGGCCATAAAGCCAATCGCTCGCCCCGCAAGGCCCACAACAAACCACAACGTCAGTGAAATTAACGCGTAACTGACCGCATATAGCTTGCGTGGATGTTCTTGCTTTAAGACATATCGAGAGAGACCAAATTGCACGACTAATGCAACTGCAAGCGCACTAAATTTAAACCACAAGGCTGGGTTCGGATAATATAAAGAAGCACTTGGAATCAACATAAACAAACCTGATGCGGCTAAAAAAATTAACCCGACTAAAATCCACGATCGTGTTAAATAGGCAAGTTGCACGGCTGACTGAGCAAGCAGGCCGAAACCTAGCAGCCGTAGGCTCACCAGCACCACTGAAAGTAACACTAGAATTAATCCAGCTATGTGGAAAAACTGCGCAAAAATGCCCCAGATGTTATTTAACTGGCCTATGACATAGGCAATGTGACTATTTTGAACCACATCAAATACATCTTTTAGCAATCAATGCACTCCGTCCAAATAAGGAATTAACCTTCCCAAGATAATGACTGATGTCCAGGTGAATAAAGAAATCGCACCCGATAATTTAACGCCAAAAGGATAGCTAGGGCGTGCAGACCAGGTATTAATATGTCTGCCATAACTGTACTCGAACCAAAGCGCGTTAATAGCGGCTATGAAAATCGCTAACATTTTTAGTGGAAATACAAATATATCCAACAACATTGGCCCTTCTGCCATCGTTAACAGAAAGCCCGTAACAAAAGTCACCGCAAAGCCGGATAGCATCCAAAGCCGCAACTGTGGCAATAAGACCGCTATCGGTACTGAACGAAATAAAATGTTCAATAGACGTAAATCAATTAGCGCAATAAATCCGAAGGAAATACTCAGGCTTAGTAAGTGCACTCCTTCCACTAAAGGATATACATACAAAGACTCGCGCAAACCCTCGCCCCATTGGCTTGAATAAAAGTATTGAAGTAATTCTCGAATCATCAAAACCTGCTTTGAGCATGTATCTGCATATTTTAAACAACTGGATTTATTTATTTTTTTGCAGCTGTAATGCCGAAAGCTCCATTATTTTCTGCGCATATTCGTTCATAATGATCCAGACGAATATCGGCGTCTGCATGAGTGGCCGGCTCAACTTCAAAATGCCAGCCATTGGGTTGGGATTTTTCCGTGTAGCGTTTTGCTGGGATCGTCATAGTAAACGGGCGGGAATAAACTTCGGGGTCGTTAATTTTTACTACGTAGTTATATCGGCTGCCGTCTTCATTAAAAACATAACGCTCTTCTATTTGCGCATTTTCACTGATAAATTCACCCGAACGCCCCAGCAGGGCTTTACCATTTTGATTGCTTACGTCCACAATAAGCGTATTACCCTCCCAATGCCCCCGAGAGTCACCGTTCCATAATTTTATACTTGCATGTAAATGTGGCTTATTATCCAAATGGATGATGCGGGTGCCGGAATTAAATTGAAACAATACGTAACCGGGATATTGGCTAATTTCATAGCCGTGCCAATAAAGTGATTTAGGTATACCCGCCGGTGCGCATCGCGCTAAAGGCTCTATATATTCGGGTTTGGTAGGATTGTGAAATCCCTTTTGAAACTCCAAAACCTTGGCCTGCGCCCAGGGCAACAGAGGTAATTTTCCATCGATAGGATCAGTTACTCGACTTGGTGCGCGATTTTCTCGCGGACCACTTTCGCTGCGACGAGGATTAGGATCATTGGGAATACCGCCTTGAGGATCCGTAATATTATTGTGATTGGCAATTGTGTTCGACCAATGCCCGGATATATTGGGCTGCCCATCCGCTAATCGAGGGCCCTTCCAATCGCTGGAGGCAATGGGCAACACAACCTTCTCTATAGCAATGCCGCCGCCTTCTGCGGGTGGATTTGCTGCCGAAGAATTCGCAGCAGCTGGGACTACTTGTTCCTGGGCATTGATATCAACCCAACTGGAAAATAAAAAAATGCCTAAAATAATACGGCGCACTATTTTATAACACATAAGGCTATATTCTCACGGATCTCTAGGGTTTTTCAGAAGCTTTAGGCGGGTAAAACTCTTCATAATCCTTGGTGAATCGGTAATCTTCTATTAGTTGAAAATCTTTTTCCCGGTGGCGGTGTAAATGCACACTTAATGTCCAAGGACGGCTAAAAACTTTTTCATCCTCTACGGTGGCCTGATATTCAACTGTATTGATATCTATATAGGTCCAGCGCTCAATTACATGTAATGCATCACTGTGATAATTACCGGCGCGGTCCAACCAGGTTTTATCATTAAAATGTTTTACATCAACCACTAGGGTATCGCCCTCCCATTTAGCTCGCGAATCACCCAACCACCAATCGTAGGGATCTTTAGGGTGATCAGTATTATTGGTATAAATAGTCCGCACCGAATGTCCAAATTGATGCACTAAAAATATATCGTTTTCCCGCTGGAAGATTTGAAATGGTTCGGGATAATAAATACCGCGTGGCACACCCAATGTATAGCCTTTAAGCGCAGGGTCATCCGTTAATCGGTTAGCAAAGTTCTTATTCTTTTGCTCCAACGCAGCAGGCAAATAGGGAATAATTTTTCCGTCGATAACCCCGGCGCCCGGCGGAGCGTCTCTCCGATTGCTATGCGGCTCAAGATCGTAGTCGGCAGCGGAGGTAGCTTCCCAAATTCCAGATAAATCTGGTTTTCCATTGGCGAGCCGAGGTATTTCTTTGTTTGCAGATCCAGGTGCGACTGGAGAGTTACAGCCGCTTACAAAAATCAAAACACAAGCCGATACGAGAATTAATTTACTTATTCGCTCTACGTGTATGTGCTTTACATGTGCGCGTGCCGACGAAATAGCCATGTCACTCATATTATGGATTCGCCGGTGCATCCGGTGCCCCTCCGGTTACGAACGTGCGCCCATCTGCAGTTGTGGCCTGTACCGCATAGCCAAAATTTAAACCATTTTTGGCTTTATAACCTTTGATGGTAATTACCGAACCCACCGGCAGCGAGGATTTAGTTAAACCCTTTTGTTTTAAACTAAATGGTCCGCCAAATTCAAAGCCCCAGTTGGCACTGACTCCATTGGCATCTTTAACATCAAAATATAACCAACTATGAGGGTTCACTAATTCTAATTTGGTTACTACGCCTTTTAGCTCAATAGGCTGATTAGCGTCAAATTCTGCAGAAAATGCATGGTGAGCCCACGACGTCGCTGGAGCGCCAATTAATCCGATGACCGTTGCGAAGATAAAACCGCACACTTTAAGCATTTAAATATCCTCTTAGAAAATTAACTCAATTAAAACTTACACCTAGAAATTATTGCACGCTGGTTATTTTTTTAATTTCAGTCAATGCTTGGGCCACGTTTTCAGCTGGTTTCAAATCGCCTATGCTTGCAGCAATTTTGCCGTCGCGCCCCACTATAAATGTGGTTCGATCAATTGACCCGTGCTCGACGGTAACGCCTCTAATATCCTTTCGGCCCTTTGTCGCCTCATTAACTGTTAACCCATAAGCCCTGGCTATGGTTCCGTCGGTATCTGAAGCTACGGGAAATTTACTCGCGCAAAATTTGGGATTGGCAGAAAACTCATTCAAACGCCCAATATCATCCAATGAAACCCCAACAACAGTGGCACCGGCAGCCAAAAACTTATCGTGATTTACAGCAAATTCATGAGCCTGAATACTGCATCCGCCACCGAACGCCGTGGGGTAAAAATACACAATTACTGGACCTTTTTTAAGCTCATTAGCAAGCTCATATTCAAAAGCTTTACCGCCCAACGACGCCTGAGTTTTAAAAAGTCTGGCCGACTCACCGACTTTTTTGTCGGCAAACGCTGGCAAAGCACAAAAACTTGCGAATACAATACCAACCAATAGTGATTTCATAATACCTCCTCAGAAGGTGTCACTTAATAAAAATCATACGCATGAAAAAATCATCTTAATATCTACATATAATTTATAAATTAATATTTTAATGTTCAATTCAGTACACTTAAATTCAATAGACATTCAAGCAGAAAAAGTCTACCAATGTATTTTCGACGAATTAAAAAATAATTATTCACTAAGACAATTCGGCAGGCGTGTTATATCCGCCCAGCTGCAGGAGAGCAAACTTGATGCCATAAAATATGCGTTAATTTCAGGAGGATTCGTTGCATTTTCAACAGATGGCGGGGTTTTAGGAATAAATACTGCGCAGAATTGCGCATTGAGCAGGCGAACAAATCCGTTTTCTCGCCGATTCCAGTATGATTTATGGTTGAGATTAACCCGTCAAAGGCTTAGCCTTTTAACGCGTTTTACACAAAATTTGAAATAATAACATTAGGGTAAACTTGGTTTCTGATCGAATTTTTATACAAAAACTCACAACGCATTTTATGCGTGCGCTCTTTTTCAACACTTAGCCTATATTTCTAGCGATCCGTACGCTTTTGCCGTTTGAACGACATTTGTTCAATCTCGATAGGATTTAAAATTAAAAACAGCCGTTAAATGCGACATTGAAAACTCCTATCGTTTAAGAAAGTTCAAAAGCCTCCAGCTATGAGTTGCAACTAAAAATCTAACTCGCTTTGCTACTTAGCTAAATCAAACTTCAAAACTTCTTTTTTACCGACCTTCCTGCAAACTTCTTTAAAGTTTGCACGGCCAACAATCCTGTCTTAACTCTGTATTCATAGACACCAGCGTTCCACTAGAAATAGGTGAAATCTATTCAACATGTCCCATAGTATAAAAATCTCATCAAGCGCAACCGCATAGCCGTGCGCACTAACCAAAAAAAAGGCGGCTAATGCCGCCCATTTTCTAAAACCCTTGTTACTGAGCCAGCTGTTTTTCGATAACCAATGATAGAGGTGTTTTTAGTTCAGCGAGACTTAAAGGCCCCTGTGCCGCCTGCCAATCGCCAGCTGCGGCCATGGGGCTGCCAGATTTGGATACTCGGGCTACAACTTCTAACTGTGCTGCAGTGGTGATATCCATGCCCGGTGCCATTGCCATGGACTTATCCAAGCGAACGGTTTTAGGTAATTCACTGACGGGAAATTTCGATATTGCTAGAGGCATTTTTGGGCCCTGCCAAGCGCGGGCATACACGAATACGATATCGCCGGGGCTTACATTTGCGGCGCTGCCCAGGCTTACACTTATCTCAATAGTCGGGCCTTCACCGCTGGCTTTAGGCGGTTGAGCAGCCGGGCCTGCAGCGGCGAGGCTAACTTTAGCTTTTTCGATACCGCCAGCCAACGCTTGATAACCCTGGGACTGAGGGTCGATCATCGGCAGCGCACGCGACCAATAATCAATGGCTTTTTGAAATTGACCCTGCTGAAACTCGTCGATACCTGCAATGCTCAGTGCCGTTGGCAGATTTGGTGCAATGCTAAGAGCGCCCTTTACCATTTCTCGAACTTCTGCTGTCACCACGTTCTGCGACTTTACAAACAATACCTGGGCGAGCTCCGCCAAAATCTGTGGTGAGCGCGGTTCCAATGCGAGCAGCTTGCGATAATAGGTTTCCGCCGAAGCAAGATCCTGGCTACTCATCGCAAAGCTTGCCAACATATAAATCAGCTGGGTGCTTTTAGGTTTTTCCTCTACTCGCGCTCGCGCCTTGGCCAAAAGCTCTGCAGTGACTGACTCGAATTTGGCTTTGTCGTCGTCAGGCAGGTTCCGCTGGGCTTGTAATAACTGGTAAATCTCCCAATCGGCCTTGGCACCCAAATGGTTATAAACAGCCCAAGCCGCCACGGGCACTAATACCGCAACCAACACTAAAGCCCAGATGCCACCGGGGTTGCGCACCTGAGGAGCTGCGATTGGTTGAGTTTCTGCAATCATCGTACGTTGCAATTCAATTTTTAGTTGCTCAAATTGCTCTGGCGTAAGTTCACCTAATGCCTGAGATTTTTCCAAGTCGGCGAGGTGTTCTTCGTACAACACCGCTTGAGTGGCATCCTGCCCACGCGCCGATTGCAAATCACCTTGCCAGCTAGTGCGGCGTAGAATTGGCCAAAAGATAAATCCCGATGCCAACAACAGAAGGCCTGCGAATACTGCAAGTGTCATAAATTACCCTTGTTCGAAGGTGTAGAAATAGGTTGCTCAGCACGTGTTAGGCGCATCAGCTGCGCCTGTTCGTCAGCGCTTAACGCCGAATTTGTATCGATTTTCAATGCCTTAGCGCGCCCGCGCACTAGAGTAATCACTACCACCAGTGCCAATAAAAACAACGCCACCGGAGCACACCACAGTAGTGCCGTCTGCGCGGTCATTCGCGGGCGATATAAAACAAAATCACCATAGCGGGCCACCATAAATTCCGCGATTTGCTGATTAGTTTTCCCCTCTTCAACCATCGTATGGATCTCGCGCTTAAGATCCGTGGCGATCATAGAATTAGAGCCGGAAAGATTATTGTTTTTACACTTTGGACATCGCAATTCGTCAACGAGTATGGAGTAGCGTTGACGATTTTCATCGCTACTAAATTCAAACGTGTCTATGGCAGCTCGGCTGGACGCCGCTATCAGAAAAAACAAAAGGAAAACGAAAGCTCTGAGCATAGAAAGTGCCGTAGCGGATAAAGGTAAATGGGCCCGGATTATAGCAGCGGGTTTTTGTAGTAGTGGGAATTGAGTTGCGATTTGCGCCCTCGATTGGATAACCGATTTCAAATAAATTCCTTAGATTTCAATAATTTTTATTGACGCCCCAGTGTAAGGCGTTAGAATGCGCGGCTCCTAACACAGGCAGTTCGCATGGGTGGTTAGCTCAGCCGGGAGAGCGGCAGCCTTACAAGCTGTAGGTCACAGGTTCGATCCCTGTACCACCCACCATATGGTTTAATTAGTAATTCGGATAAAACCCTTCGGCGACATCTAAAGCCAGTTAGCGAAGCATTACAAGCGGTTATGCCGCAAATCTACCCTTGGACCGGTAGTTCAGTTGGTTAGAATGCCGGCCTGTCACGCCGGAGGTCGCGGGTTCGAGCCCCGTCCGGTCCGCCATATTTTCCTAAGCATTAAATCTATATTTCTTGTAGTAGCGCTTAGCTAGCTTGTTAAATCACTACATTTATTGCTTTTATGCCTACCGGCTACACACCCGGCTTAACAATTCAACATACTGATGTTTTAACTGCGGCCATTGCCAGGGTTTGGTATCCACGGGCAGCAGAGGCATTACACCATTGGCAAAAGCGGCGATTTTCATTGCGGCGCTCTGTGCCAATTGTTTTATATGACGCGCAGAAAAGTCTTCTTGCGTCCCGTAACAATATTCGGAAGTAAACCACTGCGGATATGCAAGCCCTGCTGGAACCAAGGGCATAGCCCCTAAGCTTGCCGCTTCCAATACTGCGAGGCCTTGAAAATCGTGCCAGGCAGTTGAAATCACCACATGGCTTTGCGCCAAAACCGATTGATAAACCTGCTCATCGGCGCAAAACCCCCAACTCGCCAACTGCCCTTCTAACAATTTTTTAATTGCGGCAAATTGCGCTGGTTGTTGGCGAAATTGCTGTCCTAACACATGCCAACACAACGGCAGTCCTGGCGGTAAAGCCTCAATTAAAGCCAGTAATAAATCTGGCCCCTTATCAAACTCCCAACGGTGATTCCACACCAAATGCATCGGGTTGTCCTGGTCAAATGGTGCCAGCGTTTTAATGCTGTGCTGAGCATGTATTAGCGGTACGGGCAAAACGCAGGCTTTCGCCGACAGTTGTGCGAGGACTCCAATAGGTATTTCGTCCGGCATCGATTTGAGTAAACTTTCCACTCCTTTAAAAAAACTGTTGCGATTCCATTGAGAATTAAATACCAGGCTATCAGCAGCTAAGGCGCCGTAGAGGTTAACCATTAAAGGTTCAAGCGGCCTTCTTTGGCGAGGTGATTCAGGATAGGCAAATTGATTTTCGTGGCAGTAATAAATACAAGGAATACGCGCAAGATTGGGCACGAGGCCGCGCAAAGTCGCTAAGTCCACCATTGAAGTGGCAATAAGCAGATCATATTGGGCCTGTAATTCAGGGCGGTTTAGCCAACTGAGCGGGTTGCCGCGTATGCGCCAGTTAAAGTGGCGCGGCGGCAGAGTGAGACAGGTAAATGAGTATTCGTGGAGATTGTCGATCAGCCCCTGCCGCCAGTAACGGTGGCTCGGAGCGTCGTAGGCGGATAACAGCAAAACGCGCATTGCCGGTGGCTAACGGGCCTCGTCCAACCAAGCCATTTGGATAGCTTCCAACACCTTTTCGCCGCAACGATTCGGATCATCATCGAAACCTGGCAATGCCATTACCCAAGCGCGCAGATCGACAAAATTCACCCATTGAGGGTCTACGTCGCCGTGTGCTTCAACCAACTCAATGGCAATTTCGTTTACATCGGTCCACTTCATAATTGGCCTCATTAGCTGTGGAATTAAGCGATATTTGACTTTGGGGTTTTTTAGAATGCTTATGCTCAGGAGGCTCAAGAAACGCTATTTAAACAATGCTGGCAAAAACCTGAAATGTCAAAGAAGACGCCAGAAACGCGTTATGTACCTACCGCTTTCCCATACGAAAATTACATCACTAAATTAAAATATTTACGTTAATTAGACGCTGGCAATAGAAAACCATGGCAGCTGTAATAACGGTAATAATAATAGGCATTAACCATAAAACACCCATAGCCTCTCGCCCTGCTGAGAGAACAAGCACATGCGTTATATAAATCAAACCGCCGACCAATGAGAGTAAAAATAAAACTTGGGAAAAACGACGCCGGAAAAATAAAGCCAGTGCAGCAAATAATCCGCCCCAAACAGACAATGTCCAGCCGATGATTGCCCACGCAGGAATGCTCGAAAAATACTCAACCTGCATCTGGCTCATGCCGGATGCACGATAATAAACTGCTCCTTGGCTTAAACTCATTACATAGTCATAAGCAGCTACCAGGCCATATAACAGAAAAATTCCGCCCAATATCCAACCGTGGATCTAATTTAATTTGTGTCTCATTTTTTAAAACACTATTCATCGTTTAATCTCGTTTTTTAATTCCTTGCAAACACTAAAGTTATTAAATTAACAACTTTTAGTAAATCCTAGTGTTTTTCACTAACCATATTGATCGTGTATTTGGGAATTTCCACCAGCAACTCTTCATCACCTACCAGCGCTTGACAACTTAAGCGCGAATCAGCTTCCAATCCCCAGGCTTTATCCAAGTAATCCTCTTCTAATTCATCGGGTGGCTCTAGAGAAAAATAACCCTTGCGAATAATTACGTGGCAAGTGGTGCAGGCGCAGCTCATTTCGCAGGCGTGGTCGATGCCGATGCGGTTGCGCAGAGCGGCTTCACAAATACTCTCCCCTGGATTAGCTTCAATTGTCGCGCCTTCCGGGCAAATTTCGTGGTGCGGCAAAAATACAATTTTGGTCATGGCTATTTACCTAATTATTGTGAACAGGGTTCGCAGCGGCCACTTCATCCACGGAACGCCCAGTCAAAGCACTGTGGATGGCATCATCCATGCGCCGTGCAGCAAACTGTTCCGACAGTAACGCGAGCGCATCAATATCACGCCGAATAGCATCGGCATCTTGAGCGTTATGAGCTTCACGCAACTTTTCCAGGCCCGTAGTTATTTGCTCGTATTCTGCTGGGTCCAAAAGTCGACTTCCGTCTTTTTCCAGGGCGTTAACTAAAGCCTCTATCACCCGTTCTGCCTCTACTTTTTGCTCGCGCAAGGCGCGCTCGAACATGTCTTCTTTGGCATGTGCAAAGGATTCTTTGAGCATGCGGGTGATGCTGTCATCGTCTAACCCATAGGAGGGTTTTACTACTATTGCCGCTTGTACACCGGTGGATTTTTCCTGTGCGCTTACGCTTAACAAGCCATCTGCATCCACTTGAAAAGTCACTACTATGTGTGCGGCACCGGCGACGCGTGGCGGAATATTGCGCAGCTCAAAGCGCGCCAGCGATCGACAATGGCTGACCAAATCGCGCTCCCCCTGCACTACGTGCAAAGCCATGGCGGTTTGGCCGTCCTTGAAAGTAGTAAATTCCTGGGCTTTAGCGACAGGGATAGTAGTATTGCGCTCGATAATTTTTTCTACCAAGCCACCCATGGTCTCAAGGCCGAGAGATAGAGGAATCACATCCAACAGTAGCAATTCATCGGCTGGTTTATTGCCCACAAGTACATCGGCTTGAATGGCGGCGCCCAGCGCAATTACCTTATCAGGATCAATAGACACCAGCGGCGGCCGGCCAAACAATTCACCTACTCTCTCGCGCACCCGGGGCGTACGGGTAGAGCCGCCCACCATTACCACATTAAAAATCTCTTCCATTGTCACACCGGAGTCACGCACAGCGCGGCGACATGCCAGCAGAGTTTTCTCAATAAGTGGATCGATCATGCTATTAAATTGGCTACGAGTAAGCTCAAGTTTATGCTCAGCCAATACGACGCTTACAGTTTCCTCCTCAGTCAACCGCTCTTTCGTTGCACGAGCCAGATCCAATAACTGCCGCTGCAGAGAAGGAGATAAGTCATCTCCCAACTGCCATTGGTCAATAAAATATTCGGCCAGAGTATGATCTAGATCGTCTCCGCCCAAGGCAGAATCACCGCCAGTGGCAAGCACCTCAAATACACCTCGGCTCAACCGCAAAATAGAAATATCAAACGTACCACCGCCCAAGTCATAAACAGCAATCACGCCTTCTTCCGACTGATCAAGGCCGTACGCCACCGCCGCAGCTGTGGGTTCGTTAAGTAGCCTCAGCACATTTAAACCAGCCAAACGCCCCGCATCTTTAGTCGCTTGGCGCTGAGCATCATCAAAATAAGCCGGTACTGTAATTACACAACCCTCCAGCGGCCCACCCAATGCTTCGGTCGCCCTCTTGGCTAGTACGCGCAAAATATCGGCTGAAACCTCCACTGCAGTTTTGGCGCCGCCTTCGGTGTGAATTAGCGGCACCTGGTTTTCCCCTTCACTTAACTGATAGGGAAGGTTTCGCCCCAGGCTTTTAACGTCTTTTAAACTACGCCCCATCAAGCGTTTAACAGAGCTAATTGTATTCAGAGGATTTTGCGCCGCCTGGCTTTTAGCAATCGCGCCCACCAACACATCCTCAGCTCGGTAACATACTACTGAGGGTAAAAGACTAGTGCCTTGCTCATCCACCAAAGCAGTAGGCGTACCCGAGCGCACACTCGCCACAAGGGAATTGGTTGTACCCAAATCAATACCTGCGGCCAACTTGCGCGCATGGGGTGCGGGGCTTAGCCCCGGTTCAGAAATCTGCAAAAGCGCCATGATTTAACCGTTAAAGACTTTTCGTTAAAGAAATTGATCTTCATGCTGATGAATATCGGCTAACAACTTATTTACAAACATAAGCTTGCCCAAAATTTGCCGCGCTAAGGGCCAGTCTTGCCCCTGATACGCCGCTCCAAATTGCCCTTCTAATGCGCTCATTTCCCGCTTGGCTTCCAGACGTAATTTATCTAGTGCTTTAAGGGGTTCAGCTTCGAGCTGGCATTCGCCCAAAGTCTCGCGCCACTGCATTTGCTGAATTAAAAAGGCCGAATCCTGGGTTGTACTGTTCTGCATCGACTCGCCCTGGCCCGCCAATGCTAACAAATACTCGCCACGTTTGACGCTATGACGCAAAGTGTCATAGGCCTGGTTTACATAAGAGGCAAATTGCACTGCGATGCGCTGCTCAGCAGCGGGCAGGCCTGCAAACTTATCCGGATGAACTTGTTGTTGTACTTTACGATAAGCAGAGGCAAGAGCTGCTTGGTCTACATCAAACGCCTGAGGTAATTGGAATAATTCAAAATAATTTTGTTGGATCACTTAGGATTTTCCAAAAATAAAAAGGCCGGGGCAACCCAGCCTGCAGACTTTTATAAGTGTTTATTAAAGGTTTAAATTAACTCTGGCGCAGATTAAGCTCACGTCCATGCGACCCAACAAAACATAGTATAAATTTAATAAGCAATTATATTTTAGCCAACTGACTTAGAACGGGAAGTGATAATTCATACCCAGTATCACAATTTACTAAACGTGAAAACTCTCTCCACAGCCACATTCGTTTTTCACATTAGGATTATTAAACTTAAAACCTTCGTTCAAACCCTCTTTGGCAAAGTCCAATTCCGTACCATCTAAGTACGACAGGCTTTTAGGATCAACGACGAGCGAAAAACCATCCTGCTGAAACAATTCGTCTTCTTCGTTAAAACTATCCACAAATTCCAATACGTAGGAAAGACCAGAACAGCCAGTGGTTTTAACCCCAAGACGAATCCCAATACCTTTACCGCGGCTTTGCAGATGTTTTTTAACGTGATGCACTGCTGCTGATGACATTGTAAGGGCCATAATATTCTCCCCCTTAATACTAATTAAACCTACCCGCCGCGCTTTTTGCGCAAATCTTCAATAGCTGCGCGAATAGCATCTTCTGCTAATACCGAGCAGTGGATTTTGACCGGTGGTAGCGCTAACTCTTCGGCAATATCAACATTTTTAATTAACGATGCTTCAGCCAAGGTTTTGCCTTTTACCCATTCTGTCAATAAAGAGCTGGAAGCAATGGCAGAGCCACACCCGTAAGTCTTAAATTTGGCGTCTTCAATTACGCCTTGATCATTTACTTGAATTTGCAAACGCATTACATCGCCACAGGCGGGTGCGCCTACCATGCCGGTGCCTACATTGTTAGCGTCTGCGTCCAACTTGCCCACATTGCGTGGATTTTCATAATGGTCAATTACTTTTTCACTGTATGCCATAACCTTACCTCGCTAACGGGCCAACTAATGGGCAGCCCATTCCACCGTATTTAAATCAATACCGTCTTTGTACATATCCCATAAAGGCGAAAGCTCCCGCAATTTATTCACCGCGTAATGAATTTTGTCTACGGCAAAATCCACTTCTTCTGCGCTGGTGCCACGGCCAAATCCAAACCGTAACGAGCTGTGGGCTAATTCATCGGATAATCCTAAAGCACGCAAGACGTAGCTTGGCTCTAAACTCGCTGATGTACACGCAGAGCCCGATGAAACTGCCAAATCCTTCAGCGACATAATTAAGGATTCACCTTCTACAAAGGCAAAACTTACATTCAAAATATGCGGCACACTTTTACTGGCAGAGCCGTTAATGTGTACCTGTTCAATATCGCTAATACCTGCTAAAAAACGCTCACGCAAAGTTATAGCATGCTGATAATCAGCGTCTAAACGCGCTTTAGCTACCGCCGCCGCAGCCCCTAAACCGACAATTTGATGGGTGGGCAAAGTACCGGAACGCATGCCGCGCTCATGCCCACCACCGTGAATTTGCGCTTCTATGCGAACGCGTGGCTTACGGCGCACATATAATGCGCCGATACCCTTAGGGCCATACATTTTATGTGCGGAGATGGACAGCAAATCCACGGGCAGCTGCTCCATATCAATAGCGATTTTGCCTACGCTTTGAGCCGCATCCACATGAAAATGCACATGCCGCTCCCGGCAAATAGCGCCTATAGCGGCGATGTCATTAATTACACCGATTTCATTATTCACGTGCATCAAAGATACAAGCGTAGTATCCGGACGAATGGCCGCTGCCACCGCTTGAGGATCAATTATCCCTTCCGCGTTGGGCTCCAAATAAGTCACCTCAAAGCCTTCACGCTCAAGCTGCCTGCAGGTATCCAATACGGCTTTGTGTTCTATTTTTGAAGTGATAAGGTGTTTTCCGCGCTTAATATTGAACAGCGCTACTCCCTTAATCGCTAAGTTATCCGATTCAGTCGCGCCGCTGGTCCAAACGATTTCCCGCGGATCCGCATTAATTAATTGCGCCAATTGCTCGCGAGCGTGTTCAACGGCCTCTTCCGCCCGCCAGCCAAATACATGGGAGCGCGAAGCTGCGTTGCCGAAGTTACCTTCGCTCGTCAAACATTTCATCATAGCCTCAGCAACTTGAGGATCTACGGGAGTTGTCGCTGAATAATCAAAATAAATAGGGGTTTGCATGTCTGTTCCCAAAATAATTGGTTCCAAAAAACGGGTCCCAAATGGCTAATCCAAATCCAAAAATGGTTCCACGCCGCTTAACACTCTCACAACAACGGCGACAGAGGAATTCGGTCTTCTACAATCGGATTTTGCTCTAAAACATCCTGCCGCAAGCTCACGCGTTGCACGTCCTGTCGGGAAACCAGGCTCGCAAGACTGATTCCGCTTAAAAACTGATGAATTTGATCGCTAAGATCACTCCACAGATAGTGGGTTAAACACACCTCACCTTTTTGGCAGTTACCTTGCCCTCCGCAATGGGTCGCATCTACAGACTCATTTACCGCGTCAATAATTTCAGCCACAAATATGGCATCTTGTGGGCGCCCTAACCTATATCCACCGCCTGGGCCGCGCACGCTCTGAACTAACTGGTTCTGCCGCAACTTAGCAAACAGCTGCTCAAGATACGAAAGAGAAATTTCTTGCCGCCCGGATATATCGGCAAGGCTTACTGGCCCGCTGGTTGCGTGGAGGGCCAGATCTAACATAGCTGTAACCGCGTAGCGGCCTTTGGTCGTAAGTCGCATGCATGCCTCCTGATCTATCCTCAAATTATCAAATACCTGAGTAATTTAATCAAGTAAATATCCTACTACCTTAATCAGGTATTGATGGGTTCTCCGGTTTAGCCCCCGCCTGAGCCTTGGCCAGGCGCTTTTGACTGTGATAAATAAAATTTTGAATACCGGTCAACATCCCACGCAAAATCGATAATTCCATCTGATCCAAACGCACTCGATTGAATAAACGCCGCAGGCGAGTCATCGTCTGACGAGGGTTATCCGGTGTGAGGAAATTCAATTCGGTTAACGTTTGTTCCAAATGCTGGAAGTACAACTCAAGATCTTTAGCTGCCGCTGGCGGTTGATCCCAGTCGTCAAATACCAGTTCGCGTCCTGCCTCACGCTCAAGCCAATGCACTCGCAATTCGTAAGCTATAACCTGAACAGCCGCCGCCAAATTCAAGGAACTGTATTCAGGATTAGAGGGGATATGAATATGGAACTGGCACAACTGCAGCTCTTCATTGGTAAGCCCGCGATCCTCGCGCCCGAAAACAATGGCAATCTCATGGCCCGCAACTGCTTCGGTAACAACACGCTCGCCACATTGGCGGGGCGTTATTAACGGCCAAGGGATACGACGCTCCCGCGCGCTTGTACCTAACACCAACGCGCAATCCGCTACAGCTTCTTCAAGCGTTTCTACTATATGTACGTTTTCTAATACGTCCTGAGCGCTGGCGGCGCGCCATATGGCTCGATCAGAGGGGAATTCTTTAGGTGCAACCAACACTAAACGCGCCAACCCCATATTTTTCATGGCTCGCGCTGCACCGCCAATATTGCCGGGGTGAGTGGTGTTAACTAGCACGATGCGAATTCGATTAAAACAGGCTGCTGTCATATTGAGGCTTTGGGGAGGTAGCAAAAAGCCGCGCAGTCTAGCAGAAGCCAATCGGTAGGCGAAGTCGTTGCAGACGGGAGTATTGCTAGCTGGGATTGGCCCCCGCTGCTACAATGCCCGGCTTTTTGCCCTCTACCTTGAGTTACTCCATGGAACCCATGTTAACTATGGCTCTTAGAGCCGCCCGCAAAGCTGGTGAAATTATCGAACGCGCTGTTGAGCGCGTAGATTTACTGACGATTGAAGAAAAAGGTCGCAACGACTACGTAAGTGAAATCGATAAAAAAGCCGAACAAGAAATTATGTATCACCTGAAAAAGGCCTATCCCGACCATGCTTTTTTAGGTGAAGAAACCGGCCGCAGCAACAATAGCAGTGATTATGTTTGGATCATTGACCCATTAGATGGCACAACGAATTTTCTGCACGGCATTCCACATTTTTCTGTATCCATCGCCTGCACCTATAAAGGTGTTCTCACGCATGCTGTGGTATACGACCCAATTAAACGGGAAGAATTTACCGCCAGCAAGGGTCGCGGCGCACATTTAAATGACCGCCGTATTCGAGTGAGCAGCCGCCGCAATCTAGACGGTGCCCTAATTGGCACCGGCGTGCCGTTTAACGGTTTTGCTCTTGAGCACATTGACGACTATTTAAGTTGCCTAAAAGAAGTAGCCGGTCAAACAGCCGGTGTACGTCGCGCAGGCTCCGCTGCTTTAGACCTTGCGTACGTCGCTGCAGGCCGATTCGATGGCTTTTGGGAAATGAATTTAAAAGAATGGGATATGGCAGCGGGCATTTTGTTAATAAAAGAAGCCGGTGGCATGGTTAGTGATTTTAAAGGCGGCAACGAATATTTAGAACAAGGCCACGTTGTCTGCGCCGGCCCCAAAGTATTTAAGCCTCTATTACAAATAGTCGGCAAACACATGGGACATATTTAAAAGAAATTAACCGCTAATTATGACTAAAATTTATTGCCCCTACATCGACG
Source organism: Cellvibrionaceae bacterium (assembly GCA_036520615.1). Taxonomy (GTDB): domain Bacteria; phylum Pseudomonadota; class Gammaproteobacteria; order Pseudomonadales; family Cellvibrionaceae; genus CAMCXE01. The sequence goes on along the minus strand of DATDJI010000082.1, from coordinate 29,496 downwards.
CAATATTTGTCTACCTAAGCGTAACCGCCTTTTTAAAAAAAATGACTTGGTGTTTCTTTAAATTTGCCTACAAAAATAGCAATCTGCTGCGGCGATCTTAAGGAAGCACCAACAGTTTAAAAACCTTTTTTACACGCCTTCTTAATCTTCTTAAGCGCAACGCATCTTGAATTAAGCTTTTTAATTTTTAAAACTAAGTACGTAGAAACTACTGCATGCGCCAATGTCTATTAGCTCCGATAAAGCGTCACGGCATAATATATAACAGCAAGTAATTTTTATTTAAGTGCCTTCCTTAGATCTTTTCAACAGCGCCGCAGGCAATAACCTGCACGCAGCTACATCGACGTACTTATGCGTTTTTAAAAACACCTACAAACCAATGGTTGGCTGAAAATTTGCGGCTGCAATAAATCGGTCTAGCCAGACTTATCGCGCGAATAAGACTATAAGTTAAATCTTAATCAACATTAGCACGCAGAAAAATAATAAAATCTGTAAGCCAGTTTTTACCCGCAACCTATCCTCCGATACTTAGTCAACCAAATGGCTAGCGTGGATGAGACATCAACACATCGCACGCGATAACCAAATCCAAAATGCCTGATAGCGCCCATATTTAAAAAGTCGCCCCTAGCTAGGGTGGGTTAAATAAATTATTGGGGCTATATTGCCCCTTGCGGTGTAAATCCGAAAACCAGCAGAAAAATCTCGACGGAAGGGGACATCGCTAAGCAACAGATAAAGGAGACGTTTTAGCGACGTCTGAGACTTAAGGCTAGCTAGGCATATGTTTCTAATGTTACATGTATGTTTATCATTATTATTCTTTCTATTCACTCCCTTTTGCCTAGCAGCTAATACAGCCAATACCTCCATCAAACATTTTGACCTGCCTGCGCAAACCCTCGCTGCTGGGCTAATTGAATTTGCGCTGCAAGCACACACGACGATAATTGTGGAGGATCAGTTAGTTGCTAATCTGCACAGTCACCCTGTCAACGGCCGCTTAAGTGCTGAGGCCGCATTATCACAATTACTCACAGGCACGCCTTTAGGTTTTAGCTTTCAGTCTCAAACAGGCTCTTTTTTGCTGCAATCAGCACCTACATCTTCCACACCGCCGAGTGAACATGCGGCAGCACCGATAGAGGAAGTGGTGGTGGTTGGATATTTAACCTATCCGTTTCGCTACACAACGGTACGCAATAGCCAACAGCAAGCGAACGTTTCCTATTTTGATTCCGTTCGTTTTACTAATGTGGTGCCGCAACAATTAATTGCCGATCAACAAACGGAAGATTTTGCCGAAGTTTTAAAATATGCCAGCGGCGTGATGCCCGCAGATGGCCTGTCGGATACCAACGATGATATTTATATGCGTGGATTTCACCGCAGCTCGCTATTTTTAGATGGTCTGCGCATAGGCGATACAACAGGCGTAAAACTATTACCTGCCAATATCGAGCGTGTGGAAATCATTAAAGGCCCTGCCACAATTTTATACGGGCAAGCCGAACCCGGCGGCACACTGAACTTTATCAGCAAAAAGCCCACGGATAAGTCATTTCTCCACAGTGAAGTCGCAGCAGGTACACTAGGGAAAACCCGATTATCTATCGACGCCAACCTTCATACAGCTGCATTAAATTCACGTTTAATTATCGCCGATCAAGCTCAGAGTACTTCTGCGGATGTCCGCGATATTCACCGTCAATTAATTACACCATCAATTAGCTGGCAAATCGACGAACAATCGCACCTAGATCTGCAATATCAATGGCAACGTAATTACCAAATAGCCAATCAGGATACGAACATACCGGTTTCTAATGTAGCTTTAGATAGTTTTTACCAAGCATACCCGGAACGCAGCCCGGAATTTGTCACGCAATTTCGATTAGTTAATGCCCAATACAATTACTATTTCAATGCGAACTGGGCATTTGGCTTAACTATGGGTAATATCCAGGAAAACCGTCACGGTGTGCGCACAAGCAGCGATACGCTAACTAATAACGATGTATTACTCAAAGGCCAACCCATAGGCGAGGACATAATTGTCATGCCATTAGGTGGGCGCGTTGCAGTTCCTTTAATATTAAATCGCAATGGTGATGATTGGTCGTTTGTTGTAGGGACAATTCGCAGCTTATACGCTGAAGCCGGTATAGAAACCGGTAAACATGCCGATGTTCATCTCAATGGCACGACCGAAACCGCAGGATTTGAACACAAAATTTCAATAGGGGTCGATTGGTATAAACAGGATTTACTTAAAGAATATACAGCGGAAGTCAATGATTTCTATCCGGCTCGAGTATGGAAGCTTGCTAATTTTACCGCGGTAATGAACGATATTTCTAGAAGGTTATTTACTGCCGAGCGCCCTTTGGGCTTATTTGAACAACAAGCCTCACAATTAACTAACAACGACACCGGTATATTTTTCGCTGATTCTATAACATTAAGCGCTAACTGGATAATGTCCCTAGGCGCCCGCTACAGCAAAATAAATGGAAACTTAATCTATTTTAAACCCGTGCTCTACGAGCAAGAAACACTTATCGAAACATTCAGCACTACTGTAAATTCAAATAAAGGCGCGCGTTACCCTTTACCTACCCATGAGAATTTCTCGTCGCAATTTGGATTGGTATACAAGCCCTCCGAGTCTAATTCTTGGTATTTTAATTATAGTGAAGCAGTACGTGCCAATTATCGAGTTGATGCACCCGACGCGAAAAATGCCCAGCCAGAGTTATCCAATCAACTAGAAATTGGCCTTAAATCGCTTTTATTTGATGGAAGATTTCTCTCCAGCATCGGCTTGTATAAAATCTCCAAAAAAAATATTTCGGAAATTGTTCCAAAACGCGGCACAGTCAATTCGTTGAATTATTTTGACCAATCGGTGCAAGGGTTAGATTTGGATCTGACCTGGCAAATCAATTCACAATTGAACATTATGGGGTGCTTCGCACTGTTAGATGCAATAGTGGAATCCGGCAAACAACAAGGCAAAAAGCCTGCAGATATAGCCGATACAGCTGCGAGTCTATTTGCTCATTACCGGTTTAACTCCCATTGGGCAGGAGATGTAGGTTTAAGTTATTTAGGCCCACGCTTTGGTAGTACACTAGGCGATAAAATAGATGTATTGGGCCAAAAAGCCAAAATACCCGCATACTCCACAGTCGATTTGCACCTAACCTATGAAGACACATTCTGGAGCCACCCGTCAGAAGTGAAAATATCCATCAAAAATGCAACTAATGAGTATTACTATACTGCGTTTGCCGCGGGGGTCAGATCGAATGTCGCTGAAGAGCGTAGTGTTTTGGCTAGTGTGAGGCTCGCTTACTAATGCGCGAAGCAAACCCATTAGCCTTATTATTTCAACTGTATTACGCCGATGTCCGCGCACAAATTGCGGCCAAATTCCGACGCGCCCCGCAGGATGCAGAAGACATAGTACAAGATGCATTTCACAATATTTTACGCGCGAATAATATTGAACAACTAGAAAACCCCAAGGCTTATTTATATAAAACTGCGAGCAACTTAGCGCTCAATCGCTTGCGCAAACATCGCCACTATCCACAACCCATATTACTCGAAGAAGCTCATGATTCCGAAGCCGGCCACGATATCTCGCCGGAACGGCACTTATTAGCGCAGCACGAGCTATCTCGCTTGCAGGCAGCGCTTAATCAAATGCCGGAAAAATATCGCCGCACTTTTTTGCTCAGCCGTATACAGAATAAAACCTACAAGGAAATTAGCGAACAATTAAATATTGCCGAAAGCACAGTGGAAAAGCATATTATAAAAGTATTGAAATGCCTGCGTGAGCACTTGCACGAGGGCTGTGAATAATGAATGACACATTTTCTGAATTAGATGACCAGGCGCTTGAATGGTTAGTAAAATTAAATTCAGGCCAGGTATCTGCCGCTCAAGAACAGGCATTTTTCGACTGGTTACATAAATCCACTGCACACCAGTCAGCTTATTTACGGGCAGAGAATTTATGGCAACAAGCCGACATAGTGGAGAAACTAACCGACGCTACAGCTTCAGTTCATACGCAGGAATCAGCTGCACTACCACGCAAATTCCATAAATCCACTCGCCAATTTGCTTATGGTAATTGGGCAATTGCCTGTTGTGCTTTGTTTGTTATCTTCACCATAGGATTTATCACCTTAGCTCCATCACCTACGCACTACCATTTGGTCAGCGCCATTGGTGAGCAGCGGCAAATTACACTGGAGGACGGCACACAATTATTACTTAATACCAACAGCGAATTAGATGTGGAATATTCGGACGACCATCGACTTGCCAGATTACAGCGAGGCGAGGTCTATTTTGACGTGCACCCCAACGCACAGCGCCCATTTGATGTCTTGACCAACTCTGGCACTGTACGCGTGCTGGGAACTCATTTTGCTGTGCATCAGCAAGCTAAAGATGCAATTGTTATTGTTTTAGAAGGTCGAGTTGCGTTGGGTAAAACACCTAAATCTACGCGGGAATTCTCCCCAATAGTTGAGCTTCATGCGAACGAGCAGCTTTCTTTACAACAGGCTTACAATGGCAACCATCCGCATGCGATAAATGCAAAATCTGCTCTTGCCTGGCGCGATAAACAATTGGTTTACCAAAAACAAAAATTGGCTTTGGTAATAGAAGAGTTAAATCGTTATTTCGCAGTAAAAATCGCGCTTCCTAATAAGGCCATCGGAGAGCGCGATATTACCGCAGTAATTCAATTAGGCGAGCTTGAAGCCACGCTTAACGCTTTATGCCAGCCGCTTAATTTAAAAGCCCAATTTGCCCCGAACCGGCATGAAGTACTATTAATTCCACAAGATTAACTAATTTTTATATTTTTTGGCTTAATAAAACCCAAAATACTCGTGTAAACAGTGCGGAAAATTAGACTATTTTAAATAGTACACCCTTTGCTCAGCGAAGATTAGGTGGAGAAATATCCCTTTAATTAATAGGAAAATCTACTCCACTGACGCTAAATAACGCGCCAAAAGTAAGTACTTATAACTTATTTGGCCGTTCGGGGTTCAAAATTCTACACATATGAGTTAACCTTCCATAATAATACGCAGAAGGTCTTATAAATATATTGGATTACAGAGTTTATTCTTAGCAATTGTTCTTCTGCGAATACATATTATTCAATAGAATTTAGGAGAATACCAGCCACATTTACGGCATATCTTTTAAATAAAAGCCCATAAGAAGGTTAGCATTCATGCGAAATAACACGACTAAATACTCAGTGCTAGCATATGCCTCTTTTCCATCGCCCATCACATTTGTAGAGCATGAATAATCCAGTTTTATCCGATGAACTACGTCGCTTCATCTCGTCAATCGAATCCATTCCACATTTGGAGGCCATGCTACTTTTGCGCGAAGATGTAAAAGCAATTTGGCATGAGGCCGTAATCGCTAATCGGCTCTACATGAGCGAAGACAAAGCAACAGGAATTTTGCACGATTTATGCTTAGCCAATATTTGTACGTATATTCCCGATCAAGGATTTTCTTTTTCCCCTAACGGGGAACTCAGTCAAAAAATTACACAATTAGCGGCTTATTATGCAAGCCATTTAATAGAAGTCACGAATATGATTCATACCAAAAGCGACCCACATAAGCGACTGCGCCAATTCGCTAATGCCTTTAAATTTAAAAAGGAAGACTGATGGCAGGCATTGTATATTCACTGTGTGCATTGACATCATTTGTATGCACTCTGATGCTTTTGCGCAGTTATAAACAGAGTCGATACCGTTTATTACTCTGGGCTGGCATATGCTTTTGCGGCATTACGATTAACAATATGTTGCTGGTAGCCGATAAGCTTATTTTTCCGCAGATAGATTTAGTTGTATGGCGACATATGATTACCCTTATTGCACTACTCTTCCTTATTTACGGACTTATATTCGATGAATAACGAGGCTAATCATGCGTGAATTTTTATTAGGCGGAACTGCAACCTTTTATTTTGTTATTGGGTTTTTTTTTCTGCGCTTTTGGAAAACCACTAAAGATCGGTTTTTCTTCTTTTTTGCCATGTCATTTTTAATTGAGAGCGCCAACCGGGCATCATTGTATTTATTTTTCAATATGCAGGAAGACACTCCCACTTATTATTTGATAAGGTTATTTGTATATAGCCTTATTGCGGTGGCTATTATCGACAAAAATAGACCTCATAAACCGCAGCCATAAGTTATTTTGGCTTTACTGGCACAGAATTGCAGCAATGCAAGACCTATGTAAATATTGCCTTGTTGGTTAGATTTAAGGTTTAATTTTTAAATGACTTAAAAAATGGCCGCCACGTTCATGCAAAAATATGCCGAATTGCTCTGCCATTACGTGAACTGCTACTCCTGACATCCATTGTTGTACCGCTCATCAATAATCTATTGCGACAGACGGCATTGCTAGAATCATCGAAGGCGACTACATTGGTCAAAATGTAACCGCCCCGAGGGTACCTCCCAATGAAATATTTTGTCTTAACCCTAGGCCTAATTTTATCTGGCACAGTCGGCACCGACGCCCAAGCTATAACGGTTAGCGTGCCGGGAACCGCTAACCCATGGCTTGCCGGTATGGGCGATGGCGCTGTGAGCTCTGAAGATACTGCTCCGGCCCAAACACCAATATTGATAGATTTATCTCAATTTAGTGGTGCGCACTATTTAACGTTTAGTGCATTTGGCGTAACCGACAACGGCGGTGGCCAGCAATTTGGCTCAGACGGAGATACTTCCGGCTGGGTAGTTGCACACACGTACGGGGTTGAAAATGGTATCGCCGCCTCATCGCTACCATTTCTTAGTTTAAGCGGCGTGTTTTTAGATGATTCACAACCGAATACTTCTGCTGCGCCCACATTACTTAATTACCGAGAATTAACCACACAATTCAGTAGCTTCTCCGCACAACTTAAACAACCCTTTTTTATCGGCGATGGATTAACAGGGACAGGCATCGGTGATGTACAACAATTTTTAATTCCGTTAAATGCCACTCGCCTTTATCTCGGTACTGCCGATGGCTATGGCTGGAATAATAATTTAGGTGCGCTCACCGTTGCCATTAGCGCCGTACCCGCTCCTGCGAATGCAGCGTTAATGCTTGCAGGACTAGCGGTATTTGGCTTTTTATCGGTGCGCAAAAAATAAGTCTACTTGATCTAAATATTTTAAAGGCAGATGCGAGCTGCCATAATTAGCTACTTTTCGACTTAAATGCTTTTCAATTTATCCCTTAGACCAACTTCAAAAGCATTCACATTAAACACATGGGGGGCTTAATAAAGCCCTTCTTTTTTATAAATGGCATATGAAATTGATTGTCAGCATAGAAAATTTCGGTTGATAACTCCCTAATAAATTTACCCGCCGCTTGTGAACTCCCTCGAATTTAAGCCACAGATTTAAAACTCAGCGCACAACACCTACCCTCCTTTCAAGTCCTCGATAATTTCCATCACTGTCTGCCGCTCTAAGCTCTTAACATTTAACACTACCAATAATTGCACTAACAGATCCGCACCTAAGATGCCGCGGTTAATTTTGTTGCGAAGATTGTCAGCAGTTTGTATAACACCTTCTTCGGCCAAGGCTCGGCTTAAGTCTTCGTACTTAAGCTTTCGCTTGGACATCTCGGACTTGAGCAGACGAGAGACCAGATCTCGCCACTGCGTATTTGATAGGACTCGTTTAGACACTTAAACACCCGAATGTAAATTATTATTTACAATAGTTAAAAATATTTACCAAAAAGATAAAAAAATATCTTTACAGATATTATATTTCAGCTATTATTCACCCTAAACCCGCCTGTGTCGAGCAGGAATATCAACTGGAGCTTATCTATGACCTGGAACCTTGCGCAGCTAAGTACACTATTAGCTAAAAATGATAATTGGGCTATCAGCCTTGAACCCGATTGCATCCGCCTGACGAATGAAGATGGACTTGATGCTTTTGTGGCAGTGAGCGGCAAACAAATCATTACTCAGTCAATTCTTTTTAGCAAAAACCAAGTGCGCGATACCGCTGCTCTGAACGAGGAAATTTTAAAGACCCACCAATTGTTTCCTTTAACTTGCGTGGGCATTACCCAAATCGATAACGAAACCTATTACACGGCCTTTGGTTCCATTTCATCATCCACCGATGAGGCCAGTTTGTTAGTGGAAGTTGAAACATTATTTAGCAATGTTTCAGGTTTTTTAGATGCGTATGAGCAATTCATTAATTAATTGGAGATAGAGCAATGAGTGTTTGGAAAAAATTAATTACCGCAGTAAAAGGTGGCGTAACTGAAGTGGCCGAAACAGTAGCAGATAGCCAAGCGCTACGCATTTTAGATCAAGAAATTCGCGAAGCTAAAGAGGAGCTACGCAATTCTGATCACGCGCTGACGCAAATTATGGCCAAGCGAAAACTTGCCGACCAAAAATTAGCAGGCCTTAACAGCTCGGTAGCAGAATATGAAGCCCATGCTCGCAACGCCGCCAACAAAGGCGATCAAGCACTGGCATTGGATTGCGCTAAAAAGGTGGTTGAACTGCGTGCACAGCTAGAATCTGAGCAACAACTCGTCAGTCAATTTATACAATCTGAAACTACATTGCGTAAAAATATCAGCGTTGCGAAAAACAACTTACAGCGTATGGAGCAACAGGTTGATATGGTAAAGGCAACGGAGTCTGTACAAAAAGCTCAGGTATCGGTGTCATCTCGCCATCTCGGCGCGAATAATAAAATGAAAACGGCAACCGAGTCGCTCTCGCGTATTCAAGAAAAACAAAAACTTCGCCAAGCTGAGTTTGAAGCTGCGGCAGAATTAGCTTCAGACGAAAGTGGCGACGACCTACAAAAGAGATTGCGAGATGCGGGTATTAGCGGGCCTTCAACATCGGCAGATGACGAGCTGGCGCGTATTTTAGGCAAGCAGTAATCTTAAAAACTATTAATTTTTAAGCCTAGGCAGTGCGCGGTAAAAATACCGTGTATTGCTTAGGCTTCGACTCGTCTGCCTTTGAGCACCTACTTTAACGGAGATTAGGCTATATGTTCGGCTCCTTATTCGGAAAAAAAGATAAAACACCTGCAGTGCCTAAGGCCCCTGAAGTTATTGGCCTATTCCTCGGCGGGAGCTTGAAAATCGACCCGCTAAAATTGCGTTTAATTCAGCAAGATTTAATTATTGAGGGTGCCGCCTGCGACCAAATAATTCAGGCGGTGGGCGTTGTGGACCTGGACGCACAAACACAGATTTTACGTTTTTATACGGACGATGACGGATTTGTTCAGGTGCTACAAAACGGCGGCAAGGGAGATGATTATGTGGCTGATGTTAAGTTGTGGTACTTCTATGAAACACGCTCAGTGGGCAACGATTGGGACACTGTATTAAAAAGCGAAATAAGCCTGCCTCAATACACATTAGATAGCCATACCTTTGTCCGCAGCTGGGAATCAGCTGGCAGCGACAACCCGCCCATCGCCATGACAGAGAAGACCTATCATTTAGACGGTTCTGTTTCGGAAACAGATCAATTTTTAATGCTTTATGAGCGACAAGCGAATGAAAATCTTGCAGAATACTTAACCTTAGCTGGCGAGGAAGTCTTGCGCGATAATAGTCTTGAACGCAATTTGGTAATTTGCACGGGGTTTGATTTAAGCGCAGCTGACTTCACTGCTAATTAATCTTTAAAACTGCCAATAAAATCGTTGCCGCGCCCACGAGTTACAGCTCCGTGGATTGCAGCTGGCTAAGCGAGTATTTTTCCTTTTTATAATAGCTAATTGGAGATCATATGGAATTTCTTCACACCTCACTGCAAGGTCTTATTAATTTTGCCAGTTATTTTTTCGGAAGCATTGTATTGTTAATTTTATTCAGCTGGATTTATGCGGCGATAACACCCCACGACGAATGGAAATTAGTTAGGCAAGAAAAAAATATCGCCGCCGCAGCAGGGCTTGCCGGTGCCTTAATTGGATTTGCATTAGCGCTAGGTAGTGTAGTTAGCAATTCAATTCATATCTTAGATTTTGTACTTTGGGGCGTCATTGCTCTGATAGCGCAATTAATAGCATTTTCACTCGTACGGTTTGTGTTTATGCCACAGCTTGTGCAGCGCATAAAAGATAATGAGTTATCAGCAGGACTTATGCTTGGCGCCACTTCTATCGCCGTAGGTGTGCTTAACGCCGCCTGCTTAACCTATTAAGAGGTGTCAGATGAAAAGGAGTCGATCGATAAATCTTCTACGCATGCGCAAGGTATCAGGTGTATTTGCCCTTAAGCCCTTGGCTTTATGTGTAGCACTTGTGTTTACTGGGTGCGGATCCAATGAACAAGAGGCGGATATATTTAAAAATTTAGAGGAATGTAAAACCACCTATCCAGATTTAACTGCGCAATGCGAAATGGCATTTAATGAAGCGCTAAAAAAAGCTGAAGATACTGCACCGCGATATAAAACCGTGGATGACTGCATCGTAGATTTTGGCCCCGATCGCTGTACGTCGCATCGCAGCTCCGACGGCACTAGCTGGTTTATGCCTGCAATGGCGGGCTTTATGTTAGCCCGTATGCTCGATGATAACCGTCGTTACAGTACTGCGCCTATGTTTACTTCTTCGATTAATTCCTCACCCTATTACAATCGCTGGACTACGGTAGACGGCAATTCTTATGGTGATTACCGCAACCGCCAGGTTCGCACCAACTCTGATGCGTTCCGTCCACAACCGCGCGTAACCAAAACCATTGAGCGCGGCGGATTTGGTTCTAAAGCAGCGGCTGCCAGCGGCTGGGGCAGCAGTACGAAATCCACGTCACGATCCAGCTGGGGCGGCTAATGCGGCGTTTGTCTATTGCTGCACGTCCTCACTGGAAGGCAAAAGCCCGTGAATTCGGCTTTAATTTTCATACAATGCATGGCGAGCCCTATTGGCGCGAGGATGCGTATTATTCATTTACCCTTGCGCAAATAGAAAACGACATTGAAGCGGCAACTGTCGAATTACATCAAATGTGTTTAGAGGCCGTAGCGCAGGTGGTAAAAAGCGAAGCATTGTTAAAGCGTTTTTGCATTCCCCCCACGTATTGGGATTTAATTGCAGAGTCGTGGCGCAAACACGATCCTAGCCTCTATTCGCGTTTAGATTTGGCTTATACCGGCAGTGGCCCGGCTAAATTATTGGAAAATAACGCCGATACTCCAACTAGCCTTTATGAAACTGGATTTTGGCAATGGTTGTGGCTGGAGGATCAATTACAGGCGGGCCTGTTACCCGCCGGTACTGATCAATTTAATCTTTTGCAGGAAAAACTCGTCGAGCGATTTCAGCAATTAAAATACCGCTTTCCTAATTCCATTTTACATTTAAGCTGCTGCCAGGATTCAGCGGAGGATCGCGGTACGGTGCAGTATTTAGCTGATTGCGCAACAGCAGCCGGAATTGCAAATGAATTTGTTTATATCGAAGATATAGGCATAAATGAGCGCGGCAAATTTACTGATTTAACCGACGCGCCGATAAATTGGCTGTTTAAACTCTATCCCTGGGAGTTTATGTTGCGTGAGCCCTTTGCCGACCATATTGCAGCGAGCGACACTCAATGGTTGGAGCCACCGTGGAAAGCACTTGTTTCTAATAAAGCGATATTGCCGCTGCTTTGGAGTCTTTACCCCAATCACCCCAATTTATTACCCACCTATTTTGAGGATGACACCAGCGCCCAATTTAGCGGTAAATATGTAAAAAAACCGATTTTTGCCCGCGAAGGCGCCAATGTAAGCATTTGGCAAAATAATCAACCTATTTTAACCTCATCTGGGCCCTATGGAGATGAAGGCTTTATCCTACAGGGCTATACTCCACTGCCTGAATTTAATGGCCGCCATACACTAGTGGGCTCCTGGTTAATTGATGGTGAAGCTTGTGGTCTATCCATTCGCGAAGATTCCTCCCCGATTACACAAAATCTCTCCGCTTATTTACCGCACGTTATCGAGCCTTGAAGACAAGCACGTCCAGCAAAAAATAGGCAAATTTTTGTTCGGAAATAATTTCCTCATATCAACTTACAGTCACAATCCCCAATACAACTTCATTGACCGAAATTAAAGCGGAAAATCACCAAATGCAGCTTCAGGTTGATGATTAAAATAATTAATCCAGAAAAAATACGCTTAAACTTTCAGTTATATTAAACATTGATCTAGGAGAAAAACGACAACTTGCAGGCGCCGAAGGCTGAACTATGCTCTAAAGTACATCGCCCGATTGTACTAGTTTGGATGGAGTACCGCACGTGGTCGTAAGTTCTCTATCTGCACTTGATGCGGGCTCCCAATCAGAGTCTTCAGGTTATCATTCGTGAAAGCACGCACAAACGCAATGCGCGCAATTTTGCTGATTACTGATCATCTCTCCACATCTGAACTTATAACCAAACTATTAAATATTCCCAATTCGAACTGGGACGAATTATATGTAGTGGAAAACCTAGAGGATGCACTGAGGCAAATTCGCACGCATGCACCTTTATGCTGTTTATTAGACACTCGCGTAAAAACACTTACTGATCAAAACCTAGTGAAGTCACTGCGGCGCGAATATGCCAGTGATAATCTACCGCTATTACTCATTAACCCAAGCAACTGCGATGACGACGCAGGACAGACACTTGCACAAGGCGCGCAAGATTATTTAACTTTAAGTGCGATGACTGCCACACAATTAAACAATGCAATTCATAATGCCGTTCACACAAGTCAATTACAAAAACAGCTGAATAACCTCGCCCACTACGACAGCCTGACCGGGTTGTTAAACCGAAATTTGCTGTACAACCGCCTATCACATGCCGTTGGGCGCTGTAATCGGTACGGACACAGCTGTGCTGTACTAGTTATTGATTTAAATAATTTCAAACCAATTAATGAAATTTACGGATACGATATCGGCGATCGAGTATTGCAGTACGTGGCCGAATGTATTCGCGACAATTGTCGCAGTACCGATAGCCCCGCCCGCATGGGTGGTGATGAATTTGTTGTTTTATTGGAACATGTGGACGATTCGACGGGGCAATTGATTACGGAAAAAATCGTCCAAGCCATCCAGACTCCTTTCAACATAAATGATATTAGTATTCAATTGAGTGCCTGTGCAGGTATTGCCACCTACCCCGTAGCGGCAAGCGTTGAAGAACTTCTTAAGCACGCTGATGAGGCATTAATTCTCGCTAAAAATACACAGGATCAAAATTGGGTGAGTTTTTCCAGCGAACATAAAGAGCGCTGGTCGCGGCAACAGATATTAGAACGCGAATTAGCCAAGGCCATAGATCATGGCGACCTAGCTTTGGTGTACCAGCCGATTGTATGCGCTAAAACTCACGAACTGCGTAGGCTGGAAGCATTAAGCCGCTGGCCGAGAAGCGATTTTGCCATAGGAGCTCCTGAATTAATTAATATGATTGACCGCCTACAGTTGATTGAACCATTTCATGAGTGGCTATTTCATACGGCTTTTAAGCAAATGCAACAATGGAAAAAAGAGTCTATTGATGCCGATATCTGCCTTAATATCCCGGCAAATTATTGTTATCGTCAGTCAATTATTCATACGATTGAGCGCGCATTTTCCCAATATCATATTGACCCGTCTCGAGTTGAACTTGAAATTACTGAATCTACACTAATGCTCTACCCCGAACGTAGTGTAGATTTATTACAGCGCTTACATGATAAAGGCATTCGGATAGCCGTAGATGATTTTGGCACCGGCTATTCATCAATGGCCTATTTAACACTTCTGCCCTTAGATACATTAAAAATTGATAAACAATTTTTTATTGAAAACTCCAAAAATGATCGCAATCGAAAAGTCATTGAAGCGGTAACTGCACTCGGGCATAGCCTTGGCTTAGATATAATTGCTGAGGGGGTGGAAACTGTCACTGAATTAGAATTAGCTAAACAAGTAGGTTGCGATCTTCTGCAAGGTTATTATTTTGGTCGCCCTCAATTTGCGCAAGGTAATTGGAGTGAATATACCCGGCACTTTAACCATATTATTCAAACGCCGATTAGCGCAAAGAAAAGCTAAACAACAAGGCCTATTGACATCACACTATGGTCGCAATTGAATATCCTTTAATTACAGGCAAATCTGCCACTGGCGCAGCAGCCATTTTATTTAGCAGTGGAGCTGCGCTCAATCGCATTATTGGTCATCGTCACACGCAATGAAAACAGTCATCCCCTAGCGGCTATTTGCTGGGTATAATTACCTGCTTTGGCCTGTTGAAGATGAGACGCCGTAATGACCAATGCACCTGATGACTACGTTCGCTGGTTTCGCCATTCCTCCCCTTATATCAATGCGCACCGGGATAAAACCTTTGTCATTATGTTGCCCGGCAATTGTATTGAGCAGGCGAATCTGTCGAATATTATTTCTGATATAGCGCTGCTTCACAGCTTGGGGATTCGACTGGTAGTGGTGCACGGAGCTAGACATCAAATTGATGAGCAATTGGCGGAAAAAAACGTTCGCTCCAATTTTCACCAAGGCCTACGCATTACCTCCAAAAATGACATAGATCAGGTGGTTGCCGCCGTCGGCGCAACGCGGCTGTGGTTAGAAGCGGGATTCTCCAATGGGCTGCCCAACTCGCCAATGTATGGTGCAAAAATAAGAGTACGTAGCGGAAATTTTGTCACTGCTATGCCGCAAGGTGTAATTGATGGCGTTGATTACCAACATACTGGCAAAGTGCGCTCTGTGGATAAAAGCGGCATTACAAGTTTACTCGCTACGGGTGCTATAGCGCTTATTTCGCCAGTGGGTTATTCAGCAACCGGTGAAATTTTTAACTTAAGTTTTGCCGATACAGCCGTAAGCGTAGCCACCGCTATTCAGGCGGATAAATTAATTGCTTACAACGACGACGGACGCATTATTGATAAAGATGGCAGAGAATATCGGGAATTAACCCGTCTACAATGTGAAAAATTTCTCGTCGATCAACCGCTGCACAACCGTGATAACACCTATTTTTCACTACGAGCCTGCCTTAAAGCATGCGACAGCGGAATTGCCCGCGCGCATGTTATTTCTGCTGATGAAGATGGTTCTTTATTAAAAGAGCTATTTACCCGCGATGGTTCAGGCACGATGGTATACCGGGACAATTATGAGACTATTCGCCTGGCAACATTCGAAGACGTAGGCGGCATTTTAAATTTAATTGAACCGATGGAAGCCGAAGGCATTTTAGTTAAGCGCGAGCGGGAAATATTAGAGCGGGAAATTCACTTTTTTACGGTGATGGAAAAAGACGGCACAATCATCGGCTGTGCGGCGCTTTACCCTTATAGTGAAAACAGCGCTGGTGAGCTCGCGTGCATGGCTGTACATGCGGATCACCGAAGAGACGGTCGCGCAGCAAAACTGCTAAAACATATTGAACGACAGGCGATCAGCATTAATTTAACGCGGCTATTTGTACTTACCACGCAAACGGCCCATTGGTTTATTGAACAAGGGTTTATCAGCTGCGCTATTGAGGACTTGCCGATGGAGCGACGCAAACTTTATAACTACCGCAGGCAATCTAAAGTATTTGTCAAAATGCTAACCACTTAAGCTTTTTATTTTGCTGCGGTTTAATTGAGTTTAGCAATTTGCTATGCACTCACTGAATAGCCCGGTCTTTTTAAAGCTGGGTTATTGTTACAGGCCATCTCCCTGAACACCTTCCCTAGCCTCTCCAAACCTATCGCACAGCGCCGTTAGTAGACTTAATAATGCCTGCTACACTGGTGTATAAACCGTTGCATTTTGGTTAAGAGAGCCGCCCCAGGATGAAAATAGAAGCCAACACAGCGCTTAGCGAATTACGTCAAATAGACATTATTAAAATCTACAACAAGAAAAAATGTCTAATTATTGACGATTTCCCGGAAATTCGCGGCAACCTTAAACGCACATTACGCACATTCGGCGCGGAGGCTGTCGACACCGCAGCGGACGGAGAAGAAGCCGTCCGCCTATGTGGCCAGAATAAATACGATATCGTAATTTGTGATTACAACCTGGGTGTAGGTAAAGACGGCCAGCAGTTACTGGAAGAAGTGCGATTTTTACGTGTATTACTCATGACGAGCCTGTTTGTCATGCTCACCGGAGAAACCTCGCGGGAAATGGTACTTGGCGCTTTAGAGTGTCAACCGGATGATTACATTACCAAGCCTTACACCGAAGCCAGTTTAAAAATGCGCTTAAATCGCGCCATTATCCGCCATGAAGCCCTGCTGCCAATCAAGCAAGCGATCTCTGATGGTGATTATCGCAAGGCCGTTGAGCGCTGTAATGAATTTATCGACAAAGACCATCAGTACGCACCTGACTGTATAAAAATGAAGGGGCAGCTGTTATTTTTGTTGCGCCAATTAAAAGAAGCACACCAGCTGTATGAATCCGTATTAGCGAAAAAGCCGCTTATCTGGGCGCGCTTAGGCATGGGCAAAACACTGTTAGCGATGGGTAAATTCGATGCTGCGGAGAATATGCTTGAGGGGATTATTCGTGAGGATGAGCGCTATATAGAAGCACATGATTTACTGGCGGATCTGTACACGCAAAAAAACGATATGATCAGCGCCCAAAAAGCCGTTGAGCGCGCCACTCACGTTTCACCAAAATCCGTACATCGCCACAGACGCTTAGCTGAGGTCGCCGAGTTAAATGGTGATGATGAAATTGCTATACGTTCACATCAAAACGCTATTCGTTGGGGGGTAAATTCCTGTCACGAATCTCCCCAGGATTATTTTAACTATGCGCGAAAAGTCGCAGAGCACACTGCGGGAGATAAGTCTGCAGAAGCTAAAAACATGATCAAACAAGCGAATGTCTTTCTTGATCGTGCACGTAAACGCTATGAGGGCAACCCAGAAATTAATGCACAGGCGACGATGGTTGAAGCGCAAATGTTTAATGCCCAAGGCAATGAGACAAAAGCCGAAGAGCATATGCTAAAAGCGAAAAACATTTTTACCAATCTTCGTAATCCCTCGGTGCATACCAGCCTGGAATTTGCCCGCACACTTTATTCGATGAACGAAGAAGACCAAGCCCGCAGTATTTTAACCTCTGTAGCAGCCCGGCATCCGAACGATGCTAATTTAATGCGTATGATTGACGGCATTACCGGCGAACCCATTAGCGACAATGGCAAACAGGTAGCGGCTAAACTCACTAAAACAGGCATTACTGCCTACGATGCGAAAGACTATGAAAACGCTATTAATGTGTTTAACGAGGCGATTGCCGCCTATCCTAAGCACATCGGTTTAAATCTAAACCTGGTTCAGGCTATAGTTTCCTATACGGAAATAAGCAGCCCGACTGACCGCTTAGAAAAAATGTGTCGTAAAAGCATGCGAGCCATTGGCAATATTCCGCCTGACCACAAGCAATTTAAACGCTATGCGTTTATCCAAAAACAACTCGCAAAATATTACCCTGATGCAATTATGGCCGCTTAACAGCGGCTGTAAAACCTTAATAAAGGCGATAGAGCGCTAGTTCGCCCGTCGCAGGTCAACACGTCTAAAAATTAATGCGCATAGCTCGGAGGCCGTGAACTGCGCATAAAGAATTTTAAACACTAGTAAAAGCACGCTAAGCCATAGTATCTGCGCCTACTTGCTCCGCCAAACCAATGCTCCTTATAAATAACAATACAAAAACTGGAACGCATTTGCGCCAAATATCTGCCAAATTAGGCAAATTATGTCGCCCCAATTAATACTGCAAAAAAAATGATGCCATCTAGAAAATGTGATGATTTTTCGGTTATTAAAATCGCCTATTCCAAAACAAATCTCCCTTTATTAGATCACCCATCGCATAAGAAACCATCATCGAGACTATTTATTCATATCCACTATATGCTCTTTGTATTTAAAGACTATCCCATCAATACTTTATATACAGCTCACAATGATCGGCGCGACGACCAGTGGCGAAGTTAGACGTAAACGCCACTTGTGCCCCTTCTACGCAACGAGATACTCATGAAAAACTTCAAGGGATTTACATTAATCGAATTATTAGTCGGTATATCTATCGTCGGGATACTTGCAGCAATTGCAGTGCCTAGCTATAGCGGCTTTGTATTCTCCGGGGAATTAAAAACCGCTCAATCCGATGCCAAAGCCCTCGCTTTACAATTTGAAAATCGCTACCAGCGGGCCCTGTCGTATCCTACAGTCACAGCTGCCACGGTCCTTACTACAACATTTTCTGGCTGGGCACCGGCTTCGAAAAAATTCACCTTTTCAGCTGTAGGGACTAGTACTGGTTATACCATCACAGGGGCGGGATCAGGTTCCGGTTATAGCGGGTGCAAAATTGTGCTTAAAGAAGATGGGATTTGTACTATTTCTGGATGCAGCAAGGGTAACGGGAGTTGTTAATGAAATTAACTCCGGGTTTTACATTGGTTGAAATATTAATTGTGGTCGCATTAATTGCCACTTTGGCAATGGTTGCCGTTCCAATGGGCAATTCGTGGACTAGTAGTGCCGAATCTATTAATACCAAGGGCGTTCTTACTCAAGCAATTAGCCGTGCAAAATCCACAGCTATGCGCAACGGCAATAAAATCTCCGAAACCAATGCTGTGACTTCTGTGTGTGTAACCAGCGGCAAAGTAGAAGTACGCGAAGCTAGCGGAACGGTTACCAGCGCCCATTGCTCCTCGAATGGAGGAAGTGCAACCTGGTCGAGCAAAATAGGCACGGGTTTAACAATTAAAGAAAATAACCAAGCGCTCACCTGTATGTGTTTTTCAACCAAAGGGCTGCTGACGACTGCACCCAGCAATTGCAGCAGCTGCGCGGCCACCTCAACTTTTGAATTTAGCGGATCAGGCATTGAAAATGAAACCATTGCCATTTACTAATTATAAAAACTCACGCCGATTATCACGAATCATCGCGGCGCAAAGCAGAACGTCTTTTAATATATCTAAATGCGCGACTCAGGGTAAATCTACGCAAGATTTTTATGCAAATTTTATTAAATTTCAAACCGGCGACATGTTGATCGAAGCGCTAATTGGCCTAGTATTAATGGCCATAATAGCGGTAGGAGTAACAACAATTACGTCAAAAGTTGAAAAAGGTAAGCGGGAAATGTCCGTACAGGATTTAGCCGTCAGCCAGCTGCAAGAATTATTAGTTAAAAATGGCAACGGAACTGTAGACCTTTGTGATACCACACTGGAGACAATTACGCTTCCCGATGAAACCATTACGATACAACCACCAACGAGCTGCGCCCTGGCCTCAACCACAGTAAACGGCGTAGCCTTCACAGGTTTAAAACAACCCATAGTTCTCTCCGTTTTCAGCGCTAAGCTTAACGCCACTTTCACCGTGGGCGGGGTTTCGGCACAACAATAATTTTTGGCAGCCAATTAAATGTTAAAAATACAACGGTACAAATATTTTCAAAAGGGATCGACTTTAATTAGCCTTCTCATCGGAATGTTAATTTCCCTGCTGTGTATTAGTGGTAGTCTCACACTGTATAAAAATCTCGTCAGAGTTTCCGGCGAAACGCAAAGTGATGCTATTTACGATGGGCAGTTAGCGCTTTCCATGCTGACGGCGCGGTTGGAATTACAAAACGCTGGTTTTGGAATTCCCGGCCCCGGCATTAGCCATATAACCGCTCAATCCACTTCGTCAGCAGTTTCACTTTACTGGCGCTACAAAATCGGCAGTCAATTTTTTTGCAAAGGCTTGCAGGATATTGCTGTCGGCAGCAATCGTGAACTGCGCCTAATTGATGCCAGCACATCCGCATGTACAGAAACAGCCACGTTGGCTTCACTCACCTACACGACAGCGCAAACCCTCGGGGAATTTAAAAATTATGCGTCTCCAATAGTGGGTTTTACAGTTTCGGCACAATCATGCTGGCCCTATGGTGTCGGCAAAGTAGCTCAGCATTATCAAGTGGTAATTTCCGCTAACACTGCTGCGAAGCAATTTGATTCCGCGGTAAGTGCATCTACCTATACTTATTGTTTACCCAATATTTACCCTACTTAATTAGGCTATTTCATGTCCGTGCCAAAACGTTTTTACAACTCGTCACCTAAGCGCCAACAAGGGATTGCTACGATATTAATTATTGTGTTAGTGGGGCTTGGCTTAACTGCAACCTCTATGGGAATTATGCATTCAGTGCGCAGCACCCAACAAAAACAAATTGCTTCCCATGCCATAACTCACGCTCAAGCGGGAGCCTGGACAGGTGTAGAAGTTTTTCGCCGTTATTTAGCCTCCCTTACCACTACACAATTAACGGCTTTGGCATTAAACCAACCTATAGATTTTACCCTGCCTGGCACCACCAATAATGTTAATGCAACCATTTCAGAACGTACACCTCCATCAGGTTCAGACAATTTTTATTCTCTAAAAACTCGGCTTACTTATACCGATATCGCCGCGAAATCCAGCGCAGCTCTAGAGGTCATTTACGCTTTCGCCCCTCCCGCATCGAATGCCGGTGTCACAATCAATGGTCAAATGAATTTTCACCGCACTCTGGGAGTTTCTGGCGATATCACTATTGTAGATCCGTCGCCTACTACAAAAGGCACGTTTAATGTAGATGGGAATTTAACTGTCAACTACATAGGCCTAACTGGATTAGTTAATTTAAATTCGACAGGGGATATTTCGCTAGGTGCCGGATCGGCCTCATTACAAGTCAAAGCCAATGGAAAAATTACATTAACCGGCTCAGCATCGGCAGAATCCCTGGAAGGCCTTAACGGTGTATTGTTGTCTCAATATACAGCCACAAAAGCCACGACGATAAAAAGTAACGGCCTAGTTCAGCTTTTTGCAGGACCAGTTTCGACTGTAACAACTACAGGAAACGTCGAGATAGATAGCAATTCGAATATTATCGGCAAAGTTACTGCAAATGGTACGTTAAAAATTACCAGCGGAACGCTTACGACTGCGGACATTATTGGAACTAGTCTTATCAATAGCACCAATCCCACAGTTACCACACTTAATAGCAAGGGAGCAGCAACCTGTCCGGGCGTAAGTTGGATAAAGTTTACAAACATCACTACCTCATCGACAGCAACAAATTGTAAAACTGGTACCAACCTTAAAACTAATACGACCGTAACCATAACACCGGTAGTGCCGCTAACCCCTTTCGCAATGATTAAGCCGCGAATAGATGTGTGGGCGTTAAAAAATTCTGCTAATTATGTGTTCGAAATGGAAGGCACGAAATTTAAAGTTAGCGTTAAAAATGTAAATGGCGTAGCGGATGGAATATATTATTTAGGAGACAATACTTATTCAAGTGTCACCACCAAGTACGCTTTGTGCACCGCTGTAAATACTTCAAATGTTTGCACAGCGCCCACCGCGAGCCCTCGCACTCCATGCAGCCCGCAGGGAGCTACACCCTGCTTTGCCTATGACTCGACCTTAAAAAAGTTCAAGATTACGAGCACCAGTCTCGCACCAGGAGCCATGTGGTTTAACGGCAATTTAGAAGTAAGCGACGGGTCTTATTACAATACATTTTTAGCAACCGGTTCTGTTACTACAAGCGGGCAAGCTCTATTAAAGTCAATTAACTATTCTGGATATTCCAATATTTGTTCTATTACATACAAGGGCACTTTTACTGGGTTCTCGACAATGTACCCGAAGAATTTCTGCAACATGACTACGTCTACGTTTATCTCTAATCCATTAGGTAATCCGGCTATTATCGCCGGGGGCTACGACCCGAGTCTTAATGGGGCCTACAGCGGAGGAGATATTACCTTGAGCTCTTCTAATGCTGTTTACGGATCAATTCTCGCTGGAGACACATTAAATACATCAGGCAGTACAAAAATTTATGGCTATATCACAGCGGCTTCACTAGCTCCCGCCACCGATACTAATTCGCTGGCGGGGTCAACCACCATTGATGTATCTGGCTTGCCCAGCACCTACACACCGAATATTATTCCCGATATGAATCCAGCTCCGGCAGCAGATCCAGATACAGCCCGCGTACTTTGGTCGCGATTTTTATAATTAATATTTTACAAAAAATCCGGTGTGGCGATATTTATTCGCTCCAAGCAATAAATTGTTGGCTTTGATAATGGGTTATTCCTTCTAAACCGCCCTCGCGCCCAAAACCGGAGTTTTTAATTCCACCAAAGGGCGCATAGGCGTGGCTCAGACGCGCTTCGTTAATTCCCAGCATGCCAAACTGCAAAAGTTTTTGACACTGATTAATAGTTGTTAAATCCTTGCTATAAACATATGCGGCCAATCCGTATTGGGTTTGATTGGCAAGTAAAATAGCCTCATCACACGTTGCAAACTCTGTTACCGCGACGATAGGTCCAAAACTTTCCTCATTAAATAAGCGCATTTCTGGCGTAACGCCGGTCACTAGCGTCGGCGCAAAAAAAGAGCCTATTGGCGAGGCTCGTCGATCAATTCCAAAGGATTCAACTATTGCACCCTTGTCTTTTGCATCGGTAATTTTTTGCTGTAGGCGTGAGCATGCGGTGGCGTGAATTAACGGGCCGAGATCAATTCCTTCCTGCATGCCATCGCCAAAACACATTAAATTTAATCGGTCTCGCAACAGACTTAAAAACTCTGCAGCAATAGACATATGCACTAACAAACGATTAGCACTAATACAGGTTTGCCCAGCATTGCGGAATTTACAGGCAATAAAACCATTTACTGCTGCAGGAATGTTTGCATCAGCGAAAACGATAAAAGGTGCATTGCCGCCTAATTCCATTGTGCAAGGTTTTACCCCATCACCCGCTCGCGCCAGCAACCATCTACCAACCGCTGTTGAACCCGTAAAGGATATTTTTGCAATCTTAGGTTCACTGCAAAACCATTCGCCGATACGCTCGGGCTGATCAGTCAAGAGCACATTTACGAGTCCATCCGGAATGCCCGCTCGCGCTCCTAATTGCGCGATGGCTAGCGCGGAAAAAGGTGTCTCAATAGCAGGTTTAGCAATCACCGCGTTACCAGCGGCTAGCGCAGCGGCCAACTTGCGCGCGAGCATGGCGGCAGGGAAATTCCACGGCGTAATTGCAGCAACTACGCCCAGCGCTCGCTGCTCCACCCAATGGCGCCGCCCTGCGCCTACCGGTAATGAGCGACCGTACATGCGCTCAGCCTCGCCTGAAAACCAGTGAAAATAATCCGCCGCATAGGCAATTTCCGCACGGGCTTCGGCCAATGGCTTGCCCTGCTCGTGAGTTAGCAATCTCGCAAGATCATCCTCATTCGTTAGTATCAGATCGCCCCAGCGGCGCAGAACACGACCGCGCTCCATCCCGCTTAAACCTGCCCAAGGATTTTGTGCAGCTTGCGCACTAGCCAACGCCTGCGCCTCCATGCCCTCTTCCAGCAAACTAATCTCTGCAATTATTTGCTCTGAAGCGGGATTTATCACCGGGTAAGTGCGCAACCCCTGCCCACTGACACCGCCGATTAAGCTGTGCAATACCAGCAGCGAGGGATCATTTAAATTCAACATACGTGGTTATCCAAGACTTTAAACAAGCACGATAATAACAGTGGGCGAGACCTTTCTGTCTGCAACGCTACAAAGCGCAAAATAACCTTGGGCTTGGCCGCAAATGCTGCTATAACAGCTGCTGCATCGCAAAATACTTATCATCGTACAGAGCCTTAAAAGTGCCCAACGCTAAATTGAATTTAACGGGTTACAGCCTGAGCAAGCCAGTCTCTGCCAGGACAAATAGTAACAGCTTAGAAAATAGGGTAATTTTCCAAGGTTCATTAAAATTCTTTCGATCTTTATAGAGGAATACGAATGGCTGGTTTAAATAAAGTAGTTATGTCTTACGACGAGGCCTTAGCTGGGCTAAACGACGGCATGACAATAATTGCCGGTGGCTTTGGCCTCTGTGGAATTCCCGAGGGGTTAATTGCCCACATCAAAAAACTAGGCACTCGTGAGCTCACCGTGGTTTCAAACAATTGTGGCGTAGATGGATTTGGCCTGGGCATTTTGCTTGAAGATCATCAGATAAAAAAAATGATCTCGTCCTATGTTGGTGAAAATGCGCTGTTTGAAAAACAATTACTTAGTGGCGAATTAGAAGTTGAACTGACCCCACAGGGCACGCTTGCGGAAAAAATGCGCGCCGGTGGCGCTGGCATTCCAGCTTTCTACACAGCAACCGGCTATGGCACTCCAATAGGCGACGGTAAAGAAGTGCGTATATTTAATGGCCGCCCCTATATTTTAGAGGAAGCCATTCAAGGGGATTTTGCAATTGTAAAAGGCTGGAAAGCTGACACCTACGGCAATGTAATCTATCGGCACACAGCTAGAAACTTTAATCCCATGGCCGCCACCGCAGGCAAAATTACTGTGGTTGAGGTTGAAGAAATCGTCGCCCCTGGCGAATTGCCCATTGATAACATTCACACCCCTGGCATTTATGTCGATCGCGTTATTCAAGGAACATTTGAAAAACGCATCGAACGCCGAACTACCCAAGCTTAGGAGCCAATATGACCCTCTCACGCGAACAAATTGCCCAGCGAGTAGCCCGCGAACTGCAAGATGGTTTTTACGTTAATTTGGGTATAGGTATCCCAACCCTGGTGGCCAATTACATTCCCGCCAACATGGAAGTTATGCTGCAGTCAGAAAATGGTCTGCTCGGCATGGGTCCATTTCCTCACCCGGATGCGGTAGATGCGGACATGATTAACGCCGGCAAGCAAACGGTTACTGCCGTCACTGGCGCCTCCATTTTTTCCTCAGCGGACTCCTTTGCAATGATCCGCGGCGGTCACGTAGACCTCACCGTGTTAGGCGCATTTGAAGTGGATATTGAGGGAAACATTGCGTCTTGGATGGTACCCGGTAAATTGATCAAAGGAATGGGCGGTGCGATGGATTTGGTTGCCGGCGCGAACAACATCATTGTGACTATGACCCACGCCAGCAAAGACGGAGAGTCTAAATTGCTAAATCGATGCACGCTGCCGCTCACTGGCGCAAGCTGTATCAAAAAAGTTGTTACTGATTTGGCCTATGTCGAAATCCACGATGGTAAGTTTTGGCTTATTGAGCGCGCACCAGGCATCAGTGTCGATACGATTGTAAAATTAACTCAGGGTCCGATAGTCGTACCGGAAGTTGTTCCAGAAATGCAGTTTTAAATATCCCATCCCCTTACTGTGGCTTAGCGATTAGATATAAAGAGCCACAGTATTAAACCGCATGGCCCAGCGCTTACCAATTCCTCAAATAGAACTAAACTTTCTTAACGACGAGCAGTCGCTGCATATGCCGTTCAATTAGTTATGTCCGTCAAATTGCCCGCTAGTTTTGAACACAAGATAAAAACGGCGAACTAATTAGAATTTATTTTGTAAGGCAGAACAGACGTGACTAAAAATTATTGCGCAGCAGCAAAACAGTAGTTACCACATATACATTTTTATGCATATAAGTTGAATGAGCCGAAAACCGCAACTATTTAGGACGCTTTTTTCGCACCAGCAGAGATTTAACTTCAGTACAGAATAAATGCATTGTCGCGCTCAAATTTTGATCAAAACAAGAGACTCTTTAGGCGTACCGTTGTATAGTACGAGCGTTAAATTGTCGTGGGGAGTACGTTATGTTAATTAGGCTTATATTGGCTACGCTGGCTGCGGTATCGTCAGTCGCCTCTTTAGCCAATGAGGTGAAACCTGAAGGCTATCAAAAGTTATGTAGCCAAGGTGATACCTGCGCCCTACCCGCACCGAACTTAGTGGCGTTTGGTGGCTCTGGCGCATTTGTCTATAAGGTTCAAGCAGGTACATTTATCTGCGATTTACACGCCTTTGGACGCGATCCTGCACCTAATCAAACTAAAACCTGCTCAATCCCTCCAATTCGCCCCAAAGTTACCAAAGTTGTACGTCAAGGCTCATCCAGCAGTAGTTCCTCAGGCTTACCAGTGGTTACAACTTCCACCCTTGCAGCTGGCCGCTACGCCATCGTCTCGCGCCGATCAGGCAAAGCACTGGAAATAACCACCGACGGTCAAATTGTCCAAAACCAACTGAACAGTACTGCACCCCAAATCTGGGAAATTAATTCTGTTCCCGGTGGCTATTACGCAATTAAATCTGTCAAAACCGGCCTAAGCCTGTCTTTGGTGGACTGGCAAATAGGTGAAGGTGCGAGAATTAACCAATCACAATGGACCGACTCCCACAGCCAACACTGGAATCTCAGCTCCACAGGTAACAACAGCTTTAGCGTTGTATCCAGGTTTAGCGGCAAGGCGCTTGATGTAGTCGCACTAAATACACAGGATCAAGCGCCAGTGCGGCTTTGGACTTACTGGGGTGGCGATAACCAACAATGGCAGTTTGTAAAAATCAGCAGTAATTAATTTTTTAATTAGAAGCTCTCTACTTTGCCCTAATTATCTCTCTATGGCTCCAAGCCTGTTGAAACCCGCAGGCTTCGGCTCATCTGTTCAAACTGCACTTTTTCATAATCTTGAATTAAGCGAAATTGTTTATCGTTAACGGTTGCGCGAATATCTTGCAGATAGCCATTTTTATAATTATCGATTGCCTCTGATAAAGCTGTATTAGTCAACTCCGGTCCGGTGTGCTTTTCCAACCAATTGCTAAAACTTTGCTTCTGATGCAATTTTGCCAATAAAAATTGCCGCTGCTGGTCGTCAGACAACGCACTATCAGGCCCTAAAACACGCGCCATTTGTGTTACTTGATACTGTTCAAATCCTGAGTCCTTAAATAATTCAAATTCTGCATATTCTCGATCATCAAGAATTAAAGCAATTTGTGCGTCTATATCAGCGACCAGCGCTTGTTGGTGAGCAACCTTGGTACCCACGTCCAACGAGTCAGAAAAATAACCACTAGTAGCGGCATTAAGGACCCGTTCGCGATCCAATAGAAGTCGTTTAAGCTGATCTTTTTCGCCGGCAGTTAGCGACAAACCGGGGAAAAAATATTGGTATTTATGCCCAATTACATCGCTCAGGTTATTATCTTCGATGCGGCTGAGCAGTGCCTGAGTGCCTATTGCGACAGGACTTTTTTCGTCACCGCTTAACTGCGAAAGCTGAAGCTGCAAATTGGCGTTTTCACTTTTGGCATCTGCTAATAATTCCGCGGCCTTTTGTAGCTGATTTTGCCAGATCTGCTCAGTACTTTTGATCTCTGCAGCCTTGTGATTGAGCTGCCCGGTGAGCGTTTCGATAGTGGCCTGCAGCTGGAGATTTTGCCTCCACATGCTATATACCAGCACACTTAACAGACTTATACAGGCTGCTAGAGCCACTAGACTTAATTTCATATCCAACTCAGGCAGAGTACACCGATAAAGAAACCACTAGGTTTGAAAATTGCAATTGAATTCGCGCGTTATTAGTCGCTGCATCATTGATTAATTACGCATGTATCTGCTATTCAAAAAATATTTTTGTTATTGGCATTTTTCAGATACAGGTACGGAAACATATTTAACAGCTCCGTTAGTCATCGGAAATTCACTAAATAACGCTTTTAACATATCGGGAATTACTGCGGACAGTACGCCACAGGCGCCGTCACTTTGGGCACTGATTTCGTAAATACGCTGCCGCTCACTATTATTATGCTCTAACACTACGCCCACCTTGCGCTCATACCAGCCGGATTTACGCGCTCCATCAAGAATCATCACATTACTGCCAAAACTGCCGCGGTTGGAGCCGACGATAACACCTGAGCGCACGCCGCTATCACTCGTGTCAGCTACACGATTTACTTCATAAGATAACAGCGCGTGGAGCTGTGCTTGCCCGGGTGAGGCCAAAGCAAACCCCTGCTTGACCAATGCCCGCTCAAGCAAATCCCGGTACAGCCCAAACTCAAGCGACTGCCCCTGAGTAGTATCCTTTGGCACAACCGCAACTGAGGCAGTGGTAACGATAGGTTCCGGCGCCCTAAAGCTATTAACTCGTGTACGCACTGTTTGCGCACACCCAATTGAAACAAGTAGAAACACTATAAACAACGCCCTAATTAAATAAGCCATTATTGTTTCTCCAGTGCATCCACCAAAGCTTTAAATTGGCTTTGGTTTGATGAGTTTAACTGCATTAGAATTTTATGTGCTTCGATAACACGACGACGCACCTGCTCCTCGTCAAAGCTATCACAATCGGTCGCATCGAGTATTGTTTCCAGCTGGACCGGTAATTTGGCCTCCGAGACCATTTCAAAAATATCGTTAAACCCCATTGTTTCCAATAGACGGTTAATACTGGGGTTAGCGGTCAGAACAAGCGGATTTTTAAAACCAGATTTGCGCGAGGTGATGGCGATTTTTGCCATCAAGCCGAGGGTCGTACTATCAATACAGGTTGCTTCTCGCAAATCAAAAATAACGGATTTAAAAGGCCTTATGTCAAACATCTGCGCGATGAAATTATCAAAGGATATACACAACGTGAGTCGAACGTCTCCCAGCATGCGAATGACATTATCCCCACTTTGGTAAGCCACCAAAATCTGACCATTTATCATAAACGCCCCCGCTGTTCCAAGCTAAGTATAGCTATATCATCTGGCCCGGCACGTTCCGAGTGAAGATCCAACCGCGCAAGAATCCCTGCCATTCCTCCTTCTAGCCCCTGCATACGCTCTAATAAATAAGCTTCCCTCTCCAGTAAGCCCTCCGGCGGAAGTGTATCGAGTATTCCATCGGAGAAAATGACCAGATTAAAACCATCTTCCACTCGCTCGTGGAACACTTGCCAACGATTATCGCTAAAAATCCCTACTGGCTTCCCCTTGCCGGTTAAATAACGAGCTCGTCCTTGCTCAACTAAAATAGGTAGTGGCAAGTGCCCCGCAGTCACATAACTTAATATTCGATCCTGAGTATCAAACACGCCCACAAAGCAGGTTAAATGGCAACCGAAGTGACTATGCAATAATTCTTTATTTACATACTGCACCAATAAACTCGGATCGCGCAGTAAATTAACTTCCTCTTCACGGCTACGGCATTCTTTGAACATGCGCCGCACCAGTGGTTTTAACCAGATGGTAACAAACGCTGAAGAGGCGCCGTGGCCCGATACATCGGTCAAATAAAACGCGACATACCTATTTTGAATTCCGCCGTAATCGACAAAGTCGCCGCTTAAATAGAGTGAGGGAATGACCTTATGTTCCAGCGTAACGCCTGCGACCTTAGCGGGCGTTGCAGGTAGTAGATTGCGCTGCACCTGCCGGGCGGCTTGTTGGTCACA
>DATDJI010000081.1:0-20643 GCA_036520615.1 Cellvibrionaceae bacterium | reverse complement strand
AATTGCTCGGCAGGTATAGGGCGAGAATAATAATACCCCTGCAATAAATCGCAGCCTTTCTCTTTGCAAAATTCCACCTGTTCGATCGTTTCAACTCCCTCTGCCACAACGGTTAAATCCAGCGTTTGGGCAAATCGAATCACTGCTGCCAATAATTTCTCATGGGATTCATCCCGTCCGATAGCGGAGACAAATTCTCTATCTATTTTGAGTACGTCGATGGGAAATGCTTTGAGGTGTTGAATTGATGAATAACCAGTACCAAAATCATCGAGGGCTATTTTAATGCCCAAGTTGCTTAATGCGAACAAGAGTTCACTGGCAAGCCCGGAATCTTTAATTAGCGCGCTTTCAGTGATTTCTAATTCAATGTGTTTAGTTTCCAGTTGATAATCGGCCAGTGCCCGTTTCACTTCATCTAAAAAGTGGTGATTACGTATTTGCATTGCAGATAAATTAATCGACACGTTTGGTAAAGGATTGACTTCTACATCTAATTGCCATTGTTGAAATTGCCTGCATGCTTCGCGCAATATCCACACACCCAAAGCCACAATCATGCCTGAGTCTTCGGCAACTGAAATAAAATCGTTGGGCATTAACAATCCCAGCTCCGGGTGGTGCCAACGGACTAACGCTTCTGCGCCGCCCAGGTTACCATCGGCAGCCGTAATTTTTGCCTGATAATATAGTTTGAATTCATTTTGTGTGAGGGCCTTGTATAAATCGAGTTTAATTTTCGCTTTGTGTTTTACTAGGGCGTCTAATTGTTCATTATAAAAGTGGCTTTGGTTGCGCCCATTTTGTTTGGCGCGATACATAGCAATATCAGCGCATTTGAATAATTCATCGGCATTTTCCGCACGTGGCCCTAACAGTGCAACGCCAATGCTTGCGGTGACAAGAATATCTGTACCGTTAATTTTAATTGGGTGATTTAGTGTGGTATTTAAACGCTCAACGAGTAGAGCTATCTGCTCTTCTTTTTGTACAGATGTGGCTAAAATTAAAAACTCATCGCCGCCAAGCCTACAAATAAAATCGCTATCGCGCACCATTTCTCGCAGGCGCACGGATAATTCAACTAATAATTTGTCACCTGCTTCATGCCCCAAGGTGTCATTAACGGTTTTAAAGTCATCAAGATCTATAAGCACTAATGCTATGCTTTCTTGATGGCGCTTGGCGTTTGCAATAGCGGCTTTTAATGCTAAATCAAAACCACGCCGATTTGATAAGCCGGTTAGTGGGTCGCGCTCTGCGAGAATGCGTAATTGGTCGTGGCTATTCTGTAAGGCTCGTTCGATTTCATAACGATGTTTTGCTTGGCGTACCGCGCGAATAAGTCGGCGCCCGTTGACCTCATCCTTCAGCATGAAATCTTGGGCACCCGCCTCAAAACACTGCTCAGCAATTGTATCGTCTTCAATATTGCTCAGCATGACAACGGCGACTTCCGCAAAATTGCCGGATCTTAACTCGCGTAAAACTGCCAGTCCGTCCATATCAGGTAATCGATAATCGAGCAATATGACATCAAAAATTTGGTCTGCGCTCATGCGCAATCCATCAATGGCGTTAATGCATTCACATATTTCGTGTGCGCTCGACGATTTCTTTAACGCTCTAATTATTGCTAATCGATCAAGTTCATCATCGTCAATAAGTAATAAGCGCATAATTAGATAATTTCCATTCTTACTAACCTATCAGGTACCCAATAACGCACCCTTGCATTTAAGTAGTTGCTACCTGCAAAATCCATTAACGAACCTCTGCTCAGTATTTATCAGAGATCCCTCAAATACTCGGAATCTGTAGTGTGGTTTGATGCTACTACCTGTAATCTGCACACAGCGATTTAGTCGCGGTAATAATGCTGTATTTACAGGACTTAGATCACGAACTGCCTAAATCCTTCGGTACATCTAGCCCAGACACTCAAGCTTATTGCCTTGTAGTGCGGGTTGGTCGCGTCTCCTTCTGAAATTTATCTCAAATGCCTATTCTCAAACACTAATTAAAAGAAGAGCTTAGGTACTATGAGCGATTTTTTACTGATTTTTAGGTTGATCCGGCAATAACCTCATTCTCAGTACGTTCATCAGCTAAGTAGACTTAGTATAGTGGCTTCTTTCTAGTTTGCTAATGCGAGTAAATTGTTGAATTTGTTGTAGATATAATCTTTAGCTCTAGCTATTAGGCTAAAAGCCATATTAATAATGAGAGTACATTGAGGCTTGGCGATAAAAATATAACCAAAGCTTAAATAAGTGATGAAAAAAGCTTTCTTGCGAAAGGTGGCGTAGCTGTTGAACGTGAGAAGGATTAGTGCTGAGAATAACCGGATTAATCATGCGGTTATAGACTGTGTGTTCATGTTCGCCATTGAGAAGTTTGCACCTCCTGAAACTCAATCGCATAGTCGATAAAGTTTTTAGCTAAAACACATTTAAAAAATAGCTATAAGCACAGGCCAAAGCTAATTAGATGTGTAACGCAGTTTGCGCTTGAAGCAGTTGCCAAAAATTAGCAACCTTAGCAGAGGCTGCTTTAGGTTAAGCGGACATTTATAATTTTGCCTTCGTGATAGAAACGTTTTGCCGCGCAGGTGGTGGCGCTCCGACGTGAACTTGATTGCGCGCTTTAGCTAATTGCATTTGTTTTTGCCGTTCGGCAAAACGCTCTCTCTGCTCTGGAGTTTGCTGATCAAAGCAGCGCGGACAGGCCACCCCCTCTAAATACTGATCCGATTGTTTATCTTCAGCAGTAATTGGATGTCTGCATCCGTGGCACTGATCGTATTGGCCTTTTTCTAATTTGTGATTAACAGCTACACGATTATCAAATACAAAACATTCGCCCTGCCAAAGGCTTTCGCTTTCTGGTACATCTTCTAAATATTTTAAAATTCCGCCTTTCAGGTGATAAACCTCAGAAAAGCCCTGTTGTTTTAAATAAGCTGTGGATTTTTCGCAGCGGATACCACCTGTGCAAAACATCGCAACTTTTTTGTGTTTATTAGGATTTAAATGAGTGGCAACGTAATTGGGGAATTCGCGAAAAGTTGTTGTGTTCGGGTTGATGGCATTTTTAAATGTACCAATGGCATATTCATAATAATTACGGGTATCAACTAAAACTACGTCGGGGTCGGCAATTAAATTGTTCCAATCTTTAGGAGCAATATATACACCGACATCTTTGTTCGGATCGATTGTTTCAACACCCATTGTAACAATTTCTTTTTTAAGTTTTACCTTCATACGGTAAAACGCTTGCTGATCTTCAAAAGATTCTTTGTATTCGATGTCAGCGAAGCGGGGGTCTTGACGCAGATAATCAATCAGCACATTTACTGCCTGGCGGCTACCTGCAACTGTACCGTTAATGCCTTCGTGGGCCAGCAATAAAGTGCCTTTAATGCCGTTATTTATACAAAAATGTAACAGCGGCTCTCGCAACTCAGCGAAGTCCGGCAATGCGACAAATTTATACATAGCGACAACAACAATTTTGCTCATAACCAATACCCGAATTCTTTAGGGCGCGCATTGTAATCAGCCTGTTGGTGAAAATCTAGGCAATTGCCTTGTTTGCTTGATTGGCATCAATAAACCAGTTGTGTGATTGCACCAATTGCTATGTTTAGAGGCTGCAAGTATCGGGCGGGAACTGGGCAATGAGCCTAAAAAGCCTTACCATTGCGCGCTTTTAGGCCGTGCACTCGGCTTTAACAATTTATTTATAAGGCGAATTTTATGGCCACAGTGAGCCTTTTAGTGGGCAGTGTGACTGGCACGGCATTGGCCACAGCACATGCTTTAGAGCAGCGTTTAAATGAACTTGGCTTTAAAGTTGTATTTATTGAGGACGGCAGCTTGCCGCAGGAAGTTGGCCCGTGGCTAATTTGCACCTCCACCACAGGGTCGGGGGATGTCCCACCTAATTTATGGCCTTTTTATTATGCTCTTACACAGGGCCTGTATTTACCTCAACAAACTTTTGCGGTGCTGGCGTTAGGCGATAGCGCTTATGCTAATTTCGCTCAATCTGGCCGAGATATTTTCGCAGCCTTAATCGATTGTGCGGCGCAGCCCTTGGCTGATATGTATATTTTAGATGCTATTTATACGACCGATCACGTTGCTGAGGCGCTTCAATGGCTCGATACCTGGGTGCACAAAATTCATGCGTAAAAAAGTTGCTTTATTTTACGGCTCGTCAACCTGTTATACGCAGATGGCCGGTGAAAAAATTGCCCAATGTTTAGGTGTGCATCAGGTTGATGTGTTTAATGTAGCCGAGGAGCCGCTGGCCAGTTGCCAATTTTATCACTATTTAATTTTTGGTATTCCCACTTGGGATTACGGCGAATTACAAGAAGATTGGGAAGAAATTTGGCCGGAATTAGATCAGTTAGCATTGAGCGGTAAACAGGTAGCGCTGTACGGGTTGGGGGATCAACAAGGTTATCCAGAATGGTTTTTGGATGCGATGGGTTATTTGCACGCAAAATTAATTTACGCTGGAGCAAATTGTGTTGGTTATTGGCCAGTGGTAGGTTATGAATTTGAAGCAAGCCAAGCGCTTACACCTGACGGGCACTATTTTGTAGGATTGGCGTTGGATGATGAAAGCCAGTTTGAATTGAGTGACGAGCGTATTAATGCATGGTGTGAGCAGTTAAAAACCCTCTGGTCGCTGTAAATCATGAGCACTGATACGAGTATCGGCATGGCAACGCATGCGGATATTATCTGGGGTGACAATGGCGAGCCGCTCTCCAAGGAATTTGGCGATGTGTATTTTGCCCGTGACCACGGCCTTGCCGAGAGCCGCTATGTATTTATTGAACACAATAATTTAGCGGCCCGTTTTGCAGCTTTGGCTGATTATGCAAGCTTTGTAATTGGTGAAACAGGTTTTGGCACTGGATTAAACTTTCTCGCCACGTGCGAATTATGGCAGCGCACAGCACCTAAAAATGCACGTTTGCATTTTGTATCGGCGGAGAAATATCCACTAACTCACGCTGATTTAACTCGTGCACTTACACTCTGGCCAGAGCTTAGTGAGCTTGCTGCCCAATTACTTAAGGTGTATCCACCTGTATTTTTAGCCGATGAAAATCGTGGCAATTTTCGCTGCAGCTTTTCGCATAATGTAAGCCTAACACTAATATTTGCTGACGCTAAATGCGCATTCAGTCAATTTCGGCCAGATCATCTTCATACCAATATGATGCGTGTACAGCATGATGTGCACATGGGTGGGAAAACCTGTTTCGTAGATGCATGGTTTTTAGATGGTTTTGCACCGTCCAAAAATCCTGCAATGTGGCAAAAAGATTTATTTGTCGCACTCGCCAATTTAAGTGCGCCGGGCACGACGCTTGCCACTTTTACTGTGGCGGCAATCGTAAAGCAGGGTTTGGCGGCGGCGGGCTTTTATTGGCAAAAACAGCCTGGTTTTGGGCGCAAACGCGCTATGTTAACGGCAACATGCTTGCCGTTTAGCCGCTATTTTCCAATGCGACGCACGCAAACTAGCCGCTGGCATTTAACCAATGCTGCCCGCAGTAACGGCAGGCGGGTATTAATTATCGGCGCTGGCATGGCTGGGGCGCATTGTGCTTTTGCACTGGCTAAACGAGGGTTTTCCGTTACGCTTGCCGATGAGCACACACTGGCATCTGGCGGCTCAGGTAATGCGCAAGGGATTGTGTATGCAACCTTATCGCACACTACAGGGCCATTTGCCGATTTTAATTTGGCAGCATTTTTATTTGCTTGCCGTTATTATCAGATGCATGAATTATTTGCTCGAGCGGGTGCTCAGTCGGGCCTACTCGATTTAATAAAAGATCGGGATGCTTTTGAGCGTATTTCAGCACGCTTTGCCGGTAATTCTCATCTGGTTAAAGGAATGAATCCAAAGCAAGCGTCGGCACAAGCCGGTGTGGAATTAACGCAACACGCATTATTTTATCCCGAATCAGGCTGGTTAAATCCAGGTTTTTTATGCCGCCTGCTGACTGATGATCCAAATATTCTTGTCAAAGAATACCAGCCGATAAAATATCTGTCTTATGAACAGCAACAGTGGCGTTCTGATTTAGGCTTGTTTGACCAGGTCATTATTGCTGCGGCACAGGGTTCGTTAGAATTTTCAGCGGCGCAGTCAATAAAAATAAAATCTATTCGCGGGCAGGTAACTACTGTAAAAGCTATTGATGCATTACAGAGTGTTATATGTGGCGATGGATACATTGCACCCGGGCAAAACGGAATAATGAGCACCGGCGCAAGTTTTAATCCCAAATCCGCAAGCCTAGATATTTTAGATGAGGATCGAGCCGAGAATTTAGCAAATGCGGCATTATTATCACCGGCATTTGCCAATCTTCATGCCATGGGTGACCGCGCAGGCGTGCGCTGTGTGACGCCAGATTATTTACCCGTGGTAGGGCCGTTGCCGCAGCCGGATTTTTTACGGCAATTTAAGGCTTATAATACTAATCGCTGGGCACACATTGACATACCTGCGAGTTATTTCCCGCAATTATATTGTGTTACCGGGCTAGGTTCTCGCGGGCTTACCTATAGCCCTTTAGCGGCGGAAATAATTGCCGCTTTAATCACTGGTGAGCCTATGCCGATTAGCCTAGAGTTATGGAAATTTATTCACCCCGCGCGCTTTTGGGTGCGCGATTTAATCCGCGCTGTTAAATAATCTTTGAATGGCGTTTGGCTTGATCCGCAGGGTAATTTTGTTTGGCTAAATAGGCGTTCTGACTCAGTAACACAAATATCGTGTTCGTTAATTGTGCATGGCTGAGCATCGGGAGTGTTATTAATTCGGCTAACACACGAGCGAAATACTGTTTGAAATTCAGTAAAAAGCGCTGCTCAATAGCCGCAAAATTCAAGCGAAAATCACAGATTAATTGGCCGATAAACGCTCTGCGAATAATGTCATCGCTATTTAAGCGCAAGCCTTTGCTAATTGGTAAAATGCCTTGATTTAACGCTTTTTAGTAAAATGTCTTTAAGTTTTGCACATAACAGTCGTTTATTTGATTAATTGCGGATACCCAGAAGGCTAATATATCGCAGCCACCACGGGTAGAATAGCCTTGGAAATTGCGATGTAAAAGGCCTGCACCCTGTGGCTGTGCTAGTTCAT
The DNA here is from genome assembly GCA_036520615.1 of Cellvibrionaceae bacterium. GTDB lineage: Bacteria > Pseudomonadota > Gammaproteobacteria > Pseudomonadales > Cellvibrionaceae > CAMCXE01. Next base: position 13,455 of record DATDJI010000081.1, on the reverse strand, counting down.
CATCAGGCAGCGCAAAATGATCCATACCAATATAGCGATAACCTGCTGCCTGTAAACTGTCGACACCTAAATGCAACATAACAAGTTTATCTCGGCTGGAGGGTAAATCTGAGTTAATTAATTACTGCTGCACCTTAAGCAGATGCGGCAAGTGCGCGTAACTAAATACGATCGGGTTAAAGTTTAATAATTACCGCTAAAGTTTGTGTAAAGTGGCCGGAGTCTGTTTGGTCAACTCATAAATTAAATCCGTGCTGATGGATTTAAACCCCAAATTTCTCGCTACACTGCAAGTCGCTACTTCTTCAACGCTGTTAAAACGATTAACTGCAGGCTGTACATCGGCATTAAAATCTTGTACACCCAAGCTTATGCGGTTTAATCCGAGTGCATTTTAAATGCGCCAGGCGCGCAGGGGTCACGGTTTGCGGGTGTATTTCAATGGAGGCTTTAAATTTTTAATGCTTGCGAAATTAAAATTGCTGCGAAATGCTGTACTAACTCGCTTAATTTATCATCATTCAGATATGTTGGTGTGCCGCCACCAAAGTGAAATTGTGCCATCGGGCGAGTTGTATCAATGTACTGCGCCTGCAGGCTGTTTCAGTTTTGAATGGCGCAAGATAGGGTAGGGCGCTTTTTATCGGCGGTGATAATTTTATTGCAACAGTAATAACAAACGGTTTCGCAAAATGAATGTGGCAATAAATGGAGAGCGGCACTTGGCTTTGATTCCTGCCTAAGGCCGCAGCTTGCAAATCATGCACTTTGAATAAATCACTAAATTGAGGTGTAGTAGGGTAGGAGGGGTAACGAGGATCGCTTAAATCAAAACGGTTAATTAAGGATTCATCCCAAGTCAGTGGTCTGTGCATACAAGGCCTAGCGACAAAAGGCTCAGCATAGACAGTTGTGAGTGAGCGCTCTTGATGCGCGTCAATTTACCGTAGGCAGTATAGGCATGGCGGGGTATTATGGTCGCCTTTTTATAGTGGATCCGTGTATGAATGACCCTTTAGCCCATAGTCTAAAATTGGGCATGCGCCGTTTAGCCACTAGTGTGTGTATTGTTACTGCAGCTAATGACGATGGGGAAGCCCAGGCGATGACGGTAAGTTCTGTCACTTCTGTTTCGGCAGAGCCTGCTTCATTATTAGTATGTATCAATCGTGATAGCCGTTTTGCACCGCTGTTAGCGCCTGGGCTTAGTCTTGCTGTTAACGTTTTACATTCACAGCATCAAGCGTTAGCACAGTTATGCGCGAACCCTTCTTCTCACGCTAAGCGGCTCATCGATAAGTCTTGGCAGTGGCAGGGCCCGCTGCCGTATCTGACAGATGCTGAAGCCGTATTTTTTACACGCGTCGATAGTTTATTCCCGTATGGAACGCATTTTATTGTGGTCGCCCAGGTGCTGAGCGTTAATGTCAGCGCCGAGCCTTTATCGCCCTTATTGTACGCCGATGGAACCTACCGCATCTTAGGCAAATGATATGACGCGATTTATTCCCTGGATTTTTATAGCCATCATTCTACTCAGCGGCTTGCTGCCTGAAAGTGTTTGCGCACAGTTGGATTTTAATTCGCAATTAATTAAACAAGGCGAATATTGGCGTTTATTTACCGGCCAATGGGTACATTTTGGATTTAACCACAGCCTGATGAATGCCCTTGGATTGGCGATTGTTCAATACACTTTTTTAGATGGATTATCCGTGCGCGCATGGGCGATGGTGCAGGCGGCGATACTCTCTGCAGTGGCTTTCGGGTTAATTTTATTTAATCCAGAAATCGGTGTTTACCGTGGTTATTCAGGTGCTTTTATCGGCGTATTGTGTTTTTCCCTGCTACATTTTTGGCGGCGGGCACCCTGGGTAGCTCTGATATTTTTTGGCGGATTGTCAATTAAAATTGGTTTAGAGCATTTGCCGAATTATGATGTATTTTATTTGCAGTCATTAATTGGTGTTGCAGTAGCGGTAGATGCGCATTTATACGGCTATATTATGGGAATTCTGGTACAACTGGCGTTTTTGCTCTGGTGTAAGCTTCGTACAATAAAGCCTGCGCAAGCAAGATAGCGGCTTTGGTTAGTTATGAATTAGAAATTTTCGAACATGCACTGCGCCAGAATTAATTAGCCAGCTATTATTCTCACTTTATTCTGTCTTTAAACTTTTTAACCCTCAACTTCAATGCAATTGCGTCCGGAATTTTTCGCACGGTTCAGGGCGCTATCCGCCCGTTTAAGCAGATTAGTAAAATCATCGCTGCAGGTGCAGCTGGCAATGCCGATGCTAAGGGTTACTGCCACAGGCGCGCTACCCGCTTCGAATAAATAATTAGCGCAGGCTAGGCGCAATTTCTCGGCTAATTTTTTGGCATTTTCTAGTGGAGTGCTTGGACATAATAAAATAAATTCTTCGCCACCCCAGCGCGCTAGGTGATCACCCGCGCGAATATTGCGATTGATCAATGCTACTAACTCTTGCAAAATTCGGTCACCTGCATCGTGGCCGCGCCGGTCATTTATACGTTTGAAATGATCCACGTCTAACATAATTAAACTTAAGCCTTGTTTCATTTCACTGTTGAGAAACAGGCCTTCTACAATCGCTGCTATGCCTGCACGATTATAAATTCCGGTTAAAGAATCTACCGTTGACAGGGCTTTATATTTATCCAGTGCTCTGCGCTGTTTAGCCAGTTGTAACCCGGCGAGTATCAAAAACGCAATGATGCTGGTATACAAAAAATACGCCCAGCTGCTAAGCCACGGCGGTGGCTTTATGACAAATGAAATTGAGGTGCCGGTTTCATTCCATACATTGCCACTGTTGGCGGCTTTGACTCTAAATACATAGTTACCAGGGTCTAAATTGGTATAGGTTGCTGTGTTGTTAGCGCCCGCATAATTCCAGTTCTCGTCGAAGCCTTCAAGCTTATAAGCAAATTGATTGCGTTGCGGCGCATTGTAGCTTAAAGCTGAAAATTCAAAATTAATGGTTTTGGGATTGTAATTTAATTCAAATTGCTGCGTTAATTCTAATGATTGAGTTAATGCCGATTTTTCGGCACCAGGTATTTGAATAATTCCACCAACGCGTAATTGCGTTAATTTGACTTCTGGAGCGAACATGGGCGGGTTAATATTATTTGGATTAAACTGTGTTAATCCAGTTGTTGAACCCACCCAAACCGAGCCGCTGCTATCGAGCTTTAACGCATTGCGGCTGATATTATCACCCGCTAACCCGTCACTTTTGCGCAGTGTATCAACTGTATAGGTTCTGGCATTTATACGCGCCAACCCATTAATTGTACCCGCCCAAATAAAACCTGAGCGATCTTCTAGCAAGCTGGTAATTGTTGCGGAAGGCAGGCCTTGTTGCTGTGTAATATAAGTAAATGTATTGGTTTTCGGATCATAAATATTAATACCGCCGCTTTCCGTGCCGATCCAGATACGGCCGTCGGCAGTCTCCATGAGCGCTAAGCTATTTGCGCAATTAAGGCCGGGTAGGTCTGGCGTGGCGAGGACAAAATGGGAAAATTGCCCGCTGGTGAGATTAAAATAATCCAGGCCCAAACTAGTGCCGAGCCATAAATTACCGCTTTTATCAGGCAATAACGCCCATATCTGATCCGCGCTGGGGGAATTCTCGTCATGGGGTTTATGAGGGAAGTGTTCAAAATCGTCACTCGTCGATCGATAGCGGGCAATTCCCCCGCGCTCACTAAAACCAATCCACAAATCGCCTTTTTTATTAATTGCTAGCTGCCACGGGTACGGGCTTGGCAGGCTGTTGGGTTGAGCACTATTCGGAGCGTAATTTTTAAAGCGGCCGGTTGCGCGATCAAAGCGGTGTAACCCGCCAGACCAACTGCTTACCCATAGAAAACCTTGTTCATCTTCAGTAATTGATGTAATTGCGTTAAATTGCAATGCGTTAGGATCTGTGGGATTAGCCGTATAATTTTTAACAGTACGGCTAACTGGATTTAATTCACTAAGGCCGCCTTCGCTGCCAATCCATAAAACGCCGGTTTTATCTTCATGAATTGATAAAATACCTTCGCTAAGTAAACCCGTTATACCAGTGCTTTGATGGTTATATACCGTAAATTTGCTTTTGCGTTGGTTGTAGTAATTAATTCCATTAGGAAAAGCTCCCACCCATAAATTACCTTGGTGATCTTGAAATAGGCTGCGCAATTGATTGGAACTTAAACCGTTGGGATTTAACGGGCTGAATTCTTGTGTGATAAATTGTCCCGATGCACGATTAAAACGTGCAAGTCCGCCATGGTCAGTGGCAATCCACAAATTATTATCGGTGTCTTCTAATAAATCGCGAATGGAATTACTTTTTAAACTACCAAATTGGTTATCGCGTTTGTACAGCGTAAATGTATTTTGATCCTTATTCATTTTGGCGAGCCCCATGGAGAGGGTAGCCGCCCAAATTGTGCCTTCATAATCATCCAGCACGCGCACAATATCGTCATCTGCAGGAGAATTAGTAGGGCCTAATTCGATACGCCAATGTTTAAATTCTCCGCTGTCCGGATTAAATACATGTAAGCCACTTTGGCTGCTGCCTAGCCACAGCCGTTGATCACGACCGACGTGTAAATGACGAATCATGCTGGTACCCAGGCCGCACACAGCGCTTGAGTAAAACGTCATGTGCGTTCTGTCTGCCGCTACCACCGCCAAACCTAGGTCGGTTCCTATATAGAAACGATTTTGGCTGTCCACGGCCAAGGCGGTTATAACGTTCGTGGGTAGTTTCCAAGCGGTATTGCGTGCATTTACCTGCTCAAAGCGATCGCTCTGCCGGGTGTAAAACGCTAAACCGCCTTTGCCGGCAATCCATAACACTCCGTCATTATCTTCCACTAAGTTAGTCAGTGAACTCGGTACAATCTTCATTGTGCCGTCGGTTTGGATGTCGTAAATCTTTAATTGATGCGCGTCGTATCGAGCGATGCTCTGCCTAAACACCAACCACATAAAACCTGCGCGATCCTGTGTAATCGATCTGATCGTGCCCAATGCATTTAAACTATCGGCTGCCTCTTGGCCGGGTAGGTGATCAAACTGCAAATTGTCGCGCGGGTCCTGCACCGAATTTTGAGCTTGATCCTGTCCATAGGTGCGTGAGGCTAAAATCGGTGAAATACTTAAGTAGAGAAACATGCATATAGCTGCGAGCACACGAATCATAAGCTGCGCTAGGCTGCAAAATTTATACTCTAAGCGATAACAGAGCCAAATCATGATGCGTTGTTGGAGCCCTAAGGTTAGGCGAAAGGAAAACGTACAGCGTAATTAAAGAATGCGTGTCACACCCCGCAGCGCCTATGGCAGCGAAAGGTTAGAGGATGCTGTCTTAATAGAGCTGCATTAAACGCACAGACTTTAAATGCCTGCGGTATAACGGCGGTTCTATCGAGTATAGCCAAGCCTGAGTGATTGGCTGAGTACACCGTTTGTGTAACACCCTTGATTCGGCTGCCTGAAACAGTCATTGGTACTGTTCAAGTTCTATATGCCTTAGTTTTTAATCACGTTGGATTAAATTGCCTCCATTCCATGAGCTTTTTTAACCCCCCTAAAATCATTTAAATTTTGTTTTGGTATCCCGCTTGCATTGATGCATTCCAGTGTCATTTTTTTAACGCTTGAGTGGTTATATGTCTAACTTAGGATTGAGTGCGCCAATATCTCAGCCGGTTCTTGCGCAAGTGCAAAAAGAACCCACCGCCGAGGATTTAACACAGGCATTCGAATTTTTTAATGAAACCTCCAGTTTTTTAAATAAATCCTTTCGGGCATTAGAAGGGCGTGTATCACAACTGACACGCGAATTAACCGAAGTCTCGCAAGCGCGGCAGGAAGAGCACGAAAAAAATCATCGCTTAGCTGAGCGCATTCAAGCACTGCTGGATTTTTTACCCGGTGGAGTCATTGTGCTGGATGAGCGCGGTTACATTGTGCAAAGTAATCCGGCTGCTAAAAGCATGTTAGACAATGCGCTGGATGGCTATAAATGGCGCGACATTATTGGCGAATGTTTTGCCCCGCGCAGCGATGATGGTTTGGAAGTTTCTACCCACTTAGGTAAACGCATCAGCATTGCAACTGCGTCATTTGATCAAACTGGGCAGATTATTTTATTGACCGATCAAACCGAAACGCGTCGCTTACAGCAACAAGTTGCGCGTTATGAAAAACTCTCCGCGATGGGAAAAATGGTCTCAGCGCTAGCCCACCAAATTCGCACACCATTATCGGCGGCATTACTGTATTCCAATCATTTATGTAATGAAGAATTAGACGGTGACAAACGCCAGGCGTTTGCGCATAAATTATTAGGCCGTTTACAGCACATGGAGCGGCAAGTGCGTGACATGCTGTTATTTGTCCGCAATGAATTGCCTCTCAACGAAGTTATTACGCTTGCGGATTTACAAAAAGGCCTACAAGAGGCCATGGAAGTGCCGCTTTCGAGTAGTAAAAGTTTTTGCATTTGGATTAATCCTGAGCCAGGTTTGCATATTCGCTGTAACCGCGAAGCATTAATTAGTGCGGTATTAAATCTTGTCAATAATGCATTGCAGGCCAAACCCGGCGGAAATTTGGCCATGCGTTTGGAACCGGTTACATCCAGCAACGGACTTTGGCTGCGATTATGTGTTGTGGATGATGGTCCGGGTATGTCAAAAGAATTTATAAGCCAAGCAAAAGAATTATTTTTTACCACTAAACCTCAGGGTACCGGACTTGGGCTTGCAGTGGTGCAGAGCGTGGCGCGCGCCCATGGCGGTCGGTTTCATTTGCAATCAACGGAAGGCAAAGGCACGCAAGCGTCTTTAATTCTTCCTCTGGTTTAATCAGCGAGATAAGTGTTATGGCAAGTTCCAGTCAGCAAGCCACCATATTAGTAGTAGAAGACGACAATGCATTGCGCGAAGCATTAATTGACACATTGGAAATGGCAAATTTTACCGCGCATCAAGCCGATAGTGCAGAAGCAGCTATCACGCTTTTAGCGAATTATTCTGGCTATTCGTTAATTGTTTCCGATGTCAATATGGGAAAATTAAGCGGCCACGATTTATTGCGTTTAGTAAAACAGGATTACCCGCATATTCCTGTGTTATTAATAACGGCCTTTGCGAGCATAAGCGAATCTGTACAGGCGATGCGCGACGGTGCAGTGGATTATTTGGTGAAACCGTTTGCACCTGATGTATTAATTAGCACGGTAAAACATTTTATTGGCGCAGGTATTGTCGATTTGGACGAGCCCATTGCTATGGCCGATTCCAGTCGTCAATTACTTCAATTGGCTAATCGCATCGCCCAGTCAGATTCCACCGCCTTATTATTAGGTGAATCCGGCACGGGAAAAGAAGTACTAGCGCGATATATCCACAATCATTCGCCGCGTGCCAATATGCCATTTATCGCCATTAACTGCGCCGCTATTCCAGACAATATGTTGGAAGCTATGTTATTTGGCCATGAAAAAGGCGCTTATACCGGAGCACATAGTGCGTCACCGGGTAAATTTGAGCAGGCTAATGGCGGTACATTATTGTTGGATGAAATTTCTGAAATGGAAATGGGCTTACAGGCAAAATTATTGCGCGTTTTACAAGAGCGCGAAGTGGAACGCCTAGGCGGGCGTAAAAGTATTAAATTAGATGTGCGCGTTATTGCTACGTCTAACCGAGATATGCATCGAGAAATTGCTGCAGGTAAATTCCGTGAGGATTTATATTTTCGTCTGAGCGTATTACCTTTGCAGTGGGCGCCGCTGCGTGAACGTGTCGAAGATATTTTGCCGCTAGCCCAAGCTTTATTAAATCGCCACGCCAATAAGCAACATCGTTTAGCGGTACAGTTATCTGCATCCGCCAAAGAAGCCTTAATTGCTTATAGCTGGCCGGGCAATGTACGAGAGCTTGATAATGTCATGCAGCGTGCACTTATTTTACAAGCGGGCAGCTTAATTGACGCGCAAGATTTAGGGCTACAAATGTTTAATAACGTCAGCGTAAAACCGAATTTTTTTGACACTCATCGCCCTCAAGCAGACATACAACGACCGCAAACGGCAGCGGATATCCCCGTGAGCTTTACCACGCCACAGGCCAAAAATTGGCTGCTGGATGATGATTTAGACGATGTGGAAAATTCAGGGCTCGGCAGCGATTTGCGCCAGCGTGAATATGAAATAATTATGGATACATTAAAAAAAGAACACGGCAGTAAAAAGAATACAGCGGATCGCTTAGGGATTAGCCCACGCACACTGCGGTATAAACTTGCCCGTCTGCGCGATGAGGGATTTTGTTTTGAGCAGGCTTAAATGTGCAGCCTCATTTATTTTATTAATCCGCTGATTGAGTGAGTTTTATCAAAGCTGTCTTTATTAAAAATTGAAGCGCCAGCCGGCCGGTTTTCATACGCCTGTAGGGCGGAGTTTTTTAATCTCTAGATATCGATTACATCTCAGCGCTTCCGCTCTGCAAAGTGACTTTTGTCATACTTTGGAATGGGGAATTTCGTACAATGCATGCCATATAGAACTAATTGGGGGCATGTATGACAGCGAATAAATCAATAGCGACGAAAAAAATAATCGCACTCACTCTTTGCGTGGCGGGGCTATCCGGCTGTGGCGCAGAGGGTGATCCAACAGCTTCAAGCTCATCCAGCAGTTCCGGTTCCTCGTCAAGTTCCTCAGGCACGAAGCCCAGTTCCAGTTCTACCAGCTCCTCTTCCAATTCCTCGTCCAGCTCTTCCTCCTCAAGCACTTCGAGCTCTAGTAGTTCTTCTTCAAGTTCAGGCCGCGCCTCGTCTAGTTCCAGTAGCTCAAGTTCGTCCGGCAGCTCCACGCGAGTAAGCGGTGTGCAGGGCTATTCAGGTGACGTAACCGGAGGTGGAAATAACCCCTCTGTAACCGTTTCCAGTTTGACGGCACTGCAAGATGCAATAAAAGCCTATTCCGGCAGCGGCGGCCTAGTAGTGCTGTATACCGGTAAATTCGATTTCGCTCCTATAAAAGCGAATATTTGCGAACAATGGCCGAAAGATAAACAGGAAGTTGAAATTAAAGATAAAAATAATATTACGATTCTAGGTTCTGACGGTTCTGCAGCTAATTTTGGTATTCGTATAAAAGGCACCAGCAGCAATATTATTATCCGCAATATGACCATTGGTTTATTGCCCGGCGGCTCCAGCGATGGTGATGCTATAGGTATTGAAGGCGGTTCAAAAATTTGGGTTGATCATAACGAATTATTCAGTGCTAATAAAAAATGCCCAGGCACTCCCGATGATGACACCACCTTTGAAGGCTTAATTGATATTAAAAAAACCGCTGATAACATAACAGTTTCGTACAACTATATTCATGACCATTGGAAAGTAGGTTTGGATGGCTCAAGCGATACAGATACTACGGCTCGTCATATAACATATCACCACAACCGGTATGAGAACGTCGCCGCACGTTTACCGCTACAGCGTTTTGGCTTTACCCATATTTATAGTAACTACTACAACGGAATTACTGAGTCGGGCATCAATGTACGTATGGGGGGGCAAACGCTGATTGAAAGCAATTATTTTTACGATGCGAAAAACCCGCTAACCTCGCGCAGTAGCAGTGAAATTGGCTTTTGGGATTTGCGCAATAATAATATTAAAACTCCAGCTGATTTCACTCAGTACAAAATTAGTTGGACCAGTGGCAGTGGCACATGGAAAAATGCCGACGCCTGGACTACCACTAAGGCTTTTCCAGCACTTCCTTATAAATATACAGCTGATGTGCCTGCGCATTTAGAGTGTATTGCTAAAGCAACCGCTGGGGCGAGCAAGGGCTTGAAAACCGCAGCGGATGTTACTGCGCAATGCGGTAATTAATCGCGACTGGGATATGCTTTATTAGATTGAACTAAAAAACCAAAAAAATTACAGCTTTATATGTCAATACCTGCACGGATGCAGGTCCTCAAGCATCTCTAACAGTCAATTTGTAGCTGACGATGTTTTACAATTTATTACGTCCAGTCCCCGATTTATTGAATTCACTTGCAATGTTCTTAATTTTTAGCGCCACAAAGTATGTTTGCTAGATCTATGCAGTTAATTAAGCGGCTTTAACTGGTGTAACCGTTTACACTCAAAGGTGTGAAATCAATGTATATAATTAAAAAAACTACAATAGCCTCACGATAGATAAGTCCACAAACTTCACCATTCTTTAGAATTACGCACCGCGTACTCGCTGGAAATATTTTTATTTCGTTTTTTCCATAGTGCGCTTAACCGTGATTCTCTAAGCACTTTGTAGGATTAGCACTGTTTTTATAGTGCTATCGTAGACACAAACCGCATTTACACCCTTTTAGGGGGCGTTCTGTTTTACCTGCAATATATTCTTTTTGACCACTGAAAATAATGGCCAAAACTTGCCCTCATGTTTTCGTATTTATCTCTCTGCACCTTTTAAATTCGCTTCAAATTTAAAAATAACAAAAGAATGTGTGGTTCATCCCAGAAAATATTCTGCTGATGTTTAAGATACATTAGTCATATTATTTTTCTAATAAGCATCTGGGCCTGGTGAAAAGGCGTGATCCAAACCTTTTTCCGGGGGTAATTGTGACAAAACTCACACTTTTTAAGAGTAATAAAAATGAAGAAAAATAACCTCCAAACAAAATGTCTGGCATTGACTCTTGTCGTTGCAGGGGCTCTTTCCGGTTGTGGTGGAGGCGACACAGGGTCGTCCTCCAGCAGCTCATCTAGTAGCTCAAGTAGCTCTTCCTCTAGCACGTCCTCTAGCAGTAGCTCTAGTTCAAGCTCCTCGAGTAGTTCATCAAGCAGCTCGGGCATAGTGCACGCCACCTGCCCAAGCACCAAAGCGGCAGCCTTTGAACAATTACCTCGATCCGTCCCCGGTCAAATTGAAGCGGAAGATTTTGACCCCGCAGGTTTCTCAGATACTACAGCCGAAAACGAGGATCGCGCCTATCGCACCGATACTGGCGTTGATATTAAATCCATTAGCGGCGGCAATGCCGTGACGAAAATGGTCAATGGTGAATATCTCGAATACAGCGTAAATGTGGCTACTGAAAACGATTACAGCTTATTTATTCGTTCAGGTGCATTAAACACTGGTGGAGCTTTAAAAATCACCCAATGTAACCAAACTCTCGTGGAAAAATTCGAGGTACCAACAGTTGCACAGGCTGGGCAATTTAAAACATTCGCTGTTGGTAAAATTCATTTAAAACCCGGCTTACAAAAAATTCGCATTAATGTAACCGGCAGCGAAAAAGCCGAATTAGATTGGATTTTTATCGGCGATTATACGGGCACAGTTGATAAGCCCGATGTTTCCACAGGCGTTGTAAAATCTGAAGGTTGCGGCAAAACACGTACATTGCAGGATGGACGTAAAACCATTTCTGTCGATGGTACTAACCGAACTTATATTTTGCGCACACCTACAAATTATAATAATCAAACGGCTTACCGTTTAATTTTTGCGTACCATTGGCGGGACGGTAATGCCAACCAAGTTGCACTGGGTGGCAATGGCGGTTCTACTGAAGATCCATTCTATGGACTATGGGATCAGGCCAACAACACCACAATTTTCGTGGCGCCAGAGGGTATTAATGCTGGCTGGGACAATGCGAATGGCCGCGATTTAAAATTTACGGACGCCATGGTGAAGCAAATTCAGAGCGATATGTGTATTGATAATTCACGCGTATTTGCTACTGGATTTAGCTATGGTGCGAGTATGTCAAATGCGCTTGCCTGTGCACGGGCTAATGTATTTCGCGGCGTTGCATTATACGCAGGTGCACAGTTGAGCGGTTGTGAAGGTGGCACAGCACCGATTGCTTATTTTCACGCTCATGGTATTCGCGATTCAGTGTTAAACATTTCCTTAGGACGTAGCCTTCGTGATCGCGTAGTGAAAAATAATAAGTGTACGGCGATGAATCCACCTGAACCCGCAAGTGGCAGCGGCACGCATACCTGTACCACTTATCAAGGCTGTACTGCAGGATTCCCTGTGCGCTGGTGTGCTTTTGATGGCGACCACAACCCAACTGAAAAAGACCGCGGCCAATCTAAGTCTTGGGTACCCGGCGAGGCCTGGAAGTTTATTTCACAGTTTTAATTCTAAATATGGTTAATCGTGCAGTTCCGTTTTGGCTTGCGGAGCTGCGCAATTTACCGGAAGTGATTAAGGGCTACGCTTGCGTGTAGCCTCTTTCCTTATTAGTAAGTTGCGTACCTATATCAAATAAATACTGCCAAGGAAAAATACCTCGCTCGTGTCCATCGCTAAATACAAATTGCAGGCCTGGGCCGAGCGTATTTATTTTTTCAATATATAAATCCGTCGGAATTAGCGAAATTTTTCCGTGGAAAGTATCTGCGCGGCAACTTGCACACCGGCAAAATCTGCGCAGTTGTTGGTAATTTATAATATGTTCCTGCCCGGTCGCCCAATGAATAATAATGCAGTGTTGCGTACGCGCATTATGTATTTTAACCGGTGGCGAAATCATACAAAACGCTCTGTTAATTGGCTAATAGCGATGCGCACCGCCTTACGAACTTCTGGGTCGCTATCGTTTTCGGCCTGGTATAAAGCGGTTAATGCGTGTTGGTCTCCCAGTTCCCCTAACGCCAATGCCGCTTCTTTGCGTAAATTGCTAATAGTGTGTGCAAGCAAATTTATTAATGCGCTGTTAGCTGGGCTAAAACGTAATTTACCTAATGCGCGCGCCGCTTGCAGGCGCACTTGCCAATAATCGTCCTCTAGAGCATTTATTAACTCCGTGCCCGCATCTTTAAAGCCTAATTTTCCTAATGTGGTAGCGGCTTCTTCACGCACTTGCCATTGTTTATCGCTCAATGCGCGATACAACTCGGGAATAATTAACGGGTCAGCCGCAAAGCCTAGTGCGCCTGTAGCCGCCCGTCGAACTTCTACGTCTATATCGCCGCTGGCTAATTTCGCCAAAGCGGGTAGGGCTAGTGTGTACTTCAACCAGGCCAACACGCCGACGGCCTCTCTGCGTACGCTAGCATCTCCATCATTAAGTGCATTTATAGCGGCATCGGCACTATCGGCAAAGCGCAGCTCCCGTAAGGCACGCAAAGTCCTGCGCCTTACACTTGCATCTGCATGGTTTACCCAAGGCAAAATTACTTGGCCGGATTGCGTTTCTTTAAGTTGCGTTAGACTTTGCCCTGCCAATTCGCGTACGTTTTCGCAAGAGTCTGTGAGCGCCGCGCACAATGCGGCTATAACGTCTGTCTCCTCCCAGGCAGCAAGAAGTCGAGCCGCTTCACCGCGCACATCTGCATCTGTATCTTCGATTAAATGTGAAATT
>DATDJI010000080.1:0-67808 GCA_036520615.1 Cellvibrionaceae bacterium | reverse complement strand
AAACTATCGTCTTCTGCTTGCTTTTGTGCCTGTAGTACTTTGAATTTTTCGTAATACTCAATTGCGTTATTAATGGACGCAGTGGCTAGCGCGGCATTAAAACGACGCGAGTTCGTAGCGTTGTTGTGTTTTGCCAATATCTCTTTTATCACTGCCTCTGGCGGCGGTGTTTCGCCTTTTTTGGGCTTTTTCTTGCTCTTGTCATCTTTACCATTGCTGTTTTTGCCAAAATAGTCGATGTGAAAACTTAGTACATTTTTGTCGTCAATCGCATTGGTTATGGTATAGGCGTGCAGTTCTTTTTCAAAAATATCTTCAGTGGTTTTAAACGTGCCCACAGTGCCGTCAATTTGTTTATAGGTGGCGTTATCTTCAAAAATGGGCGTACCAGTAAAACCAAATAATTGCGCATTAGGAAAAAACTCCTTGATGGCGCTGTGGTTTTCACCAAATTGCGAGCGATGGCACTCATCAAAAATAAAAACGATGCGTTTACTGCGCAGTGGCTCCAGCCGTTCTTTGTAGGTGAGCTTGCCTTGCTGTTTGTTGCTTTGGTTACGCTTACTATTTTCATCTAGCGCTAAGCCGAGTTTTTGAATAGTAGTGACGATAACTTTATCGGCGTAGTCTTCTGATAGCATGCGCCGCACCATAGATTCGGTGTTGGTATTTTCTTCCACACAGCCTGCTTGGAATTTGTTGAATTCCTCTCGGGTTTGACGGTCGAGATCTTTACGATCTACCACGAACAAGCATTTTTCAACATCCGGGTTATCTTTCAAAAGCGTGGATGCTTTGAATGACGTGAGCGTTTTACCACTACCGGTAGTATGCCAAATATAGCCATTACCTCGGTTCTGGTGAATACAATCCACAATCGCCTTTACTGCATAAATTTGATAAGGACGCATGATGAGCAACCGCTGCTCACTGGCAACCAGCACCATGTAGCGGCTGATCATTTGGCCCAATGTGCATTTAGCCAAAAAGTGTTCAGCAAAGTCGTGCAAGTGGGCGATTTTGTGGTTGTTTTCATCTGCCAATTGATAAATCGGCAAAAAGCGTTCATCCGCATTAAAGCTAAAGTGCTGGTTATGGTTATTGGCAAAGTAGACAGTGTTGCTTTCGTTACTGATAATAAACAACTGCATAAAACACAGCAGAGTATTGGTATAGCCATTTCCAGGGTCGTTTTTATAGCTAACAATTTGCTCCATAGCACGGCGCGTAACTATGGTGTGCGTTTTCAATTCGATTTGCACAACGGGCACGCCGTTAATCAGCAGAATTACATCGTAGCGGTGATGACTGTTATCTGTATTTATGCGCAACTGATTAATCACTTCAAAGTGGTTCTTGCACCAATCTTTGATGTTTACCAGCATGTAATGCAACGGAGTGCCGTCTTCACGAATGAAGGTATTTTGCTCGCGCAATTTTTTAGCAGCAGCAAACACATCGGAGGTGACATTGTCATCGCGCAAACGCGCGAATTCCGCATCGGTTAGATGGACTCGATTAAGCGCTTCAAATTTTTCGCGGAAGTTCAACTCAAGAGTTGCCCTATCGCGAATATCCGAGCGATAGGTGTATTTGAGATCAGTCAGCTTGGCGATTAAATCCTGCTCGATCTTAGTTTCTGTTGTCATCATCAAAATCCAATACTTAAAGCTTGAAGCATTCGTATTTAATTAAAATATCTATTCATTGTGCAGTTAATAACTGGTGGAACGGTCGCTGGTTGCTAAAAAATGCTCATAGTATGCCTGCAGAGGCGACAGATCCAAAGTGAAAAACCATAAGAGTGCTTATAGGGATACGCGTTCCTCCGCTCCCACAAGGCTGCCACCCCAAGATGCTAATTACACTACAGCCGATATGCACCAATACCCATTGAGTCTGCTTAATAGCTCTGCCTGCGTATCGTGACCAGCCCCATCGGGGCCACTTATCGCAATTAACGCGTAACCCGTATTAAACGTAGAGCGCACCTTGGTGCGCCGTATTCTGTGCATCGAGTATTCGGCGTGGTGCGCCAAGGCGACGCCCTACGGAAAAATCTTAATTTCTTCATGAATTAAGCGGCAAAGTAAGCAGGTTGGGTAGAGCGCAGCGAAACCCAACATTTAAATGGTAAAAAATGAGAATTTTCGTCGGGTTAAACATTGCGCCCGATAATTTTTTATTGCTGGCGTGTGCTGTATTGGGTTTCGCTGCGCTCTACCTAGGCGGCTCCGACCACCCTACGAGCCGTTAGCGGGATTGTTTAACGTTGTTCATAATGCCCGCCAATCACAAAAATTTAAAAGTATTGCTTGTCGAAGCGATAAATAACCCGGTTTTTATTTAATAGGCGGTTGAACCAAAAACCCGCCAGATTATGCCGTAGTTGTTCCTGTTTGCCTAACCTGCAACTGAATGGGCGAGCAATATTTCCGGGCTACACCTGTCTGGCACTTCAATCTGGAATCTAATTACCCCCGTGCCGAATATTTGCAGCTCCAGCCCCCACTGCATAACTGCGGCATCGAAGTTCAGACGTGCCTTGCCGAACCTTTTAGGTACGGCGTCGCAAGTTTGAAGTCCCTAAGCGCACCTTTTAACTGCGGTGCCGAAGCTTTTAACTCCGTCACCGTACCTTTTTTCTGCGGCATCGCAGTTCGCAACTCCCTCACTGCAGCTTTTTAGTACGCTGCCGAGGGTTTGAAGTCCGGCGAGGGGGTTGCGAAGTAGGAGGGGGTACTTGCGAAGTAGGGGGGAGTACTTCAGAAATAGGGAGAGGCTGGCGAGAACTGCCAAGACCAGAACGCAAAAACCCGCCGCAGCGGGTTTAAACGTAACTCGTCAAAAATAAATAATTACATACGACCGAGATTCGCCAAGCGCACACCGGTAATATCGCGAATGACCTTGTCACTATTTAAAAAAATCATCAGCTGTTCTTCACTTAAGGGCCGACTGTAATAAAACCCTTGTACCTGATCACAGCCACGATTTAATAGCCAATCCGATTGATCCAAACATTCCACGCCTTCAGCAATTACCTGCAATGACATGTTGTGGGCAAGATCGATAATGGATTTGGCAATAGCCGCATCACAATTCTGCCCTTCAATATCTTTAACAAAACTGCGGTCAATTTTTAATTTTTGAATCGGAAAGCGCTTTAAATAAGCTAATGACGAATAACCAGTGCCAAAATCATCAATGGCGATAGACAAACCCAGCTTGCTCAAACAATTAAGTGTCTCGACAGCTTTTTCAGCATTTTCCATTGCCGAGCTTTCAGTAATTTCTAATTCTAAATATTCAGGGCTTAAGCGCGTGGACATTAATACACTCATGACCATGTGTTCAAAATGTTCTTTGCGAAATTGCACTGGCGAAATATTCACGGCCATTTTGCCGAGTTTAAAACCTTTCATTAACCAGGCTTGGAAACGTTCGCAAGCATGTTGCAACACCCATTCTCCTAAGGGTTCAATAAGCCCGGTTTCTTCAGCTAGCGGAATAAAGTGCATCGGCGGCACCATGCCACGCTCTTTACTATTCCAGCGCACCAATGCTTCCAGGCCAACGATGCGGCCTGTGTTGAGGTTAATTTGCGGCTGGTAATGCAGAATAATTTCGCCTTGTTCTATGGCGCGGCGCAAATCGTTTTCCAGCAATAAATAATTAATCGCTTGGTTATTAAGCGCCTCTTCATAAAATTCAAAACAATTTTTCCCCTTGGCCTTAGCTTTGTGCATGGCTAAATCCGCATGCTTAAGCAGCTGATCAATATTATCGCCATCGGCGGGGAATACACTAATACCGATACTGGCCGTTGCGATAATCGAATGACCTTGTAATTTCACCGGCAAGCTCAGTCGATTGAGTAATTTCTGCGCGACGAGCTCTAAATCACCTTTGCGCCGCACATCGTCGAGCACTACAACAAATTCATCGCCGCCTAAGCGCGCTACCACGTCTTTTTCGCGCAATTGGGCGCGTAAACTATCGGCCGTTATCCGCAGTAAATCATCACCTGCGTCATAGCCTAAATTTTCATTGACGTTTTTAAAGCGATCTAAATCGACTAATAAAATACCGAGGGTTTCGTGATTATCGCGAGCTAATTCCAAAGTTTTATTAATACGGCCGTAAAACAAAGTCCGGTTAGCAAGGCCGGTCAAATTGTCGTGGTACACCATATAATCCAAGCGGGATTTATGGTCTCTGAGGGAATTTTCAATTTGTTTATGGGCGGTAATATCGGTACCAAATACAAAGCACAGCGCTTGAGCATCGTCGGTGCGGTGCTGGATGTATTTCATTTGATAGACATGAAAGCTGCCATCTTTATGTTTGGCTTTAAATTCCAACCATTCAGGCGTTTCGTGTGTACTTTCTTGCAGCGTTTCTAAATCGTTTTGGAAATTGGCAGGATACACATCGGCAAGCTTTAACCAGTGTTCAGAGCTGCCAGCAACTCCTTCTAGCTCGCCATGTTGGGCGCTCGCCATCAGCAAGTTGCCCGCGGTGTCCGCAACGGCGATTAATGCCGGCATCTGCTCAAGCAACAACCGCAAACATTCATTGAGTGCATCATTGCTGGCCTGCTGCGGCATAAGAGCGCGCAGCGCCAAAGCCGCAACCCCTGCGCCAAGTTCAGAAGCGTCCGTTAATTTCGCCATGGAGTCAGTCTATCTCTTGCTAGCACCTTCGTTGAGCATAGACCAGGCACGGCAATTACGCAGAACGCATCACAGACCCTATATTAGTTAATTAACATTATGGCTCTTCAAAAACATCCGCAGGGACGGCGAATAGATCGTACTCGTCCGCATCTTCCACTTGCACCATTAACATATCGCCTTCGCGCAAGCCGTAATCGCCTTCAATATGTACAACGCCATCAATTTCAGGGGCGTCGGCACTTGAGCGCGCGATTGCGCCGTCGTCGTGTACTTCATCGACTAGAACTTCAATAGTGCGGCCGATTTTAGCCGCGAGCTTAGCCTGTGAAATGGCCTGTTGTTTTTCCATAAACCGCTCCCAGCGCTCGCGTTTGACTTCATCCGGGACGGCGCCGGGCAGGTCATTGGCGGCAGCACCGGTAACAGCGGAGTATTCAAAACAGCCGACGCGATCCAATTGCGCTTCATCAAGCCAATCCAACAGGAATTGAAAATCAGCCTCAGTTTCACCGGGGAAGCCGACGATGAAGGTTGAGCGCAACGTAATATCCGGGCACTGCTTGCGCCAGGCATGGATACGATCGAGGGTTTTTTCCTGATGCGCCGGGCGCTTCATGGCCTTTAATATTGCAGGGCTGGCGTGCTGCAGTGGAATATCCAAATAGGGCAAAATCTTACCTGCGGCCATCAAAGGAATTACCTCATCCACATGGGGATAGGGGTATACATAATGCAGCCGCGTCCATACACCTAATTCACTCAATGCATCGCACAATTCCAACATGCGAGTCTTAACCGGGCGGCCCTGCCAAAAACCCGTGCGGTATTTGGTGTCCACGCCGTAGGCGCTGGTGTCTTGGGAAATAACTAATAGCTCGCGCACACCGGCTTTCACCAAACGCTCGGCTTCATCTAAAACATCACCAATCGGGCGGCTAACCAGATCGCCTCGCATCGACGGAATAATGCAGAAGCTACAACGGTGGTTACAGCCTTCAGAAATTTTTAAATAGGCGTAATGGCGCGGCGTTAATTTAATGCCTTGCGGGGGCACTAAATCGATAAAGGGATCGTGGTTTTGCTTCGGTGGCACCGCTTGGTGAACTGCATTCACCACTTGTTCGTATTGTTGCGGGCCGGTTACTGCCAACACACTGGGGTGGAGATCGCGGATAATTTTCTCGTCTACACCCATACAACCTGTGACGATTACGCGGCCATTTTCTTTAATGGCTTCGCCAATTGCGTCAAGCGATTCTTGTTTAGCGCTATCAATAAACCCGCACGTATTTACTACGACTACATCGGCGCCGTCGTAACTGGGCACAAGTTGGTAACCCTCCGTGCGCAATTGCGTCAAAATACGCTCGGAATCCACCAGGGCTTTAGGGCAGCCGAGGGAAATAAACCCTACCGTAGGTGTGGAATTAGACATAGATTACCTGCTCAAAAAGGCGGCAGTCTACCAAAGCGAGCGCGGTTTACCTACAGCATCCGCGCACACAAAGCTCCTTGTGTTAGTGCGCTAACCGCTGCAATGAATGCCCATGTAAATAACGGCGCGCTTTTTCATCTTTTATTAGTTGTAAATCGGCGATACACAACGCATCTAAACAATCGCCAAAATCTTTATCTCGCGTAAAATCCATAACCAAAAAGCCGCCGGGTTTAAATAGCGCCAAATATTGTTTAAACAATACCGGTATTTTAAACCCAGCCGCTTGAAACTCCTTTTGCATCACACTAAATGCTTGCTCCGCTGTTAAATTTGTACAGCGCAGGCAAAAATCCATCTCCCGCAACGGGCTTGCCTGATACGAATTTAACGCCTGTACAAGCGCTTTCGGATGCTGAAAATACACGCGAAAATAGGTCACTAAAATATCCATTAAGGCTTCAGGATAGCGTGCGCTCATACTAACCGGGCCTATTAAATAACGGGCCGGGTAGCGCGCCAAATAGGCACCTATGCCCTGCCATAAATAATCCAATGAGGCTTTCCCCCAATAATCCGGATGCACAAAACTGCGCCCAAGTTCTACGCCGTCCAATAAATAATGCCGATACTCATCGGCAAAGGTATACATTTGCCGCGTATAAAATCCCTCTTCCCCCCAATTGGCCATTATTTGTTTGCCTTCACCCAAGCGATACGCACCTACCATCGTAAAATTGTTTTTATCCCATAAAATTAAATGGCGGTAATACACATCAAAATTATCCAAATCCCGCTTAGCACCCGTGCCCTCGCCCACTTTGCGAAAAGCAATTTCCCGTTGTCGGCCTAATTCGCGCATTAATGCCGAGCCTGGTTGATAGTCAACCAAATAAATTTCATGGCCATCGCTGGTGGCCCCCAATCGTTCCGACTCAGAGAGCTCTTTAATTAATAGCTCCTTCGGCTCCGGGTGAGCAATGGTTTTTTGGGTAATAAAATTGGACGTTTTGCCTTTACCGATTTTATACAGATGTTTGCGCAAGCGTTTTACTAAAGCGCGATCGTTTAACTGATCCGACTGTAATTGCTCAGGGTGGATCGTTTCCCCGACAAGAAAATGAATTGTTTTCGATTGTTTATTAAACATTTCCTGGGCTAATAAAATTGTGCTAAACGGTTTAAATAACCAGCTTGCACCGTAAAAATACCAGGAATTTTTTGCTTTAATACAAATGGGTAACACCGGTGCACTCGCACGCCGGGCGATATGTAAAAAGCCCGGCTTCCACTGACCGTCTTTAACGCCCGTCGGCTGCGCGCGCGATACCTCACCTGCGGGAAACACAATAACCGCTTGCTCCTCACTCAATGCCTGCATTAAGGCTTTAATGCCCTTTCGCGCATGAGGTACAGCGGCAAAATTATCCACGGATATTAAAAAGCGCTTTAGTGGCGCAAAATGACTGAGCATTTGATTGGCGAGAATTTTTACGTCCGGGCGGACTTCACTGACTAATTTAATTAAGGCTAAGCCATCGAGCGATCCGATTGGATGATTCGCCACAATCACCACGCGGCCCTCTGCAGGAATATTCGCGCGATCACGCAAGCTTACGGAATAGGAGAAATCAAAATAATCAAAAATTGCATCAATAAAATCGCAACCTTCCAGCGCCTGATGTTTATATAAAAAAATATTTACTGCATCCTGCCGCAAAAGCGCTTTTAACACACGCAACGCAGGTTTACGCAACATAGGCTTATTATAAAAATTAGGAAAACGCCCTGCGACAGCCTGCTCTATGTCCAGCATAAATAACACCTAGGAATGCGATCAGAGCAGCCTAGGTGCGCTTCATTGCAAATTTATGACACATGGCAAAACGTTGCAGAGTAACTAATTAACGGATGCAGTTCGCAAAAAGCGCTTCCTTTATAAATTGCCATTGAATATGTATTACGGATCAACAACTGTTAATCCGCCGCAACATCGCTCTCATATAATTCCAACGGCAACCCATCTGGGTCGGCGAAAAAAACAAAGCGTTTTTGAGTATATTCATCCACTCGAATAGCCTCCACAGCTATTCCGTGGGAAGTAAGCACTTTTATGCTTTCGTCTATATCGTCTACTTCAAATGCAAGATGACGCAAGCCCCGCGCTTCCGGGTAAGAGGGCCGCTCAGGCGCATTAGAAAACGAAAATAATTCAATCTGGCCGCCATCTGGCAAAGCCAAATCCAGTTTGTAGGAATTACGTTCAGAGCGAAAATGTTCAGCGAGTACCTTAAGGCCGAGGCACTGAGTATAGAAATGTTTCGACACTGCATAATTGGAGCAAATAATTGCGGCGTGGTGAATGCGCTTTAACATATAAAAATTTTATCGTGGTAAAAATTGCCTGACTGGCGTTTTTATCGAATAAACCTTACAAGGATTTACCAGCAAACTTAAATTCACGCCATTTCCTATTCCTCAACAGCGCTGCCGATTCTGGACACGTTGCACGCTTAATTCATAGCGAAAGGTAAGTTAATGAATATATCGAGGCGGCGAGCCGCCCGGTTAATTAGGAAACGTCAGAAAAATAGTCTGAATATTATTGGCACAATTTGAGATTGATCGCGAAGTTTTAAAAACCTCGACCTCGGCTGCGACGAATAATGAATCCGAGTACCAAGACCACCAACATTTTACAATCAATCGCCCCACCTGCAGCACTTCCACCTGAGGAGCTTGAGGTAGACGAGGAGCTTGAACTGGAGGAGCTAGCACGCGCACCCGAACTTGAACTTGAACTTGAACTTGAACTTGAACTTGAACTTGAGCTGGAGCTGGAGCTGGAGCTGGAGCTGGAAGACGATGATGAATTTGAGCTACTGCTGGAGCTTGAACTTTCACTCACGGTAATATCGACACTGCCCGCACTCTGATACCCCTCTGTGGCCAAAATCATTGAGTAATGACTGCCAAGCGTTACACCCAGTTTTTTCCACTCATCGAAATGCCGACCGGCATCAATCGTACCGCTGATAGCGCCAAAAGGTTTTTTCGGCACGCGCATACTGAAATACCTAAGTACAGGTGCAGAGTCAATATCCAAACGCGGCCCGTTTCTATTCGAACATTCTCGCAGTTCGTAATTTGCACCATCACTTTGATAGCGCCCCAAAAATTGTCCCGTCGCGCAACTCGACGGATTATAAGAGCCCCATGTCTCTACAATGTAATATTCAACGTAAGGGGTTTTGGTCCAACCATACAACGACAGATAAGCGTTTGCACTGCTACCGATTTGAAAAATACCGCTGTAATTTACCACTCTAGGGCCGCCAGGCTGCCAACCCTTCCCGCCGTACCAGCTATTAGTATCTGTGGTCCACTGCGCGGTGTAACGGCCACCCGACTCTAAAGTGAACTTGGTTTTGCCACTGTCCTGCCAAAATGAATAATAAAAGCCATCGTGCGTGCCGTTAGCATTGGCGGTCAAAACCTCGCTGTAGGCAATAAGTGGCGCACAACAGGCGAAGGCTAATAAAGCGGCGTGTTTAGAAACTGACAATAATTTTTTATAACACATGTGCAGCATAATAAGCTCCTGAGCAGGCTATGGAAGCGGTACGATACTCCAACTTAATGAACACGCCTTTTAACCAGCAAGCAAAATTGAAGGCCTATCGCAAAAATTTCCTCTTACGCAAATCTCGCCATAAAGTCAAAATCACCCTAATGCGTAGCGTTTGCAGAAAATCGGCAATAGATATTTTTTATTGCCTCAGTTCGACATAAGCGCGGAAATGCCGAGTCCTCCAGTGATGGCGAACGACAAACAATTAATATTTATTTTGCGATGAAAGTTCCCACGCAGCAGATGAAATATCAAAAATCCATTTTGATTTGTAGGTTGGCGGTGAGCGCAGCGAACCCCAACATTCCAACCATCCGCGAGCACTCGCAAATTAAAATTTATTTTGCAAAGTGACTTTCTCCGTAGATAGATGGAATGTTGGGCCCCAACCTAAGAGCTACACGGCTTACTCGTCGTCCAACTACGCGTTACCCAACTCATGAGTCACAGAGACGGCAAAAAGTACAAAGAAAATACTCATCGATCCCTCTTTTTCCTGTGTCGACTCCTAATGTGGCAATAAATAAAATCTCCTACTGCATAGGCAAAAAATGCATAGCTAACAATCACAAACGCGTTGGATATTTTCCGATAAAAGGAATTTTCTGGAATAAACGTTTGGGCAAGCCATCCATAATAAATAGCTAGCATAAAAAGCAATAATACACAAAATAAAACAAGGATAAACCTTACCCAACGATTCATATTAACGCCTTCAAAACTCACTGCCGGTTCTGCATTTCGTTACAACGCTCCAAGCGAACGACTGGCATTGATTATAAGGATTCCATGTGCCCAAATTTTTACCTATTTCCAACTCTCTGTTGACGCACGCTTCGTCAACGTTATTCATTGTTTGACACATAGCCCCCTCTTGTGATGATTGCCCAAAGTGATCCTTAACTTTTACTTTAGTAACAAACGGAATGTCAGCACATCCTTGACCTGGCACCAGACAATCACCACCCATTCCTGCCTCTATCGTGTCTGTTTTAATCCAGTTGTGGTTAGGAATTATATTCTGGCTCAACCAATTCGGGACGTTACTTAAGTTTGTTGGACGAGAACAAATTTGTACAATCAAGCCTAAAAAGTCCGAATTTTTTACTGGATTTTGCAACGCATACCCATAAGTATTAATCCCCCCCTCCAACCCAATCGGATCACTCTCAATATACTTCCCCGTCGTCACATCATAATTTCTAAAATAGTTGTAATGCAGCTTCGTATCCCAATCAAAATACTGCCCGGGAAAGCGCAAATTAAATGTCACGCTGCGCCCGTCAGCATCCACATCGGAATTCACAACACCTTCACCAAAGGGCTGTGAAAACCAACGCCAAACCATTTTGCCCGCACTATTACTCAAGCTCGCGGTGCACCGAGTTGATCGGTGTGTACGCTAAACCATTCCAATACGGGTGTACCGCTGTTGCTGGCCGTGGAAATTGTCCAGCCGGTGCCCACTTGAATAGTGCTGGCGCTTATGGCGAATGTAGTGACCGGTGTGGCAGTATCCGTGGCTTTTTGCGGCTCGTGCTAATTGGCCGAGCTGAATGTCGTGGTTTGCGTGGGTGGTGCAATTAATTCGCGTAAAAGCGAAGTTTGCGGAAAAACACTTTAAAGCATCCGCCTTTTATTCCTTAAATTCGTTTTGAATTAGTAAAAAGCTAATTTCCGATTAAACCTTATCCTGATATTTCTGTGAAAGTTTGTTGCAGTCAATTTTAAAAAGGACGTCCGAATTTTAGACACTTTCATTTGTGCATTCTAATAAAAGGCAGTCATCAATCTTGAAAATCTATGACTGCCCTTTACTTTCAGACGCTAACAGCAAAAAGAATCAATTCAGTGTTGCGCTAATACGCTTGAAAAAATAAAGCATATCACCGCCTATCAATAACACATCTTCACCGCCACTTCGGCCAGAGGTCATTGCATCCTGCGCGCCCAATGACGCACTTATCTGCGCTGATTGCCAGACAATTTCCTTATTGTCTACTCGGTACAACCCCAATTTATTGTCGCAAACAAAAGCGATCTCATTGTTGTTTATTGCGTGCAAGGACGCTACCGAGGAAATACAAAGTGTGGCCACTGCGCTGGCTGCCCCATCAGCTGCTATGGAAAAGATTTTTCCATTGGCATTCGCAGCGAGTAAAGTAGATTCTGTTGCGGTAATCGCAGTGTATTCATCTGCAGTTGCCGCAATAGAATTAATAGCCGGATTAAGTAAGTAAACCTTACCTCGCAACGCTGCTATAAGTGGAAGCGCACTTGCCTCAGGTTTTATTAATTCAATTGACGTCACATCGCCAAATCCTGTCGTCAGGCGTGGCAACGTGCGTTCAAGGGTAAACGTGGGCCCATCTATAATATGCACCTTTGCACCGGATGAACCCGTTGAAGCAACACCAGCGCCTGCGATAATTTCCTTCGTTCCATCACCGTCTATATCCGCTATTGCAAGCGAGGTAATTGGCGATGCAGTTTCCAGACTTATCTCTTTATCAGAAACACCTGTTTTTCCATCTAACAAATAGACATGGCCATCGCGCAAATTATCGTTACCCACGACAACTTCAAGCGCGCCATCGTTGTCTATATCCCCAATCGCCAAAGAGGCGGTGCGATAAAAGGTGCGATTGGTAATATCTTTGTTTACCCACAGAATTGAGTTATCCAAACCGTTTATAGCAGTAACGACTGCGCCCGAAGAACCCTCGCCCGTCATATAAACATAGTCAGCAACTTTATCGCCGTTTAAGTCCCCCGCGGCCATAGCATGGAAGGAGCCGACAGAGGTGCGGCTGATCCATTCAGTGGTTTGAGTGTTCAAATCAATTACATCAAATTGATCCAGCGCAGTGCTATCCAAACCTGTACTGCGGATAATTTCAAGATTCGCATCACCGTCCAAATTACCAACATAAATGTCCGCCCCTCCTCCATTAATATTGGCAAATTTTTGTAACTGCACTGCATCAATACCCTTAAGGATATACGTTGAGCCATGTTGTGTGTCTGCGTATAACACTTCAGAAATACCGTCGTTATTAGTATCGAAAACACGTAGGAAGGAAATATTCGAGCCGGGGTTTTTATCCCACAACACGCTTCGATTGCTGACCTTAAAAGCACGAATGGCATACCAACGATCAGCCGCAACTATTTCATCCAAGCCGTCACCATCTATATCGCCCGCAGTCACAAACGTATCGCCAAACCCGACCGTCGAATAATCCCATAAGGTTTGGAATCCTTCTGTGCCCAGCTGCAATAATAGCCCTCGGTTAATCGCCAGCTGATACTGGGAGGCCTGGGTAAACTTACCCACTGCGAGTGATTTACCACCTTGATTTAATTTCTGTTTTAAATGGAATGTATTAGCGTCATAAACTGCCAAAGCGGTTTCGGATAAAACGGCAATATCGGGTCTGCCGTCGTTATCCACGTCGCCAATTGCCACATCATTAATAGCCATACCCGTTTGCAAAGTTTGCACACGGGTTCCTGCCGTATGGTTGAATATTTGAATTTCGCCTTGCTCTAATGCAATTAAAGAGGCAGCTCGATACTTATCATTTTTAAAAGGTAATACCCTTGCGATAGAGTCGTTAAATGGGTTCGAGCTACACAGCACACCATAGCCTTTTTCTTCTGGGCGATATTCAAGAATGGAAAATTGCTTAGGTCGACCAAAGCCAACACCCTGACCAAAGAGAATTTCAGGGTAGCCATTGATGTTTGCATCGAAGACGCTAAGGCCACCTAATCCTAAACCTTCACCCATATTCACTAATTTATTGGTTAGCGAAAATGAATTTTGCGCAGAAATAACGCTGGGTGAATTACATGCTGAAATCGGTATAGCCTTTGCGTGACAAACTACTTGGACGTCAGCGACACTTTGCTTAGCAAAAACACCTTTGCCATAAAAGACTTCGCACAGGCTCCCTGCGGGCGAATTTTCTACCGCAACGGTATAGGGGGTGCTCGGCGCATACTTGGCAGTAAAATAAAAGACTCCATCTTGTTTTACGGTAATTTGATTATTATTGCCGTCATTCAAAGTAATAGGAGCGGATATTCCAGCCGCCGTACCCGCCAAAAAAACGCCCGCTGGTTCGCAAATAATTTTTACGTCGTTTACATCAGCCTCTAGTGCACCTTTACCGTTGTACACCGAGCAGTTTGCTCCAATGGGTTGGGACACAACTGATATGGCATATTGAGATCCACTTTTATAGGGCCCAAATTTAAATGGTTTATCGCCTTCAAGTGTTAGAGATGCGCCTAGCCCGTCAGACACCTGTAACAGGCCAAAATCTCCGGAAATGGAGCCAGTAAGTGCGTACTTGGGCGTAGTGTCTTTACAGATCACGAAAACAGAAGTTAAAGAATTCGAAGTGACAATGCCATCACCATTTAAAATGTCACACGTCTGATCTTCGGGTTGATTATTTATCGCTACGCGAAAGGGCGTTCCAAGAGGAAGTTCAGCGATTTTTTGGGTTAATTGTTCACCGGTTGCATTTTTTACCGTAAGCCGCGATTCTTCAGGTGATACGTCTAAAACTAAAGTTCCTTTTAAGCCACTAATACCTGCAGTCACTGTTACCAGGTCGGTGCGAGGCATACATTTTAATTGCACGCTGTTGATGTTTTGATTGGCGAATGCGCCGTAATGATTGGAAAGCGTGCAGGTTTGCTTAAGCCCGCTTGACGAGATGGATACCAGATAGCTCTCGCCACTTTTATAATTATTCGCAGAAAAACTAAATGGGCCACTAGCGTTTATCGTAGTGGCATGGTTGCGATCATTGACGAGCGTAACGGGTGAAGTGAGATTAAATGCCTGCCCCGATAATGTGAACCCCGCGGTTGCGCTCTTGCAATTGACTTCGACATTACTAACATCGGTATTTGCAAAGACACCTTTACCATTGAGAACTTGGCAGACGTAGCCGAGCGGCTGTTTAACCACTTCAATAGCGTAGGCAGTATTGGTTTTGTACTGGGTAGGCGCAAAATTAAATTTGCCGTTTTCGGAAAAAGTTTTGGTGACGCCGTTGCCGTCGCTCAATATTAGCTCGCCATTGAGTTGGCTTATCGTACCGGTGAGTTGTAAATTTGAAGCGCCATTACAGGCAGTAAGAAACAACACAAAAATTAGCGTAAATAGCTTGCAGTAAGAGCTTGCCATAATGATTTCCTTTATGGGATTTAAATGAGCGTTTGCTAGGAGACGAGCCAACAATTACAAGTGTCTGATCGTTGGCCGCAGGCATTGTCAACAGCAGGTCATGGCATGTCAACGCGACGATAGATAAAAAGGCGTCGCCTATTGAGTTAACTGTTCTAGCTCTTAGCCTTCCTAGGCCGATTTTTTTTTGGCGCCTCAACTTCCGTCCCTGTTTCATCATCAAAAATAGTCTGCAACGTAATATCCGGATCCTGCCATGGCCCGCGTACTTTGTATTTTAAACTTGAGGCTTTATCTAATTGTTTTTTGAATATTTTGCCCGCTAAAAAAACTCCAGCGGCGACGGGTAATGCGCCGGTCATGGCGGCGGCGAGGGTTAAATTGCCGGATACGGGTAGAGTCGCAACGAGGTTTGCATTTACGTTCTGTGTGGCTACATCTAACGTGCCCGCTAATTTAAGTTGCGTGGAGGCGGATTCGACTTTTAAGGGTTCGGCTAAAAGTAATTGGCCACGATTAAAATCGATGCGGCCGGTGACTTGATCGAAGGCCATGCCTTTGGTATTTAAATCGGTGAAATCAAATCGCAACCTGCGGCCGAGATTATCGAAATTCATAAAGCCGAGCAGTTTTAACAGCGGGTTAGCGCCGCTGTTTACGCCTTTAATAAAGGCGCCGTTTTGGATATCCAACTGCACAAAACCTAAGTAACTCGCCATGCCGCCTTGGTCGGGTGCGCCGTTCCATATCAGGCTTGAATTCATGCTGGCGGCGGCGCTGCTAATTGAGGCGGGCTCATCCATTGCTTCGAGTACATCGGCAAGGTTAACAGTGCGCAAACGGGCGTCGAAATTGGTAATGTTTTTGCCGTTTTGCTGGGTCCACGTAAGTTCGGCATCCGGGTGGTTGAACCCTAATAATTGCATTGCATAAATACGTCCGCGCAGTTGGCTCAGTTTTAGGCCTTGAGCTATAGGTTCGACATTAAAACTGAGCGCGCCTAAAAGTTTGCCTGCTTGAGTAATGCGATCAATGTGTACTTCGGCAGCGGGAAGACTGGCGGGCTGGACATCGGCAAGGGCTGACGGCGGTAGTACTAAATCGCCGGAGGTGTTGAAGGGCGTGCATTTGCCTTCGTCTTTGCGGCTGGCGCTATCAGGAAGATTCAGCGCGGATAGGTGCAGCAGCCAAGGCGCGCCGGGGGTATTCGTACGATAGGACACTATGCCTTGGGCGCTGGGGGTAACAAAGTCGAGATTCCAGCTGGCCGCTTGCTGATGTAGTTTTGCTTTGAACGGTGCCAGGGTCAGGCTGCCCGCTTCGAGACTGTCTAACTGCAGCTGTAAGTCCACCGGCAAACTTGGGTTCGCCTCGGCGCTAAACGGGTTCTCAGGCGGTGCGGGTGCTAGGCCCACAAGTGGATTGGCGGTCGGGCGGCTCGTAGGCGAATGCAGCGCAAGCGCTGGCTTATTAAGATCGCTGCTAGGCGCGCTTGCATTGGTAAGACTGAGTAAGGCGATATAGCCCAGTGTGAAATCCTGCCAATCGCTTAGCCGCGCCTGGGGATAGGCGATATCCACTAGCGTTTGCCCGCTTTGCAGCGGGCGTGCTACTGCATCTAACAAGCGCACGCCGACTGCATCTAGCTTGCCGGCCCGGCGGCGCATTAAAAGATCCGCCTGTGTACCGATGGAGAATTGATAAGTGTCCTCCTGCGTGGATTTATCCAGCCGAATAGCGCCCTTAAAGGGTAACGAGTCGGCAGGCAATTTAGCTAAAGGGACAGGGGCATTAAAGCCAACGCCTCGCAAGTCGGAGGTAAATGCAAGTTTTAACGCGCGATCCCCAGTTGCCTTGAAACTGGGCAGCTGAATTTCCGCAGCTACTTCGGTACGGCCATGGGCATAATTGAGTTCGGGCCGCTTCAACCATTGGTTGAGAGCGCTCACCGTGACTTGCCCCTGAGCCTTAATCAGGTTGCCGCTGTCGTTTTTGCCGATGCTCGCGCTCATGGGCTCCCCCCAGAGGTTGGCCAACATGCCGGAGCTCGTCAGGCCATCTTCACTGCTATAACGCAACACACCCGTCAGCGCACTAAAGCCAAGGTTCAGCCCCACTAAATCAAGTCGGTTATCCCGCACTTCAACGGCAACCTCCTGCCAGTTGGCGCCGTCTTCAGCCAACGGCACGCGCAACCCTATAGCGCCTTGCATCTGGCCGCTTAAGCTCAGCTGATTCAGCGCATCTCCAATGAGATTGGCTACTGGGCTGTTTTTTAACAGGTTCAGGGCGGCCTGACTGGTGCCCTGCATTTGGCCTTCCATCGCAAGCGTAAGACCCGGTTCGCGAGCAAGCCAAACTTGCGTGTCGCTCACTCGGTTGCCTTCTAACAGTCCTTCACTTACGTCAACACGCAGATTGGAATCGTCCATAACCAAGCGCGCTTTTACTTCAGTAAGCTCTGGCCAGTGCGGGTCGAAGGCTAGGCGAGCGTTTTCTACGTTTAGATACAGCTGCATGCTGCGTGAGGTAATCGGTGTTTTCAGTAGGGAGCCGCGATAAATAAAACCGCCATCAATTAAATCGCCTTCTTTAATGGCCTGATCGAGCCAGCCCAGCAATCTAGGGTTAACCGTATAGGGCACATATTTTTTATGGAAGGATGCCTGGGAATTTTTCAGCCCGACCACCAACTCCATCAGAGGCTCGGACGTGGGTGTTTTCTCCGTCGGGAGCGCCAGGTATAAATGCCCTTCGGCGGGGCCCTCGGCGCCGCGCAGGCTCAAGCGCGACGATGAAACAAGAACCTGTTTATTAGCTTTATCTAGAGCCCAACGCAGCTGGCCATGGGCGGAATCGTAGTCCAGAGGTTCGCGATACACAGACGGGTAGTGCATAGAAAAAGCGTGTTCGGAGGCGAGATCCAACGTGCCGCCATTGGCCGATGTATGCAGATACCCATCCACATGGCGTATTTGCGGGCTGCCGTTAAGGCTGTAAATACCTAAGTCGGTGAGATTCGCTTCCAAATCAAAATAGCCCTCCTCGGCACTGGCCTGACGCAACCGAATATTCGTCAGCGTTCCTTCTGGCGCCAAGCCATCCAGGATCGGATGATGTAAATCCAGCTGAGTCGCCAATTGACGCCAGGCGGTTACATCGAAGCGATCCAGCGCCAGTAACAACGATTCCCCAAGCTTACCGCCAAGGCTTAGATTCACCGCCGGCGAACTTGCCTCTGGCCAGTGAAATTGCAGTTGCCCCAGCACTAGCTGCCAGCCTGCATCAGGCTGCCAGCGGCCAGTGATATTCGCTTCGGTGCGTTCAGGTAAACGCAGGTTGGCGGGCAACTTTAGGGGCACATCTTGAGCCACCAGTTTGCCGGTTAACGC
This sequence comes from Cellvibrionaceae bacterium, assembly GCA_036520615.1. Lineage (GTDB taxonomy): Bacteria > Pseudomonadota > Gammaproteobacteria > Pseudomonadales > Cellvibrionaceae > CAMCXE01. Next base: position 49,465 of record DATDJI010000080.1, on the reverse strand, counting down.
AAAGCCGTTTGCCAAATTGCCATCAAACCACAACTTAAGATTTACCCGTGCCCCATCGCTCCAGCGGCCTTGGTCAAGATGCTGCCAAGCGGCGAGTGCTGTTGCGGCGACAACTTTTTCCATCGGGAAATGTTCAAGGCTTAAATAACCCTTGGCCTGAAAATTTTCGTCATCGCGCGGATCTCCGCGTCCTTCCACAACGAGCGTCAGCGCTTTCTGGTCGGTGTCCACGGCAAAACCTAGGCGCAGGCGGTGAAAGTCGTCGTCGTTTTCCAGCAAGATTTGTGGCAGCACCACTTGTGTTGCATGGCCGGTGCGGAAATTAAAATCCAAGCGGGCGTTGTTTAGCTGAATGCGTTTGCCGAATAAAAATATATCCAACGGGTCGCGCAGGCTAAATTCACGCTTGCGCGGAGCGCTAAGAGCAAGACCGTTGACGCTCCAGCGACCATCCTCGTGCTGGTTAAAGCTCGCGCGCACACCGGAAAATTGCACCTTACGAAAAGCCAATCGCCAATCCCATAGCAGGCTGGGTAGGTCAATCTGCGTTTCCACCAGCTCGGCGCTAACAATCGGCTGCTGCTGAGCGGAGGTTATGTGTAAATGGTGAATTTTTAGGCGTGGGCGAAAGCCGCGCCAAGCGCCTTCGATGGCGCCAATCTGCACCTGCACCCCCAATCGCGCAGAGACAAATTCAGCAACTTGGTTACGGTGTTCATGCAATAGCGGGAGTGTTTTACGGCCGATCGTTACCACCACCGCCAAAATAATGATCACCACTGCCAGGCTGCCCCAGAAAAAACGGGCCAGGCGGCGTAAGCGGCGAAGGGTGATCAGCAGCACTGGCTACACCAGAACTATGTCGTATTGTTCTTGGTTGTACAGCGTCTCCACCTGGAACTCCACTGGTCTACCGATGAAGGCCTCTAGGTCGGCGACATTAGCGGATTCCTCTTCCAGCAGGCGGTCCACCACCAGTTGGGAAGCGAGTACGAGGAATTTTTTGTTGTCGTACATACGCGCCTCGCGGAGGATTTCGCGGAACATTTCGTAACAGACCGTTTCCGCCGATTTCAACAGGCCGCGCCCCTGACAAGCTGGGCAAGGTTCACACAATACTTGGCTTAAGGATTCACGCGTGCGCTTGCGAGTCATCTGCACCAAACCTAAATGCGAGACGCCGTGAATGGAGCTTTTGGCTCGGTCGCGCTCCAGGCTTTTCTCCAGCGTGCGCAACACTTGGCGGCGATGCTCCTCTTCAGTCATGTCGATAAAATCAATAACAATAATGCCGCCGAGATTGCGCAGGCGCAGCTGGCGAGCAATGGCCACTGCGGCCTCTAAATTAGTTTTGAAAATTGTCTCTTCTAAATTGCGGTGCCCGACAAAGGCTCCAGTATTTACGTCGATTACCGTCATAGCTTCCGTCTGCTCGATAACCAAATAGCCGCCGGATTTAAGCACAACTTTTTTATCCAGAGCGCGGCGCAATTCCTCCTCGACTCCATACAGGTCAAATAACGGCCGCTCGCCGGGGTAGTGCTCAATGCTGTGGCCAATTTCTGGCGCGTAATGCTTGGCAAATTTTTCCAGCCGCACATAGGATTCCCGCGAGTCGATACGCACTTTTTCGATTTGCGGACGCATTAAATCGCGCAATGTGCGCAAAAACAGCGGTAGATCTTCGTAAATAATACTCGGCGCTTTGGCTTTTTTTACCGTATCCGCAAGGTTGTGCCACAGCTTGTACACAAACGGAATATCCGCCGCCAGCTCCTCTTCGCTGACGCCTTCAGCCAGCGTGCGCACAATAAAACCGCCCGAGTATTGATCTTTATAGGGAGCGATCAGATTCTCCACGGCCAGTTTTAAGCGCTCGCGCTCAACCTCATCCTCAATGCGGTTAGAGACCCCCAGATGGGAGGTTTGGGGCATATAGACGAGATAGCGCGCGGACACAGACAAATGCGTAGTAAGGCGCGCGCCTTTCGTACCTATGGGATCCTTAGCTACTTGCACGACAAGTGTCTGGCCCTCGCGCACCAGTTCGCTGATATCAGGCGTCGGGCCTATCCGCTCCTCCATGCCGGAAGCGTTGAGTGGGGCAATATCGTCGGCGTGAATAAACCCTGCTTTTTCCTGGCCAATATCCACAAAAGCCGCCTGCATACCCGGCAGTACACGTACCACTTTGCCCTTATAAATATTGCCGACAAAGCCTTTATGCTTCACTCGCTCAATATAAATTTCTTGCACAACGCCATTTTCAATCAGGGCGACGCGGGTTTCAGTGGGGCCTACGTTGACTAGGATTTCGTCGCTCATGGGGCTTAATCGCACAAAAGGGGCATAAGCTTAACGCGCCTGCCCGATCGGCACAGCGAAGGCACGCAACAATTGCGCAGTTTCATATAAGGGCAAGCCCACGACATTGCTATAACTGCCTTCAATGCGCTCGACAAACATCGCGCCGGAGCCCTGAATTGCATAGCCGCCGGCTTTGTCCTGGGGCTCACCGGTACGCCAATAGGCTAATGCTGTATCAGTGCTTATGGGGCCAAAAAATACGTCAGTGGTGACAACTACTGATTGCGTATGGACTTGATCGCCTGATCCCGCTACGAGTGCAACGCCCGTCATCACCTGGTGGCGGCGATTACTCAGCTGCAATAGCATTGCCTGTCCGTGCTCAGCGTCGCGGGGTTTTTCCAAAACCTGACCATCGCAAACAACCACGGTATCGGCGCCAAGTGTCGGCAAAGCGTTAGTCACTGCCAGGGCACGCGCTTTAGCTAAGGCTAAGCGGCTGACATAATCGTAAGGCGATTCACCAGCACCTAAGACTTCCGGCACATTGGCAATCTGCACATCAAAGCACACGCCAATTTGCCGCAACAATTCCGCCCGGCGCGGTGAGGCAGAGGCGAGAATTAGGTCAACGATCTTCTGTCTCATACATGCCTCGGTTTAATTCAATGCCGCTGGAAAGTTGAGTCCAAAATCACAGGGACTCTTTGGTGCTTCGTAATTTGCAATAACTTAGTTAGCTGTTCTAATCCGGCTTAATGTTCAGACTTTTTCTCTAAATGAGAATGATAACTCTGCTGATCCGGACCCCAATTAAAGTAAATGCCCATATTAGGTTTCACTAATTCCGAGGCCTGTGAATCGTTTATCACGAGCCGAATAGACGCTAATTCTTGAATGCTTGGCTCTCCTACTAATTTGGCAATGACGGCCAAATTGTACGTACCACCTTGAAAGGTGAAGTTAGAACCGTCCTCGGGCAAGAGAAAATGATGATCAAAAATAACTCCTTCTAAAGGAACAAATAACCCACTTCCTCTTTTTAAATTGCCTCTTTCTCCGTAAACCCAAATATTGAAATTTTGCTTAGACTCGTTTCGTCGCAGTGAAATATGAAGGCTTTCTAAAACCTGGCCGCGCTTAGCAGTGCTATAGAGCATGGTTCGTAGATATATTTTATTTTTCTTACTTTCAAATCCATCTGGACCAAAAAAAATTACGGTTGGCTTTGTCATCAATAACTGTCCTTTGCGGAAAAAAGTCAGCCATGCAGTAACTCCCGATATCAGGATAGCTAGACAAGATATTATGAAACTAAACCATGGTGACATTTCGGAGTTTCCCTAATAAATAACCAAACGATGAGCAAATATCACGGCACAAACTGATTTATGTAAGGTGATAGTGCCCGCGCAATTGGTGCAGTATCCGCACGAGCAACGGCCAACATAAGGCACTGATAATCGTCGGCAGCATGACGAAGCTAATCGGCCCTGCGAAGCCTTCCAATCCTTGCATCCAATTAACAAAAATCTGATGAATTCCAACCAACACGAACACCCAAAAGCATTGTTGCCATGGAGAGTGGGCGCACAATCGCTGATAGGAAGCCTGAACAATATAAGCAACTAAACACAGCGCTAACGCATGAGCGCCCCAGACACTCGCCTCTACTACGTCCTGAGCCAAGCCCACAAGCCAGGCGATACCCAAGCCGATGCGCTGCGGTGTGTACAACACCCAATAAAGTACAACCAGGCAGACCACTTCAGGCCGCAGCCACACATATTGCTGCGGTAAGTCCACGATCGAGAGCAAAAGTGCCAACACAATTGACACTACCGCCAACAGCCCAAGCACCCCCTCGGATACTTTCACTGCCCGGCCCCGCCAGGCTTGGCCGAGGGGTTTACGGCGGCGGGGGCTGGTACAGCGCTTCCGGCGGCTGCGCGCGGCGCCGTAGCGGTGGGAGTTGCAGCCACATCGCTGCGAGCTCGATGAGCGGGTCGATTGGGCTTGCCTGTGGAGCTGCTGCTTGAACTGCTTGATGAGTGGCCAGAACTGCTGGCACTGGTTGAGCTGCTTGCACTACTCGAGCTTGCGCCAGCAGTGATTGGCGATGCAGTGCCGTTCGCATCTTTGCTCGAATTTAACTGCGGCGCTTCTTCAAACACCAACAACACATGGCGGTTGCGGTTGAGTTCGGCCAATGGCTTAGCGATGACTTCCGCCCAAGGGCTGGATTTATCCGGCTTAATCGACTCCACAACCGCCACGGGATAACCGTTGGGAAAGCGTTTACCCAGGCCGGAACTCACCAGTAAATCGCCCTCTTGAATATCAAAATTATTCGGTACATGGCGCAAGCCCAATTGATACAAATTGCCGCGCCCTTCGGCCACTAGGCGCGCGCCAGTGCGGTTAATTTGGACCGGTAAGGCGTGGCTGGTATCGGTGATGAGAATTACCCAACTCGAATGCTCGCCCACCTCAATGACCTGGCCAACCAACCCCTGGGCATCGACAACCGGCTGCCCCACGTAAACAGCATCCATTTGGCCGCGGTTGATCAAAATACGGTGCAGCATTGGGTCCGGCGCCACGCCGATCAGCTCAGCAACGAGCACACGGTTTTCCAATTTGTCAGCGGAATTGAGTAATTGGCGCAAGCGGGTGTTTTCTGCAACCACCGCCGCCATCTGTTGGGCGCGGTGTTGTTGAATGAGTAATTCGGTGCGCAGGGCCTGGTTTTCCTGCAGCAGCTGTTCTTTGGGTACCAGACGCTGTTCACTCCAGGCACTCATTTCCCTAGGCATATTTGCTAGCCAATAAAAGGGAGTCGCTAAATCGATGGCCTTTTGTTTGAGCGGGCCGAGCCATTGGGTTTGCGTATATACCAACGCCAATGCCACGGCCAGCATCAATAAAACGGCCAAGCGAACCCCTGCGGAGGGGCTTTTGCGGAATAAGGGTTTAATAGCTCACCCCAAGGGGATTAGCTTAAAAAATCAAAATTACGGCCATCCATCAGCTCTAAAGCCCTGCCGCCGCCGCGCGCCACACAGGTGAGCGGATCTTCCGCCACAAGCACAGGCAGGCCAGTTTCTTCCATTAATAAACGATCTAAATCCCGCAGCAAGGCGCCGCCACCGGTGAGCACAATACCGCTCTCGGCGATGTCCGAAGCCAACTCCGGCGGGCTTTGCTCAAGGGCACTTTTTACTGCTTGCACGATACCGGAGAGCGGCTCTTGCAAGGCTTCGAGCACTTCATCGCTGTTAAGCGTGAAGCTTCTAGGCACACCTTCAGCCAGGTTGCGGCCGCGCACGTCAATCTCCAATACTTTCGAGCCTGCGTAAGCGCTACCGATTTCCTTTTTAATGCGCTCAGCCGTGGCTTCACCAATGACCGTGCCGTACTTGCGACGCACAAAACTCACAATGGCTTCATCGAAGCGGTCGCCGCCGATGCGCACGGAGTCGGACAACACAACACCATTTAAAGAAATAATGGCGATTTCCGTCGTGCCGCCGCCGATATCTACCACCATCGAGCCGGTGGCTTGATCCACGTTTAAGCCCGCGCCTATGGCCGCAGCCATGGGTTCTGGGATCAAATCCACATGGCGCGCACCGGCGCCGAGTGCGGACTCGCGGATTGCACGCTTCTCCACTTCCGTGGACATACAAGGCACACAGATCAGCACGCGTGGGCTGGGCTGAAACCAGGAATTTTCATGTACTTTGCGGATAAAGTGCTGCAGCATTTTTTCCGTCACTTGGAAGTCGGCAATTACACCGTCTTTAAGCGGGCGAATCGCCGTGATATTGCCGGGGGTGCGGCCAAGCATGCGTTTGGCTGCCATACCAACAGCTTCTACCGACTTCTGACCATTGATGTTGCGGATAGCGACTACCGATGGCTCATCGAGCACGATGCCACGGTCACGAACGTAAATTAGAGTGTTAGCGGTGCCCAAATCAATGGACAGATCATTGGAGAACATACCGCGCAGGCGTTTAAACATAGCGCTTCAAACCTTTAGAAAGACGGGGTAACAAAATAGGGGGGAGTGATATAACTGCCATGGAAACGGGCGACAGTAGAGGCGACCGCCCAATAAAACCGCAGGGGCGCCTAAAAATCCGGGCGTGCACTCTAGCAATGCTGGGGATTTAGGGCAAGGCACAAATATGTTACCTTGGCGCGCCTTTAAACCTGGCCACCTAGCCTTTTGTCTAGCCGCTGAGCATTGCGGCGGCTTACAGGGTGTTAGCTCACCAAATCACCTGCCCAGGCTTTTTATTAACGCTCACTTTATGTGCCATTGGGAGACCCTTCGTGGACGCCGACCAGATAGAAAAACTCGCCAAACTCGCCCGCCTAAATATCGCCCCCGATCAAGTAGCCGAAGTAGCCGACCGCATTAGCAATGTGCTGCGCATGGTCGATCAATTACAAGCCCTTGACACCACAGGTGTTGCGCCTATGTCCCACCCGCTTGATGCAGTTTCGCGCCTGCGTGCGGACGTAGTTACCGAGCCCAATGTGCGCGAGGCCTTTATGGCCATAGCCCCCGCCTGCGAAGACGGCCTTTATCTCGTACCCAAAGTGATTGATTAAAACCGCTCCACCAACGCTTATTACACAATTCTTTTTTAGCTAATTATTCATAGGAGCCATAGGCCCCATGCACAACCAGAGCATTGCCAGCCTGCTGGCCCAGCTGCACAGCCGCGCGATTTCCAGCCGCGAACTCACCACTCATTATCTAGAGCGTATAAAACGCCTGGACCCTCAGTACAACAGCTTTGTCACGCTCACCGAAGATCAGGCGCTCAAACAAGCGGATGCCGCTGATAGCCTGCTTGCACAAGGAAATGCCCATGCACTATGCGGCCTGCCTATCGCGCATAAAGATATTTTCTGCACCGAGGGCGTACGCACCAGCTGTGGCAGCAAAATGCTAGATAACTTTATCCCGCCCTACAACGCGACGATTGTGGAGAACTACCTCAACGCGGGCGTGGTAATGCTCGGCAAAACCAATATGGATGAGTTCGCCATGGGCTCGTCCAATGAGACCAGCTATTACGGCCCGGTAAAAAACCCCTGGAATGTCGGCTGTGTACCCGGCGGTTCTTCAGGCGGCTCAGCCGCCGCGGTAGCCGCACGCTTGGCTCCAGCGGCCACGGCTTCGGACACCGGCGGTTCGATTCGCCAACCGGCCAGTCTTTGCGGCATCAGCGGCATAAAACCCACGTACGGGCGCATCTCCCGCTGGGGCATGATCGCCTTCGCCTCCAGTCTTGATCAAGCAGGCTTGATGGCCACATCAGCCGAAGACTTAAGCCTGTTGCTCAACACGCTCACCAGCTTCGACGCTAAAGACGCCACCTGTATCGACGAGCCGATTCCCAATTACGCAAGCACATTAAGCCAACCGCTTAAAGGCCTAAAAATCGGCGTGCCGGTAGAATATTTTGGCGCAGGTTTACATCCACAAACCGAAGCTGCTGTAAAAGCTGCGCTAGCCCAATTTGAGTCCATGGGCGCAACCCTAGTTGAAATCACGCTGCCCCACTCGGCCTTATCGGTACCGGCTTATTACGTCATCGCTCCGGCCGAATGCTCTGCCAACCTGTCGCGCTTCGACGGCGTGCGCTACGGCCACCGCTGCAAAGATCCGCAGGATCTGGAAGATCTCTATCGCAGATCCCGCACCGAGGGCTTTGGCGATGAAGTGAAACGCCGCATTTTAGTCGGCAGCTACGCCCTCTCCGCTGGTTACTACGACGCCTACTTCACCAAAGCCCAACAAGCTCGCCGCCTGATTCAAGAGGATTTTGTCGCCGCGTTTAAGCAGGTGGACTTAATCCTCGGCCCCACCTGCCCAGGCCCCGCCTTCGCCTTTGGCTCGAAAACAAAAGACCCAGTGGCCATGTACCTAGAAGACATCTATACCATCGCCACAAACCTTGCAGGCCTGCCGGGTATGTCGATCCCCTGCGGCCTGGCCGATGGCCTGCCAGTAGGCTTACAGATTATCGGCAACTACTTTGCTGAAGGCCTGATGCTGAACGCAGCCCGCCAATACCAACAGGCCACCTCCTTCCACACCCTGGCCCCGGCCAACATCGCATAAGAGGAACTACAGACATGCCATGGGAAACCGTTATCGGGCTTGAAGTGCACGTCCAACTCGCCACCAAAACCAAAATATTCTCAGGCTCAAGCACCGCCTTCGGTGCCGAGCCCAACACCCAAGCCTGCGCCATTGATCTCGCCATGCCCGGCACCTTGCCGACGCCCAACGCTGAGGCTTTTAAAATGGCCGCGATGTTTGGCTTAGGCATTAACGCCGAGATCAACCGCCGCTCCCACTTTGAGCGCAAAAACTACTTCTACCCGGACCTGCCCAAGGGCTACCAAACCACCCAGCTGGCCCAACCCATAGTGGGCGCAGGTTTTATGGAAATTGAAACCAGTAGCGGCCTGAAAAAAGTGCGCATCCACCACGCCCACCTAGAAGAAGACGCCGGCAAATCCCTGCACGAAGACTTCCACGGTATGTCCGGCATCGACCTCAACCGCGCAGGCACGCCGCTTATTGAAGTGGTGAGCGAGCCGGATATGAGCAATGCAGAAGAGGCCGTCGCCTTCGCCAAAAAACTCCACGCGCTCGTGACAGCCTTGGGTATTTGTGACGGTGAAATGAGCCAGGGCTCTCTGCGTTTTGACGTGAATATCTCCGTGCGCCGCCCTGGTGAGCCGCTCGGTACCCGCACAGAAACCAAAAACCTCAACTCCTTTAAATTTATGGAAGAGGCCATTGAGCTGGAAGTTGAGCGACAAATAACCCTAATTGAAAGCGGCGGCAAAGTGATTCAGGAAACCCGCCTATACAACGGCGATACGAAAAAAGCCCGCAGCATGCGCAGCAAAGAAGACTCGAACGACTACCGCTACTTCCCCTGCCCGGACCTTTTACCCGTAGTACTGGACGATACCTTTTTAGACGCCGTGCGCGCGGCCATGCCGGAATTGCCCGAAGCAAAAGCCGCCCGCTACCAAAGCGACTACGGCCTGCCAGCCTACGACGCCGGGATTTTAAGTAATGATCGTCTCACCTCTATTTATTTTGAAACCGCCGCCAAAATAAGTGGCCAACCAAAACTTGCCGCCAACTGGGTAATGGGTGAAGTAGCCGCCCAATTAAACCGCCACGAAATTACCCTAAAAGACTGCCCGGTAAGCGCCGAACAATTAGGCCAAATTATTGCGCGCATTTTTGATGGCACGATTACGAGCAAAAGCGGTAAAACATTATTCGATGCTATTTGGGCGGATGAAGGAGATGACGCCGACGCCTTAATTAAATCCAAAGGCCTGCAACAAATGAATGACAGCAGCGCGTTGGAAAAAATTATCGACGAAATAATTGCCGCCAACGCCACTCAAGCAGAAGCCTACCGCGCCGCCCCCGAAGATAAAAAAGCCAAAATGCTCGGCTTTTTCACCGGCCAAGCGATGAAAGCCTCCAAAGGCCAAGCCAACCCCCAACAATTAAATGCCCTGCTATTAGCGAAATTAAATTAATAGGTTTTTTATGAGCGAGAAAAAAGACAAGAAAAAAGTAGTGGTAGAAACCTTCACCGACGAGCGCGTGCGCACTTTTTTAGAGGGCAAGCCTTACGGTGATATTAACCCGGATTATTATTTATTAGAGCGTGCCTATCGCGGTATGAACGAAGAGAATTTCACGACTTTTGTGGTTTTTTTTGTGGAAGCGGGGAAAGATGTAAATGCTAAAAATCCGCAGGGGTTAACTATGGCGCAGGTGATTGGGCAGCATCGCAATGGTGGGGAGTATTTGCAGGCGCTTAAGGGGGCTGGCGCGAAGTAAATCCCCACCTCAATCGCACACGTCGAGCACTAACTTCCCAAGTTCCCGCGTGGAACGCATATATCAATGCAAAAAAAAGCTAATCCATGGACAGAAGAATGTAGGGTGGGCAACTTGTTGCCCACCAATCCAATTCTCAATACCATCTTTTAATTGTCCCAATACGATACGACCAAAAAGAGAAACACTCATGAAATTAATTTCAACCGTAATTGCAATTTTATTCTCCGCGCTTCTAACTGCCTCTTGCACAAAACAGCAAGATCTAAACGAAAGCGAAATCAGAGCATTTATATTAAAACTGGATTCCTACGCCAACCAAAAGAATGTCCCAGAACTCGCAAAACAACTAAGTGCAGATTTTAAATTGACGATGATTGAAAATTCAGGCGGCACAGAAGAAAAAGTTTTGTTAGACAAAGCTGGGTATGTTCAGCTTTTGAACACTACTTTTTCTGCAGCTTCAGATTACAAATATGTATCTAAAATCACTAACATTACCATTACAAAAGATACCGCCACGGTAACTGCAGAAACTAAAGACTCAATTACCATTGCAGGCAATACTACGTCTTCATCGGGGACTACGTTGTCTACCTTGAAAAAAACTGATGGAACTCTTTTAGTTACGAGCGTTATTGTGGATGCAATTGCGGAATAAAAGATGTAGAGACTACGTAGGGTGGGCAAGCTTGCTTGCCCACCATTTGCCCCGAGGGATTTAGGTGTTGCGTTAGAGTAGTGCTATGTTTTAGAGGAGGTCGGCAACGAAGTACCCACCTACGTTTATTCACACAATTCATTCATATCATCGGGCGCACAAGCCCAATCCTCGCAATACCATCCCATTTTTACGTAACGATGAAATGTGGAATAAGGCCAATCTTTTGGTTGTTTGGTCAGGCCGTGTTTTACTGGATTGTAGTGGCAGTAGTTTAGGTGATTATCAAAATCCTTTTGGGTGCGGATTTTATGTTCCCAATAACGCCGCTGCCAAAGTGTTGATTCCCGGTGTTTGGTTTTTGATGGGGATTGTAAATCAGCGCGTTTATATTCTTTGCCAACCGCTAGAGAAACCTTACGTTTTATTTGTTGCCAGCGCAGGGAATAATCAGCATCGCCCGGTGGTAGTGTCCAGATTGTATGAAGATGATCAGGTAATAAAACCCAGGCGTTAATTTCAAAAGGGTATTTTTCGCGTGTTTGCTCAATGGCTTTGCGTAGAGTAGTGCGGATAGATTCGTCGCATAGAATGGGTTGGCGGCGGTAGGTGACAAGCGTGAAAAAATAACTGGCGCCGGAGGTGTATAAACGGCGGTAATTGGCCATGGTTGCTTCCTTTTAATTCTTCCGTGGTTTTTATGCGTAGGGTGTGCGAGCTTGCTTGCCCACCATTTTGTGCCGAAACGTTAATGGCTGCTGCTATATTTTTTGTTTCAAATGAGGGTGGGCAACAAGTTGCCCACCCTACGCTTAATCAACTTTATAATTATTAACCAATAATTCCACATTCTGCCGATGCGTCTTAACCAAACGCGGGTTTTTCATATTACAAGTAAACGTCAAAAAATCCTGCAACAAAACCATATTAGGAAACCTACAGGGTTGGCTTTTGATAAAGGTTATATTGCCGGAAACCTGGGATTTTTTATAATTAATGAACAGATGGTTCTCGCCTCCGCGCAGCAGCCTGCGCACCAAGGTTTTAAAAAGCGTTGAAAACATGGGGTCAGAGAATTCATAATCCTCATAATTGAAGTGAGCATGTATAGAGCGGATGGATAAACAGGCTGTAATGACTTCCCACACTTTCATATGTGGGAATGTAGCCGGTGAAATTTTCACGAGATCCCGCCTTTTACCGCAATAAGCCCAAAACACCATATTGGCATTAAACGAGCCTAATTCCCGCTCACAAAAATCCTCGTGAATCAAATAATATACTGCGGCTTTTACTCGATGATTCTCGTATAAGCTTGCCCTACCCCGCTTTAACCCGCATAAAAAGCTGGCCTCCTTAATTAAGGAGGCGCCATGTAGAAGCCTTGTGCCTTTGTCGTAATCAAGGTAATGCTCAACATGCATTTTGCTTGCTTTGAAAGCGAGATAAATAAAATATCCGAAGGCACTGCCGGAAATTAAATTGATGGTTTTGAGCGCCTGAACATTGTTAAAATCGATTAATTCCAGCAATGCCAATTGGCTTGTACCATTAGGGCCAGTGCCACCGAGTGTTAGCACAGAGTCATCAATGTGCTTGCGCGCCAAAAATGTCTCGATTAAATACCCTGCAGTGTTATCAGTATGGTCACGGTTTGCTCCTTGCGCGTATCACTAATCAACTTTGGTAGCTGATACCATATGCAGGTTGAAAATATTCTGCCGAAATAAAAATAAAATTGCTTTTAAATACAACTTAAGTTCCCGCGCATGTTTAAAGCTGGTCAGTTTCTATAAATAATCTCGATTGGCGTTAACATTGGGAATCCAGACTTCATCCATACTGTGTTTATAATGCTCGATAGGTATTTGTTTAAACTGGCCCAAAGCTTCACCTAAAGCCGCCAACATATCCACGAGTGTTCGATAATGGCCGCTATAGGTATACATTTTATTTACATGCTGGCTTAAGGGGTCTTTAGCGTGCTTATACTTTGAGTGCGCAAAAATGCAGATCCTTATGCGCCATGCGGCCACCGGGTTTTAACATGCGGTGGCATTTTTTAAAAAGAAGCAGTTAAATCGGCATGTGTACCATTCCCTCTGTGCTGGCCGAGTTTAATAAATCTCTATAAACGGTATTTATAAGACACCGTATTCAAACTCGGATTCGTCGTAATACTTAATACTCAGTTGCGCCTATAATCCTTTCACTACGATGAAAATAATCCTTAATAGTTTGATACGATACATAGCCTTGCGCGGCTTAACATAAGTGGAAAAAATCTGCGCGAGAACTATTGCCAAGCGTCTTTTAATTATAGGATACGCATACATGCTCCAAGCAGTTCGCAGTACACGACGCAAAGTTAGCCCGGGCTTTAATAAATACACATCCACATAGAAACAAAAAACGACCAAATGCCATTTAACGAACCAAAACCCATACCCATAAACGGCCACCGCCTAGCCGGTTTAGATAGTTTACGCGCTCTAGCCATTATTATCGTATTGCTTTACCACTACAAAGTGGTCGTATCAAACGAAGACACATTCGGCTACATCACGCAAATCGGCTGGATGGGTGTGGATTTATTTTTTGTATTGAGCGGTTATTTAATCTGCAATCAAATTCTGCAAGTAATCACCCAAAAAGATACCTTCTCTCTTCGGCAATTCTACATGCGGCGTTTATTGCGCACGCTGCCAAACTATTACGCCGTATGCCTGCTGTATTTTATCTGCTCGGATACATTAACCGGAATTGCTACCGCGCCCTGGTGGCAATTTTTAACGTTTACGCAGAATTTTTCATTCCGCCCTATGGCGACGTTTACCCACTCTTGGTCTTTATGTATTGAAGAGCAGTTTTATTTGCTTGTACCTTTAATTTTTATGCTAATTGCCGGCGCTAAACGACAGGCCTTGTGGGCATGGCTCATTATCATCATCGGCATGAGCCTAGGTTTAGCCGCGCGTATGGTTGCATGGTTTAGCTACGGGCAATCGTCCATGAGCTTCGGCGATTATTATCAACATATTTATTATTCAAGCTTTACGCGATTTGATGAGCTTTTACCAGGCATAGCCATCGCCGTACTGAAAAACTTTCATGCGCAGGCATTTAATTGGCTGCTTAACCGAGCCAATTTAATTCTAGCAACGGGTGTTATTATATTCGGGATTTTGATTTATGCCTTTCCGCATTGTCATCATCAAGATACAGCAGGCTTTAATTTTTTGCTCAGTACGTTGGGGTATTCTATTTTGGCGCTGAGTTTTGCTCTTATAACTTGCGCAGCGCTAGCGCCAAACAGTGTTTTGGCCAAATGGCACGTACCCGGAGCAGCGCAAATAGCTCTGTGGTCTTATGCCATCTATTTAATCCACAAACCCCTATTTAAATTACTCATAGCACCGTTGGCTCAAATGAATATCAATAGCCACACACCTCTCGGCATTAGCATAATTATGGGGCTAAGCGTATTCGCAGGTTGGCTACTATTCAAATGTGTGGAAACACCGTTCATGATAATTCGCGCGCGTTATACGGCCACAACAGCCAGCACACTACCCATACCGCACAAAAATATAATAACTCGAATATTCCAGATTGATTTTGTACGCAAAAGCAGATGAATGTGTCACGCGCTGATTAATGTGTTCGCACCCTGGACACCAATTGAGTGCTATTAAAATTCCCAAATCGTTAATATTTGTACCTACTCGCGCTGCCCGGTTATTGTTTGAATTCATAGACGCCGCTCTTGCGTGTGCGCGCACCTTAACGTACAGCAAGCTGAAGTAAAACCGCGCCCCAACCCAATCATTACCTTATAAAACATTATGCTGGAAAGATAATCTTTAATTTACACCTCTACACCCGCAGCTATTTTCTCATCTAGAAGAGACGCAAATTAGGAACTGAGAAAAAATTAAAAATTAATTAAAATACGTAATCCTTGCGTGTTTAAATGGACTGACACCAAAAATTATGCGCTTTAACTCTTCTCTCCGTGGCACAGGGACCGAAGAACTCATTTTAAACCCGCCGCTATCACCCCCACCCGCTATTCGTAATGCCACAGCCCTAAATTCGATGCACCTTTAAACGTATACGCCAACCGGGTGCACCCTGTTTGGTGCCTTAACGCACAGAACAATTAACACCGCATGTTTACCGTGGGGAACCTAATACGGTGCGGAATGGCCATGACTGCGCGACACTCTTTTTTTAAAAACAACGGTTTACTAATTGTTTTTCTTATATTTATGTTCCTCACCTGGGGTGGCCAAGCCTATACGGGATGGCAAGAAGATAATATCGAGCGCATAGAACATCGCCTACCCGTACAAGATTTTAAAGGTTATTTGCAATCCGGGCATTTCGTAGAGGCGACATTTGAAAATTGGGAAAGCGAATTTTTACAAATGGCCTTATATGTAGCACTGACAATTTTTTTGTATCAAAAAGGCTCATCCGAATCTAAATGTTTGGACGAGCCAGAAGAAGTGGAAAAAGAACCGCGAGCGCATCCTAATGCACCTTGGCCAGTGCGCCGTGGCGGCGTTTGGTTAAAGCTCTATAAACACTCATTAACCATCGCATTTATTTTACTGTTCGCCGTGTCATTTTTATTACATGCCTACGGCACGATGCTTGAGATAAATGATAAGGAACATAAATCGCTCACATTTTTTAATGTTTTTTCAGAAAACAAATTCTGGTTTGAATCTTTGCAAAATTGGCAGAGTGAATTCTTATCGATTGCATCGATTGTGTTTTTATCCATTTATTTACGCCAGCAGGGTTCTCCTGAGTCAAAACCGGTTGATGCGCCGCATTCAGAAACCGGAAGATGAGAAGCTACAAACCAAAGCTATTTTTTATGAATTGTTCTGAAATTTCCGAATACGCCATCTCCCACTTTTAATGCAGAGGTCATTATGCCTAATCGAAAAAAACCACCTACGTCAGTAAGCGGCGCAGGCTCAATATTAAACACCGTATCTGGGCCCTCGACATCTACGCCGCCTAGCGATATCGGCGTCAATAACCCTATCGCAGATCAGCTGCTGGAAAAAAATGCTGGCACTCAAGCGCTATCGGCTGAAACGATATTTAATGAAAACAAATCTCACGAATATGGCGACGCGTCTCGCACCCCTACTTGCGGTGTTACCCATGATCCCAGCTCACCGTTAGTGGGGGCGAGTACTTCGTCCGAAACTGAAGCCTCTGCAAAAACCGGCGACGGCATTGGGCTTACCGGTGAAAATGCGACTATAGGATCGCTTGATCGCGTGCGATCAGATGCAACGGGCCGCGTACTTACGACTAATCAGGGTGTGCCCATAGCGGATAATCAACATTCATTAAAAGTGGGTTTGCGCGGCCCCACAGCTTTAGAAGATTTTATTTTACGCGAAAAAATAACCCATTTTGACCATGAGCGTATTCCCGAGCGCGTTGTACACGCACGTGGCTCCGCCGCGCACGGCTATTTCGAGTCTTATCAAAATTTAAGTGCCATCACCCGTGCGACGGTATTTTCCGAAGCAGGTAAACGCACACCTGTATTTGTACGCTTTTCAACTGTAGCAGGTGAGCGCGGTTCGGCTGATACCGTAAGAGATGTGCGCGGTTTTGCCGTGAAATTTTATTCCGATGAAGGAAACTGGGATTTAGTGGGAAATAATATTCCCGTGTTTTTTATTCAAGATGCAATGAAATTTCCCGACCTCGTACACGCGGTAAAAACAGAAGCCCATCATGGTATGCCGCAGGCCTCCAGTGCCCACGATACGTTTTGGGATTTTGTATCATTAATGCCAGAGTCGGCCCATATGCTGTTATGGCAAATGTCCGATCGAGCGATTCCGCGCAGCTACCGCACTATGCAGGGCTTTGGTGTACACACATTTCGCTTAGTAAATGCGTTGGGGGAATCGGTTTTTTGTAAATTCCACTGGACTCCGCTTGCGGGTACTCATTCGCTGGTGTGGGATGAGGCCGCGAAAATAGTCGGTGCGGACCCAGATTTTCACCGCCGCGATTTATGGGAAGCGATTGACTCCGGTGCATTTCCACAATGGGAATTAGGCTTACAAATTTTTACCGAAGCAGAAGCCGAATCATTTCCATTTGATGTTTTAGACCCGACTAAAATAGTACCGGAAGAATTAGTTCCGGTAACACCGGTTGGGAAAATGACATTAAACCGCAACCCAGATAATTTTTTTGCTGAAACCGAGCAGGTTGCCTTCTGTACGGCACATGTAATTCCAGGTATAGATTTTACCAACGACCCTTTGTTACAAGGGCGCATTCATTCTTACGTGGATACACAAATTAGTCGGTTAGGCGGGCCCAATTTCCACGAAATCCCGATTAATTCTCCAATCGCACCCGTTCATAATAATCAGCGCGACGGCATGCATCGACAAACCATTCACAGAGGGCGGGTTAATTACGAGCCGAATTCCCTCGGTGGCGGCTGTCCATTTCAAGCCGGTATGGCCGGGTATGTGAGTTATCCGCAACCTTTAGCAGCAGAAGATAAAGTGCGCGGTAATCCTGAATTATTTTCTGATCATTATTCGCAAGCGCAATTATTTTGGAATAGCCAGTCAGAAGTTGAACAAACACATATTATTGCTGCATTTCGCTTTGAATTAACCCGTGTGCAAGTGCCTGCCATTCGAGAGCGGGTATTATCTCTACTGGCCAATATTAATGATAATTTAGCCAGCGGTGTTGCGCAGGGTTTAGGTATGTTCGTACCTGCACCTATGCCATTAGCGTCCAATTTGCCCACACCAACCTATCCTGTATCGCCTGCGCTTTCGTTGCTATTTCGCCCTGGGCAAACGGGCATTCGCACAAAACGCGTAGCTATTTTAGTCGGCCATGGTGTTGAAACAGAAAGCATAAAAGATCTTTATGCAGACTTACTTGCAGAAGGCGCCGTACCGCGTTTAGTCGGCTGCCATTTGGGTAGAATTAAAGGGTTGAACGGTGATACGTTGGATATTGAAATCTCTTTAGAAGCAGGCCCACCAGTGCTATATGACGCAGTTATCATTGCTGACAGCGACGCTGCGATTCAGGAACTATCAAAAAATGCCCATAGCTTGGATTTTTTACGGCAACAATATCGCCATTGTAAACCTCTGCTGGCCATTGGCAGCGGCGTGAATTTATTAACCCAAGCCGCCATACCTTCTACATTGCCAGACGGCACTAAGGACACTGGAATTATCATCGCAACCCCTGCGAACCTGCCTGCGGCATTAAATGAATTTAAAACCGCCTTGGCGAAACACCGAGTTTTTGCTCGCGAAACAAACCCACCTGCCATTTAATAAAAATTAATTCTTCTTGTTAAATAACATTTTGCTTCAAGGAAGACGCAGTCCCGCATTAAAATCAGCGATATCGACAATCCAGGCATAATAGGCTGGCAATTATTTTATGCCTTACCACAATTAATAAATAATTTCGCCGAAATGATTTAGTAAAGTGATGCACTGCAGGCACCATTAGGACGGAGCCAAATAAAACGTTATTTATTATTGATGCGAGAAATTATCGAAATCAATAAAGCTATTACCTACACCCTCATTGCACGCCACTACACGGCAATATAAAGCCACTAGGATATTAAATAGCGCGCCCATCAAAGTGGTGGACAGGAAATTGATCTATATCCACATTCTCCAAACAACGCACATTAACTGCCGCTATCAATTCGCCATTAGGTGATGTGCCCTCACCAAATGGATGAATGCCACAGTGAGGACAAAAATGGTGCTGAATAACATGTTTGTTAAATGTATAGGTCGCCATCGCAGATTGGTCTGTTGTTAATGTCAGCTGCGCCCTAGGGACAAACCATAATAGCGAGCCTTTGCGCTGACAAATGGAACAATTGCACGCCGTTAAACCTTGAATTTCTCCGTCGACTTCAAAAGCGACTTGGCCGCAATGACAACTACCTTGATATTTCATAAATTAGTCCTGGGAACCTAGCGATATCGAATTAATAAACCTTGGCTATTACCGCGCAGAGCTGCGCACTCCAATGCGCGAATGGTTTTTTCCGAAAGGCGCCCGGGGCTTGCTACCACCGTCTGGCTATTTCCTGCCACCAGCGCATCCCAGCACACCCACAACGCTTCCTCGGCATTTTTAACATGCACTAAGCGCAGCTTCGTTAGATCAAAACCATATTCCATCAGCATATCTCGATGCACACCTTTAGGGGCAATCCAGGTGAACCATCTATCAGCGCAGGTGCGACTCAAGTGCGCGAGCATAGGTAAAATTAACGCGAGAGAATCCTCGGCGCCGGGTAAAACAACTTCTGTAATACCGATATTAGATTGTGTGTTTGCCGCTGTTTGCGTTGCCATAAATTACCCCCTACGAATAACGCCGACACTCAATCCTTCAATGGAGAAATTGCGATCCCTTAAATCTACGTGAATAACATTAAATTCTGGATTTTCCGGCCAAAGTTCTACGATGGAGCGATTGCGCTCACGACGAAAACGTTTAACGGTGACTTCATCTTCAATGCGGGCAACAATAATATCGTTATTGTGCACTTGAGACGTTGCATGCACAGCGAGCAAATCCCCATCTAAGATGCCCGCATCTTTCATACTCATACCTGTTACACGTAAAAAATAGTCGGCGCGAGGATGGAAAAAAGATTCCGGTACTGGGCAATACTCTTCAATATGCTGTGCGGCAAGAATTGGATTGCCCGCCGCGACGCGGCCAACGATAGGAATACCGCGTTCATGATCAGGCAGGCGAATACCACGGGATGCACCTTCTACTACTTCAATCACGCCTTTGCGAGCCAATGCCTTAATATGCTCTTCGGCAGCATTGGCGGATTTAAAGCCAAGCATTTGCGCAATTTCCGCTCGCGTTGGGGGGTAGCCGGTCGTGTCTATTTGATCTTTAATGAGTTCAAAAATTTGTTGCTGGCGAGAAGTAAGCTTGAGCATTGGGCGCCCCACAGGCATGGTTGTTTATACAGCACTTGTGATTATATACAGTAGTTTTATCGGCGCAAGCATTTTTATCAAGATCTCTCAGCGTTCAAAGCTGGGTAAAAACCATGCATTCCACCCGCTATTTTGCCGCGTACTCGATTGACAAGGAGTTCTGCTCTGGCAATGATGTGGGCCTATTTTCACCTGGCGCCCATGCACTGCCGTGGTCTTTTTCTACCTATTTAATAGATCTATACATGCGTATCTCCTCTACTGGCCCAGTTATTCTCGATGTGGAAACTTATGAATTAAGCGTGCAGGAGCGCGAAGTATTGCTTCACCCCCAGGTGGGCGGGGTTATATTTTTCAGCCGTAATATTGATAACGCCAAACAGGTTGCCGAATTAACCCGCCACATAGCGCAGATAAACCCGCAATTATTACTCTGCGTAGACCAAGAAGGCGGCCGCGTGCAGCGTTTAAAAAACGGCTTTACCCGGCTTCCGCCGATGGGGTGCTTAGGCGCGCTCTACACTAGTGACGCAGAATTAGCCTGCCGTTTAGCCGAGCAATTAGGTTGGCTAATGGCAAGCGAGGTGTTGGGCGTAGGTATAGATTTGAGCTTTGCTCCAGTACTAGATGTAGACAGCCATTACAGCAGAGTAATTGGCGATCGCGCTTTCAGCGAAGTCGCCGCTCACGTAGCAGCTTTGAGCAGTGCGTTTGTTGAAGGGATGCTGCGCGCGGGAATGCACAGTTGCGGCAAACATTTTCCCGGTCATGGCAGCGTTAAAGCGGACAGCCACTTGGAATTGCCCGCGGATTCGCGGCCGCTGCAGGCCATCGAAGAGCGCGACCTAATTCCATTTCGCGCACTACTGCCGAAGCTTGCCGCAGTTATGCCCGCACACATTATTTTTTCCGCGCTGGATCACAAACCGGTGGGCTTTTCACGCACCTGGCTGCAGGATTTTTTACGCACAGAACTGGCATTTAGCGGCGTTATTATTAGCGATGATTTATCGATGGCAGGCGCTGCATTTGCCGGTGATTACCCGGCGCGGGCGCAGATGGCGTTAGAAGCTGGCTGCGACGGAATTTTAGTGTGTAATCAACCTAAGCACGCCCATGCTGTACTGGATTTTTTAGAGGGAATCAACAACCCAAAAACCGGGCGGCTTGTAGCTTTGAAAGGCCAATGTACGCTGCCGCTGGCTCAATTGCAGATGGAAAAACCCTGGGATGACGCCAATGAATTAATTGCCCGTTATTTATCGGCCAGTTGATTCGCTGTAGTGCAGCATTAAAAAATAATTAATTAAGTCTCGCACAGCATTTAAATTTAGGCTGCGATATTTTTTACAGCAATGTTGGCGCCTTAATAATTATCGAGCAGATCGGCGGGATCTCGCATACACTTGCTATTAAAGCTGCAGATTAAGTCGGAAGTTTGAACGTCTGATACTGCCGATAATTAAAAATTGCGTGGCTTTTTAAAAACCTTACGGCGCCGTTTATTGTTAAACCACAGCCGCCCTAATGGTCGCTTTCAACTATTACATTGGCCGAGGTATTCATGAGCCAAACAACCGCTGACAGTTTGAGCGAATTTGCCGAACAGATTTATTCATTCGGACAGGTAACAGATGCCATCTGTGAGTTAGCAAACACTATTAATCACGCACTTCCCGGCCATGAGCCACTTTTAGTGTTATGCCTGTTGAACGGTGGTTTAGTATTTACCGGCCAACTGTTGCCGCATTTAACCCGGCCTGTAGAACTCAGTTATGTCCATGCCACACGCTACCATAACAATGTAGCCGGTGCGCAGTTGCACTGGATTTCCTCCCAGCACGTCGATATTAAAGGCAAATCCATTTTATTATGTGACGATATTTTTGATGAAGGCAAAACGCTTCACGCGGTTTTCCAAGAGCTGTTGCATCAAGGTGCGCGCTCGGTTCATTGCGCTGTTATGACAACCAAAGATCATCCGCGCAAACCTGCAGAATTTCGCCCAGAATTTAGCGCATTAACCGTGGCGGATCGCTATGTATTTGGAATGGGTATGGATTATTCAGGCCTGTGGCGTAATGCACCGGGAATATATGCGGTAAAAGGGCAATAATTTCCGGCAAAAACTTTTAGCGTTTTAAATCCAACCCACACAATAAGGGTGCAAAATAAACGCACGTAAGTTATGCAATAAAAAACTTAAATTTCAAATTTAATTTTACTTTGATAGAAAACAAAAAAGGCGCCGAAGCGCCCTTTTTGAAACCGTGCATCACCTTACAAACAAGTTAGCACAAATTTATTAGCTATTAACTACCACTTTTAGCCGAACGCTTACGCTCGTTTTCAGAGAGTAATTTTTTACGGATACGAATGCTTTTTGGAGTTACTTCCACCAGCTCATCATCATCAATAAATTCCAGCGCTTGTTCTAACGTATGGCGAACATGCGGAGTGAGAATCAAAGCTTCATCCGTACCTGCGGCGCGAATATTGGTTAATTGTTTGGCTTTAGTAGGGTTCACCGCCAAGTCATTATCCCGGCTATGTAAACCGACCACCTGGCCTTCGTAAACTTCTTCGGCATGGCCTAAGAACAAACGGCCGCGCTCTTGCAGTGTAAATAAGGCATAGGCAAGGGTTTTACCGCGCACCATGCTCACCAGCACACCATTCTGGCGCTGCGCCATGCTGCCGCCTTTAACCGGGCCGTAATGATCGAAAATGCTCGTCATAATGCCAGAACCAGAGGTCATCGTTAAAAAGCTGCCACGAAAACCGATTAAACCGCGCGAAGGAATAAGAAACTCCAAACGCACGCGGCCTTTGCCATCGGGCACCATGTTAGTTAATTCACCACGACGAAAACCCAGCTCTTCCATTACCGAACCCTGGTGCTGCTCTTCGACATCAATTACCACTTGTTCAAATGGCTCGTGAATTTCGCCATCTACTTCTTTAGTCACAACTTCCGGGCGCGAAACTCCGAGCTCAAAGCCTTCGCGACGCATGTTTTCAATCAACACCGACAAGTGCAATTCCCCGCGGCCAGATACTTTGAATTTATCAGGCGTATCACCGGGCGTTACACGCAGGGCCACATTGTGAATAAGCTCTTGTTCGAGGCGATCTTTAATATTGCGCGAAGTAACGTATTTGCCTTCTAAGCCTGCAAATGGTGAATCGTTCACTTGAAACGTCATGCTTACCGTCGGCTCGTCCACTGTTAAAGGTGGCAGAATTTCTACGCAGTCTGGGTCGCAGATGGTGTCGGAGATACCCAGCTTGTCGATACCGGTAATACACACGATGTCGCCCGCTGAGGCTTCTTGAGTTTCAATGCGCTCAAGGCCGTGATAACCCATCACTTGCAGCACCTTGGCTTTGCGTTTGTTGCCTTTAAAGTCGATGACCACTACTTGTTTATTCGGCGTGATCTTGCCCCGGGTGATGCGGCCAATACCGATAATCCCAACATACGAGTTGTAATCCAGAGCAGAAATTTGCATCTGCAACGGGCCGTCAATATCCACTTTTGGTGGCGGTACCTTATCTACAATCATTTGGAACAGCGGCGTCATATCTTCGGCCATATCATCGGGCGATAGACCGGCAATACCATTTAATGCGGACGCGTAAATAATTGGAAAATCCAGCTGCTCGTCGGTGGCACCTAAGCGGTCGAACAGATCGAACACTTGATCTACGGCCCAATCGGGGCGCGCACCAGGGCGGTCAACTTTGTTAATTACGACGATAGGGTTTAAACCCTGCTCAAAGGCTTTAGAAGTTACAAAGCGGGTTTGCGGCATGGGGCCGTCAACGGCATCCACCAATAAACACACGCAATCCACCATCGATAAAACGCGCTCTACTTCGCCGCCGAAGTCGGCGTGGCCTGGGGTATCGACGATATTAATGCGGTAGCCGTTCCAGCTGATGGCGGTGTTTTTAGCCAGAATGGTAATTCCCCGTTCACGCTCTTGGTCGTTGGAATCCATGATGCGCTCAGCGCCTTGGTCCTTACGGTCTAAGGTGCCGGACTGCGATAGCAGCTTATCAACAAGAGTGGTTTTGCCATGGTCTACGTGGGCAATAATGGCGATATTGCGCAATTTTTCTATCACAAAGGGATCCTCAGGGAACAATCACAACAGCAGGAAGGCTGGAGCACTAAAAGAAGGGCGGCATTATAGACACTTAATATGACAGCAGATAGCAATACCGCTCATTTACTCGGCGCGAGCAGCGGCGACGGTCTTCTGTATGAACGCGAACGCCAGCGTTTAAAACCAATACTTCCATTAAATACAACGCCTTGAGGTGTTTGAGCTGCGAGCGCTCTGCCTGAAAATTCGTTTAAGGCTTTAACTGAGCAGAGTATTTTTTAAATTACTTGCCAATTTCATCCTTGGGGTTTGTTCGCGGTTTATTCGCCGCAGCTAATTTCAATTCAGGTTGCTTTTTTGTAACGACTTGGAATTAACCTCTTAGAAAGTAAAATCTGTTGCCATTTCGTTTGGAATTTAGATTTGCGACTGTAATAACTGCCCGAGACGTTGTTTATTCAGCGGTTTTTCGATAAAACCCTGGGCACCGCAGTTTATAACGGCAACTTGATAATCCTTTGCAGAATTAGCACTAAGGATATAAACCGGGCTAGTAACATTGCGTTGACGCAATTGTTCTGTAGCGACAAAGCCGTTTATCCCTGGCATATGCAAATCCATCAAGATCAAATCAAATTGCTCGCCCTCATCGATAAATTCTAAGCCTTTCTCAGCCGTTAGTGCTTCGCGAACGCGCATGCCCGGGTGCAAAGACAAAATAAGTTGACGTGCCAATAATTGGTTCACCGGGTCGTCATCTATCACTAAAACACTATTAATAAGCGGTTTTTCTTCCGGGAGATATTTTTGCAACAGAGTTGCAACCTGCCAGCGATTAAACGGTTTTTCTAAAATATCGGCAAATCCAATGGTTTCATATTCGGCCCGCTGATGGGTCATAACATTTGCCGTAAAGGCAATAATGGGGGTTTTTACACCCTGCCGAATAAGAATTTCCGCAGCTTCTTTGCCACCCACAAAAGGCATTTGCAAATCTAATAAAAATAAATCGTATTGTGATTGAACCGCAAAAGCCAATGCCTGCGCGCCATTATGAGCCATATCAAAACGTACATTTAACTGCTGTAATACATGGCTAATTAAGCGTTGATTTTCTGGGTTATCCTCAGCGACTAATATTTTCCCAGATAATCTAGGCAATTGCTGTGTATTGTGTTGACGGCTTTGCTCTTCCCATAGCGCAGCCAATGTAGCCTCGTCATTTATATATTCCTCTCCCGTCAAACACGGTAGTGAAAGCGTAAAGGAACTTCCCTTGCTCACTTGCGACTGCAATGTAATATCGCCGCCTAACAGCTGGGCGATATTTTTGGATACAAATAAACCTAATCCTGTGCCGCCATACAGCCGAGTTGTGGAGCTATCGGCCTGAGTAAAAGCAGAAAATAATTGTCGGGCTTGCTCATCCGCGATGCCAATGCCGGTATCGGCAACTTCAAACAGTAAACGATCATCTGCAATAGCGATGCGCAGATTTACCGAACCGTCCTGCGTAAACTTAACGGCGTTATTCAATAGATTAATTAAAATTTGATTTAAGCGTGTAGCGTCAGTGTGGATAATTTTGGGGATTGGATAGTCCAGTTGCAGGTTGAATACCAAGCCTTTATCCAGCGCCCGAAAGCGCACTAACGCATCCAGCGGAAATAATGTTGCCACGAGGGAGCAAGGCAATATTTCAATGGACATTTTGCCTGCTTCTATTTTTGCTATGTCTAAAATGTCGTTAATCATTGCCAGCAGATGCTGGCCACTTTGCAAAATAACCTGGGTAAATTTTTCACGATCTTTTGGCGATAAGTTTTTCTCTGTAAGCAGATCGGCGTAACCTAGGACTGCGGTTAATGGAGTACGAATTTCATGGCTCATATTAGCCAGAAATCGCCCTTTAGCTTCCTCCGATTGCTCCGCGCGAATGCGCGCTTCATTGGCCAATTTCGATGCGGTCTTAAGTTCACGGATCAAATATTGATTGCGCACAGCACTGGCTCCGTGCATTAGAAATTGGCTAATGCGGGCAAAATCGCGCTCTTCTAAATCAAACGGCACCTCATAATTTAGAAAAGCGGCGCCTGCAATAACCTCGTTATTAACGCACACGGGTACATACAACACCGATTTAGCCGCTTTAATGTTATACAAATGCTGATCAATAGGTGCAGAGGTAGCGGCAGCTTCGGGTGTAAGACGCGGCAAATACACCATTTTATTGCGCGTTAAGGCACGCACAAAAATACTGTCTGCGTCTTTTTCTAAATTGAACTGCATACGCATAAATTCGTTGCGTTCAACATCGCTTACCGAGGCACCGTAAATACCGGTAATAACAAAGGCTTTTTTATCTTCGCTGTACGGCAGCATGTACAGAGTTTCAAACGGATAATACCGCTGCACACACTCCATAATGGTTTGTAAAATGACATCCATATCCAACGAGCCATTGACCGTAGCCACCAACCGGTTCGTGAGCATCATCTCTTCTTGTTGTTCTATTGCTTGCCTGCGCGCCTGGCGTAATTTGGTATTTGTGGCATAAACCAAGCCGCCTAAATTGAGCAAATACAATGTAAAGCCCGTGGAGACTATTACTAGAGATAGCAAGGGTAACTGCGGCATAAACCGCCAGCCTGTACTTAACCCGCCTAACAGCATTCCCACGCCATGAAAAAGCGCAGCCTTGAACAGCATTGGGCGGCCACCTACAGACAGGTAGGTGACGCACATGGCGGCGGTGAAGAGCGATACCAGATGGGGATTAAAACCCCATAGCGCCAAGTGCACACCGTAACTGGCAGCATCTAGCAATAACAGGCGGTGTTCAGCTGAATTACTGGGTATCCATAAATAAACTAAATGGGGGTAAAGCAAACCCTGAATGGTAATTATCGCCCAAAAAGCGAATGAAAATTGCCCCGAGAATAGACTTAAATGCAGTAAAAAAATTACGCCATAAGTGGTTATCCTGAGAAGATAATTTTGTTTGACACTGACGGGCGCTTCGCCGGATCGCAACCACATGGTTAATCTATCTTCCTAGCAGCAGATTTTAAGAGAGTATAGAGGATTAACCCCAATACGAGACTGCAAGGTAGATAACAACGCCACGGGTGTGCCACAGATAGATCCAGATCAAAAAGCTCAGGGAGAAGCATTGTGCCACAGCTGTTCTGAACGGGTATTTATTGAGACCGGATAATTGCAAGTGGGTGTTAGAGCTTAGGCTGCGAGGCATAGCTACGGGTTCTTAAGCCCGCCCTCGGCCGAATATCTCGCTGACATTGACGCTAAGTATCAGCAGAAAAACACACAGTTTTACGTTGTAAATAACTAAAAGACGTAAACCATCGCGCGCACCGGGTGTTTGCTAGTAATTGAAATTCGAACGGCCACGCGATGAATGATTAATGCATGCGCAAATCTTTGCATTTTTTATCCGCAATTAATAACCCACAACCGCCAACACCTAATAGCACAAGAGTCGCAATTAATGTGGCGGTAACAACAACAGCAGGTAGATACATAAAAACCTCAATTTAAGCACTTGAAAGCCAACTAAACAGCGCAAAATAACGCGCGCCGGTATATTTTTAGTTTGGTCTAACACAGCAAAAATCCTTTGATGCTGATCAAGTTCGCCATCCAAGAGGTTTGATATAGCGCAAGAGAAGCAGTGTTGCACTTTGTCCGTAATTAGTTACCAAACCTCGGCAAGTAGATTTACTCCGTATTCACAAATTCAGAAGCCGCTCGCTAAAGCGGCTCTTGCGTTGCTATTGACTGAGGCCAGGCTGCTCTGCGGCTGATACGGGATGTGCTGCCGAAGTGGTAGGGAAAAGCTCAAGGAGCCGCGCAGAGAAGTTTCATCAAAAATGTGCGCAGTATGCATTGGCTAGTTAAGCAAAACTCGATTGCAAGGCAAAAGCAGCCGAGAAAAATATACGGTACGAAAAAATAGCTTTACGAAAAAAATTGCAGATGAGGCAAATGATTAAACCAGTAGCTAGCAGCAGCACCTAGCCAAATTAATTTTCCGACAATATTTCGCATATCCGTCGCACAGCTGCGCTTCTCTCAAATCGTCTATAACAATTTTCAATCAAGAAACTGCCTGCTAGGCAAATTACATGGAACTCTTTTTTAACGATGCACAGCAAACGTTTAGTTGCGACATCATTTTTAGCTAATGGGATTGATATGTCTCAAGTGCCATTAAATTCCCAAACTAATTTAACTCCGCCTGCAACCCAGAACTCCCGCTCCACCCATAAATCTCCCACAGCCACTAAACAGTCGCCCTGATACACCAACGGTATTAGCCCACGCAGCCAAGGTTCCAGCGCTACTTCTTGCAACAATTTTTTAAGGGTTTGGGAATGGGCACGCAAGGCCGGGTGAGCGCGTTCACCGCCTTGGCGCAGCCGCAAGTCATAGACGCCTGGCGCCAATCCCTGCGAGCTTAACTGTGCAGAAATGCTGGCGCCATTAGGCATCGCTAAAGGAATTTGCGTATCCCAATGGGCTTGCCAATGGGCAGGCAGTGGCGGAATTTGCGGTACTACATACAACCTGCCTGCAAAGCGGCGTAGTTGCCACCGCCCCCAACTTACGCAGCCTTCACTATCTTGGCGGCTGTCTATTAACTGTTCCATCTGCTGCAGTACCGCTTGGCTAGGAAGCGTTAGCGCAAGGCTTGTAAACCATAGGCGCAACAAACTGCGGCGGCGAGGAACAGAGCCGAGGCTTAACGGTGCAACTAACAGGCTATGGCCAAGTCGTTCAGAACGGGGGGCGCAGGCAATCAGGTCAGCGGTTAAATACTCCTGTAAAAGATTATGTTCTTCCTGCAAGCGCAGGCAGGTCTGCGCTAATTGCTGTGATGCACTGGGCCAGCGTGCTCTGATTTGGGGAATTAACTCGTTGCGCAGCCAGTTGCGTTCGAACTTTAAATCTTTATTACTTTCATCCTCCACCCAGGGCAATTGCCATGCTTGGGCATAGTCGTGTAGCTGCGCACGGCTGAAGTTTAATAACGGGCGCAATAATAGTCCCGCTCCCAGCGCTCGCGCAGGTGCCATACTGGCCAGGCCCCTCAAGCCGCTGCCGCGCAATAGACGCAGCAATAGAGTTTCCGCCTGATCGTTTAGATGGTGGCCGCATAACAGCGCTTCATTTTCGGCCAGCGTCTGTTCAAATACTGCATAGCGGGCACTGCGGGCGGCGGCTTCAAGGCTTGCAGTCTGTTTATCGACGCTGACACATACGCTTTTATAAGCAATGTTATTAGCCTGCGCCCAGGCCTCTACCTGCTGTTGCCAAAGCAGCGCATGGGGCGAAAGCCCGTGGTTGATATGGATTAAGCGCACCGAGGGCAAAAAACGCAGGGCCAAATGGGCTAGCACCATAGAATCGAGCCCGCCGCTTAGCGCCACCCAATAACCTTGTGCGCTCGGCAGCGCCGCCATAGACTCCACAAAACCCTTTGCCACTAGATCCTGTTTTGAGTGCGAGCCCTGCAATGCCAAAAAATCTTCCCCAGCCAAAACAAGCCCCTTACGGATTTTGGGAATCCCCGATTAGTGTTGAAGCAGTCCTAGCCAGTAGCACCACGCCAATGTACCCGCAAGGCAGCAAAGGTTGGTTGTTTTGGTTAGAAGCCCGCCCGGCGCAAAAAGGCCGCCAGGTTATTGTGGCCCAGTTACCCGATGGCACCAAGCGCGAATTATTGCCAGCAGAGCACAGCGCCCGCAGCCTGTTTTTAGAATACGGCGGCTGCCCGTTTTGGCTGGCGGGTGAACAGATTATTTGGGCGAACGCCTCAGACCAAAACCTCTATACGATGGAATTTTTAACGGCCGACGCGCCCCGCCGCCTGACCGCTACGACTGGCCGTTATGCGGATGTGCAATGGGATAGCTCGCGCAATCGGCTACTGGCCGTCATGGAAGTGCCCCAACCTACCGGCCCCCATTCTCAGCTGTCTATTGTTAGTATCGACTTAGCGGCGCAGGACCAAACCCCGCAGGTATTGCATTCAGGCGCAGATTTTTACGCCTATTTAAACCTTGCACCTAATGCAGATTATTTAGCCTTTGTGCAATGGCATCAGGGCAATATGCCATGGGATGCCACTGCCCTGATGGTGGCTCAGTTAACAGCTGAAGGTACGCTCGATACCCCTATCACCTTGATTGCTGAATCGGCACAGCAGGCGATCGCACAACCTCAATTCGGCCCAGATGGTTACCTGTATTGGGTCAGCGATATCAGTAACTGGTGGAACCTCTACCGCCGCAAACTCGGTGAGGATAGCGTCGAGGCGCTCGCCCCTATGGCAGCCGAATGCACAACGCCGCGCTGGGTGAGCGGTATGAGTAGCTACTGTTTTGTAGCGCAAAATCATTTGCTGTTTTGCTATACGCAGGATGGTTTGTGGAATCTGGCTGAGCTGGACCTAGGCCTCGGCACCTGGCAAACGCTACTACAGGACTTTCCACACATCAGCCAAATAAGCCACTATGACGAGGGCGCTTTGTTCCTTGCAGCCTGTCCGCAAGCGTTAATCCAGATATTCACCTACCAAAACCACAGCGTAAATGCCCTTGAATCCCTGCCGGAAGATCCATTAAGTGCCTATTACAGCCAGGCACAGAGTATTTATGTACCCAGTGACGGCTTCAACGTGCACGCCTTTTATTACCCGCCGCACAATCCAGATTACACCGCTTGCGAAGGGCTGCCGCCGGTGATCGTGCTTTGCCACGGTGGTCCCACCGGACAGACATCTGCCCTGATGAATTTAAAAAATCAATATTGGACCAGTCGGGGATTTGCCGTGTTGGATGTGAACTATCGAGGAAGCACAGGCTTTGGCCGCGGCTTTCGCCACAGCCTGCATGGGCTTTGGGGTGATGCGGACGTGGTTGATCTTTGCCAAGCCGCTCAATGGGTCAGCGCGCAAGGGTTGGCTGGGCTGCGCTTTATTAAAGGCAGCAGCGCGGGCGGCTTTAGCGTATTGGCCGCGCTGGCCTTTCACACGACGTTTGATGCCGGGGTGAGTCTATACGGGATTGGCGATCTTGCGCTGCTCGCCCAGGATACCCACATGTTTGAAGCGCGCTATCTGGATTTACTCGTTGGCCCCTACCCTGCACAGGCCGAGCTCTACCGCGCCCGCTCTCCACTATTCGCCGCAGCAGGCATTCGCTGCCCCGTGCTTATTTTCCAAGGTCTATTGGATAAGGTAGTACCACCCAACCAAGCTCAGGACTTAGTCGCAACACTCAGTCGCCAGGGCACTGCAGTGACCTATGTGGAATTTGCTGAAGAGGGCCACGGGTTTCGCCAGGCGGATTCTATTCGCCAACAAATGCTTAGTGAGCAAATCTTTTACCAACAGGTATTAACGCAGTGAGCCGCTACCGCCCCCCGGCCGAGAAAAGCGCGCCCTACATTACCCGCGAAGGCTGGCAAACACTACAAGCAGAACTGCAAATGCTGTGGCATGAGGAGCGCCCTAAGGTTACGCAAATCGTGCATGAAGCCGCCAAAAATGGCGACCGCTCTGAAAATGGCGATTATATTTATGGCAAACGCCGCTTGCGAGAGATCGACCGCCGCGTCGGTTATTTAAGCCGCCGTTTAGACGTATTAAAAATTGTCGAGCAGGTTCCGGATAACCCTAACAAAATTTATTTTGGCGCTTATGTAACGCTGGAAAAAGAAGCCGATGGCAGCACCATTACCTACCGCATAGTCGGGCCGGATGAATTTGATTTAAAAGAAAATAAAATTAGCCTGGACGCGCCGCTTGCCAAAGCTATGTTAGGTAAAACTCTAGACGATGAAATTAAGCTAAGCTTGGCAGATAAAGTCGATATTTATTATGTGGTAGCCATTCATTACGATTCGCCACCTAATTAATAGTCGTGCCGAGTGAAACGATCTACCTATTTAGCATCCACTCGAAGTTAACATCTCTAATAAACATAAAAAATTGAGCCGGAATAAAAACCATGGCCGACACACCCTACTGCCCAAAATGTCAACGCACACGCATTGAATTTACCGGCCCGCAGGATAGCTGCCCACACTGCGGAATTATTTACGCAAAATACCGCGCAAAACAGATTGCCGATGAAATAACTCTGCGTCCTACCGTTAAATCCGTGTTTGATGATGTAGAAGAAGAATACCGCTGGCCGCAGAAAATACTTGAGCCTTGGCGGTATATTCCCGAGCGCGTCAGTATTGAAGTTTTAGTGGGGCGCGCACTGGTTTGGAGTGTATTTGTAATTTGGAGCCTGTATTTTCTGCGTGCAGGGCTTGAATGGGAAAAAATCGGCAGCTCGTTTTTACATAATGTGAATTTGCCATTTCACGAATTTGGCCACGTATTCTTCCGCCCCTTTGGCTATACGCTAACAATTCTCGGCGGCAGTTTATTTCAGATATTAATGCCCTTTGGCATCACGCTGTTATTTGTCTATCGGCAGAAAGAAACCTTTGGTGCAAGTATTACACTGTGGTGGTGTGGCCAAAACTGGGTTGATCTTGCCCCGTATATAGACGACGCCCCCTACCGCTCACTGCCATTAACCACCGGGAATGAAAGTGGCCACGACTGGGGTAATTTGTTAACTCAATGGAATGCTCTCGACCAAGCCCATCATTTAGCGCAACTCAGCCGCCGCATAGGTTTGTTTATTATGTTTATTGCGCTGGCCTGGGGGCTGTGGATTTTATGGCAGCAAAAAAATAATAAAACCAACGAATTTGTGCCTGAGTGTTAATCGAGCGATTGTTAAAAAACCGCAAGCAGGCAGCCTAACAGTTCAAAGACAATCGCTTGCTCTAACTGGTAAATAAAATTCAATCTGCTTTAAAAACATAAAAATTGGCTAAACAGCGAATTACTCTTGCCTGCAAGCTAATCAAGGAATCTCTGAAAAATGTAGGCAGCGCGGCGCTGGCTAGGTGCCCCCCGCTAGGCGCCCCCGGCTAGGCGAACTTATCAAATAAGCGGACGACTGCATGGATGCAGGAGGTACGACCCCACGGAAGGGGGGAGGTAAAATCTCATCTGGAATGAAATCAACAGCAACGCAGGAGCAGTGCCGAGTTTAAAAGTAGTAAATGAACATATTTTGGTAAATTCAACAACGCCAGAGCGAGTCACGTAGTTTTTCAGGCTCCTTAAACGATGTTTTTACCCATCTTTAATAACACTTTACGCTTACCAGCAGGAAAGCCCCTCCAACCGCATCTCTTTTACGACCGCTAACGCAGCGCACCAGGACTAATTTTAAAAGCGTAACCAATTTAACCCGCGCAATCTGTCATAGTCGCTCTATGCGTATATGCATCTGTTTAGCTTGCACACATTACCTATTTTCATAGAAGACCAATTTCTACACCGCGATTTACTCCCGCACCGCTAACGAAAAATAATCACATTGGGTGGCACTATCAGCGGCATTGGCAGATTCAATTGGGTATGCGCTCGTAAGCACTCTACAGTTCAGCAGGTCAACCACACTTTCCTAGGATATTGTTATGTCAGATGAACCGAAGTGCCCTTTCTCCGCCATGGGCAAACACACGCGGGCAAGTGCACCTGCAAATGCCAACTGGTGGCCCAATCAACTTAAATTAAATATTTTGCATCAGCATTCACCCGCCTCTGACCCTATGGGCACAGAGTTTAATTATGCAGCCGAATTTAATAACTTGGATTTAAGTGCAGTCGTTACTGATCTACATGCGCTGATGAGAGACTCCCAGGACTGGTGGCCAGCGGATTGGGGACATTATGGCGGCCTGATGATTCGCCTGGCTTGGCACTCGGCGGGCACATACCGCACCAGTGACGGACGCGGCGGCGCAGGCACGGGCAACCAACGCTTTGCCCCGCTCAACAGCTGGCCCGACAATGGCAATTTAGATAAAGCCCGGCGCCTGCTCTGGCCAATTAAACAAAAATACGGCAGCAAACTCTCCTGGGCGGATTTAATGATTCTCGCAGGCAATGTGGCGTTGGAATCTATGGGATTTAAAACTATTGGCTTTGCCGGTGGCCGCGTGGATATTTGGGCACCGGAGGAAGATATTTATTGGGGCTCAGAAACCGCCTGGCTAGGCGATGCGCGGTACAGCGGCGAGCGCGAGCTTGAAGCGGCTCTGGCGGCGGTGCAAATGGGGCTTATTTACGTGAACCCTGAAGGCCCCAATGGCAACCCCGACCCAGTTGCCTCCGGCCGCGATGTGCGCGAAACCTTTGCCCGTATGGCTATGAATGATGAGGAAACCGTCGCCCTTATTGCAGGCGGCCACACATTCGGCAAAGCCCACGGCGCGGGAGACCCAACCCTGGTCGGCGCTGAGCCCGAGGGCGCCAATATAGAAGACTTAGGTCTCGGCTGGGTGAACAGTTTCGGCACTGGCAAGGGTGTACACACGACGACCAGCGGCATTGAAGGCGCCTGGAAACCCAACCCAACCACTTGGGATAACGGCTACTTCGATATGTTATTTGGCTACGAATGGACGCTGACCAAGAGCCCTGCCGGAGCCCACCAATGGACGCCGAAAAACTGCAAACCCGAGCATATGATTCCAGACGCGCACGATCCTGCTAAGCGCGCCCCCCCTATGATGACCACTGCGGATCTGTCGCTGCGCTTTGACCCGGCCTATGAAAAAATCGCCCGCCGCTACCATGAAAACCCAGCGCAGTTTGCCGATGCTTTTGCACGCGCATGGTTTAAGCTTACGCACAGAGACTTAGGCCCGCGCACTCGCTACCTTGGAAGCCTCGTGCCTCAGGAAGTGATGCTATGGCAAGACCCAATTCCAGCCCTCAACCATGCTCTGGTGGACGAACACGACACGGGCGAGCTGAAAGCGAAAATTCTCGCCTGTGGCCTCTCCATTTCAGCACTGGTGAATGTCGCCTGGGCCTCGGCCTCGACATTTCGCGGCAGCGATAAACGCGGCGGTGCCAACGGAGCGCGCATTCGACTCGCCCCGCAAAATCATTGGGCGGTAAATGAACCCGCCGA
Organism: Cellvibrionaceae bacterium; assembly: GCA_036520615.1. Taxonomy (GTDB): domain Bacteria; phylum Pseudomonadota; class Gammaproteobacteria; order Pseudomonadales; family Cellvibrionaceae; genus CAMCXE01. Next base: position 14,381 of record DATDJI010000080.1, on the reverse strand, counting down.
GCTTGCCCGTGTGCTGGCTAAACTCGAAATAATTCAACAAGAATTTAACAGCGCACACTCGCTTAAAAAAATCTCTCTGGCTGATTTAATTGTGCTCGGCGGCTGTGCGGCAATTGAAGCGGCAGCAAAAAATGCTGGCTACTCAGTAAGCGTGCCTTTTACTGCAGGGCGTATGGATGCATCGCAAGAGCAAACCGATATAGAGTCTTTTAATGTACTAGAACCTCGTGCAGATGGTTTTCGCAACTACGCGGCAAAAGGATTTGAATCCCTTGCTGCGGAATTATTAATTGACAAAGCACATCTGCTAAAACTTACCGCACCGGAAATGACCGTATTAATCGGCGGCATGCGTGTGCTAAATGCGAATGTCGGACGAAATCAGCGCGGTGTATTTACACTGCGGCCGGAAACATTAAGCAATGATTTTTTCGTACATTTGCTCGATATCAATACGCAATGGAAACCTGTGGCAGGCGAGCACTATCTTGAAGGAAAAAATCGCAACGGAGAATTAAAATGGACAGCTACAGTGGTGGATTTAGTGTTTGGCTCCAACGCACAACTGCGCGCCATAGCAGAAGTCTATGCTGCCGAGGACGCACAGAAAAAATTTATCGAGGACTTCATCGCCGCCTGGCATAAAGTGATGAACCTCGATCGTTTTGATTTAATTCGCTAGCAATTAAATATTTATCTAAAAATTCTCAGCTGGTGTGTCAGCTGAGAATTAGTTTACGAAGGTGAAAAAATCTGCCAGGACCTAAACAGCTTCTAAAAAAATCCGGAAAATTTAGCAAAAAAGGCAGAATTAGCAATGGTGCGGCAGATTCAATTAACGCTGGCCGAATACGCTCATAGAACCGCACCACCCGCCGAGAAAAAATGCGGGTAATTACGGCAATCAGAACTTGAGGTGCGTACGGCCTTGGCAAGCGGGCCTGCTTGGGAAAACGCATCAGCAAGCGAAGACATAAAAATTAAGCACGTGGGTAGATTGCAGCTGGAAATAGCGTTATTCGGCAGTTATTTCCAGCTTTTTTATCAAATGTTCAATTCTTTCGAAAAAATTCATTACGATTAATTTTCAGCTGCTCCCCGGTAATCAATACAATAATTCACTCCGTGCGTATTATCGGTTCAATCTGCGATGAACATGGCCACCGAGCTGGTTTATCTCGTCCAAATTACCCATAGTCACGAGACTCTCTAGATGGAAGCCAGTATCAATTTTTTACACTTGCTCAGCGCCACCGCTCAGGGAGATAAAACAGCTTTTGCAACGCTGTATCAACATACGTCCAGCAAGTTATTTGCTGTGAGCCTACAAATGTTGCAGCGGCGCGACCTGGCGGAGGACGCCTTACAAGAGGCTTTTGTGCGTATTTGGCACAACGCAGGGGACTACCAGCAGGAGAAAGGCACAGTGCTCACCTGGATGATAAGCATAGTTCGCTACCGGGCGCTGGATATATTGCGTGCGACTAAGAGTCGTCGCGAAGAGACGGTAGAGGCACACGACGATATAGAAAGCCCAGAAACACCCGAAATTAATCTGTATCAGTCCCGCGAGCGCGTACAGATTGATCACTGTTTAGACACTTTAGACGGCCCACAACGGGATGCTATCCAACTGGCTTATTTCCGCGGCCTGACGCATTTTGAGGTTTGCGACCGCATGGCAAAGCCTTTAGGCTCAGTGAAGAGCTGGATTCGTAGAGGGCTGGATGTGTTAAAGAGGTGCCTGGATCGATGAACTACCTCAACGAAGATCGCAACAATGCGCTGGCGGCGGCCTATGTACTCGGTACATTACAAGGTGGCGCGCGGCTGCGCTTTTCACGCCTACTGATGCAGAGTGCTTTGCTGCGCTCGGCACTCTGGCGCTGGGAAGCGCATTTAAATACGCTGGGCGCCTCTTTAGCACCACAAACCCCGTCACCAGAAGTTTGGCAAACCATCCAGCAGCGCCTAAATTTTATTGCATCGTCGCAGGTTGTTTTGCCTACTCCGGTGGTGTCGTTACCGGAGCGCTCAGCACCGGTATGGCAGTGGCTCACAGGTCTCGCCACTGCAGCGGCCCTAGTGCTGGCGGTAGTGCTGTTTACACTCCCCCAATTGCCAACTGAACAAGGACAGGTAGCCCTAATACAAGGGGAAAAAGCCCAGGCATTGTGGTTGATCAAACTGCACGCTAGCGGCCTGGAAATCACTGCCAGCAGCACGTTCTTACCCCAGGCCGATCACGATTACGAGTTGTGGATGCTGGCCGCCGACGGGCGCCCGCCGGTTTCGTTAGGCTTGTTGCCTAAATCAGGCCGGGTGAAATTACCGCGCTCGGCGTTGTTTGACCAAGTCCAGGTGGCAGCCTTAGCCGTTAGCCTCGAACCCTTAGGTGGCTCGCCTAACGGCCAGCCCAGCACCGTGCTCTATACGGCTCAATTAATGACGTTATAACTACGTTGGCCTCTTGCCTGCGGCTTCTGAATTTAGCCCCTCACGGGGCTTTTCTTTTTTTAGCTCTCACAGAGCTTTTCTTTTTTTACAGCTCCATATTTGTAAAGCCACTCTAAGCCACTGCGGTCCTGCTAGGCGATTTGTAAAAATATTTTAAAAAGCTGCATCCAAAACTTCAGTTGACCCGTTTCTTACTAGGTAACAAAACTCAACTTACAACTGAAGGAATTCCCTATGTTTAAATTACACTCGACTCACCTATTGAGCCTCGTTTGCGCAGGTTTATTAAGCCAGGGTAGCTACGCCTCTAGCCACCGCGAAGCACCCAATATCTCTCGCCTGCCCACTCTGGATTCAACTGACCTTTACGCTTTTAATAGTTACGAGGCGGGGCGTGAACAATTCGTCACCCTAGTAGCTAATTACATCCCTCTGCAAGACGCCTACGGCGGCCCGAATTATTTCGCCATGGACCCCAACGCCGTGTATAGCATTCACGTTGATAATAACGGCGATGCGGTGGAAGACTTAAGTTTTGAATTTCGCTTCGCGCAAAGCCTGCCGATGGGCTCGGGTATCACTCTACCCATCGGCACAAGCGGCGCCACAAAAAAAATAGCCGTACCTTTAAAAAACGTCGGTGCAATTTCCGCAATGGATATGTCTGCAGCCAATTTTAGTGAAACCTACTCACTTAAATTGCTCACCGGCAACCGGCGCGCAGGCAAATGGGCGGATATTAGCAATGCACAAGATGGCACGAAGGTATTCTCCAAACCCTTGGATAATATCGGCACCAAAACATTTGGCGCAGGTTACGCCGAATACGCTGCGCATTTTATTTACCAGGTAACTCTGCCTGGCTGCCAAACCCCTGGCCGAGTGTTTGTGGGTCAGCGCAAAGATCCGTTTGTCGTGAACTTAGGTAAAACTTTTGATTTGGTAAATTACGTACCGGTGGAAGGCGATAGCGCGCCTGGCGCGGGTGATGGCAAAGGCTTCCCCGGCGGTATTACACAAGCTGCCAGCAACGATGTACTCGGCGATAAAAACGTTACTGCGTTGGCATTGGAAATCCCCAAAAGCTGCTTGATCGGCAGTGGTAATGGCAGCATCGGTGTATGGACTACTGCAAGCGTCCCTCAGGTGCGCATCCAAAATCCTATGCCAAGCTTTAACAAAACCGAGATTAACGGCGGCGCTTTAGTGCAGGTTTCGCGCTTAGGTAATCCATTGGTAAACGAACTGGTAATCGGCCTGAAAGATAAGGATCGCTATAGCGGTAGTGAACCGAAAAATGATGGCCAGTTTCTGGATTATGTCTCCCACCCATCCCTGCCCGAATTGCTCAATATTCTATTTAAAGATGCAGTTAACACTACATTGGGTGCAAATCTTCCTACGCTCGCGCCCACGAATTTCCCTCGCAAAGACTTAATTACCGCTTTTCTCACCGGCTTTCCCGGCGTAAATCAACTGGCGAAAGTAACCCCATCGGAGATGCTGCGCTTAAATACCGGTATTGCTGCGGTACCTGCCGCTAAGCAATCGACGTTTGGTGTGGCGGGCAACGATTTAGCAGGTTTCCCCAATGGTCGCAGGCCTGGCGATGATGTCGTGGACATAGCCTTGCGCGTGGTTATGGGACGCCTGTGTCACCCCATCCCAGTCAATGGAACGGATACAGATCTGGGTTTATGTAAACCTGCCGACGCCAATGTGGGTACTGTGCCCTTCACCGACGGGGCACCCGTTAATGCCCAGATGATGAAGTCAACCTTCCCCTACCTGGCCGATCCACTTCCAGGTTCAATATAAGGAGAACGCGATGAACATATTAATTCGTCTTTATATCGCCAGCACACTTAGCCTAGGGCTAGTTGCCTGCGGTAGTGGTGGCGGTAAGAATACAACTGTCACAAGCCCTGTCGTGAATAGCATGCCCACTGCCAGCGCCGCACATTTTGCAGCCGATGCCGACGGCAGCCTAAGCGGAATGTTAATGGGTGTCGACGCCGATAAAGACACGTTGGTTTTTGCACTGGGCACAGCGCCGCAACACGGCACGGTGACGCTCTCTGGCGCAGGTAACTTTGTGTATACACCCACGGCGGAAACCACAGGAGAAGATAGTTTTAGCTTCACCGTTTCCGACGGTACGTTAATGTCAAAACCCGCCCAGGTGGGAATTACTGTCAACCCCGTGCAAGCAGACTTCAGCCTGTATAGCCGCCAAGCATTTAACCAAATGGAAAATGCCCAACCCATGCCTCTGAACACACGGAACTTGGCCATGGATGTGATTGAGGAAACCGCCTACGACGATATATTCGCAGCCCACTAAATCTCGTTGCACTAAAAAGCAATGCGCCAAGGAAGGCGCTTATTTAATTCTACCTACAGCACTATTGCTTCTGAATTTATTGCATTTAAGCAAATAAAATTGACGAGCAACAAAAGGAAGTAGGCTATGTTCATGAGAGAAAAATAATGACACTTAATTATTTTCATATTGTTGCTCACAAGATTTATTTTCGCTCACACGCGGATAGGTATCCGCTGTTTTTAAACAATAGAAAGAATTTATTCGCCGTGCGCCGATTCAAAATGCAGACGGCAAAAAATGCCATAAGTATTGTCACGGCATCTGGATTCTCAATCCGCTTTATTCCGCTCCAGGCAAAATTCACCCTGCGGCTAATAATAATTCTGCTAAATCTTTGGGCGGCCAACCAATCATTCGCCACACCCTTTATTCCAGAATCAGCCGACACTGTTGTCGCCCAATGGCCTCTCCACTCAACGGAATTATTAAACCGATCAAATACTGCTGACGATTCGAATGCAGCCCTCGCCGCTGCCCGAGCCTATATGCAACAAGCAATGCTGCCGGGGCAATCCAATTTATATGGACGCGCCCAAGCTGTACTCGCGCCAGTAATGGCGAAACATCCCGCAAGCGCTGAGTTTTGGTTAACCTGGGCTCAACTACTACAGCATCAACACCAATTTTCCTCGGCAAAACAAGCGTTAGATGAAGTTTTTGCACGTGATCCGCACAATGTCACCGCCAGCCTGCTTGCGGCGCGTATAGCCCTTATTCAAGGCAACGCAGCGCAGGCTAAACGCCACTGTATAAGCCTGCTGGGCCGCAGCGAACTCGTTACCGTCAGTGCCTGTGCTTTAGAAGCAGCCAGTTACAGCGACAAGGCTTCATTACAATCGAGCTACGCCCAACTGCGGCAACTGGCAACCGGTACATTTGCCGATGCAGAACAAGGCATTTGGTTACAACAAATACTCGCCGATATGGCTCTGCGTTTAGACCAGCCCCAAGCCGCTCTCAACCATCTAACGCCAATGCCAGCACAAGCTAGTGTGTCCCTGTGGAGTCAATGGGCGGGGGTTCAACTGGCGCTGCATAACTATGAAGAATTACTCTCAACCCTCGGTACGCTCGTGCGTGCGCTGAGTGATCAAGACGATGCGTTACTGGTGCGCCTAGCGCTCGCAGAAAAACGTCTAAGCCCTGGCGAATATAATTGGCAGCAATTAATTACAGAAAAAATCCATCTGCGTGAGCAACGCGGCGATACCCAACACGCCGCTGATATGTGTTTATTTTATTTAGATATCTCCCCAGATCCACAAAAAGCGCTGCAGTGGGCAAAGCAAAATTGGCAACAAGCGCAAGAACCTGCTGACCGCATTTTACTGGCCCGCGCCCAAGCGGCAGCCCTCAACCAAGGACACTAAATATGCGCTATCTAATCACGATTATTATGCTTTTTATGTGCAATCAAAGTTGGGCGCATCAATTAAGCACCGCTTATTTAAACGCGCAAATTAACCAACAAGGCCTGCTCACTGGCACAGCCCAATTGCGTCTTTATGATCTTGAACAAAGCTTGGGCTTGGACGCAGATCAAAATGGCCGCTTACAGTGGCGTGAAGTTTTAGAGCAGCAATCCGTAATTGACGATTTCATTCGTTCCAAACTGCGCTTCACCCGCGCTGATAAGGACTGCGTATTGGCAATAGATCCAACATCGATGATTGATGAGCATTTTAATGAAGGTTATATAGTCTTATCCCTGCGCGCACAATGCGCACTAGCAGGTGTATTTGCTATTCACTACGACGCATTTTTTGATCGGGATTCCGAGCATAAACTTATTGCCGAATTAACCACTGACGATTTGCATCACACACTTATTTTGAGTGACAACCAACGCATACAAACAGTGAATTTAGCGCACAGCCAAGTTGTGTCGACTTTTATAGCGTTTATTTACCAGGGAATGGTGCATATTTGGCAAGGGCTTGATCACATTTTATTTCTATTTTCGCTTTTATTAACCTGCGTTATGACCCGCAACAATGGCAATTGGGAAGGCCACACTAACTCTCGCCAAATTATCAGCAAAGCTGCATGGGTAGTTTCAGCATTCACTCTGGCGCATTCAATTACGCTGAGCCTTACCGCCTTAGGAATTTTGCAATTACCAAGCCGCTGGGTAGAAGTGGCCATTGCCTTGTCGGTAGTATTCACCGCAATGAATAATATTGTGCCCATAATAAAGCCCATAGCTGCACTTACACTTGTTTTTGGTTTGGTACACGGCATGGGCTTCGCTGGCGTTCTCGGCGAGTTAGGCCTCCCCGCAGACAGGCGGTTATTAACAATTTTGGCATTTAATTTAGGTGTGGAATTGGGGCAACTGGTCATCGTCTTAGCAGTATTGCCCGTATTATTTTCCGTTCGAAAGCGCCTTTGGTATGCACGTTTCGGCCTTAAAGGCGCTTCTGCTGGAATATCATTAATTGCGCTTTATTGGGTGATAGAGCGAATTTAAAAACTATGAAATTTAAAGAAAAAGACACCGGTAATTACACTATCGCTACGCGCCAAACCGCTCCACGAAAACAGCAATCGCTATCGGTAGCGTTTTTAACTAAAAAATACTTGTATGCGGCTAAAAGCCTCAATTAAACCGCGATTTCCCAGGGAAAAATCTCGGACTTATTTACGAACACACTCGTTATAATTTGCGCGACTACGGACTACGCCTATAGATGACATTTGAGCCAACGCATACCCGTATTAATTAACGATTGTAGGCCTGCTGCATAATAAATCCTGCGATTTTATCCAGAGGCAATATTTTATCGACCGCGCCGCGCTTAACTGCTGCGCCTGGCATTCCCCACACCACTGAAGTTGCTTCATCCTGCGCAACCGTCGCTGCACCGGCTTGTTTCATGCGCAATAGCGCATCCGCGCCATCGGCTCCCATACCGGTCAGCATAATGCCCAAACTATGCGCGCCGACTTGTTCAGCCATTGAATCAAATAAAACTTGCACCGAAGGACGATGGCGATTTACCGGGTCCGCCTGATCCAAACGACACACATATCCTTTTGGTGATTTAAATAAACGCAAATGACTGTGCCCCGGCGCTAAATAAGCATTGCCCGGCAAAACCGGTTGGTTATGCTCCGCTTCAAAAACGTTTATACGACAAACGCTGTCTAGCCTGCGTGCAAACGACGCGCTAAATACAGCCGGTATATGCTGAGCAATAACAATAGGCGGGGCATTTTCCGGCAGCAGTTTAAGGACATTTTTTATCGCTTCAGTGCCTCCGGTTGAGGCACCGATTGCACAGATAAAACCGCTTTTCAAATTGCGATTACCGGTTAACGCGAGGATTTCCTTTTCGCTGTCGCTTATAACAGTGACCGGTGAATCAACGATAATATTCGCTTTTGAAGCCCAATAAATTTTCTCTAAAATCAGTTCGCGATATACCTCCAATGCACTGTCACCACCGGATTGAGGCTTAGGTAAAAAATCCACCGCACCTAATTCTAATGCTTGCAAAGTGGCTGGCGCACCTTCTTGTGTCAGCGTAGAAATCATTACCACCGGCATGGGCCTTAAACGCATTAAATTAGCCAAAAAAGTAATGCCATTCATCCTCGGCATTTCAACATCCAACGTGAGTACGTCAGGATCGTGCAGCTTAATGAGTTCGCGTGCCTCAAACGGATCTTTAGCTTCAGCAACGACACTAAAGCGTGCATCTGAATTAATCATCTCGCGCAACATAGTGCGAATAAGCGCCGAGTCATCAATGATTAGCACTTTGATCGGCCGTACCATATCAAAATAGCTCCACATCAGAAGTGCTGGGTTTTTTACTCATCGCCAATAAATAATCTCGCTCGCGGCGTTCAACACTATCGTTGGCTGTATGCACTAAACGGCGCAACTTAACCACTCCGGTTCGGGGAAAAAACAGTATTTTGCGCGGGCAAATATCTCCAACATCTTCAGCCGTCAATGTCAGCTTTTCCTGCTGTAAATATTCGCGCGCAAATTCAATATTGCGCGCGCCTATATCGATATTAGTCATGCCGGTTAACACCCGCCCACCGCCAAACATTTTGATCTCAAAAAACTCGCGCCGCCCGCCCTGCTTCAAAATAGCATTAATAAGAAATTCCATTGCCCAATTGCCATAACACAGCGCCGGATTTATAGAATTTTGCCGCGAGATACCTTTTTCACCTTCTTGAATAGGTAGCATAAAGTGATTCATGCCACCTATACCCAATTTGCGATCGCGAATACACACAGAAATACAGGATCCCAATACCGTTTGGATTAATTCATCCTGTGTGCTGACGTAACATTCACCAGGTAATATCTTTGCGGATGGGCGCTGCCAATGAGCGTCCCAACCGCGGTGAACATGTTCAAACCCAATTAAGGGCCTAGGTAAGGTTTCAATTGCCATAACCTTTATAGCTCCGGCGACCATTCAACTTCAACAGCAGTCGATAGTGCTACTTTGTTTTTTCGTAAATTGTACGGCCCAAACTTAAAAATCGATCTGAAATCTTATGCAAATTTTCCGAATGACCGATAAATAAATGCCCACTATCAGCCAGCTTATCTGCATAGCGATTGAACAATAACTTTTGCGTAGCCAAGTCAAAATAAATAACCACATTGCGGCAAAAAATAATATCGAAAGGCTGCTTCATCGGCCAAGAGTCCAACAAATTCAGCTGATTAAATGTAATCATCTGGCGCACTTCATCAATAACTTTTACTCGATCACCCGTTGCAGATTTTTTAACATACTGCTTATACACACTGGGAAACGATGCAAAGCGATCTTGGCTGTATACTCCACCACTGGCTCGTTCCAATACGTTAGAATCAAGGTCAGTGGCAAGAATTTTCACATCCCAATATTTCAATTCCGCTATGGAGGCGGCCACCATGGCAATTGAATAGGGCTCCTCTCCAGTACTGCAACCTGCCGACCAAATACGGATTTTTTTACTCGTGTGATTGCGCATTAATAATGTCGGCACCAATTGTGTTTTTATAAAATCAAAATGATGCGGCTCACGGAAAAACGACGTTAAATTAGTAGTTATGGCGTTGATAAACTCCCGTTTTTCATCTGCATCCTCGCTGTTGAGCAACTCACAGTATTGATTAAAATCGTGCAAATCCAGCGCTCGTACGCGCCGCGCAAGTCGGCCGTAAATCATATTTTCCTTCAAGTCGGACAACTTAATACCGGTCCACTCGTAGGCTATGGTTTTAATCTGCGAAAAATTAGCCTGCGACATCGGGAATTCACGGTCGCGCTGAGTGGCTGATATAAAGTCCGTCATAATCCGCTTAGAGTCCCATATAATAAATAGCTTTTAATCGGAATTAATTTGTATATAGAAAAACAATAGCGTTTGGCAACACGCAAATAATTCTTGCAGATTTTTTACAACGTTCTGCTGGGCGCATAATTTTGCATTTTATCAACAAAAAAGCAGATTAATAATTTACCATTAAGGTATAAAATCATTAATCTGCCTTGCACATGCGTTAAAAAGTACTGTTAAAAATCTTCCCATTCATCAGACGAGGACGGCGCAGCTGAGCGCATTGGCTTAGCAAGCTTGGCTTTTTTTGCCACAGTTTTAGTGGCCTGGTGACGAGGTGCATTGTACGAATTGCCCATGGCAGCACTTGTTGTTTGCCCCACATTAAAAAAGCTAACCAGCTGGCCCATATCATTGGCTTGATCCACCATCGACTGACTAGCCGCTGTTGCCTCTTCCACTAATGCCGCATTTTGTTGCGTCATTTCATCCATTTGTGAAACCGCTGTATTAACCTGCTCGATACCTGCAGTTTGCTCACGGGCGGCGCTAGCAATATCGCGCATCATTTGACACACCACTTCTACAGCCGAAACAATTTCGCCGAGGGTTTTACCCGATTCATTAACCAGTTCGCGGCCGTCTTGAACCTTCATAACGCTATCGCGAATTAATTCTTTAATTTCTTTTGCTGCGCCTGCTGAGCGTTGTGCAAGATTGCGCACCTCCCCCGCCACCACTGCAAACCCTCGCCCTTGCTCACCAGCGCGGGCAGCTTCCACTGCCGCATTTAATGCTAATAAATTAGTTTGAAAAGCAATCTCATCAATAACGCTAATAATATCGGCGATTTTTTTACTCGCAGCATTAATATCTTCCATCGCTTGCACGGCTCGGCTGACAACTTGCCCACCGATCTGTGCTTTGCCTTGCGCCTGCATAGCTAATTCATTAGCTTTTTGTGCATTTTCCGCGCTTTGGCGCACTGTGCTGGTCATTTCTTCCATGCTTGAGGCTGTCTCTTCTAACGAACTGGCTTGCTCTTCAGTGCGCTGACTTAAATCGGCATTACCTTGCGCAATTTCACTGGCGGCAGAATGAATAGAACCTGCAGACTGGCGAATTTTGCTAATAATTTCGGTTAATTTATCCGCTGTAGAATTCGCATCAGTGCGCAACTGCCCAAAGGAGCCACTATATTCGCGCGTAATACGTTCGGATAAATTGCCGCGAGCCATAGCACCGAGCATCCGCAACATATCGTTAAGGGCAATTTCCACCGTGCTCACCAGTGTATTAAGCCCTTTACTAATATTGCCAAAAAATCCGTCTTTGCCGTCTAGAGAAATTTGTTTAGTAAAATCACCCACTGATGCGGCCGTAATCATCGTGTCGATTTCCCGCTCCATGGCAACTTCCGCCGTGCGATCAGCCCATTCCACTACTGTACCAATGCGCTTTTCGCCCTGCATAACCGGATTGGCGACAACTGTAAATGTACGGCCAGCCACCTCGGCTTTACCATGATAAGTCGAGCGCAAATTTTTCATCACATCCCGTTGATGGGATGGATTTTTATGGAAAACATCCATGTTCACGCCTAATAAACGTGAGGCATCAAAATTCGGTAAGGCTTTTCTAAGATCAGCTTCCGCATTTTTCATCATCGAGCTGACTGCAGAATTTAAATAAATAATATTGGCGTCATCATCGGCAATCATTACATTTGCAGAGACGTTATCAAGCGCCTGGCGAATGCGTGCATTTTCAGCTGCAATGCTCTGCTCCGCCTGTTGTTTGGCTAATTGCTCAGTTTTATCCTCCCACTCAACAACAGTGCCTAAGCGTTTACCGCCGTCGACAAAAATAGGGGTAGCAATTAATCCGAATGTCAGCCCAGAGATTTTAATATCTGTGCGAAACTCGGTTTGCATGGTTTCGAGCATTTTGCGTTGATGGTGTGGATTTTTGTGGAATTGATCTATGGAACCACCTATCAATTTCGCTGCATTAAAGCCGGGCAATGCAGTTTTAATATCCCGCTCATTTTTTTCCATCATCTGCTTTACAGATGTATTCATATAGATAATATTAAAATCATTATCCGCCAGCATGACGGAGGTATCACATACATCAAGTGCCTGGCGAATCCGCGCATTTTCAGCGGCCATGCGCTGCTCTTCTTCCTGCTTAGCAAGCTCATCAGTTTTATCTTGCCACTCCACTAACGTACCTAAGTGCACACCGGCGTCGTCATACCAAGGGGTGGCAATAAGTGTAAAGGTTAAGCCTGCCACCTTAATTTGTGTATGGTAAGGCTCAGTTATTTTTCCTATAAGAGCGCGTTGGTGTGTTGGACTTTCATGAAACACATCGACATTTGTGCCAATTAAGTTAGCTACTGAAAATTTAGGCAGGGCAGATTTTAGTTGAGTTTCACGCGCTTTTAACATGTGCGTGACTGCGTCATTCATATAGACAATGGATAAATCCATATCCGCTATCATCACATTCGCTTGGCAGGTTTTTAACGCCGCGGCTAAATTAGCTTGGTTGCGGGTCTTACTAATATCCTGGGCGAATTTTATTACCTTATATACACGCCCCTGTTCGTCACGCAGCGGATTGTAGCTGGCTTGCAACCAGACAGTTTTACCGTGTTTATCCAGGCGTTTAAAAACGGCTTGGTGACTTTCTCCTGCAGCTAGGCGCGCCCAAAAATGACTGTATTCGGAGGATTTTTGCTCTTCATTGTCTACAAACATTCTGTGGTGACGGCCTTGTATCTCCATAAGAGAATAACCAACCGTCGATAAAAACAATTCATTCGCATGCAAAATTGTGCCGTTAGGTTCAAACTCAATAATCGCTTGCACCTGATACAATGCCGATACAATCTGGGCTTTTTCGTGGCAGCCGTTGTCCTTTGCATTACTTTTAAAAAAATTAAACATAAATCCCCCGTGAATTAACAGATGCCCGTTAGCTGGTCGTGAATGCCGGACAAATTTGGCATATCGTCTAAATTAAGCAGTCGATCGATATTTAGCAGTATGACCATTTTATTTTCTACACTGACCAATCCCTTAATAAAATGCATGTCCACCGCACGGCCCAAATCCGGTGCTTGCCGTAAATCCTTATCAACCAGTGAATAAACATCTGAGACGCCATCGACTACAATGCCAATAATTCGCGAACTGCCGGCATGCTGCACTTTTAATACAATCACAACCGTGACCGCCGTGTAATCAATCGCAGGCAATCCAAAACATTGGCGTAAATCTACAATAGGTACGATTGTGCCGCGCAAATTAATAACGCCCTTTATATGTTTTGGCGCATTAGGTAGCGGCGTTGCCGTTTCCCAGCCGCGAATTTCCTGCACGCAGAGAATATCAACGCCGTACTCTTCATTCGCCATAATAAATGTTAGGTATTGGCTCGATTCATTGGCGGAATTAATTTCCGTTTGGCTGCGCCGCATATCAAAAGAGTGGGTTTGCATACTGCTTCCTCGGTACGTGTAGCGATAAATTTTTACCTGTTATCGCTACAAATTTAAATTTTTGCATTTTTTAATCAAAGAGCAACCGTTATGCAATTTTTTGATGCGTTTGCCGTACGCCGGCTAAATGTACAATGCCATGAATATCCAGAATTAATGCCACTGTGCCGTCACCCAAAATGGTTGCACCGGATACACCGTCGACTTTTTTATAATTCTGCTCCAAGCTTTTTATAACTACCTGCTGCTGTGCTAACAACTCATCCACCACTATGCCGACTTTTTCGCCCTCTGATTCAACCACAACCATTAAAGAAGGCTCATCGCGCGGCGGGGCGGGGCCTAAATTAAAAACGTCTTTTAAATGTAATACCGGCACATAGTCCTCGCGCAATTTAAATACGCTGCAACCACCTGCGATATTGCGCATATGCTCGACACGGTGTTGCACAGACTCAACTATGGCAACCAACGGAAAAATATAAATATGGCCATTTACGCGTACTAACTGCCCGTCGAGAATGGCGAGTGTCAATGGCAGGCGAATGCGAATTTTGCTGCCTTTATTGGCAATCGATGATATTTCTACAATGCCGTTAAGTGCTTGAATATTACGTTTAACCACATCCATACCCACACCGCGTCCGGAAACATCGCTAACAGTTTGCGCGGTGGAAAATCCAGGTTGGAAAATGAGCTCGTATACCTGTTCGTCGGTTAAATTAGCTGCTT
>DATDJI010000079.1:0-66537 GCA_036520615.1 Cellvibrionaceae bacterium | reverse complement strand
GCAAAGGACTTATTGTGAACGGCATAGGCTCAGACACCGACATAGTTGCCGCTTCAGCTAAAGCGTATCTACACGCGTTAAATTTACTGGATGGGGGCCGTCAGCGCTCTCACCCTCAACATGACTAAGCATTGCAAAGTGACGGTCAGCTGGCGAAAGCTCAAAAGGGCTCTCAACTTAACGGGGAGGACACCGTGAGCGAACAGCGCCGGATGGAATACTTAGATGCTTTGGGTATAGAGCAATTTGTGCCGCGTAAACATTTAATCGGCGCAAAAGCTTCGGTGGCGCTGGTGCGCAACGAGACCTTAGCAGTAGTAGAACAGCCTCAAGCGGCGATAATAAATAGTTCCAACGCTACTGAAGAACAGCTGCCTTTGCAGCCAGTAATTTCGCAGCCGGTCGCTAAATTGGTAGAGCAGGTTACACACCGGCTCATCAGCGGCGAAGCAACTGCTGTCACAACACAACCACGGCAACCCGTTCACACAAGCGGCATGGTGCCAACGCAGCGGGTTCTGCGCTTCGCCCTCACCGTTTGGCATCTACCCGGTTGGTTGTGGATCGACTCACGGCAAAGCCAACAGGCACTGCCCACGGATGCGTTACTACACAACATTCTCAGCGCTCTAAATATTAAAGAACCGGTTAAGGCTGAAGTAATTACGTGGCCGCCGGTAGAGTCTCCACTGCAAACTCAGGATTGGGCCGAAGCTCGCGAGATGCTGCAGAGTTTTCTCACCCCGCGTATACAATCCGGCGAGCGCTTGATTCTCATGGGGGAAGCTGCGTATAACGCCTGCACGCAGGGTCCATTTGATTTTGCCGAGCGCTTAGCGGAGAGTCTACCGCTGGCGCATCCCAGTAATGTTTGCCTTTTACTGCCGAGCCTTGCGCAAATGCTTACCCAACCTGCGCTTAAGGCGCGTGTATGGCAACAACTGAGGCAGGTATAAACTTGGCACCGTTTTCTGCTTGCACGCTTAGCTCATCTTTAGGCACCCTGCACTTTAGCGCCCTAACTTTGAGCCAGCTTGACGCTATTAATCAATTGGAGCAGACCAGTAGCCGACATCCCTGGAGCCGCAGCAATCTCGAAAGCTCTTTGTGTAACAGTCACCGGGGCTTGGGTTTAATCCTCGGCGATCAGTTAATTGCGCACGCTTTCATTAGTCTTGCCTCCGTGGAGGCTGAATTATTATTAATAACCGTAGCGAAAGCTTATCAAGGCCGAGGCCTCGGTGGTTTATTCTTGACGACTATCATTGAACAATTGGAGGGTCAGGCGGAAGATTTATTTCTTGAGGTCCGCCCCTCTAATCAAGCGGCGGTTGGGCTTTATGAGACACTGGGCTTTAACCAATTGGGGGTTCGCAAAGGCTATTACCCAGGGCCAAATGGTGGGGAGGATGCTTGGGTATATGGATTAAGTATTTTCGCGAATTAATTTTACCGCCGGAATATCCACAACTCTATAAATAAGACGGCACGTCAATGACAACAACGATATCAGCGCAACAACAGTTCTTCAGCGAAATAAACCGTCCTATTTTAAACAACGATTAAACACTTCAATTAACAAACCGAATTCCAAAGGTTTCGTCAGGTAACTGACAAAGCCAGCTTTTAAGCCCTTTTCAACATCGTGGCTCATGGCATTAGCACTTAAAGCAATCACTGGAATATGGGCGGTAGCCAAGTCTGATTGCAGTACCTCTAAGGCCTCAAATCCGTCCATGCCCGGCAAGTTAATATCCATAATAATAAGGTCTGGATACTCGGTACGGGCATAAAATAATCCTTTAAGAGCATCTCCGGCTAACTGTAATTCCAACTGAGGAAAACGGCCTAATAAATGTTCCATTAAACGCTGGTTGGACGGACTGTCTTCGATATATAGAATCCGCCGTCGGCCACCAATCTCAAGTTCATTGGGTTTAATTTCGGCAGCTTCTGCATTTGCACCTAAAACCGGCGGATTATTGACTTCTTGGCGCATCGGAATATCAATCCAGAAACGGCTACCTACGCCCTCTTGGCTGGAAAAATCAATGCGGCCGCCCATTTGTTGCACAAGGCGTTGGGTGATGACCAAGCCCACGCCGCTGCCTTCAATTTTAGAATTTTCTTCACCTAAACGATTAAATGGCTGGAATATTTGATGTTGTTTTTCCAGCGCAATTCCTTTGCCCGTATCCTGTACCAAAATGCGGAAAAAGGTGTCAGCTTCGATTGCGCAAGCAATATTAACGCGCCCGCGATCGCGGTTATATTTAACCGCATTAGTAATTAAATTCAGCAGCACCTGCTCCAACCGAGTTTGATCCGCCGTGATCGTCACCGATGAAAAATTGCCTGGATAAAATACTAAATTGATGTTTCGCTTAATAGCTAGATTCTGTACCATCCCTAAACAACGTTGAATTAATTCGCAAGGGGCGAGGGGTTTAAAAATAAAATCCAAATGCCCAGCTTCAATACGCGCTAAATCCAAACAATCTTTAATTAAGCGTGACAAAATATCACCCGCACGAGTAATTTCTGCCACATGGGCGCGCTGTACAGACGCCAAGCTCTCATCCATGGCCAATATTTGTGAGTAGCCTAAAATTGCGTTGAGCGGAGTTCTTAATTCGTGGCTCATGCTGGAGAGAAATTCACTTTTTGCCTGACTGGCTTTTTCTGCGTCTTCTTTGGCTTTAATAACGCGCTCTTCAGCTTTTTTTAACTCGGTGATATCCATATTGGAACCGGACATGCGCACTGGCTCACCTTTTTCATTAAATACCATTTGGCCGCGAGCGCGAATCCAAAACCAGCGGTCACCCTTACCTCGAATACGGTATTCCACATCAAACGGACCCTGTTTACGAATGTGCTGAGATAAAATGCGGTCAAATTGCAGCAAATCGTCCGGATGCATACGCTTGCGCCAGGCGGCCATGCGATCCACCCCCTGAGCGATGGCTTCATGGTTTTCCGTATACCCCAAATGCTCCCAGCAGCGCGCAGAATAATGAAAGCCATCTTGATCCAGCACCCATTCCCAAATGCCGTCGTTGGATGATTGCAAAATACGCGCATGCCGTTCTTCGCTTAATTGCAGCGCTTGTTGCATTTGTTTTTGTTTGGTTACATCAAAAGCAATACCGCTGACAAAGGTGACCCAACCATGTTCATCGCGTGTTGCATCGGCGCGAATTTCCGTCCAAATATAACCGCCGTTTTTTTTGCGCACACGGTAGGTAACTTCGCCCATAAGCGTTTGCGCTTTAAATAACTTCCAAATGGCCTCTTGCATGCGGCCGACATCTTCAGGATGAACATAATCAAAATAATTGGATGACATGGAAATCACTTCCACATCTTCATCGGTATAACCTAAGTATTTCCAGTAGCCGCCGCTCCAATCCATTTTTTGCTTTTGCAAATCCCAGTCGAAATACCCATAACCATGACTGGAACGAAAAATTCGTTGGTGACGCAATAATGAAGCGCGCATATCGGATACATCGCTTTCCCGCACAGATATACGCTGAGAGAATAAAGACTGAATAAATGTCTTAAACACTGTGATTTTCCTATAGAACCAATTTCATCCAAAAGCTTGAATAGCTATGACTAAGTGACCTGAGTCATCGGCATAAAGCCACTATAATCCAGTAAACGCGGCGTTTTGAGGAAGCTATATGTGGCGAGAACTCGGTCGATCACTGGGGTTGGAACTTGAGTATTTATTCATCCTCATGGCAGAGGCTGCCATGCCAGATCAACTATGGCAACCAGAAACAACGTCGTCGACACACATGCCGCCTGTACAACATTAAGCGTTAGCGATGTGTTATTACACGCTGTAGGTCAATGCTAAAAGGCTGTGTATATAAACGGTGAGAGCTGTTTAGTACATGAAACGCTGTATTTTACCTCCATAAAAAAAGGGCCTTGCGGCCCTTTTTTTATGGCATTTCATCCACTTCTTCTTGCACAACTTCGGCTGGGATTAAATCCTCGCGGGTCACCTTTAATGTCAGCAACAAGCCAGATGCAATGTATACAGATGAGTAGTTACCGAAAGTTACTCCGAATAACAACGCTAAAGAGAAATGATGGAATGCATCACCACCCCAGAAAAACATCGCCAACACGCTCATATTCACTGAACCGGAGGTCATGATGGTTCGGCTTAGCGTTTGGGTTATAGATGTGTTGATTACATCTTTAACATCCACACCACGCATGATGCGCAAATTCTCCCGTACCCTATCGGCGACAATAATGGATTCGTTTATTGAGAAACCAATAATAGTTAATACGGCGGCTAAAACCGTTAAATCAAAATCCAGTTGGAAAAACGAAAACACACCTAAAATCAAAACAACGTCGTGCATTAACGCAAGAATTGATCCCAAAGCAAACTTAAACTGAAAGCGCATGGCAACGTATAAAAATACGCCCAACAGTGCCACCAGCATACCTAAGCCCCCAGAATTCATCAGCTCCTCACCTACGTGCGGGCCTACATATTCCGATTGTTTAATGGTGATTTCGCCGTTCGATGATTTGCGTAATAAATCCGTGATGACATTGCCCAAATCGTTGTTGGCCTGCTCGCTTTGCACACGCACCAAAATATCGTTAGGGCCGCCAAAATTTACCACCACGGCCGATGGATATCCCGATGTTATCAGGGTCTCGCGCACCTGATTTAAATCCGGTGCTTCGGCGTAGCGCAATTCAAGAGAAGTTCCGCCAGTAAAATCAAGGCCGAATTTCAAGCCATTTACGGCGAGGCTGAGAAGGGACGCTAAAGTCAAAATCAAGGAGACAAACATCAGCACACGCCGATGCGGTTCCCCCATAAAATTAATCGCTTTTTTAGTAATCATTGTTATAAATCCCAGGGCAATTAAATATGAAGTTTTGTTACGTTGCGGCGGCCATAAATCAAATTAATCATGGACCTGGAACCTACAATGGCACTAAAC
Organism: Cellvibrionaceae bacterium; assembly: GCA_036520615.1. Taxonomy (GTDB): domain Bacteria; phylum Pseudomonadota; class Gammaproteobacteria; order Pseudomonadales; family Cellvibrionaceae; genus CAMCXE01. The sequence continues at coordinate 61,552 of DATDJI010000079.1, read as the reverse complement.
AAAGACGTGGAAATACCTACAAATAACGTGGCGGCAAAACCCTTAATTGGCCCCGTACCTATACCAAATAGAATCGCCGCCACCAAAAGAGTAGTTAAATGGGAGTCCACAATGGTGATAAAGGCGCGATCAAATCCGGCCACAATGGCCGCATGAGGAGCCAATCCTGCTTCTAGTTCCTCTTTAATCCGCGCGAAAATAAGCACGTTGGCATCCACCGCAATACCCATAGTCAATACAATACCGCCAATACCTGGCAGCGTAAGCGTCGCGCCGAATACAGCCATAACGGATAACAGCATTAAAAGGTTAATACACAGGGCAATATTGGCGGTTAAACCAAACACTTTGTAACCCAAAATCATAAATACGGCGACGGCAATAAAGCCCCAAATAGCCGAATCCAAACCCTTTTGAATATTCTCAGCACCAAGCGAAGGCCCTATGACGCGCTCTTCGACGAATTTCATGGGCGCCGCTAAAGAGCCCGAACGCAGTAATAAGGCAAGCTCACCGGCTTCGTCTTCACTTAAACCTGTCGTGCGGAATTCCCGACCCAATGCGCTTTGGATCGTGGCAAGGCTAATAACTTTGCGTTCAGGAATTTGCGTAGTTTGCTCGATCAGCTCCCCGCTTTCATTTTTGACCTTATTCTTAAAAGTGCGGTATTCAATAAACACTACGCCTAGCTTCCGCCCCACGTTGTTCCGCGTCGCGCGATGCATTTCCGCGCCACCATCACCACTAAGGGATATGTTTACCTGAACTTGACCCGTTTCAGGATCGTAGCCGCGAGTCGCGCCCACTACATCCTCACCGGTGACAATCGGGCGGCGCTCAAGAACAGCACCGCCAAAACGCTGTTGATCATCTTCATTACGGAAATCGAATTTCTCTTTACTGGTAGTGCTCGCATTAGCCTCTAGGCGAAATTCTAAGTTGGCAGTTTTACCAATGATGGCTTTAGCACGACCTGGATCCTGCAAACCGGGCAGCTCCACGACGATACGATTACGGCCTTGGCGCTGCACTATGGGTTCTGCCACACCCAATTCATTGACGCGATTACGCAACGTAGTAAGGTTCTGCGAGATAGCGTGTTCTTCAATTTCGCGTATCGCTTCTTCACTAAGGGAAGCTTTGATGACGTAACCACCGCTGGCATCACCGCTGCTCGTGTGCTGCAGCTCCCGAGCGGACTGTTGCAAAATCTTATTGATGGATTCTTTAGCGGCCTCGTCTTTTACCCCAAGAACAAACTCGGTGCCGCTATGTTTGAGGTCTACGTCGAATATACGCTCCTCACGGATTGCCTTTTTAATCACTTCTTCCAAATCGACCATACGATCGTTAATCGATTTAGGCGTATCTACCTCTAGCACAAAGTGAATTCCGCCTGCCAAATCGAGGCCGAGATTCAGAGGCTTAGCGCCTAGCTTTTCAAGCCAGGCAGGTGTCGTGGACGCCTTGTTCAGAGCGATAACATAATCAGCGCCCTTTTTGCCGCTTTGATCGTTAAGCGCTATATCAAGAGTGCTCTGCGCGGTGAGCTGATCTTCCGCCCTGTTTAACCGGATCATTAGGCCTTCTTTACCCAACTCTGTCCGCAGCACACCGATACTTGCAGCTTTAAGGCTTACCACCGCTTTATCCGCCAACGTCTGGTCCACTTTGATACGGCTGGAGTCGCCGGACACCTGCACGGCGGGATCGGGCAAGTAAAGATTAGGCAGCGAATATATAGCACCTAGCACCGTGGCTGCGATGAGAAGAAGGTATTTCCAGATGGGATAGGGTTTCATGCATAGGTCCAAAGGATAATCGTTATAGCTATAAGAGTGTTGCCCTGGGGCTATTCTCGGGCCTGATTAGGGGCGGCGATTATAGCCGCCTTTTTATGAGGATGAGTGATCGACTATTCAAGGTAACTGAAAGAAATTAGCACTAATGTTTCTGCTTATACGTTCAGAAAGATGATTTTCTAAGGCTCAAGGCAAATAGCACTAGACAATTCACTGCTTCGCATCGGTCGGCCGGCAAAACGCACCTGGCTTAAACTTTGTGTTGAAATGGATAAGATGGCAATCAAGGCTAGCAATGTGTTAAGAGGTCTCTACAAGCCCGGCACCGCCAGTAAGCGGTCAATATCTATAATTATTAAGGAATTGAGCTTTCCGCAAAAAATAAGCCGGTTGCCCTATCGAAGCGTTTCACTTATTCCTAAATTGAAGTAACAACCCACTGATGGTAACCAATTTGCGGATTCCCGTGGCCGGACTAAACTGAAAATACCCGAATCATCGATTAGGTTATTGAGTTACTTTTGACAGCCAAACGCTTAGACAGCCTTTAGCTTCGTACAAATTGAGCTTTTTACTGACGCAGGCTCTTTTGGCTCTACAGCTTGGTGTAGTGCGACAGATGACTATTTATAGCTTAAGCACGAAATAGAGTTGTAGTTCCACGGTTTTAGTATGACTGTTTTAGTTATCAGATTACGCTTGATGAACAGCATGGAGAGGGAAAGATTTTAAGCCTCATACCATCTGAAAAATGCACATTGTTCGGTTATAAACGATTTAGAAATATTCATCCCAGACTCAGCGGCAGCGGAAATCGAATCCCAGATTCACCACTACAAACGGAGCAGTCGAGTGTATTCAGATAAGAGTTCAGTCAGCACTATCGCTTTAATTGACCGATTATTTAAACGGGGCAAAAAGGTAGTATCGACCACACCCAGCCAAGCTCCAACATTATCAAAAATTTTGTCTAACCCATGTTACGACGTAGTAAAAAAATCCACAAAATGGCGCTGGCACAGCGAAACGGCTAAGTTTTTCGTTCACACAGATCTAATAAGCTCGTTGAAAACGAACTGCTCTTTAACATTAATGTAGGTAGCTAATACGTGAAAAATTTTGCTCGAATATTGATACCTATCTTATTACTTCTGTGTAAAACGGCTCAGGCCGAAGACTTTGAAATTAGAGTTAATGAATATTCCGACCCAAACAGTCGATATATTATCAATCAGCTTAAAAATGCACTTGAGCATATACCTACCAAATACAGATTATCTGTTTCTCACGAGAATTTTACCCAGGCTAGGACCAATGAAGAGGTAAAAAACCAGGGCGTGCTGAATCTCTGCTGGACTACCTCAGATCCGGAAATCGAGCGGGAACTGCGCCCCATTAGAATACCAGTTTTAAAAGGTTTACTTGGCTACCGCATATTAATTATTAACAAGAAAAATCAATATAAATTTAGCCAAGTAAAAACCTTAGATGACCTCAAACAATTCACGTTTGGGCAGGGCAAAACCTGGACCGATACGAAAATCTTGCAAGCTAACGGTTTTAAAGTTACAACCATTAATAAATATCCCGGTTTATTTTATATGGTTGAAGGTGAACGCTTTGATGCGTTTCCGCGCGGTGTTAACGAGCCATTTGGTGAGCTCGTCCAACGCCCGAACATGCCCGATTTGGCTGTGGAGGAAACTATATTATTAGTATACAGAATGCCTTTTTATATTTTTGTTTCACGAGACAACCCTAAGTTAGGCAATGATATTGAAGAGGGTTTAAATAAAGCCGTTGCAGACGGGAGTTTTGATAAAATTTTCTACAGCGAACCCAATATTAAGGATGTATTGGATAAAGCCAATATGAAAAATCGCCGTATCTTTAATTTAAATAATCCGTTCCTCACAAAAGAAACTCCGCTTGAGCGTACTGAACTGTGGTTCGACCCGCAAAAGGGTCCGTAATATACAACCCGCACTTTCAATTTTTACTCTATTTTCATAAATGGCAGACATTCATATGACACTAAACCGCAGACGCTTTTTAATTCATTCCGGCCTTCTTGCTGCAGCGAGCCCGCTTTCTTGCCAGGTGTTTGCCGAGGCCCGCAACGGTTTAAAGGATGCATTTAAAGATCGTTTTTTAATTGGTACTGCTGTAAATGATGCACTTACACGCGGGGAACATGCAGATTTAACAGAAATTGTAAAACGCAACTTTTCTTCCATCACACCGGAAAACGCCCTGAAATGGGAGCGTTTACGCACAATTGACGGTGGCTGGAAATGGACGGACGCGGATAATTTTGTCGCGTTTGGCCAGCAACATAAAATTCTCTCTGTAGGCCATTGTTTGGCGTGGCATAGCCAAATACCTGATTCAGTATTTAAAACGGCTAAAGGCAAGTACATTAAACCTGCCGAACTGCGCACTAAAATGACTGAACACATCACCACACTAGTGAGCCGTTATAAAGGCAAATTGGCTGATTGGGATGTTGTCAATGAGGCTGTCGGGGATGACAACGCCATGCGTAAAAGCCACTATTTTAAGATTTTAGGTGAACAGTTTATCGATCATGCATTTCATTTAGCTCACGAGATAGACCCTAATGCACACCTGCTTTACAACGATTACAACATTGAAAAAGACGGTAAACGTGAAGCGGCCTTAGCGCTTTTACAGCGCCTCAAAAAACGCGGTGTACCAATACAGGGGGTAGGCATACAAGCGCACATTTCCATTGATGGACCCAGCATTGCCGATATCGAAAAAAGTATTGAAGCCTATGCCAAGTTAGGCCTGCGTGTAAACTTTACCGAATTGGATATAGATGTTCTCTCTCGTGAATGGGATTCACCTACAGCCGATATAGCAACAAAATTTGATTACACTCCAGAGCGCGACCCTTATATAAAAGGCATGACTAAAGAACGCAATGAGCAACTAAGCGCACGTTATGAGTCTTTATTTAAATTATTTATTAAACATAAGGACAAAATTGATCGTGTCACGTTTTGGGGTATTTCCGACGATACCACCTGGCTTAATGATTTCCCAATTAAAGGCCGCACCAATCATCCATTATTATTTGACCGCACTCACCAACCCAAAGATGTATATTTTCGGCTTTTGCAGTTATAAAGCGCGCAGCTGCCGCATAAAAAAACCCGGCTATTGCCGGGTTTTTTTATTTAGATCGTCTGCACGCTCTGTTTAATTTTAAAAGGTCGCAACACTAAAATAAATTGCGGCAAGAAAAACAATGTGCCTATCAGCGACACCATCATCGCGACACCCGTTAAGGCACCAAAATAAATTGTGGGTATAAATGATGACAGCACCATAATAGAAAACCCAAATACAATAATATTATTGGTGTGGTAAATAGCATTGCCAATAGAGGCGTGGCAGCGATGCATCGTGGCGAGATAGTCGCCATCAAGTTGCAACTCTTCTTCAAACCGATGTAAATAGTGAATTGTATTATCAACACCAATGCCGACTGTGATAGACGCAATTGTGATTGTCATCATATCAAGCGGTATGCCGAAAAAACCCATGCCGCCTAACATAACTACCGCTGATATTGCCGTGGGCACGGTGGCCACAACCGAGAGCAACCAGGAACGTAGTAAAAATAAAAACATGATAAAAATAACCACAAACGACCAGCCAAGCGTTGCGATTTGCGAACTGTATAAACTTTGCAGCATATTGTTGTACAACACCAACAAACCTGTATAGCGCACCTCCTGAATTTCCATGCCACCAATACCGTTAATATGGGCACGAATTCGCTCGATAAGTTCTGCTCTTTTAAGATCGGGATAAGAATCTTTTACACGCAGAGTGATACGCGCTTGGTCACTAGCTTTGTCCAGAAATGGATTAAACAACACTTGGCTGACAGATTCGGGTAATGATTTTTCCATCAATGCCAGCTCAAAATTATTCAAACTACCATTAATATCTTTGCCAACTTTATAAAGGGTAGCGAGCGATTGAACCTTGCCCACTTCCGGCAAGGTTTCCAAATAATCGTGGATTTTCTCCAAATACTCCATGCCCCCTAATGTCATCCAAACACTGGTCTTCGCGCCGTTTTCAGACAAGGGATCGCCATCGGCAAAAGCATCCTCATCTTCGCTAAAGGCATCAGCTTCTTTTTCTGCATCGGCAAAAGGATCGGCATCGCGGCTAGCTTCAGTCGGGTTGAGCTTAGGTGTGATAATAATATCCAAGCTTGTGGTGCCGCCGAGTTTATTATCAATAAGTGCCAAGCCTTGGTGAATTTCCGTGTCCGCATGGAAATAATCAATAAAGCGGTTTTCCACCTCTAATTTTGCAATACCCCAAAAGCTAATTACGCCTAAAAATATTCCACCCCAAAAAATACCTTTGCCAAATTTTTCTACAAACCATCCACACATAGCGCTAATAGAGCGGCGAGTTTTTGTCAGCGGATGTACTGCCGGTGCAGATTTATCTTTTGGTAATAACATTAAAAAAGCGGGTAGCGTTACAAATGACAACACCAAGGCCACGATTAAACCGATTGACATCATCCAACCAAAATCAATAAGCGGACGAATACCACTGGTGACAAATGACGCAAAGGCCACAACAGTCGTTAACGTATTATTCCAACTGGGCATAGCCATAAATGACAAAGTCGCCATAATAAGCTGCTCGCGGCTCCAAGTAGGCTGAGTTGCAACGTATTCGCGATAGCGCATGACCAAATGGATTGTGACGGTGAGCGAAATAATCATTAAAAGCGCAACAAAATTGCTGGAAATAACCGTCAACCGCCAATCCACCCAGGATAGAAACCCTAGCATTAAAACAATTGACATCACGCAGCTTACGATGGGTATTAATACGTAGCGGACGTTGCGAAATAACACCGCCAATATAAACACCATAAACAAAAATGATGCGGTACCAAAAATCAATAAGTCGCTGCGAATATAATCGACCATATCGGCCGTAATCATCGTAAGCCCGCCGACGAAAATCTGAGCATCGGTTTTATAGCGGCCTGTAATCTCACGCACGTTCGCTACCCGCGCACGGGATTTTGCATCAGCATCGGTGCGCCGCTGCAAATATTCTGCGGCAACTTTATCTAATAACTGCTCCTCGTCGGCTGTTAAAGTATGCTGATGGCGTTTGCTTATCAGCGAATCGCGCTGGCTTACTAAATCAATAAGGATTTTATCTACAGTTAAATTAAGTTGCAGTGCAGTTGTTTTCCCGTCTGGGCTTAAAATTAATTCGCGATAGATTGGGCTGGTTAAAAATTCCTGTTTAGCGAGGACTTTATCGGTGCTTGTTTGACCTTCTGCAACCGTTAAAAGGGTACGAGGTTGTTTGGCTATTTCGCGCAAATTTTGTTTTGGGCTGTATAACAGAGGTACATTTAAAATGGAATTAACTGCCTCTACACCTTCAATTGCAGCCAGCTCTTTATGCAAATCATTTAATTTGGCAAGGGCAGCGTCGGTAAAAAGATCTAGTTTAGGAGTGTAGGTAACTACTAAAAAATCGCCGGAATTGTATTGCTTGCTCACCTGGCGAAAATAATCCAAATCCGTGTCGGCTTCGAGGGTTAAAGAATCAGCAGAAGCATCTAATTTAAAACGCGGTAATCCCGCCGCAGCAGCCAGGGTTAACACCGTTAGCAGAAGGAGGGTCCATTTAGGGTTTTTGATTACCCAGGAAACCCAGGTTTGAGTGAAGCGACTTGGTGCCATAGCAATATTTAAACTCGTTACTCGTTCGATACGATAGGCGGCGTGGATTCGGATAATAGCTGGGGCTGGTCAGAACTGCGCTCGATATGCGCGCCCAATATTTTTTCTGGACAGGCAGCATCGCGTACTCGCTGTTTTAATTCTTTAGCGCCGGGAAAGCCGCCGTCGAGCTTTCGCTCCCACACCAAACTATCGTTAACCCAAATTTCAAATACGCCGCCCTGCCCTGGACGCAGTGCAACCTCATACAATTCGCCTACGAAACTGCTGAGCAGCTCCTGCGCCATCCATGCGGCCCTTAATTGCCATTGGCACAGCGTACAGTAATGAATGACCACTCTCGGTAGATGCTGCGTATCCATAGCTGGCTCCAATTAATATCGGTTATGGAATTTCGAATTTCGTTAAAGAATAGAGCCTGCACCGCAAGCACATTTTTAACGCCCTTGGACACGCGTAAGGCGCGTGAAAAATCTGCATAAAGCGCCCAATGAACACGGCGAAATCACTCAGACGCCGATTATCGGGGGCGCCGAAAAAAGTATCGTGAGCACCGAAAAGCTCGGCATTCTAGCGAAATTATCTTAACGCCACAGAAAAATGTGGCAGATAGTTACAGCAAAGCATGTAGATGTAACTATTTTGCACGCTGTTTCTCACCTTATCCTGTCTCTATACGGTGAGCCCAGACAAAACATCGCGAAAGCCGGGCTAAACCAGGCTTCTAAGCTGTGCGCCAGCGGTTAGCTTTGGCATAATAGTGCCCCCACCAAAAACAACGCCAGGGCTTGTGAGCTCGCGCCCTCGCCTACGAATAATTGACTCCGCAGTATTTTTTGCGAACGCTGACTTTAAGCTCTTCACCACATTTTCAAAAAACACCCCATACTCTGTGGCTTTGGCACCTAAACTACGGGTTTAACTAAGGTTTTTAGAACTATGTTAAAAATTGTTTTTGCAGATAACCTTTTTGAGCCGTATTGGTTGACGGATAAACAAGTGGGCATCGGCAGCGGTGATGACAATCAACTTATCCTCAACGACCCCTCGATCAGCCCACGCCACGCCCGTATTCTTGCCACCAGTGACGGATTTGTCATTAAAGATAATGGCAGCCACTTAGGTACATTTGTTAATGGTGAACTGGTTGCGCAAGCAAAAATTGCTGCTGGAGATAATCTTCGGCTCGGAGAAGTTAAATTTACTCTTGTAGATCCGATGGCAAGCCTTGATGGCGTTAAACCCGCCTTGCGTCATTGGTCATTAGTGGCCTGTTCCAATTTTTTATCCGGCCAGGAATTTCCTCTACCGGGTAAAACTGATGGTACTACCCGCCTAACACTCGGCCGCGGCAAAGATTGTGATTTGGTTTTCCCTGGTACCCACCTCTCTCGTCAGCATCTGGCTATCACGCTGCATAGTGATCATCTTGAATTGGAAGATTTAAACTCGGCAAACGGCAGTTTTGTTAATGAAAGCCGTATTCAATTGGGTAAAGCCGTACCCGGCGATAAATTGCGACTGGATGTTTATACATTTAAGGTGCTCGGGCCTAGCCCCACAGAAGCTAAAACTGAACTCTTGCAGCCAGTTCGGCGAGGTGATTTAAAACCCACATCCCCAGGTAATCGTGTGGAACCAATGCCGGCTCAATCCCCCTGGCCGCTCATTGCAAGCGTGGGATTTTTTATTATGTTTATCGCAGCCGCAGTGTATTTATTTTTATAAAAGAACAGCCTGTCCTCGCCAGCCTACTTTTAGTCTGTTTTACCTTGCAGGCCCTCTTATGTGTTAAACAGTTCGGCAGCTTTTTTTTGCCACTGGTTACGGTAAAAAGGCTCAAAACAAACAACATCCAGTGGCCAATGTTTCCATATTAGTTTATCGAATAACCTGAGTAGACCAATTCCTGGTAATTTCTAGTTAAGGTTCATACACTAGCGCGAATTTCGTGCCGAGCACTCTGCGAATTAAATCTGAAAAAATTAGTGCCGGTATCCTGAATACCTGGGGCTGGATGATTTTTGGCCGCATAGCCCAAAAAGTGTTGTAGTTAGGCAACAGGTGACGCAGCGCTGCGAGCTTAAGTTGTAGGTTACGGCGTTGCAATTTAAGGCTTTAGGCATTCCGATCGATAACTGTAATCCCCCGACGCTAGTTGTACGTCGTGTTTTTTAAGTAGTCTCTTTTCTCGTATTGGCCTTTAAATAGCTGCTATTCATAGCGCTTTTCAGGCCTTGGAGAGCTTTTGTCTGGGAGCTAAGCCCGCCAGGCAGTTCAAGTTTTCGCCCGGTGTATGCCGGCACCCTTTTTTAGCTAAGTTACTTGTTAGCTGAGTTACATCTTAATTTAAGCTACGTCAGGCTTTTTGCTGAGGATCTGTTACATGTTAAAGACCCTATCAACCCGCTGGCTGCATGCCGCTTTACTCACCTTAGCAATTTCCGGCTGTGGCAACGGCAAAAGCAGCCAAATAGATTCGGCAAAAGGACAGTTAACGCCTGCGCAAGTGCAGGAGCGGGAAACAGCAGAGCGCGTGAAAGCTGCTGACGATCTTAAATTGAATAATCCGCAAAAGCCTTCCACCGATTCAGGTCTCGGTGTCGAAGCGGGCCCAGATATATTTAGTGATGCCAATCTACTGGTAGATTTATTAGGTACAGCAAAAGGTAGCGCGCCCTTTGCTCGAACACGCTGGACGCAGATCGACGGTCCGAAAGCTGTGTTATTGGACTCAGAACAAATTCACACTCAGGTGTTAGTGCCTGACGTGAGCGAATACACGAAACTGAGCTTTCGCCTCAGCGGCACTACTGAAGATCAAAGGGTAGCCTCCGACACATTAGATTTATTTGTCTACCCGTTAACCAACGCCGCTAAGGTAACCAGTTCCGGGCAGGTTGAGACCAGCGGCCGCGTGGATTTCAAAGTGCGCCTAAATAAACCTGCCGGCCAAGTAACTGAATTGCAATACCTTACTGCCGACGGCACTGCAAAAGCAGGCAGCGATTATTTACCCGCTGCAGCAAGCGTTATTTTTAATCCGGGTGAACGGGAAAAAACTGTCTCGATAACAGTTATTAAAGATAAAACCCGAGAAAAAGGTAAATTTTTCTCGCTACAGGCTAGCGGTGATTCGGCAGGCGTGCCGTTTAATGCAATCGGAATTGCCGTTATTCAAGACAGTGAAACCGGGGTTGCCCCACCTGTTACTACTAAACCTACGCCCACTTCAGGTGCGGACAAACCACAAAACCAATTATCCAGCCAGTCCGGCCAAGTTCGCGTAAACCTCAGCTGGACGGACGCTGCCAGCCGATTAGAGTTAGCGGTTCAAGATCCTTGCGGCCACTTGATCGGACCCTTGAACTTCACTTCAGATTGCCAGGAGACCCAGGGTATCTTTGAAGAGCTGACCAATACGGATCCCCAGCAAAATATTTTTTGGCCTGAGCAAGCTCCAATCGGACGTTACGTGGTCAGGCTCACCCACGTTGATGGCCTAGGTTCAGACTACACGGCGCGGGTTTACTGGGGAGAACACAGCACCAGCCTAGCCGGCTCAATCGGCAGCGGCGACAGCCAGGATATTTTTAGTTTTGACGTGGCAGAAGAAGATGCTGGCGAACCCTCATCTAGTAGCTCTTCGTCTAGCTCAAGCTCGAGTTCATCCTCAAGCTCTTCTTCATCCAGTTCTAGCTCGTCTTCCAGCTCAAGCTCCAGCTCTTCTAGCAGTTCTAGCTCTTCCTCCAGCTCTTCGAGCTCTAGTTCTAGCTCTTCAAGTGGATTGAGCTCATCGTCAAGTTCTAGCAGCTCAAGTTCATCTTCAAGTTCCTCAAGCAGCTCTAGCTCATCGAGTACTAGCTCGTCCAGCAGTTCTAGTTCCTCGTCAAGCAGTTCCAGTTCTTCTTCAAGTTCCTCAAGTTCTTCCAGCTCAAGTTCCTCAAGCAGCTCCAGCTCTTCTTCAGGTATTACTTCGTCATCATCGAGTTCTTCAAGTAGTTCTAGCTCGTCCAGTAGCTCCAGCTCCTCAAGTAGTTCAAGCTCCTCATCAAGTTCTAGCTCTTCAAGCAGTTCCAGTTCCTCAAGCTCCAGTTCGTCATCATCAAGCTCCAGCTCATCTAGCAGCTCAAGCTCGTCTTCTTCGGGAATTAGCTCGTCGTCATCAAGTTCCTCGAGCAATTCAAGCTCCTCCTCAAGCTCTAGCTCTAGCTCTTCAAGTAGTTCTAGCTCGTCTTCAAGCTCATCTAGCAGCTCAAGTTCGTCAAGCAGTTCGAGTTCCTCGAGTAGTTCTAGCTCTTCCTCAAGTTCAAGCTCTTCAAGCAGTTCAAGTTCGTCTTCAAGCTCATCTAGCTCCAGCTCATCTAGCAGCTCAAGTTCGTCATCTTCGGGAATTAGCTCGTCTTCATCGAGTTCTTCAAGCAGTTCCAGTTCGTCTTCAAGTTCTAGCTCTTCAAGTAGTTCCAGCTCCTCTTCAAGTTCCAGCTCTTCAAGTAGTTCTAGCTCCTCCTCAAGCTCCAGCTCTTCGAGCAGTTCCAGCTCGTCCAGTAGCTCCAGTTCCTCAAGCAGTTCTACCTCATCTTCTAGCTCAAGCTCATCGAGTAGTTCGAGCTCTTCCAGCTCAAGCTCGTCAAGTTCGAGTTCCTCATCTACTTCTAGCTCCTCAAGTAGCTCAAGTTCCTCATCTAGCTCTAGTTCAAGTTCGAGTTCATCTTCGAGCTCCAGCTCAAGTTCATCCTCAAGCTCAAGCTCCAGTAGTTCAAGCTCGTCCTCCAGTTCTAGCAGCTCGAGCTCTTCATCAAGCAGCTCAACCGGTACGCCATTGGTTAAAATTATTGCGCCACAAACCGGCACAGCTGTAAAAGGAGATTTTAAAATTACTGCAGGGTTAACACTCAGCGGGAATACGCAATTAGACAGCGTAGAACTGCTGATAAATAATCAACCGCAAGTTATTTCTCAGTACCAATTTATTGCGGCACCCAATAAAAGCTGGCAAACCATTCAGTCGGATATTCCAGATGGCTGGCATTTAGTAATAATTAATAATCAAGAAGAACAAGATTATGTAGCGAGCGAATTGAGCACTCGATTTCCGAATGTGTCAGGTAGTAATGGTTATTTAATTGGTGCGAAACAAAATGAGTTTGGCGGTTGGCAATGGGCGGATAATTCGATGATGAGTTATTCAGCTTGGTGGATTGGCCAGCCTATAACGCAACAAAATTCTGCTGTTGCTGTAATGCAGTTTGATCAAAAATGGCGCTGGTCTGCCGCAGCTGCAACTCAAACTCAGTTTATTGCTGGATATATTTTAGAAAGAGACGGCACAACCATCGATACCAGCGTGCTCGTCTCGCCTACGGCTAATAATTTCGAATTTGTAGTGAAAGAAAGCAGCTTAGCTACCGGCGCCAATACCCTGACGTTGCAAGCCAGGGATTTAAACGATCGTGTTGGCAGTGAAACACTTGCCGTTACTAGTCGCCCCAATCTAGCTCCGGTTATCACACAAATCTCACCGGATTTTTCACAAGTGCAAACTCAGGCTGTGAAGGTACAGGGTTATGTAAGCTTGTACGGTAAAACCAAATTGACCAGTCTCTATTGGTACCTCGCGACAAATTCAGCTGTAACACTAACACCCGATAATAGCGGCAATTTTAGCTTTGATATACCCAACAATTTATTGTTGCCTACAAGCAATTTGTTGACTATAGCGGCCGACAATAATGCTGACCGCTCAACACGCCCACAATATACGTTTGATTTCGCACCACCGAGCGCCGGGTTAACACTAACATTAAAAGATGGAGATGTTCTAAGCAAAGCTGAACTTGCAGGCGCAATACAATTGCCTGCACAGCAAACGGCGAAAATTGAACTCACCGTTAATAACGGTACGCCGCAAGTGATAGGGACAAACCTAGCTAGCGGCGCGTTTAATCTTCCCTTGCCAACGGCGGCATTAAAACCTAGAGACAATTCTTTATTGGTGACCGTAACAACTAATTTAGGCGCTATCACGCGGCAACAACTGCAACAGATCAGCGTAGACGCGCCAAACGTAACCATCGTGGCGCCCACGGCAAATCAAGTCGTCAACGGCACAGTGCATATCACAGGTTCAGTTGACTCGGTATTGGCGCTGACAAATATTCAATTTACGTTAGATAGTAGTTCTCAGCCTAATATCACCAACACAGCACAAAGCCCTAACTTTGATTTTGCAATTCCGGCTTCGGCCCTCACCGCAGGGGCGCACTCTGTTTTGGTTACCGCTAATACCAACGCGGTAGGCACTGTTGTATTTAGCGGATCGCAGCCACGCACTTTTATTTATGCGTCACCACCTAAAATCAATTTAACCAGCCCTGCTGATGGTTCCCCAGTTTCGGATTTCGTATTGTTAACCGGAAATTTTGATTTGGGCGCGCAGACTCTTAAAGCATTGGAGATATGGGTTAACGGCGGCTCAGCAATTAGCATCGCGCAATATACAACCGGCAACCAATATAGTTACTACATCTCCCCAGGCCTTTTAAAAAGCGGGGTGAACTCATTGGTTGTCAGTGTTACGGATAGCCAAGGATTATCCAATGCAGTAAAAACTGAATTCACTTACGACAAACCGAGTGTAGCTACATTACTGCTTACCCCAGCGAATGAAAGCAGCGCCAGTGGTGATGTTCTGGTGACGGGCAAAGTGTATTCCGAGGCAACATTATCCCAGGCCGTGTTAACTACAAATAATCAAACCACTAAAAACATTTTGGCGAATATTAATAGTGCTGGCGATTTTGCAGTCACGATGAAATCGTCGGAATTATTAGGGAATGCGGTTACATCCTCACTGGGAAATTCAATCACTCTTTCCCTTAATGCCTCATCAAGTAAAGGAGAACAACAATCGCGCAATTCATTTACCTATTTTCAAAATTCGTCTTATGTTCCTGGCGGTGATTTGGTCGTAATTAATGATATTGATCCTTTTGATGCGTATCTCCCTTCAGCCAACAATCCTGATTTTGCGTTAAATTTGGTGAACTTTAATGCGCCCGGCAAACCGCGATCCAGCGCCAAACAAATTGTATTTGACGCAGAATATGGCTCAGCCAGCGACAACTACCAAACCCTCGGCAAATTTTATCGGGAAAATAATTGGGGGCTAACTGTATTCCAAACAATCCCTTCTACACCGGTTACTGAAAGCTTTTATAAGGCCATTCCCAGTGATGTTAAAGTCATCTTTTTGTGGGAACCGAGGTTGCCGTTTACAGCGGAAAAAGTGGCAGCATTGAAAAAATTCGCAGCTGAAGGCGGGAGAGTTGTGTTTGTAGGTGAAGGTCCGCGGCATTACTCAGCGATAGATACCGTCGAGAATGATCTGTTTAAACAATTAGGCCTTAATCTTAGAGCCACCCAAAAGACTTCCCAAGGAGAATTACTAGAAGCATACGTGACCTCTGCTACAGCACACCAATTAACTGTCGGCGTGAAACAGATACGAGTAAATGTAGCCATCATACTCAGCCTGGGGTCTAACGAAGTTCCACTTTTAGTCGATCCTAACGGCAACGTAATTGTTGCTGTTGCTCGAATTGATGGGAATTAAGCAGGGTATACGATCGAATTAAGACGCAATAAATCACCCCAATTTATTGCGTCTTAATTATTTTTCTAAAAGCCTCAAAAATGAAGGTAGCAGCTCTTGCTACGTAACCTTAGCAACTTCAACGTGAGCGGAGCGTTTTCTATTAGATTGCCGAGTTAGATTAGTTTTTAGCAATAGTTGCTAACGTGTTTTTGAGAGTTAAACTTTTTCAAATTGCCATTACTTGCCAGAACTATGTGAGGCCAAAGCAGCCGCCGCATGAGTTAAAAATAAGTACCGGCTAGCCATGGGAATAACATATTCATTTTCCCCCCAAAAAAACGGCCAATCGCTTTTATTTTCTGGATAATCCGGCGGCAACACCAATACGCCCGGCACAACTCCACCGGGAATAAACGAAAAATCAGCGCGGTTATTACCATAGGCTTTGGTTTGCGATTGCGCGCCTACACCGGAAACAAAGGAATAATTTGAGTCAGGATGGGTGCCCAGCAAATACACGAGGGTTCGAAATACCCAATCGGCATCCACTAAATCAGGGAATTTTTTGTGCAGCCAAAAGTTCGCAATGCCAAATCCCATTACCACACCATTACCCGCCCAGCTACCGCGCGTAATTGGCACGCCGTATGGGTTTTCACTTACCAATTCTTTTGCTTTAGTTACATAGGTTTCGGCAAGTTTTCTCAGCTGCTGATTAAATTGTGCATTCATAAAAGGTGCAGCCAATACCAAGAGTTCAACGTTTTCACCGTAAAAACTCTCCTGCACCAATGGCAATAGTTTTTCCACCGCAGCAGCATATTGGGGCTCACGAGTCGTAAGCAGTAATTCCACTGCAGCACGCAACTGTTCGTCCGCTAATCTTCCGCCGGTGGTATTACCCACTTGATAGGTATTGGGGGCGCGCCTGGATTCCGTCAGCCAGACTTTTTGTGCAGTGGCTAAACATTCTTGCGCGAGCGCTGAATTAATACCCTTTAACACTCGACTAGCACCGGCAAGTGCTGCAGCAGAGCCATAATTTAATGCCGATGTATTGCTTGTAAACGCCCAACGATCATCCAAACGGCCGCTTTCAAGACCATTTTCCGGGATGACGGATTCAGTAGGTGTTGGATCTACCGTTGAGGGCTCGTAATTTTCGCCAACCTGACGATTCGCCGCATGTGGATCGAGAGTTTTGTTGTAAATTTTATTATCGGTTTTACTTGCGCCATCACCCAAATGCGGATACTGATACAACCGCCCTTCTACTATTCCTGGAATCGCGTGGCCCAGTGCACGGTGCTGCGCGATCAGCGCTAACGTGCCATGCTCTATCTGCTGCAAAATATCCGGCATGCCATCTGGGCGATTAATTTGCACAAAATGTTTCGCTTGGCTAATAGTGGTGTTATCTCGCGTAATAGAAAATTCTTCAAACGCATGGACCAAACCTAACACCGTGTCGTATTGAGATTGCGTGCGAACATCATAATCGCCCGCATCATACCAACCACCGACGTTAAGCCCAGGTATGTGCTCAAATGGCTTAAACTTTGTGTCTAATTGGGCATTGTGTGCGTACAAATCAAAATGAGCATAATTCGGCGGCGCTTGTAGAGCATCATCCATGTGCGATAAACCGTGCCACGTACGGTAGGCTTCTTTCACACGCATATGATCCATTTGCACTGGCATAAAAAAATCTAACGTCGGTTGCCAAGCTTTAGTTAATACATCATCTGCTATGGGGAACGCAGGTGTTGTTTGAGCGCCAAGTTGCAGCAGATATAAGCCGGGCTCTTGCACTGAGGAAAAATCAAATATGGAATATTTATAGCGCAAATAATTGCCCCAAGATTTTGGGCTTGCACTTTGCACAGCTGCTTTTGTCCCATCGGCATTAATGCGAAATAATGTAATTGATTTTGCGGTTTTATCATTGGCATCCATTTCTAAAATCGCACGTTTAGGTTGCGCCGGATGATAGCCCACTTGAGAAAAACCTATAACTGGGTCACGCACCCAATTAGGTGTTGTATTTACATTAATATTCCACTCAATAACCTTACCTGTCTTCCCCTCAGGAATCATCGAGCGCACTACGTACCAGCCGTTTTGCGCTTTTCTGCGGCCATCCAATAACATTAATGAATTCTCGCCGGTTGCCTCCTCAATGGTAATGCGATGTTGTGCATCTTCAGGCGCAAGTACTAAATTTTTGCCAGACGCCAAGGGTGTGGGCTCGGTTTTACCTTCCGCGTTCATTATCATGGCATTGGCGTTAGAAGCGGCGCGGGGGAATTGTCCGGCTCGTGCGTCCATTAAATAGGCTTTATCCCAATACACGGAGGGTAAAAATTCTATGTTAAAACCGGCCTTATTTACTAATGCAGCTGGCAGAGGCTGATCCAAATGAACGCTTACTTTATAGTCCTGCTTATTGCTGGTAACGCTGATTGAATAGTTAAACCCAAGTTCTGGATAGGCTAGCTGCGTCGTAATAGTATTAGTTTGATTATCTACTTTGCGGCTGACCAACTGGCCCATACCGTCCCACTGCTCAGGCGTTGCCAACATGCGCACATCACCATTGGTAGCGGTGCGCTCACCCTGCTGAATAATTTCAATTCCACTGGTTTTAGCGTCAAAAAACATCCCGCCAGGCGGGCTATTAAATACAAACAAATTAACGCCAGGCGCGGCAAAATATCCCTGAGGATGTAAGGCCCCCTGAGGTTTTATTGAGGTTTGTGTGCAGGCAGTTGTGATTGCCATGCAACAAAGCAGACTTAGTTTTGATCGCAAAACCATAATGTGACTCCGATGCGGAAAATTAATTAGTATAGCGATACTGCGCAGTAAAAATAAGAATATCTATAGCAAACCGATCCAAACCTCCGCGCTTGTCAATACGGGGTTAAATTTGCGAAAAATGCGCATGTATTTAAAAAATTACAGTGCCATCGCGCCTGCCATATCGATTTTTTATTCCAAAATCATTTGGCGGAGGAAGTCTTGACGAGGCAGGAACAATAATTTTTCTACGAACAAAATTGACACATAAAGTTTGTGCAAATAAAAAAGAGATTGAGAGAAGAAAAAATATTTATATGATAAGAACATTGCACGTTAAACGTGGCGGAGAACATGTGCACTATCGCGCGACCAAAAGGACAATCGGCACATAGAGTTAACTTCGATTGCGCGTTAAATCCAACCGCCGTCTACGATAAAATTCTGCGCTGTACACATTTTGCTATCTTTCGAGGCTAAAAATAGGGCCAATGCACACACATCTTCCACTTGTACACTGGGCTTTAAGCATTGCGCTTTTTGCATTTCGCTGAGAACATCCGGGTTAACCCAGTCGCGTAATTGCCGCTCAGTCATAACCCAACCGGGTATTAACGTATTCACTCTGATACCATCGCCCCCCAGATCGCGGGCAAAACTGCGTGTCAGTCCCTCCAACGCGGCTTTGCAAGTTGCATAGCCAGTTAAATTAGCCTGACATCTATACCAGCTGACGGAGCCAAAATTAATAATCGAGCCTCCACCTAAGGATTTCATTCCCTCGCATACTGCTTGAATTGCAAAAAATACATGGCGCAGGTTTACATTAACCATTTCGTTCCAATAGGTTTCTGAAACACTGCGAAAATCGTGTCGAGTATCCCGGGCTGCATTATTAATTAGCACGCCTATCGGACCCAGCTGGCTCTGAATACGTGCAATTACGCTTTGTAATGCAGGGATATCCAATAAATCACATTGAAAAAACAGCGGTGCCACTGCTCCTTCGATAGCGGCAATTTTTTGGACAAGCTGCTCAGCTTCATTTTGAAGTAGATCTACAAATACAACGCGGGCTCGTTGCAAACAAAATGCCTCCACTAAGCCTGCGCCTATGCCGGTGGCACCGCCGGTAATTAGTACTACCGTATCGATCAAACTCGGATAGGAATTTGTAAGATTCATCAGTTAACTCGAAACTAAATTTCCCGCTTATTCCACCCTGGAGAGCAACCCTTCTAAATTCGATAAAGCGGGTACCTTGCCCTCCTCTGCTTGGCGCAGATTGAAATCCTCTCGCGAAGATCCTAACAAATAACGCACCGCATCACCGGCTTTTTGCGGGTTCCCCTCGGCAATTGCAGTGTAAATAGCTTTGTGCCTAGCCACAGCTTCTAAATAGAGGGCTTTATCCCAGGTAGTGAGGCTAAAGGATATTGCCAACGCGTTATGCAATGTGTGGCCTATATACATAATGACTTCATTATGAGTAGCGGCAAGAATAGCTTGGTGAAACCGAATATCCGGCTCAATAGATTCATAAAGCGATTCAACTCGCGCCATATCTTCATGAGCAAGGCGAATTCTTTCCAAATCACTTGGCGTGGCTTTCAGAGCAGCCAACTCTGCCGCTCGCGGCTCAATGGCGGAGCGAGCATCGAATAACATATCTAAAAACTCGTCGGCAGGTTTGGCATCAATTAACCATCCCAGCACATCGCTATCAAGCATATTCCAATATTTGCGCTCAGTAACAATAGTGCCGACTTTTGGCTTGGCCCGCAAAAGGCCTTTAGACGAAAGAATTTTGGTCGCCTCACGCAGGATCGGGCGGCTGACTCCCAGTTCCCGGGAGAGCTCGCTTTCAACTGGGAGTTTTTCCCCCTCATTATAGTGGCCGTGCAGTATGCGCGAACCAATGTATTCAACCACTTGGGCATTAAAATTCTTCGGTTTGGGGGCTTTAGCTTTCATGGCGTGTAATGGGTTCAAATTGGATCGTCTGATTATATGTCATACTTCTTTCGCATCGAATAATTACCGTCAATTGGATCGCCATTCTGAGACACAGCACTAATTGATTCCTCTATTAAAACTGTGCAGTCGATAAATTTTACTCAAAATCCGCGATAAACACTTTCTAAAGTTTAGAACAGTGTTTTGAATTTACAGGCAAAAGATCTGTTTAAAGTAGAGCTTAAATTCAAAATAACTTTTACTCAGAGTTATAACATTAATGACAATAAGCATGCATTTGGGCGTATAGAGCTCAAATTATCAATGTGTTCAATATATAGCGGCTATTATTTGCATTATTATCAGTGATAGTCATTCCAAGTATTAGGCAACCATATAAATTTATATATCAGCTTAACGGCTGCATATGAACTTCCGCCACGTATTAGTCTAAAAATTCAACCTTTAATAATGTCTTAAAATGCAACTCAATAGACCCAAAAAATCATTTAGCTACACATGAGCTCTTCGCACTGATTCTAACGCAACAATTACACCACGCAATTCTGCTAAACCTTTTAAGCGGCCAACATAAGAATAGCCTGGATTTACACCTGGCTGCCCAATTTCGTCCGCCAATAAATGCCCGTGATCGGGACGCATAGGAATTTGCCAATCAGCTGCACCTACTAATTTACGACGCGATTGTTCATCTAATAAAGCGCTTATTAGGCCTACCATGTCATTATCGCCATCCAAATGGTCTGCCTCAAAAAAAGATCCGTCTGCTTCGCGCTTAACATTGCGTAAATGAACAAAATGCACTACCGGACCAAATTCTCGAGCTATAGCGACCAAATCATTATCGCCCCGTGCGCCGAACGATCCTGCACAAAGGGTTAATCCATTATTGGGGCTTGGCACTGCAGTAAATAGCGCGCGCACGTCGCTTGCGGTGGACACGACGCGGGGCAAACCGAATAATGAAAACGGTGGATCATCCGGGTGAATACACATATTTACACCATATTCTTCCGCCACCGGAATAATTTCGTGTAAAAATAAAATTAAATTTTTACGGAATTGCTCTTCACCCAAAGCAATAAATTCCTCAATCGCACGGCGCACGCCTTCGCGATTGTGCGAGCCTTCACCGCCGGGTAAACCGGCAATAATATTGCGCTCTAAAAGATTTTTTTCATCTTCACTCATCGCATAAAAACGGGTTTTTGCCCGTGTTAATACTTCAGAGCTATAACTAAGTTCAGCACCTGAGCGCTGCAGCAAATATACATCGTAGGCTGCAAAATCCGTCATTTCAAAGCGCAGCGCTTCAGCATTATTTGCCAGGCGATAATTTAAATTAGTACGTGTCCAATCAACCACCGGCATAAAATTATAACAAACCGTTTTAATTCCAGCCTGACCTACAGCTTGAATTGACTGTTTATAGTTTTCAATTAATTGTCGATAATTACCTGTGCGCAATTTAATATCATTATGTAGCGGAATGCTTTCCACTACCGCCCAAACAAGCCCAGCTGCTTCAATTTGCTGTTTGCGCGCGAATACTTCTTGCGCAGGCCAGGCCTCACCTGTTGGCACGTGGTGTAGGGAAGTGACGATACCCGCAGCACCGGCCTGCCGAATTTTCTCCAAGGAAATTGGATCTTTAGGACCAAACCAACGCCAGGTTTCTTGCATAGTTTTATTCTCGTAAATGTAGAATTCTTAACAATGGATATTTTTAAAATTCGCCAACAGCGACAGAGCAAGTTTATAAAATTCTTAAATAACTATTCGTCTAACGCCCAGCCATTAGTAATGGGGTAACGGCGGTCGCGGCCAAATCCACGTTGGCTAATACGAATACCAATTGCCGCTTGACGACGTTTATACTCATTTAAATCCACCATGCGCAACACGCGTTTAACTATATCAGCATCAAAACCATGCGCAACAATATCGGCAGCGCTGGCGTCTTCTTCGATATATAGAGCAAGTATTTGATCTAATACCTCATAGGGCGGTAGTGAATCTTCATCTTTTTGCCCAGGCGCTAATTCAGCCGAAGGGGGTCGCGTAATGACGCGTTCAGGTATGACTGGGCTTATGCTATTGCGATAGCGCGCAAGTTCAAATACCAAAGTTTTCGGCACGTCTTTTAAAACGTCTAGCCCGCCTGCCATATCACCATAAAGCGTTGCATACCCAACGGACATTTCACTTTTATTGTCAGTGGTAAGTACGAGGCTGCCGGTTTTATTCGACAGCGCCATTAAAATTACGCCGCGGCTACGAGCCTGTAAATTTTCTTCGGTTTTATCAACAGGCGCATTGTGAAATGCATTTTTAAGCGCAGTTTCAAATGCGCCGAAAATGGATTCAATACTAATACTTTGGTAATTCACACCCATTAAATTAGCTTGCAGAGCGGCATCGGTTTGACTCATATCCGACGTGTAGCGAAAAGGCATCATGACCGCGTCAACGTGTTCAGGTCCAATTGCATCCGCAGCAATAGCCAATGTTAATGCCGAATCAATGCCGCCTGACAAGCCTAAAACTGCTCCTTTAAAGCAGTTTTTACCGACATAATCGCGCACCCCAAGCACAAGGGCGCTATATACACTGGCCAAATCTTCCAAATGCGGAGCAATTGAATTTGCGCCGTTGAAATTTACAACTAGTGTTTGCTCATTAAAACTTGTGGCGCGGGCAATAATTTGGCCGTGGGCATTCATCGCAAACGACCCACCATCGAACACCAATTCATCTTGCCCACCCACTTGGTTTACATACACTATCGCAAGGCCCGTTTCCTGACAGCGTTTGGTCACTATATTTTCACGACTGTGGCTTTTGCCGCGATGAAACGGCGACGCGTTTAGATTAATTAACACCTGAGCGCCTGCAGCTTGCGCTTGCTGAGCCGGTGCCGCATGCCAAATATCTTCACATATTGTCAGCGCAATACAGACGCCTTTATGGTGCCAAACCGGCATACTGCAGCCGGGAATAAAATAGCGTTTTTCATCGAATACTTGATAATTGGGCAGGCACTGCTTGAAATATTCCAGTTGGATTTGGCCTTGATAAATAATACCTGCTGCATTAAATACACCCTGATCCGTAACCTTAGGATAACCAATTACAACCGCCACATCAGCGGGTAAATAAGTACACAAGCGCGCGAGTGCAGCGGCAATACGCCCTTTCAAAGCGGGCCGCAATAATAGATCCTCGGGTGGATAGCCAGTCAGCGTAAGCTCGGGGAAAATGACCCAATCGACCGAGCCTTCATCTGCAACGCCTCGACATATCTCTATAATTTTACTGCAGTTGCCGGTGATATCGCCGACACAGGGGTTTATTTGTGCCATAGCAGCGGTAAACATTGACATATACTCAAGATACTCCAGTATTGGCCGCTTTTTTAGGGCCGGGCGCTGCATTTTAACCTAGAAAATATGGGTTGGACTCACCACAAACCCACCTAAGCTCTAACTTAGGCAAATATCAGCCAGAAACTACGCAAAATATTTGCAAAGCCCTACTTAAATAAAGACGAATTGACCGCTCGCACATGATCCGCGACATATTAGCAAACCTTGGATTATCTATGGCACCACACAAAATCCCACCTCTTACACACAGCAAGCCATTGCTGAATATTTATTATGCCTTTCGTCTCGGTTTGGGTTTTATTTTATTATTGTTATTCCTAAGCGGCCGGACCGGCAGAGCTTTAGGTGGGTTATATCCCGAAGTTTTTTTTTGGACCTGTGCCGGTTGGATTGTACTGGCTACACTCAGCTTGGCTTTATTTCCCGCCGCTAAATTAATTCACTCTTTGCATCGAATTACCAGCTTTCTGGTATTAGATGTTATTGCCCTTTTATTATTAATCCACGCCAGCGGCGGTGTAGATTCCGGTTTCGGTTATTTGCTATTAGTTATAGTCGCTATCAGCAGTATTTTTATGCGTCAACGCATGGCAATGATGTTTGCGACTATGGTCAGCCTGCTGATGATCGCGCAAACACTCTATTTGGTAGAAACCCTTGGATTAACTGCCAAACCCGTTTTTTCCGCAGCCGTACTGGGCCTATTATTATTTATTACCGCCTACACATTTCAGCGCTTAACACAAAAAATTCAGCTCAGCACAGAGCTTGCTGCACAGCAGAGCCTCTATGCCGAGCATTTACAGCGCCTAGCACAGGCGATTGTCGCACGCATGCGCACAGGTATTATTGTATTAGATCACGACAATAAAATTGAATTAATGAACACAGCTGCCTCCCAGTTATTAGGCAGCGAGACCAGTGCACAATTGGATAATAGCGCGGCACTTAGCCAATTAAAAAAATACCTAACTGCAGATGATTTGCCCAACGCGCGACAACAACGCACCGATGCTGGTTTGGAAGTACGCTTTAGCCGCGCCCAATTAAT
Organism: Cellvibrionaceae bacterium; assembly: GCA_036520615.1. Classification (GTDB taxonomy): domain Bacteria; phylum Pseudomonadota; class Gammaproteobacteria; order Pseudomonadales; family Cellvibrionaceae; genus CAMCXE01. The sequence continues at coordinate 37,172 of DATDJI010000079.1, read as the reverse complement.
TTTGGGAGACCACAATTGCCAGGTTATATTTGTCGAGGACACGCGTAGCATCGCCCAGCAAGCCCAGCAATTAAAATTGGCTTCATTGGGCCGATTAACCGCGAGCATCGCCCATGAAATTCGCAATCCTCTGGGCGCTATTTCGCACGCTGCACAATTATTGCAAGAATCAGAGGCAATAACCAATATAGATAAACGCCTCTGCGATATAATTTACCAGCATGCAAAACGCGTAAATCAAATAATCGAAAACACGCTTGCATTGTCGCGTCGTAAGGATCCGCAGGTCAGCTTAATTGACCTGCACGCGTGGCTCGAACAGTTTATCGGCAATTACACCAGTCATCAGCAAGCGGAGATCATTCTAGAATTAGAGCCTGGCCCCTTGCCTCTGCGTATTGACACGACCAACCTGCAGCAAATTTTAGTAAATCTGGTAGATAACGGCCTGCGCTATAGCAAACAAAAAATTGGCGTTGCAAAATTGCTTTTACGCGGCGGCATTAATCAGTCCAATGACAATGTTTTTTTAGAGGTGATAGACTTCGGTTCCGGCATAGATGGCGAACAACTTGTGCAAATTTTTGAACCCTTTTACACCACCGAAGAACTCGGCACAGGATTGGGGTTATACATCTGCAAAGAACTATGTGAAATTAATCAAGCCAGCCTTTATTATTTTAAAACTAACCGTGGCGAGAGTTGTTTTCGCATCGACTTTGCCCACCATTTACGCATGATTTAACTATGAATTCACTGCACGCACTTATTATTGATGATGAACCTGATATTTGTGAATTACTCCAGCTCACATTGGCACGCATGCAGGTTACAGCTGATACAGCGACGACGATAAAAGAGGCCAAAGCCCTATTAGTCAGCCGCGATTACCAACTGTGCCTTACCGATATGAAATTACCCGATGGCAATGGCATTGACTTGGTGCGCTGGATTAATCAACAACAATTTAATCTACCGGTGGCCGTTATTACTGCCCATGGCAATACCGACGCTGCAGTAGAGGCCATGAAATCCGGCGCCTTTGATTTTATTTCAAAACCTGTGGAATTAGGCACATTGCGCAAACTCGTTGCTAGCGCGTTGCAAACTCATCAATTGCCTACCGATGAGCCAGAGCCTGCAGGATTATTTGGCCGCTCAGCCTGTATGCAACAATTGGAAAATAGCGTGCGTAAACTCGCCCGCTCACAGGCGCCCGTGTATATATTTGGTGAATCCGGTAGCGGTAAAGAATTGGCGGCCCGTTTTATCCATCAATTGGGCCCGCGCTCTAACAAACCTTTTATTCCCGTTAACTGTGGTGCAATCCCCAAAGAATTAATGGAAAGTGAATTTTTTGGCCACAAAAAAGGCTCGTTCACCGGGGCGCATGTGGATAAAACCGGCTTATTTAAAGCTGCTGATGGCGGCACATTATTTTTAGATGAAGTGGCTGATTTGCCGTTGGATATGCAAGTGAAACTATTGCGCGCCATTCAGGAAAAAGCCATTCGCATCGTCGGCGGCTCGCAAGAAGAAAGTATCGACGTGCGCATTTTATCCGCAACTCATAAAAATCTTGAAGATGAGGTTGCCTCTGGCAATTTTCGCCAGGATTTATTTTACCGTTTAAATGTAATTCAATTAAAAGTACCGCCGCTACGGGAGAGACCAGAGGACATTGCTGAGCTGTGCCAGTTATTCTTGGGCAATATCGCCAAAGAAATGCAATTACCTGCACCTAGGCTTTCAAAAGACGCATTAAAAATGCTATTGGCCTATGAATTTCCCGGCAATGTACGCGAATTAGAAAACATTTTGGAGCGCGCATTTACGCTCTGCGAGGGTGACTCCATTGAGATTTCTGATTTACAATTGCAAAACAATCAAACTCCTTTAAAGGCTCGTAAAAGTCAGGATCGGGCTTCGCAGGCAAATACCGATCATTTTGCTCGCGCGCTGGAATTTCCAACGCTTGATGAATACTTAGCGGAAATTGAAAAGGAGGTATTAATGGGCGCACTAGAGAAAGCTCGCTGGAATAAAACCCTAGCTGCAAAAGAATTAAATATCACATTTCGCTCATTGCGCTACCGTTTGCAAAAATTAGGCTTGGATGATGATGCTTAACAAACTTACTCATAACCGAGGATGCATGGGCAGATTTAGTTAAAACTATAGGCGATCACGCATCAGCGATTAATAACAGCGGCATTAAAGCCGCCACACAAATGGGCTTTGCCTCTGTAAACAGAGTCAGATCGTGTTTCGCCCAGGCATCAGTTGCACCCAATACAATTGCTCCGAGTATTTTGCCTTCATATACCAACGGCAGAAGTACCCACTCACGAACTGCCTGCTCAGGTAAATAATCGAGTAGATTTTCTAAATCGCCTTCATTTAACGGAGTTAGCAAACGCTGTTGGTCCATCGCTTTAATAAGCTGGCTAAGCTTGCGAACTTTTTGCCCGCCGTGTACCGGTTTAATCGGGCAGCGCGGATCAGCATACACAGATTCAAATTGGTGACCTCGTAAGCGCCAGACACCGAAGACGTTAATTGCCGCAAAACCTTGCGTAAAGGCTACAACTAATTCAGCCATTCTATCTACTGGGGTTTGTTGCGGTGTAAAGGTTAAAATCAGCGAACGAAAAATTTCATACAACTCAACGCCTGCATGTTCGCTCAGCTCAGAGTTATCTATCCAGGATAATTGTTGATAAATGAGCTTTAAAATTGCTGGTTTATTAATCGGTTTTACTGCATAAGCGTTTGCTCCGACATGAAATGCTCGGCACATATCATCCGTCATGTCTTTTGATGAAATAAATAAAATCGGCAAATGCAGGGGACTTGTGTGCTGTCGTGTGCGTTCACAGACTTCAAATCCAGACAAACCCGGCATCATTATATCTAACAGAATTAAATCGATAGCTGCGTCCGCTTTGATAAATTCCAGAGCCTCTTCTCCACTAGCCGCTTCTAATAAAGCAAAGGGTTCAGCTGCCAACATTTTGCTCATAACAAGCCGACTGACGGCATCATCATCAACAATCAGAATTTTGCGCAATGTCCGATATGCACTAGTGGGTTTGTACTCGGAAATATACGTGTCAAGCATTGGCAAAGGTTCATCTAATTTAGCACTATTTATTTTTTTGCCAGCAACGCCTTCCATACGCGGCAGCGTAAATTTAAAAATAGACCCCTGCCCCACTTCTGACGAGACCGATAATGTGCCGCCATGTAATTCTACCAATTGCTGACAAATGGACAGACCTAATCCCGGCCCATTACTGCGATGAGTATTTTGGTCGATAACCTGAGCAAAAGGCTGGAAAATAGTTTTTAAATCCACCAAATTTATCCCGATACCCGTATCACTAACACTCAGCGCAATTTCGCGCTCGGAAACCTGAGCAATAATTTCCACGCGTCCTTTTTCCGTATACTTAAGCGCATTGGTTATTAAATTCATTAAAATTTGTTGCACGCGGGCTTCATCAGCGAGCACGTTCGGGATGGTTTTAGGCACCTGATTAAGCAGTAATAAATTTTTCTGTGCGGCTATCGGCTGCAACAGGCTTGTCACATGAGAGACTAATGAATAGATATTAATTGGCACTTTTTCAAGCTCTAACTGTTTATCCATTAACTTGGCGCTGTCCAATAAATCATCCACCAAATGAGCTAGGCGTTTGCCGCTTGCGACAATGACATTGAGTGTGTGCCGACTCTGCGCATCAAGGTTTTTGACCGAGCCATCAAGCAATGATTGCGCAAGGCCGATAATGCCATTTAAAGGTGCACGCAGTTCCTGAGACGTGTTGGCCAAAATAGCATCTTTCATTTTATCCAGGCTGTGCAGTTTTGCATTCAGCGCTTTTTGACTACTCAATTGCAAACGCCTGCGATGTAATAAAATCATTACGCCAATTAAAAACATAAATAGCGTTGCATACGCAATGTATGCCCATATGGATCGCCAAGGTGGCGGCGCAATAACAAAAGGTACGTGCAATAGTTGCTCACTCCAAACAGCATCGGAATTAGCACCGCGCACGTGTAATTCATAACTGCCGGGCAGCAAATTATTATATTTAACGCTATTTAATGCGATAGGTGCGCTCCACTCGGATTCAAGCCCGACTAGCCGCGTTTGATAAAGGTTGTTTTGGCTAGCGCGATAACTCATGGCCGAAAAGGAAAATCGTAGTGAATTTTGCTCAAAGCTTAAAGCTAAGGGTGCGCTGTTCCCGGCCCACAACCAACTCTGGTCACGCACGTATAATCCAGTGAGCAACAGATTAGGAGCGCGTGGGTTAGCAATTAATTCACTGGGTTTAAAATAACTTAACCCTTCCGTGCCACCGATATATATTCCGCCTAAATAATCTTTTAATCCTGTATCGCGATTATAACCGTTGCCTACAAGCCCACTGTTTAAATCATAATTTTTAATACTGCTGCCATCTTGGCTAATGCGTGAAATACCGCTGACAGTTGCAGCCCAAACGTTGTGATCATCATCCTCAACTAGGCTTGAGACATAGGCGGCTGCCAAACCGTCACTTGGCAAAAGGGTTTTAACTGAGTGCGTGCGATTATTGACTATTGCAATGCCTTGATCCTGGGTAGCAATCCATAAGTCACCGTTTGAATGCACCATTAATTCGACTAAAAATCGGCTTTTTATTTCTGCATTAAATGGTAAGAGTTCATTTTCCAGCGTCCGCGTATTAAAATAATTTAATCCACCGGATGTGGCGATCCATAGATGGTCTGCATCAGCTACAACCATATTCCAGACAAAATTATGACTAATACTTTTGCTGTTATTGGCTTGATGTTCAAAGCGAATAAACGAATCAGTGGTTGGTTGATATAAATTAAGCCCGCCGTCTTCAGTACCCGCCCATAAGCGCCCTTTAGGGTCAACTAATAAATGCCAGATGAAATTACTGCCAATTGCACCGGGTTGGCTTGAAGGTGCATAGTGTTTGAATCGCCCAGTTTGCGGCGAATAGCGATAAAGCCCGGCGGACCAAGTTCCTATCCACATATCGCCATCAGGTGTTTGCGCCAGTGATAAAACACCCTCCGTCGGCGCATCATCGCTGTTTAAATGGCGAAACGTTTCTTTTACCGGATCATAAATACTCACCCCAGTATAACCACCGATCCATATAGATTTATTGTTATCTTCTAATAGGCTCTCTACGGCTCGGGTTCGCAAACCATTTAATTGACCGGGCTGATATATATAATTGCGAAAATGTTCGGTAGCACGATTAAAATAATTAACGCCGCGCGGGAAAATTCCCACCCAAATATCGCCGTCGCGATCGTTAAAAATTACGCGCGTGTTATTGCCACTTAAACTTAATGTGCGATCCTGCTGCTGGCCGATCGATTCGAATTGATTGGTATCTTCCTTAAAAACATATAGGCCTTCCCGATCGGTAGCCACCCAAATTACCCCGTTTACATCTGCGGCTATATCTTGAATTCTCGCTTTGGAGACAATTCCGTCCGAATTTTTTTGTGGTGGGTAATGTGTTATGGAAGTTAAATTCTGTTCAATTCGGCTAATACCCGCTGCCGTACCCACCCATATGCGCCCCTGACGATCTTCGGCTATTGTATTTACATTTTGATTTACCAGACGCTCTGCTCCGTAGTGCTGCATAACAACGGTTGTTTTGTTGCTATCTCTAGGCAGTTCGTCCAGACGAAAAACCCCGTCGTCGTGCGTACCAATCCAGATTCGATGGCGGCTATCAACCTTTATCGTGCGGATCGAAAGCGAAGGATTGGGTAGTGTGTGTAGATGGGTAAACGTGCGCGTTGCAGAATCAAATACATCAAGGCCGCCGCCATTTCCCACCAATAGCCGGTTGTCAGCGTCCACCGCGAGAGCCCGCACATAATTGTCCGCAAGCGATGAAGCGGAGGCTGGATCATTTAAAAAACACTCAAATTGCTGCGTGGCGGGAACATAGCGATTAAGGCCCTGCTGCGTTCCCACCCAAAGGGCGCCTGTGTAGTCCACCACCATCGCCAATACATAGTTACCACACAGTGCGCCTGTGCCAGGATTGCCGCCGTGGAAGAAGACAAATTCATGTCCGTCGTATCGAGCCAGGCCGTTCTCTCCGCCTACCCAAATAAATCCCTGTTGATCCTGGGCAATGGCATTTACAGCGCTGATATTGTCCTGCAGACGGTTCTCATCGGTAAGCAAATGCCTAAATGCAGGCACCGGGGCCGCCTGCGCGCAGGATAGCCACAGCATCCAAAAAGTCAGTGCCGTTAATCGAAGGATGAGTGCCAACAGGGTTTCTCTCTTATTCTTTTGTGCGAGATGCCGTGTTGATTATAGTCGCCGGTTGCTATCTACACTGACGAATCAAGGCCTATTGGGCAAATAGATGCACGCGTCTATGAAATGCAATGAAGCTTTTCTAACGCAAAAAAAAACCGCTGGATTTCTCCAGCGGCTTTTTAGCGCCTTTAAAAGATGCGTTTTACATCATGCCGCCCATGCCGCCGTGACCACCGTGGCCTGCATCTGGTGCTGAGCCTTTCTCAACAGGAGCATCAGCAATCATTGCTTCGGTAGTGATCATCAAGCCTGCAATGGAGCCAGCAGCTTGCAACGCAGAACGAGTTACTTTGGCTGGATCCAAAATACCCATTTCCAACATATCGCCATACACACCGGTGGCAGCGTTGTAGCCGTAGTTAGCTAGGTTCGCGGCTTTTACTTTGTCACAAACCACAGAGCCTTCTTCGCCAGCGTTGGCAACGATTTGACGCAATGGAGCTTCCATCGCACGGCGTGCAATGGTAATACCAGCGTTTTGATCTTCGTTATCACCGCGCAGATCAACAATCGCTGCAACCGCACGGATCAGTGCAGTACCGCCGCCAGGCACAACGCCTTCTTCTACGGCAGCGCGGGTAGCGTGCAGAGCATCTTCAACGCGAGCTTTTTTCTCACGCATTTCAACTTCAGTGGCTGCGCCAACTTTAATTACCGCAACGCCGCCAGCTAATTTAGCTACGCGCTCTTGTAATTTTTCACGGTCGTAATCAGAGCTGGTGTCTTCGATTTGCACGCGAATTTGGTTAATGCGGCCTTTAATGCCTTCAGCATCGCCAGCGCCATCAACTAATGTGGTGTTTTCTTTTGACATGGTCACGCGCTTGGCTTGACCTAAGTGCTCTAAAGAAGCGCCTTCTAAATCCAGGCCAATTTCTTCGGAGATTACAGTTGCACCGGTTAATACTGCGATGTCCTGCAACATAGCCTTACGGCGATCACCAAAGCCAGGTGCTTTACAAGCAGAAACCTTGACGATTCCGCGCATGTTGTTTACAACCAATGTAGCCAGCGCTTCGCCTTCAACGTCTTCAGCCACGATGACTAAAGGCTTGCCAGACTTGGCTACAGCTTCTAATACCGGCAGCAATTCACGAATATTGGAGATTTTTTTGTCAACCAACAAGATGAATGGGCTTTCCAACTCAACGCTCATACTTTCTTGGTTGTTGATGAAGTAAGGAGACAGATAACCGCGGTCAAACTGCATACCTTCAACAAGATCCAACTGGTTTTCCAGACCTGAACCTTCTTCAACGGTAATTACACCTTCTTTACCAACTTTTTCCATTGCTTCAGCGATGATGGCACCTACTGATGCATCACTGTTAGCTGAAATAGTACCTACCTGGGCGATGGATTTGGTATCGGTACAAGGCTGAGCAATCGACTTAATGTGAGCAACAGCTGCGATAACAGCTTTATCAATACCACGCTTTAAATCCATTGGATTCATGCCGGCGGCAACGGCTTTTAAACCTTCATTAACGATAGATTGCGCTAAAACTGTTGCAGTAGTAGTACCGTCACCGGCTTCATCAGAAGCTTGTGAGGCTACTTCTTTGAGCATCTGTGCGCCCATGTTTTCGAATTTGTCTTTTAATTCGATATCTTTAGCTACAGACACACCGTCTTTGGTCACGGTGGGGGCACCGAAGGATTTATCTAAAACTACGTTGCGACCTTTGGGGCCTAAAGTTGCTTTTACCGCATCGGCCAATATGTTTACGCCGATGAGCATTTTTTGACGGGCTTTATCGCCAAAGATTACGTCTTTTGCTGCCATGATTATTTTCCTACCTAATTCAGTGAGTTAATGAAGAAATTAAACGAGTACGGCTTTAATGTCGTTTTCGCTCAAGATAACCAGCTCTTCGCCGTTTACCTCAATGGTGTCACTACCGGCATATTTGCCGAACACCACAACATCGCCCACTTTTACGTCAACAGGTCGTACATCACCGTTGTCGAGCACTTTGCCAGTGCCTACTGCAACAATAACGCCTTGGTTTGGCTTTTCTTTAGCGGAGCCAGGTAGCACGATGCCTCCTGCCGTTTTGGTTTCTTCTTCCTTGCGACGTACTACAACACGATCGTGTAAAGGACGGATTTTCATTAATGGTTCTCCAAAGTAACAATGGTCAGTGGAAATACTTAGGCAAGCTAAGTAGTAAAATTTACTGCCCTAAGGCCTGCCAACTACGGCTGGCCTTCGCGGCTGTTTCGGTGTGGTCGGAAAATGGGTGCATACCGCTCAATTTCAACACCCAACCTGCAAATAAATTTACTTATGTGGGCCAAGCAACTGATTCTTGCCTTGCTCTTGGTCAAGTTCCCCCTCAATTATTCTGCCGCCATAGGTCGAGCCAGGTTTACTGTTAGAAAACGCCCGCCCCCACCGGCGGAATATTTGCGTTTGGGTGGCAGGAATTAACAGCATTAAGGCCGCAATGTCGGAGAGCGTACCGGGGATAATAAACAAGATCGCAGCTGCAACTCGTGCGAAAGGCCCGCCGAGCGAAAGGCCCGCCGCGCCTTGGCGCAGCTGACTGATATGTGCACCCAGGCCGCGCAATAGGTAACTGCCCACAATAACCGCCAATAACCAGCTAAATAAAAGAGTGCCAATACCCAGCCAATGACTGACCAGCCAGGCCACTAAAAGCTCAAAGCCCAGCCACACACCCAATATTTTGCCCATTATTTACGTTGCTCGTTGTTCGCGACTACCGGCTGCCTATGTTGGGGAGTTAACACTAGAATTCAAGCGCTGCCGCAGAAAAACACGTCTAGGTTTTGAGAAGAATGTTTGCGATCTAACCACAAAAATTAACGAGCTTTGAAATTTCGGCTCTTACCCGCTAGTGTGCGCGATTGTTTTAAGAGCCGCCTAAGATGCCGTCCCTTGCCACCCTGCTGCGCCCCTACGGACAAAAATCAGTCATTAGTGTTTTTGTGCTGGGGATAAGCAGCGGCTTTCCCTGGGTAATGATTGGCTCCGCCCTAACTCTGTGGTTAAAAGAAGCCCATTTAAGCCGTAGCGCCATAGGCTTTGCAGGCTTAATTTTTAGCGTCTACGCAATTAATTTTTTATGGGCTCCGCTGTTGGATCGCTACGCGCCAAACGTTGGCCCCCTGGGCAAACGGCGAGCGTGGATTGCAATTTGTCAGCTAGCAATTGCTTTAAGTTGCTGGGGTATGGGTGCCTTTGACCCGGCAATCACACCAGCAGGGCTGATGGCGGTGGCGTTATTTTTAGCCTTTTGTTCGGCAACTCAAGATGTAGCTGTAGATGCCTATCGAACAGATGGGTTACAGCAAAGCGACCCGAAGAATCTCTCCGCAAACTCGGTCGCGACTATGGCGGGCTGGTGGACCGGTTACGCAGGATTAGGGGGATTGCCTTTAATACTTTCTGATCACGGCTGGAGCTGGCCTAGCCTCTATCTGCTGATGGCCAGCATTATGCTGTTTTTGTGGCTGGTAACCTGGTGTCTGCCCGACCCACCCAACCGCCACATCTATCAAGCAGATCCTTTTCAATACACTTATAAATTGCCTGGCACGCGCAAACTGCAGCTGCTGGGTTTGTTGCTAGCTCCCATTCTTTTAATTGTCTGGGGCTCGCTCTCAGGAGCAGGGATAAGCTGGGTACAAATACCGGGTTTTCCCAGCGACTATTTAATGGCGCTATTAATTCTGCTCGGCTTGGTAAATCTAATTCTCATCATCCGCGCGCTTATGCAAGTGCCAGCGCCAACTGTGATCGCCCACGCGAGCCGAGTGGATACCATGCTGCACTGGTTAATAGCCACGGTCGTCGAACCGCTGGATGAGTTCTTTCGTCGCCAAGGAACCCGTTACGCCTTAAGTTTATTAATTTTTATGCTCGTATTTAAACTAGGTGAAGCCATGCTTGGGCGCATGTCCATCGTGTTTTACAAGGAGGTAGGCTTTAGCAATTCTGATATCGCGGAATATTCCAAATTGCTTACTTGGTGGGCGACAGTTTTATTCGCCATCCCCTGCGGCTTGTTAAATGCCCGCCTAGGCACGTTTAGAGGTTTATTTTTAGCGGGAATATTTATGGCGGCAAGTAACCTGATGTTTAGCCTGATCGCTATCAAAGGGCCGGACACCTTTTGGCTAGGTGCTGCAGTATTGGTGGACGGCTTTACTTCAGCCTGGGCAACGGTTGCGTTTGTGGCGTTTATCTCCGCTCAGTGCAATCAAAAATTCTCTGCAACGCAATATGCTTTATTTGCCTCCATTGGCAATTTTGGACGTACCAATATTGCGGCCAATAGTGGCGTTTTAGTTAATTTATTAGATGGAAATTGGGCGTTATTTTTTGTGTTGACGAGCCTAATGGTGATACCGGGGCTGTGTATCTTGTGGCGAATGCGCAAGACGATTGGGAGCGGCCTTAAGGAATAAGGCCCGTTAGCCCGCTTCAGCGTTCAAGGGAGCGGGGTTTACATCCATGCAAACAGGGGAGAGCTGACTTAAGCAGGCTGAGAGGCTAACAGGTGAGCCATCTTATTGCCTGGCTTGCGAACCGGTCAAGCTTTTAACAATTATTTTTAGAATGTGCTGTAAGCCATTAATTCTATTATGTATTTACCATCCTTTCAGCGCTGCCACGGCCAGCAGGCCAACCCAAAACCACAGGCTTCGACGCAGCAGTCGGCTCATCGCCAATAACTCTCGGCGCGTCACTTCCAAACGGGCCTCATTATCATCACTGACTCCTAGGGCCCCCAATACATAATGGCTAATCATCTGAGCACTTGAGCGCGTCCTGCACAACACACACGCCTGCCAGCGCTGAAAACAGTTTAAAAAATTTCCTGTAAACGCAAACGTAAGTCCTAATAAACGCACGGCGGGCCATTCCAATAGCCAGATCAAGCGCATTAGACGTGGTTGGGGTTGAACCTCGCCGCAGATACACGTCAATCGATAACCTAAGGCCCCAGCAGGCCCCGCAACACAAAACCAAAACAGCGTGGCAAAAAGCTGTGAAAAATTTTCATAAGCGACTCGCTCCAGCATTGCCTTGTTAAGCCCCGCCCAATCGCCCGCAGCAATTAATTTATCCCCCTGAATTTGCTTGTATGCATTCAAAGCCTCGCCCCAGTTTTCCGCACGCCCGGCATTTATAAAATTTTCTAGCGCTCGCTTATGCGCGCTGCTGCCTATACACAACCAGAGTATGCCAGCAGAAAAAAGCAGCGCTAAAAGCCAAAAGTGCGCATCAAGCCAGCGGTAGCTTAGCGCCGTCAGCAGAATCGGTATCAGCACCCAAAACATGCAGGCCATTTCACTAGGGTTGCGCTCAATCGTGCGATGCACCCAACGGTTTGCTAAAGGATGGTAGGTAAATAACTGCAAGCCGCTTAAGGCAAGTAAAACCGCTAAAAAAACCATACTGACCCTTAGATAAACACCGCTAAATAAAGTGTATGCAACGCCTTTAAGCGCGGCAAACCAGGCTTCAACAAAATACTCACAGTTGAGTTACTAAGCAGGCAGATAAAATAGAACAAAAGTAATCCCAATCAAACGAATCGCCCGGATCCGTTTTGCGCCCTGGTGCTACGTCGCTGTGGCCAACGATGCGCTCCGGGGTAATAGCTGGGTAAACCGCCATAATGCATGCAGCAAGCTGCGCAAGCGTTTCATACTGCCGTTGGCTGTAGGCCTCGTCATCCGTACCTTCAAGCTCAATACCGATGGAAAAATCATTACAATTTTCTCGCCCTGCGAAGAAAGAGGCTCCCGCATGCCAAGCCCGTTGATGAAGATTAACAAACTGAGTGACCGCCCCGGCTCTATCAATAAAACAATGAGCCGACACCTGTAGATGCGCAATGCTGGCAAAGTACGGGTGGTCAGATTCATCGAGCTGGTTTTGGAAAAAAGCTCCTACATACCCGCCTCCGTATTCGCCGGGAGGCAAACTGATGTTATGCACGATCAATAAACTAATATCGCAAGCGTCCGACCGCGCTGAATAATTCGGTGAAGGCACCCATCGCGCGGGCTGAATAATTCCCGCCTCAACTTGAAAAACCATGCTTAACCTTAAGTAATGAATTGGAATGTGGATCGGTAACCGATAATTTCAAACAGACACCCACGATCAAATGAACTGATATTGCAACAGCGCTTGAAAATTTAGCAGGCCACACAGCGCACAATTATCCCACGCTTGTTTATATGCAGCCAGTTAGCGGCGAGCCCCAATTCACTCGAACCGTAAAAATCTTCATCTAAAGTCCTGGTCAACACCGCGATTTTTTAGCCAAAACTTCGCGTCGATAAGACTTAAGACGCCAATATGTTGTCGTCAGTAATTTGACCTCTGCCTAAACATTGACTATTACTTACTGGCCCCAGGTTGATAGGTGTTGTATAGCTCACCCGACAAAACCCTGGCCGATGAGAGGTATTAACGCAGGCACATATACTAGTTATTTACGCTTTTATAAGCGCAATAATCTAGATTTTGGCTAAATGGTGGTTGGGGCAACGCTTGAGCTTTGCTAAGTCCGCTAGCCAACGTTAATAAATAACAAAAATAATGAGGCTACACACGGCTATGCTGGCTGAACACACAATTTTAGTCATTGACGACAACAGCAAAACTCAACACGACATTAGCGTTGTATTGCGTTTTTTAAATGAACCGGTCACCACACATAGTTATTTACAGTGGCGGCAATTGCACGAATCACTCTCCAGCAGAGGCGATGAAATAAGCTGCATAGTGCTCGGGGAATCTTACGAGCGTTTGGATATAGTCGCAGAAATAAAACGCGTAAAAGATCGCCTGCCTTTTACACCGATTATTTTACTCAGCGAAAAACCTCTTGAATGGCCGGAAGATTTAGATCCGCATATTAAACGTCGTGTAATTGCGCAATTAAGTAATCCTCCTGCTTACAATCCCTGGGTCGATGCGCTGCACCGCGCGCAGCGTTTTCGCGAAGCGATGATGGCGGCCAGTAAAAATAATGAAAAACGCCCAGTACATTTATTTCGCTCATTAGTAGGTACGAGCCGAGAAATTCAACAGGTTCGCATTATGATGAACCAAGTGGCCGATACTGATGTAACCGTATTAATTTCCGGTGAATCCGGCACCGGTAAAGAAGTGGTAGCGCGCAATTTGCATTACCATTCGCCTAGGCGCGACAAACCCTTTGTGCCGGTAAATTGCGGTGCAATTCCAGGCGAATTACTTGAAAGTGAATTATTTGGCCATGAAAAGGGCGCATTTACCGGTGCAATTAATTCGCGCGCCGGACGCTTTGAACTGGCCGAGGGCGGCACGCTATTTTTAGATGAAATCGGCGATATGCCCCTGCATATGCAAGTAAAAATATTACGCGTGCTGCAGGAGAAAACCTTTGAGCGTGTGGGTGGCAATAAAACCTATCACACGGATGTACGCATTATTGCCGCCACTCACCGCAATCTGGACGATATGATTGCCAGCGGTGAATTTCGTGAGGACTTATATTATCGCCTCAATGTATTCCCCATCGAAATGCCTTCACTTAAATCACGGGCGGAAGATATTCCTCTGTTGATTAACGAACTGGTTAATCGGCTTGAAAACGAACAGCGCGGTTCGATCCGTTTTAATTCCGCCGCAATTCTATCCCTCTGCCGCCACGCCTGGCCGGGCAATGTGCGCGAACTTGCTAACCTAGTTGAGCGCATGGCGATTATGCATCCGTTTGGTGTGGTAGGCGTACAGGATTTGCCGCAAAAATACCGCCACGTGGAAGTGGAAGACGAGCTCGAATTTGAAGCTCCAGTACATACCCAATTGCCAAGCGTCGTGCGCATGACGGATACGGCTTTATTGCCCGAAGACGGTATTGATCTAAAAGAATATATTACCGGCCTTGAGCAAAGCCTTATTCAGCAAGCGCTTGATGATTCTGGTGGTGTGGTGGCGAGAGCGGCCGAGCGCTTAATGATCCGACGCACAACCCTCGTGGAAAAAATGCGCAAATATGGAATGCAACGCTAATTATTTTCCAGATCTAGCCAGCGGTTTTAAAAAAGAAATTAAATTGCAGCATATATGCTGGTTTAGATAACGTCGAGCCAAGAGGCCAGACGACTTGAAAACCAATTCAATATATTGACAGGGAATAAAAACATCATCAAAAGCTACTAACTCTCGTGCAGGGTGACGCCGGTTAGTGTGCTGTCAAAGGCGAAGTTGCCTAGGGCACTCCAACCGCCTACCTGCTGAGTCTGCATACCGATACTTTGCGCTGCGGGTGCTTGAGTGGTGTAGGTGGTGCCGAGAATGCGTGTTTCGGCGCCGAAGCCTGTATGCACTGAAGCCATATCCTGCGCGCTGGGCAGGCGGCGCACGCCCGCTTCCAGGTACTGGGCCATGAGGTAGTCATCGCCCACCACATGGCCTAGGGTATGGCCGATTTCATGCACCAGCACCGTGAGTAAGTCCAGTTTGCCTGCGGCGACGCTATCGCTGAGGGCCTTGAACTCATGGGCTGCATCACCTGCGCCAAACTCTTCCTGCAGTGCAGGCGTAGTATCAACAAACCAACCCCAACCCGCGCCGTCGGTTGACAGGGTGATCTCGTTGCCTACGGTCATACCGGCGATGCCGGGGGCAAGGCTGGCGACACTTAAGTGGATGTTATCCAGTTGAATCGCTGAGGCACCTGCGTTGAGCCAGAATTGGCGCGCGGCGGGGAGTAGGGATTGGGCGTTAGGGAGCGAAAGCGCAGAAGAGGTTATCGCAACACCAGGAGCATCTACTTCCAAAAAGGTAAATGATTTGCTGGGATCTGTAAGATCGTATTGCCTAATGATGGGGTCTGTGCCAACAGGAATCGGGCCGTCTTTTTCCAATATGCGCTTAGTTAAAATGCCACTTTCCGTCACAGTAACTTTGGCATATACCAGCTCGTTTGCCGCCGTCTTAGCGTAATTTATCCGCCGTGATGTTCCGTCCGCCTCAATCACTAACAGGATTCTGAGCGTATCAATAGGCCCACTGACTACTCTATCGGGTTGACCATTCTTACCTTTTATGACCGCCGACTTTGTACCGTCAAGAACGCCGAGTAATTCACCGAGAGAAAACTTACTTCCGATGGCTCTTAAATCAACAACTAGTACCGAAGATTGTTCTTTAGTCTTTGTCCCTATTTTTTCAAAAGTGGAACCGAGACTGCCCATTAGATCAGGGCGATAATATTCAGCGACAACTCCATTGAGATCGGGGTGTTCAGTGCTTGACAAAACACGGTCCGGTGTTTTTCCTTCAAGTTTTCCAAGGCCGTTTTGCCACTGAAGATTCGCTTTATTAGCCGATGTGTTTATTAGGCCATCTTCTGGCAGAGCGGCAGCTTTAATGCCTCCTTTACCCAGCACCTTATCCGTTGCCATCTCATTTTCTAGAATAGCCTTCTGAGCTGGTTTCATAGTTCCCGCATTCACTGCAGCATCAATTTCTGCCTGACTCTTATGGAGCGGTGTCCATTCCGGCTTTGGGTCAGCAACTTTTGTTGTATCGATTAAAGTGACCTGGATTTTGCCGTCTTTAGTGTTATGCACCCAAATTCCAACACCGTCTACAAAATAGGTGTGAAATTTTTCAACTTCCAGGTTATAAACCTCACCACCGAATCGTCCCGATAAATCAACATATTTGACTGTCGCAGCTGTGCCATCGTGGGTTTGGAATTGGTCACCGGGCAATAACTTACACACTTCGGTCCAGCCTTTGCCCTCCACCCAAAATGGATGTTCTGGGGTGGTACATACAGTGCCAAGTCCAGTCGATCCATAGGAATAACCTATATAAACGATTGTGCTAGCGTAGTGCTCAAATACTTTGAGTACGCGCTTATAGGCCATTTCGCCGGTGGTTTCGCAGCGTGAGAGGACTTTATCGCCAACTTCTATGAATTGGATTTGTCTTAAATTCAGGCCTGTTCCAAAGTGTTCAATATGTACACAGGTGTCGTCTACAAAGCATTGATTTTCTAACGCCACGTTGTCAGCAGCGTTCTTAACGATCGTATCGGTAGGACAGTTGGTGTTATGCACCCAAACCCCCACATTGCCCACGTAATAGGTATGAAACTCCTCTACCTCGAAGTTATACACCGGCGTAAGAAACGCTTCGCCCAACTCCATGGTGTCGAGATCAGACAGTAAGGTTTCATCCGCTAGCTGAATGTGTTTTTCGCGAAGGTCCAGCACTATAGCTACGCCAGCACGATCGTCGGTGGCAACACCTAAGTGCGTGTATTGCGTACGGCGAATAAGCCCTGCAGCGTGAACACTAGCCGGGCGGCCATCGGCCAACTGCACGACAAAACCCGGCTCTAAACATTCAGCCGCCAGCCAGTGTTCGCCCTCCGCCAGCGGGGCTTCCACCCAGAAGGGGTGGTTGCCGGTAGTGATAATGGTGGTGAGTGTATCTAAGACTTCCACCTTCACTTGGACGGCATAGACTTGTTGATCCAGGTGAGCGACTTTGTTGATGATGGGCCGATAATCCAGCTTGCCGCCTTGCTCCGGTTGCGCCAGCACGCGGGTGCCGATACGCAGGGTTTCAATGGGCTGTGGGCCTTGGTCGGTGTGAACCAGGGTGCCCGCGGCAAAGCAGGTTTTGTAAACCACCTCGCCTTTTGCGTTGATTTCCACTAGTCCGTCGCAGGCTTTGGCGAAGTCTTTGATGTCGATGACGCGCTCGGGCTCAACGATTTTGCCTTCGGCATCTCGGCGAGCGGCTTCCCTTACGTACTGCTTAACCTCTGCGGCATCGTAAACTATGTCCTTCAGCGGCGTTTTTTCTATCACGCCGCGTTCAACACGCTGTTTAAGAAAGTCCACCTGTTTGGTTTTTAACTGCAGTTCCCGTTTGAAGGCAGGTGATTCCTGGAGGGATTTCATAGCGTACCTCTTAGGTTGGGGTGATATCCCCAGCAAGCTTAATTTAGGCCCATCGCCGACGTTTTTTGCCATCGAATATGATTATGTAAAACAAAAACTACACTCGGCAGAAAAGTGAGCGAAAGTCCGAATAAAGAAAGTTGAAACGTTATACCCCAACCTACAAGAGATCAAAATACGATCCAATAATCCACACGTATATTTGTTGCCACAATTTAGATGTATAACTTTTTACATTACAACCCTTGCAAAATGAGGATCTAAAGGGGAGCAATTTAAATTCGAGATGAATGAACCTGTTTTGCTCACGCATCGAATATATTCACTATTAACGTCTCTGTCCTGACATCTGTAATAAGTACCCTTATCTTGCACCATTAATCTCACTTTAACCCGCCACAGATAGTCAGTGGAGTCTATTGAATGGGTTATTGCCACGCAAAGAAGAGCGCTTACAGCTCCGATAAATGTCGGGCAGCACATTGGCTTTACCGATCTTCACATTAAAACTAAAGCGTCAATTAATCGGATAAATTTCACTAAAATCCAAAATATCTCATTAGCCATTTCAGCTATAAGAGAGCTGAACCTATCAAAACTGCTGACTATGCGTTGGAAAATTATTATAGTTTTTTCGGGAACTTCAGAAAAAATATCTAACTCGCTTTGGCATCGTGGAATTTGCCAAAAAAATTCTCATTTACTAAGTTTAAGCTGCTGCCTTGCTCTATGTCCTGCATTTATTCAGTCGTCCGCTTTTTGGTAAATTGGCCTAGCCGGGGCACTTAGCTGGTGCTTTACCGCCTAGATTTTCCAGATGGCTCTCGTTTTACACTATGCATAACCGCCACATATATCTACACTGAGAACTATTTTAGTCTTCATGACCAAGTCATTATGCAACCTGCCAACCTGTGTAGCTATTTACAAATATATAACATCAACACGCAAAAACGCCGCTTAGTATTATCAGAAAAGAGCCATTTTGAAGCGCCGAATTGGAGTCGTTGTGGTCAATACCTGATTATTAATCAAGACGGTTTATTGTACGAGGTGCGTCTTAATGAGCCGAAATTAAAATTAATCAACACAGAATTTGCTACTCGTTGCAATAACGATCACGGTATTTCTCCCGACGGATCTGAATTGGTAATTAGCCATCACGCTTGCGACAGCGACAATGGCTCGGTAATTTACCGGTTGCCGATCCAAGGCGGCACTCCCCAGCGAGTGACAGCGCTAGGGCCCTCTTATTGGCACGGCTGGTCACCAGATGGACGTTATTTGACCTACGTGGCCGGGCGCAGCACACACAGCGATTTTAAAATCTATCGACTTGATATGCACACGGGAATTGAAGAGCAGCTAACGTTTGGAGAGGGTTTAGATGATGGCCCGGATTATTCTGCTTGCGGTAAATACATTTATTTTAATGGCTATCGAAATAATAGAATGCAGATTTGGCGTATGGATGAAGATGGGCAAAACACACGGCATTTTATTCATTCAGCTTTTTCAGACTGGTTTCCGCCCTTCCCCTGATGGCAAAAAATTAATTTTTATCCGTTATTTAGCCGATCAAGACCAAGCACATCCTTTTGGTTGCGATGTGCAAATAATGTTACATGATTTAAATACAAGTGAAACCAGAGCAGTAACCGAAGTGTTTTACGGCGGCCAAGGAACATTAAATGTTCCCTGCTGGTCACCTGATTCAACCGAGTTTGCTTTTGTTTCCTATGAAAAGATTGTTCGCTAGTGGCTCTCTAACAGTGTTAGCTTTTGAATTAAGCTACTGCATGCGAGTGAATATGTTCTGCTAATTCATCAACACTACAGTGGGTGTAGTCCTTATTAATTTCAGTGCTGATAACCGACACTAAACGATCATGCAGTACTTTTCGCAATACGCCTAAAAATTCAGGCGATGCAATAAGCACAAGCCGTTGAAAATTCCCATCTTGGTAGCCGTGTAATAAAAACCGAGATACGTCGCGGGCAAATAATTCAGTGTAATGTTCTGCCGGGCTTTGGTTTGGCTGGTAACCGCTCGGCTGAGTAGGCGCACCTACGCTGTGATTACTACTAGAAGCCGCATGTTGGCCAATCCTGTCTGATTCTGTGTCCGCTGTGTGCAGACTTGATTTATCATTGATAATTTCGCCTATTTTTTCTAGCGAAGAGGAAGAATCTTGTTGAGCAAAAAAACGTGCTCGCCCAGCATTTGCTGTAACAATCCAAAAAGCGCTCATACGACCTCCGAAAATATATTTTGATTTTCTGGCAGAAGCCCTGCAGGCGAATTTGCCGTGCAGGATTTTGTGCTCGAATCACTTGGTGTGGAAAAGCAATTTTGCAAATTATTATTGGGGGGGAGGTTACTTGGTGAAAATTATTTG
Source organism: Cellvibrionaceae bacterium (assembly GCA_036520615.1). Classification (GTDB taxonomy): domain Bacteria; phylum Pseudomonadota; class Gammaproteobacteria; order Pseudomonadales; family Cellvibrionaceae; genus CAMCXE01. Next base: position 17,429 of record DATDJI010000079.1, on the reverse strand, counting down.
CAGAGCTCATCCGATCGCTTTTGCAATTCCTCGTAAGAAATATCTTCCTTATGCGTGAGGATCGTCCATATATGCCCAAATGGATCGGTAAGACTGCCGGAGCGATCACCGTAAAATTGATCTTTAACTTCCATGCCATCCTTCACTGTAGCGCCAGCGGCAAGAGCTGTTGCGAAAACAGAATCAACATCTTTTACGTATAGGCACAAACAGACGGGAGTACCACCTAGATCGCGCGGGCTTTTATTGCCCCATTTATCACTTGCCTCGGCAAGCATTAAGCGCGAGCCATTAATTTCTATTTCCGCATGGCCGATAATTCCATCGCCCATATTAATGCGCCCAATTTCTTTAGCGCCAAACGCCTTTTGGTAAAATATTATAGCTGCCGCCGCATCGTTTACTTGCAGATAGGGCGTTAGAGAATGATAGCCAGCGGGAATATAATCAGTAGCCATAGTTAGCTCCTCGCGCGTAGAGACGTAGTTTCTTATATAGTTAGAATGTTAATTATTAGCAGCCTAGCGATAAACGTCTGTGCGCTGGCGAACTTTGCCAATGCCCAACCAATCTCAAGCAACGAAAACGGCAACACCGTGGGTTTAGCAAATTTCCGTTAAATAGCGTTTCCTTTATACTCATTGCAGCGAATAATAAACAAGCTAGACGGCAATTTAATAATAAATTCAAAGGGTATTTTAATGCTGGGTATTTGGCGAATTTCACCTTCGCAATCCAGCTTAATCGTAATGTTTCCGCCGTGCTCAAATAAAAACTGTTTTACCGCAGCCATACCAACGCCCCGTCCGGATATGTCGGTAATTTTATCTTTAGATGAAATGCCGGGTTCAAAAATAATATTGGCAATTTGCGTGTATGTAGGATGTGCGTCCGCTTGCCAATAACCGTGCCGCAGCCCCAATTGATAGAGCATTAGTAAATCTAACCCTCCTCCATCATCGCGTACTGAAATTACTAGTTCTTGCTCCTGCTCATCGGTAACAACGGTAATAATTCCCGCCGTTGACTTACCAAGGGCCGTACGGACCTCCGGCAATTCAATGCCATGGTCGATACAATTGCGCAGCAAATGAGCAAATACGTTCTGCACAAGCTGATGGCCTTGATTGTTAATTAAAATAGGTTCATCTCTACAACAAACATTTGGTGCTGCTTTATTTAATTGCGCCGCCAATGAAGGCAACGAATTAAATACATCGGCCAAAACTTGGTTTAAGGGGGCTGCCAATGAACCATTTATTAATTGCTCAATGTTTTGCCATTCATGTTTATCCACAGAAGGGATTTTCCCAATACGCACAGCGCTTAAAATAGTCGCGATGGTTTTTAAAGTACGGCTGTCAAACCAAACCCCGTGCGGATTTTCTGCGAAGGCATCACCTCGGCCCAGCACTTGCGTAAATACATGCTGGTATTCATTTAAAACGTCGTCTAAAAGCTGTAAATCCTTCAGCAATTGAGATTGATTCCATGCATTATCACTAGTGTGGGTTAGTTGTGAGCAGTAGGTTTCCGCATTGTGGGCAGCCTCGCTAACGTGGGTGAAACCAAAGGTGCGGCCATTGCCTTTGATCGTGTGTAGATTGCGAAATAACAGTGCAATAACTGCTGGATCATACTCTTTGGCCATTTGGATTTCGGCGCGGCTCTGAGCTATAAATCGATGGCAAGAAGATGCAAATAAACGGTATTTTTCCGCTGAGATCTTAATTAATTGACCAATAATATCCAGCTCTCTTTTTTGAATTTGCGCCGCATGCTCCATTTGTCGCAATGCAGTTACATCCCGCACCGAAACCATCATTTTTATTACAATATGTTGCTCAATAATTGGGTTCCAATCCAACGAGAGAAATTTGTGCACTCCGTTTATGTAAATTTCATATTCATTTATCAGCAAATGGACATTACAATCATAATTGGCGTCGTCTTCGCCAAGCATGGATTCCACCGCTGAGCACAATCGACTAAAACTGTCCCCAATGAGCGATGAGTGTGCAAATAATAACTCCAGGCCATTTTTACCAGCCAAATCCCGCTGTGCAAAAATTTCCTCTAAATGCCGTGAATATTCAGCATGTATTCGTCCATCTTGCTCTAGCGTAAAAAGCCCCTGTCGCATATGGCTTAGCATGGCAGCAATTGAGATATTTTTTTCATGTAATTGAGCTGTACGCTCGGCAACTTTAATCTCCAGTAAGCGGCTTTGCTCTTCTAATCGGCGGCGCTTGTTCAATTGCCAGCACACAAGCTGGGAGATAAAACTTATTAAAATAACGGCATAAAATACATAGGCCCAAGTGCTTTTCCAAGGTGGCGGTAATTGGACAATGCGGATCGACCGCCCTTCATCATTCCAAACGCCATCATTATTTGCAGCACGAACGCGAAACATATAGCTGCCTGCATCCAGGTTCGTATATAGCGCACTGCGTTGATTACCCACATCCCGCCACTGCTCGTCAAAGCCTTCTAGTTTATAGGCGTAACGATTTTTATCCGGGTTGCGAAAATTAAGCGCTGCAAAATGTAGTGACAGCATAGTTTTTGTATAGTCGAGACGAATAGCCTGCGTTTGATTAATCACCCGCTGCAAAATCCCATCGGCGCCACCTATCGTAGCCTTTTCAGTGAAAATACGTAGATCCGTAAAAGCAATGGGTGGCGGGGTTTTATTAAGTTGAATTTTCGTAGTGTCAATTAAAAATAAGCCATTTTTACTGCCAATAGCTACAATGTCTTTTGATGTCGTCAAGGATGCGCCGGTGCTCGTGCCGCCGATTTTCTCGCTGTTATGACGCACATAATTTTGCACGGCTAAAGTATCGGGATTAAACCTTACAATGCCATTATTGGTTCCCAACCATAAATTGCCGAGCGGATCTTCTGTGATATTGCGAATACCGCTATCTACAAAACCATGCGGTGCACCAAATACTTCAAAATCATCCGTAGTTTCTCGATACAAATGTAAGCCTGCGTCCGTACCAAACCACATTCTGCCTTTGCGATCTTCAAAAATAGCCAGTACTGAGTCATTAATTAATTGATTGGGCAGCTGTGGATCAGCCTCATAGCGTTTAAAACTGCCGGTTTGCCGATCCATTAAATTAAGTCCTTTTGCAGTACCCACCCAGAAGCGACCTTTGGAATCCTCCCGGCTAGTCCAAACTACAGCGTTGCTCAGTGAATGTGCATTACCCACTACGGGTGCAAATATGCGATAGGTGCGCGCCGATGGATCAAATTTAAGCAGTCCAGCGTTGTGCGTTGCCAGCCAGAAATTCCGGTTTCGATCCTCATACACCGACCAAATGGAGTTATCCGGCAATTTATCTGTAAGCTGAAGTTTGGCGCCGTTTAACTGCGTATCAAACTCCAATTGATCAAAACGATCTGTTTGCCGGTTATACAGATGAAAACTATTTAACCAACTGCCAAACCAAATTGCGCCTGTACTATCGGTAAAACCACTAATAGGCTCTAAGGTTTTAATACCGGGGTTTTTCGCTGTATAGCGATAATGGACAAACGTATCCTCTTTGGGGTTATAGCGAGTCACACCACTAGCACCTATCCATAAATTACCCTGCTGATCTTCGGTAATGGCTTCGACCGTTTTACTCAATAGACCTCTGCTTGGATCTAAGGTGGGTTTTAACACCCTTATTGCATCGCTTGAACGATCATAAAAATTGGCACCAGAAGGATATGTCCCCACCCATAAATCGCCGTTGCGGTCTTCATACACTCGCCGGGTAATGCTGCTACTTAAAGAAGTCGGCTGCCCTTCCTCGTGGATATAACGAATAAAATTATTGTTCGCTCGATTAAATAAATTAAGACCGCCTTGGCAGGCGACCCACAACCAACCGTTTTTCCCCACGGTAACATGCTGCACTATATTATCGGTAAGGCTGCGCGGATCATCTGCATCGTGTACATAATGAGCAAATTGTTGCGTTACCGGGTTAAAGCGATACAGCCCATTATCAGCACCTAGCCAAAGGTTCCCTTGGTCGTCCTGGGCAATAGATTTCAAGGTATTATTGCTAACGGATTCTGGCTTATCCGGATCAGGTAAAAAGTGCGTATTTTTCTGGGTATTCCAATCAAGGCGTTGCAATCCCTTTGCAGTTGCCAGCCAAATTACATTCTGTTGCCGATCAACAACCAGATCATAAATAGTTTTATTAATCGGTTCGTCGAAAGGCTGCTCCGCTTGCTCGAATAGGCGATATTCTTCGGTGTGGGAATTATAAATATACAAACCATTCCATGATGCTAAAAGAATTTCTCCGCTGGGTAATTCATCGATACTGCTAACAACGTTTTTTGCAAATGAAGCTTGGTGTGCATGCGCCTCGGTTAAGTCTTCACGGTCACGGTTATAAATATATAAACCTGAGCGGGTGGCGACCCACAGCTGGTGGCGGCTATCCTCAAACAGATCAATCGCCTGATTCACATTTTTAATTTGTTTATTAGTGCCCTCGCCGCTTGAGATAGTGATATTTAAGAGTTCGGTGCCATCAAAGCGCAACAGAGCATTTCTACCGCCCAACCATATAAAGCCTTCGTGATCTTGCACTATGGCTTCAACCTCCCCCAGAGCAATATCCTCACTCTGCAGGACATTCTGAAAGCTCACATTACGGGGATACCTTTCATCGCAATACGCCCAGGAGGAGAAAAACGATAGCGCGAGCGCCGTCAACAATACTGCAAATTGATAGCCGGTAAATTTATACATAATTTTGCAAACTATGGCTCGGTAAATAAAAACGCATATTTAATGTTCAAGCTGCGCACCAACTGCAATCAGCACATCGGCGTCCAACTCACTAGGCCCTGGGCTTATTTAATCGTCTGTTGAGGAAAACGGCTGATCGCAAATTGCGCTTAAGGCCCGAAATTAAAATTCTGTATAAATATTGTTTCGCCCTTATTAGATGCGCCGCTAGTTCAATTGTGTCTAAACAGGCAGCATAAGCCTCTGTTCTCTTACTAAATTTAGCAAAGATTTTTCGCTCTGCGGGCTTATCAGCAATGTCGTAATAGGCTGCATAAAATCAAGTACGAAATAAGACCAAAGCCCATAAATAGGTTAAATAATATGTATTATCGACCAGATAAATTACCTAATGAAGCTCTGGAAAATTACCTACTCGCTCTGGCGTCATTTTCCAAAAAAATGCTCACTTACTAAATATAAACTCGGCAACCGCTCCTGAGTTGCTCTATCCCCTGCGTCCATGCAGTCCGTCCACTTATTTGGGCAATTTGCCTAGCTGGCGGCGCCTAGCCAGCGCTTGGCCGCCTACATTTTTTAGAGCGTCCCTAACTCTTCTCTAAACGAGTGCATATTTAACCTCTAAGCTAAGTACTCAAAAGATGAGCAAAAGGTGCAAAAAACAGATCAAATTATGATTGTTAAACCGAGCTAAAAGTCGCTGCACCTAATTGAAAAGGCGGATTGATAGCATATGACTATAAATAAAGGCATAAAAAAACCCGCCTTGTGGGCGGGTTTTTAAACTTGCGATTTTAAATTAAAGCAATAAACGCCTTACATCTGCCAACACGGTATTTAAGAAAGTAAAAAACCGGCCCGCATCGCCGCCATTAATAGCACGGTGATCATAAGTAAGGCTCAGCGGTAGCATAAAGCGCGGCGCGAATTCTTTACCGTTCCAGACAGGTTTCATTTCGGCGCGGGAAACACCGAGGATGGCAACTTCTGGGCAGTTAACAATCGGAGTAAAGCCTTTGCCGCCAATTGCACCCAAACTTGAAATGGTAAAACAACCGCCCTGCATTTCTTTAGCCGTTAATTTGCCTTCGCGAGCTTTTTTCGCCAATGCGTTGGATTCCTGCGCAATTTGGTAAATACCTTTTTGATCAACATCGCGAATTACCGGCACCATTAACCCATTCGGTGTGTCCACCGCCATACCTATATGCACATAGTTTTTCTGCACAATGTGCTCACCGTCAGCATGCATAGATACATTAAAGCTGGGCTCGGCGCGCAACGCAGCGGCACAGGCTTTAATTAAAAAGGGCAATGGAGTTAATTTAACACCAGATTTTTCCGCTTCTTCTTTAATGCTTTTGCGGAAAGATTCAATTTCAGAAATATCCGCATCATCAAATTGAGTTACAGCAGGCACGTTTAACCAATTGCGCGTCATATTCTGCGCAGTTAGCTTTTTAATTTTGCTCATTTTAATCAGCTCAATCGAGCCGAATTGAGAAAAATCAATTTCAGGGACCTGAGGAATACCAAACCCTTGGCCGGGCGTGTTACCTGCAGATGCTTTGCCGCGATTTTCCATAACCGATTTTACGAAGGTTTTAACATCATCTTTCACAATGCGCCCGCGCGGGCCTGAAGCCTTGACTTCCGCTAGGTTCACTCCCAATTGACGAGCCAACATACGCACCGAAGGACCGGCGTAAAAATCGCCACTAGCCGCGCGGGTTTCTGTAGCTTGCACGCTTGGGGCAGAGGCTGCCACTGGCGCAGATGAAGAAGCAGCGGTCGGTGCAGTGGTAGATGCCGAAGCGCTAACCGCTGGCGCGCCGGCAACTGCCAATTGCAAAATAACCGTGCCTTGCGAAGCAGTATCACCCACCTTAATAGCGAGACTTATTACCTTACCGGACGCCGGGGAAGGTATTTCCATCGAAGCTTTATCGCTTTCCAGCACGATAAGAGAATCGCCCTCTTTTACATCGTCGCCCGCTTTAATGCAGACTTCGATGACCGCAACGCCTTCAGCTCCACCAATATCGGGTACCGCAACATCCAGTGGGCCCGAGGCTGCTGGGGCAGCAGGTGCCGGTGCCGCCGAAGCGACTGGCGCAGGTGCGGCAACCGCATTGCTAGCAACTGACGTACTGCCGTTAGTTAATACTAAAATCGCAGTGCCTTGAGATGCCTTATCGCCCACTTTAATGGCAAGGCTCACTACCTTGCCGCTGGCGGGAGATGGTATTTCCATCGACGCCTTATCGCTCTCCAACACGATCAGCGATTCGCCTTCTTTAACGTCCTGCCCCACCTTAACGCAGACTTCAATTACTTCTACGCCTTCAGCGCCGCCTATATCGGGAACTGCAACTGCCAATTCACTAGTCGCTGAAGCAGCCGGTGCCGGTGCCTGCGCTGGCGCCGCAGCGGCGACAGGAGCGGCTTCGGCTGCAGCGGCCGCCGTTTCAAGCTCAAGAACCAGCGTACCTTCAGAGGCCTTGTCGCCCACATTGATTAACACTTTTACTACCTTACCCGCTTTGGGTGAGGGAATTTCCATGGAAGCCTTATCGCTCTCCAACACGATAAGTGATTGCTCGACGCTTACGCTATCACCGGGCTTTACACAGACTTCTATTACTTCTACACCTTCAGCGCCGCCAATGTCGGGCACCTTAATGGTTTCTATAGCCACAATTTAGCCTCCGATTAGCAGATCATAGGGTCGACTTTTTCAGCGTCGATACCGTATTTTTTCATTGCATCAACTACTTCTTTCACATCAACTTTGCCTTGATCGGCAAGCGCTTTAAGTGCAGTGACAGTGACGTAGTAGCGATCCACTTCGAAGAAACGGCGCAGTTTGGTACGTGTATCGCTGCGGCCAAACCCGTCGGTGCCCAAAACGTAATAGTCACCGGGAATGTAGGCGCGCAACTGCTCACTATAATTTTTCATGTAATCAGTGGAGATCACAAATGGGCCTTCGTTCGCTTCCAAAGTACTGGTAACGTAGGCTTTTTGCGGCTTTTCAGTTGGATGGTAACGATTCCAGCGTTCAGCTCTTTGCGCATCGCGAGTCAATTCATTAACGGAGGTTACGCTCCACACGTCCGACTCCACGCCATGGTTATCACGCAGTAAAACAGCTGCAGCTTCAACTTCACGCAAAATAGTGCCTGCCCCCATTAACTGCACTTTTTTCTTCGCTTTTTTCTTGCTCTCGTACAGTTTATATAGTCCACGCACGATGCCGGCTTCGGCGCCTGCGGGCATATCGGGATGAGAGTAGTTTTCGTTCATGGAGGTAATGTAATAAAAACAATTTTCTTTGTTTTCATACATACGCTTCATACCGTCCTGAATAATTACCGCTAATTCGTATCCATAAGTTGGGTCATAAGAGCGGCAGTTAGGAATGGTATTGGCTAGGATATGACTGTGGCCATCTTGGTGCTGTAAGCCTTCACCGTTAAGCGTTGTGCGCCCAGCCGTGGCGCCGATTAAAAATCCGCGCGCTTGAATATCGCCTGCCAACCAGGCCAAATCGCCGATACGCTGGAAGCCAAACATTGAGTAATAAATGTAGAACGGCACCATAGGTACACGGTACGTAGAATAAGCCGTAGCGCAGGCAATCCAGGCGGACATAGCACCGGATTCGTTAATACCCTCCTCAAGAATCTGGCCTTTTTTGTCCTCTTTGTAGAACATAATTTGGTCAGAATCGTGCGGAACGTATTTTTGCCCTTCCGATGAATAAATACCTAACTGGCGGAACATACCCTCCATACCAAATGTGCGCGCTTCATCGGGCACTATAGGTACAACTCGATCACCCATATTTTTATCTTTTACCAACGTAGATAAAAACCGCACGAACGACATAGTAGTAGAAATTTCGCGCTCGCCGGTAGATTTCAGCAGCGGAGCAAAAGTATCTAAGCTTGGAATTTGCAGCGGCGTGAAATCTTTTTCACGGCTGGGAACATAACCGTTTAACGCCTTACGGGTACGGTGCAAATAGATCATTTCCGGCGAGTCCGCCGGTGGACGGTAATAAGGAACCTTTTTTAAATCTTCATCGGCAATGGGAATACCGAAGCGATCGCGGAAGCGCTTTAAGCTTTCAATATCCAGTTTTTTCACTGAGTGCGCAATATTGGCAGATTCAGCTGTAGTGCCTAAAGCGTAACCTTTTACGGTTTGTGCCAGAATTACCGTCGGCTGACCTTTATGACCCATAGCTGCGGCGTAGGCGGCATAAACTTTTTGTGGATCATGACCGCCACGGTTTAAATGCAAAATTTCATCATCAGTCATATCTTTTACAAGTTCTAACAACTCAGGATATTTTCCGAAGAAATGCTGACGGGTGTAGGCACCACCGTTGGCTTTATAATTTTGCAATTCGCCATCTACTACTTCATCCATGCGTTTCTGCAGCAAACCGGTTTTATCTTTAGCAAGCAACGGATCCCATTTGTTACCCCAAAGTACTTTTAATACATTCCAGCCAGCGCCGCGGAACACACCTTCAAGCTCTTGAACAATTTTGCCGTTTCCGCGTACAGGGCCATCTAAGCGCTGTAAATTACAGTTAATAACAAAAATTAAATTCTCTAGCTGCTCACGGCCCGCCAGAGAAATAGCGCCTAAAGTTTCCGGCTCATCACACTCACCGTCACCTAAAAATGCCCAAACTTTGCGATCGCCGCGTGCGGCAAGCCCGCGCGCAGACATGTAACGCATTACGTGCGCTTGATAAATAGCATTGATCGGGCCTAAGCCCATAGAAACCGTTGGAAATTGCCAGTAATCAGGCATCAGCCAAGGGTGTGGATAGGAAGATAAGCCATTGCCGTCTACTTCACGGCGGAAATTATCCAGCTGCTCTTCGGAAATTCGCCCTTCAAGGTAGGAGCGCGCATACATACCCGGGGAACTGTGACCTTGAAAATAAATTAAGTCACCGGGTTGTTCACCGTCATTGCCACGGAAAAAATAGTTAAAACCAACATCGTACAGCGTGGCGGCGGATGAAAATGTTGCTATGTGGCCGCCTAAGCCTTCGTCGTTATCATTGGCACGCATAACCATTGCCAGTGCATTCCATCGGGTTAACGAGCGGATACGACGTTCAAGTGTTACATCGCCTGGGAGTTTAGCTTCCAAGGAAATAGGGATGGTATTGCAATAGGGGGTGGTGATCGCAGACGGTAGTCGTACGCCGGATTGAGTTGCTGCATTTGCCAGTTGTGCCAGCAAAAAAGCAGCGCGCCCTGAACCGCCATGTTTAATGACAGATTCTAAAGCATCGAGCCACTCTCGGGTTTCGAGAGCATCAATTTCCTCAAGCATTAAAGCCTCCTCTTCTTCTGCGCGGGGATGTGCGCATAGGTGATTGGAATTAATCGTTAAAAATAAAACACGCCAATAAAAGCGCTGTTTTACAATGAAACCATGTTCCTTCAGCACAGTTAATTACCGCTGCGCAGCGACTGAATCATGTAGTCGGATAGATCAAATAATGGAAATCCGCTTAAGACGGGAGTGATTAAAAAAATAATCACACTTGCGCCGATATATATCTACTGCTAACACCTGCAGCAGGCACCGAATGTGTTAACACTGATTACTTACAACACCCCTGCTGCTTCCCATGCAACTAAGGTTAATCCCAGGCTAGGCAAGGCGCGGGCGATTCTACACACTCACTTTTGATTAATCTAGCAGGACACCCAAGCTGCAATGCAGCATTGGCGCGGGTTGGATGGGAGTTAGGCGCGGTTTTAGAGGGTGTAATTAACAGGAAATACCTGGGCTATTCAGCGGTATGTGACGCTTGCCAATGGCAAAGTGCAACCACGAGCAAATGAACTTTTACGCGCTATAACAAGCGGTTTCTAGATAATGACGCGCATTAAACTCCATTGAGAATGTAATAAAGGTATCGGTATTTTAATCGCTTTACACTGAGAATCTACCGCTGAAAATAACGGATTTTACGTGCCAAAACAGCGACATGCGTACAGCTTAATTATCTGCGCGGCAGCGCAATATTTGACCGGTTGCGCCATTATGGCTGCAACTCAACCGAGACTTTCACCACCGGCCAGGCGCGCAAAATTGCATTGACCAGGGTGGCAAGCGGAATTGCAAAAAATACCCCCCAGATGCCCAACACGCTGCCAAAAAACAAAATAGCAATAATAATCGCCAAGGGATGCATTTTAACCGCATTGGAAAATAACAACGGCACTAAAACATTGCCGTCTAGCGCGTGAACAAGAGCTACCGTGCCTAATAAATAAAACCAGGAATCACTCCAACCCCACTGCACATAACCCACCAAGAAAACCGGCAGGCTTACTAACACAGCACCGAGATACGGAATAATGACCGAAATCCCCATACATACGCCTAGCAACAATGCATAATTCAACCCCAAAAGCCCAAAGGACAGCGAGCAGGCGGCGCTGACCACGATTACCTGCACACATTTACCGCGCACATAATTGGCGATTTGTTGATTTACCTCTAACCAAATACGCGCAAGTACAGGGCGCTCATCGGGTAAAAATCCGCTTAACCAGCGAAGAATAATGGTTTTATCTTTTAATAAAAAAAATGCCATCGTGGGCACTAAAATTAGATAAACAAAAAGCCCTAATAACACGCCAAACTGAGCCAGCGAATAACTTACTAACGTTTGCCCTAAATGAGCCATATCCCCAGCGACGGCGCCGCTTAATCGGCTAAATTGATCCTGCGTAATAAATTGCGGAAAACGCCGCGATAAATGAATTAATGTTGCATGGGCTCGCGTCATCATACTGGGCAGCTCCTGCACTAAATTTAAGCTTTGATCCCACAAACTTGGCAATAACACAAAAAAGCCCATCCCTATTGTACCGAGCAATAAACTAAAACTGACGAGCACAGAAATACTGTGATTTAAGCCTAGGCGCTCTAGTCCATTCATCACTCCCTGTAATAAAAAAGCAAGTACAACCGCAGTGACAATGGGTGCGATAACATCGCCCAAAAATAACAGTGCCAATACTGCCAAACCGGTAATTGCCAATACCACAACCGCTTCTTCATGGGCTAAATAGCGGTTAACCCACTGAGCAATAATTATTTTCATGTCTTCTGCCCTTTGCGTAGCAAATACCCAAATGTGTTTTGATCTTCGTGAAAATGTACTAATTCGTGCTCGCTTAATTGTGTATAAGTCTGAAAATCACGCACAGAACCTCTGTCTGTAGCCCACACAAGCAAGTATTGCCCCACCTGTATCTGATGCAGCCCTTGTTTAGCCTTCAATAGCGGCAGAGGACACGCAAGCTCGCGGGCATCAACAATCAAAGCGGGTGTGGGATAGGTACTAAAGGGCATATCTGACTCAATCGAAACTAACTGGGGCACAAGGATGTCCATCTGCGCTGTTAAGGCGTTGCTAAAGCTTCTAAACTAGCAATATCTGCTAGCGATATAGTTAGCCGCATTAAACAGTACGGCAGGCTGCTGACGGTAAAAACAGTCTGCTAGTTTACACGCTGGCCACCGCAATGTTCCTCAACTGCAGTTTTTAATGACTAAAGCCATAATCCTCCCCGTGGCATAAATAGAGCGTAATTTACTTGTGATATCACAGTTGTTTTCCTTTCGCCTCACTTCATATGTACGCGCCGCCTTAACTGTTTTTTTTATAGCGTGCGCCGCAAGCGCAAAGGCCCAGGAACTACAGATACCGGATTTGGGGGACGCTGGCGGCGGTATGATGTCTCCCGCCGATGAATATGAGTTAGGCCAAAAAGTTCTGCGGATCTACCGCTCTAACTTGCCTATCTCCAATGACCCTTTCTATGAAGTTTATTTAGAAGCTCTCTTACAAAAACTCGTAACCTATAGTGCCGTTAAAGATAAACGCCTTGAGCTTTTGGTCATCGACGATAAAAACCTCAATGCTTTTGCCGCTCCAGGCGGCATCGTTGGTGTTAATACAGGGACTTTTCTGATAGCGCAGAGCGAGGCCCAGCTGGCATCCATTTTATCCCATGAGCTTGCGCATCTAAGCCAACGCCACTTTATTCGCTCACAGCAAAAACAAGCTAAAGCCAATATGGCAGGCCTAGTGGGTATGATCGGCGGAATTATATTGGGCGCTACCGCGGGGGCCGATGCAGGGATGGCCGCCATTACCGCAGCCCAAGCTGGCGTCTTGGATGCACGCCTGCGCTTTAGCCGTGATATGGAACAAGAGGCGGACCGGATCGGCATGGAAACACTTGTATTTGCTGGGTATCCGGCTGATTCCATGCCGGACATGTTCGAAGTAATGCAGAGCAACGCTCGTTACCGCACTCGCGTCCCGGAATTTTTATTAACGCATCCACTCACGGAAAGTCGTATTGCCGATTCACGCAGCCGGGCTGATCGATACCCTAAACGGCCACCTTCGCTTGATGTTGATTTTCAAATTGCCAAAGCGCGGGCAATTTTACAAATAGAAGAGAGCCCACAATTTGCGGTTAAACGCTTTAGCGAAGAATTAAAAGGTACAACGCTTTCCTCTCTTACCGCGCGCTACGGTTTATTATTGGCATTAATTCAATCCAACCAAACAGAAAAAGCTAAAAATGTTTTAGTGGAATTACAAAAAGATTATCCAACTTTGCCATCATTAATTGTGGCACAAGCTGATATTGCGGCTAAAAGCGACCAAAGCGCTCAAGCGGTTGCGATACTGGAAAACGCACTTAAATCCCAGCCGCACAATCAATTGTTTAGCATTCGCTTGGCTGAACTATTAATGGAAAATTCCCGCTACGCCGATTGTGAAAAGCTATTACAGGAATATGTAAAAATAAAACCCAAAAATGCCTACACCTGGTATCTGCTTGCTGAAGTGCATGGCCTTGCCGGCCACATTTTAGAAGTACACAAGGCCCGCGCTGAATATTTTATTTTGCACGGGATTTACGACAAAGCAGAGATTCAGCTGCGCAACGCACTAAAATTGGTAGGCAATGACTTTCAAAGCCGCTCGCGTATTGAACAGCGTCTGATTGACGTTAAGACCATGCAGCGCGAAAAGCTCAGCTGATCATAGGCCGCTAAGCATGCCCAAATAACGCCGCATGCTCCCAGATAAAATGTTATTTGGGCTTTTAATTTCCGTACTGGGATTGTTTCAACATCTAACAGCCCCTCTCTCCACCTAAAGCCTTTTCATCCTGTAAAGCCTTTTCGTCTTATAAAGCCTAGTTATCCCTGCGGCATCGAGCTCTAAAAACTTCATTACTTGTTTAAGTCCGGTTAAATGTCTCTAACAGGTCTTGCTGCTTGCCAGTTTTAGCAATTTTTAAAGGCGGATACGTTCTTCATACTCCTAAACAATACGCAATTAGCACAACGCGCTCCATTCTCTGCATTAAAAATTCTCCCCCATTAAAAATATAGAAATTCAATTTCTTATACCCTAAAACGTTTTTTTCAAGTCGATCAAGCCATTTGCATTTTTGAATGTCAACTCGAATCATCACTGCATTTTCTTAAGCCAATCGCTTTGGCAACTGTCGCGCCAATCAACCGGGTCACAAATACTAAAAAATATTGCCTGGCGTTAGACCGTTTTAGCGAACATTAGAATTTCTAATAAAATCGAGTTATTAAATAGGCTTTCGCTCTTATATATGGCCAAAAGAGATTTATGGCGCCAAAAATTGTTTTATGTATAAAAAATCGAATCTGCGTATAAGTGGATTTCTTTTATAACTCTTTGCTAAGTTGCGAGGACAATAATTTGACGCGTTCTAAACGGGCAAAAGATATAAATTTAATAAGCCAAATTCCCGCCTAACTTAAGCCGTTTCATTCAGCAAAAACCCATACTTTTCTACCAGATCATTTTTTGCGGATTAAAAAATGTACGAGTATTATCCAATCACTGAGACCAAATTCATCAATCACTAAGTAGGTTTTCCATGATTGCAAAACTTTCCAAAGGTATATTTACCGCACTCGGCATTTTTAGCTCAGCTGCTGTATTTGCCGCTGATCGCTTCATTTGGATGGAGGCGGAATCCGGTGCTGAGTACAATCCCATTGTCGTTAAATCCGATCCAGGGGCCTCGCAAAAAATTTATTTGGCTTCATGGAAATGGCCTGACTACACCACACGTAATGATGGCGCAGGTAAAATTTCTTATTCAGTTTATATTCCAGAAGCCGGCACCTATAAACTTTGGGCCAGAATGCGCTCTCCCTCCGGCACTCGACCATTTGATATCAGCAAAGACAACAGCAATTTAAATGATAACAGCGCTTGGACTCGCTGGCAGGCGACTCCTGCATTGACCACTTGGGGCTGGAGCGATTCTGGTTATACCGGCACATTTACCGCAGGCATGCATACCGTTTATTTAGCACAACGCGAAGGCGGGCCAAATGTGCAATTAGATAAAATTTTGCTTACGAATAATTCCACCTTCGTTCCCAGCACTACAGGTGATGCAGAGGCAACTCCTAATGTTGCCAACCCTTATAAATCAAATGCTGTGGAAAAATACGGTCAATTACGCGTAAGCGGCGGTAAATTGCTGGATAAAAACAACCAGCCTGTACAATTGCAGGGTGTAAGCGCGCATGGCTTACAGTGGTTTCCATTAGTTGGCAGCCAAACTATTCCCTACAGCGCAGAATTTTTTGGCGCTGAAGCCGTACGCCTAGCTATGTATATTGAAGACTTTGCCCCTACCGATTCTTCTGATTATTGGGGTGGTTATACAGCGGATAAATTGGCCATGATGCAACGCTTGGATATGGCCATTGCCGATGCTGTAAACGCAGGTATTTATGTATTAGTGGATTGGCATATTCACAATACTCCAGGCAAATACACCGCAGAAGCCACACAATTTTTTACCGACATCGCCCGACGCTACGGCAATTTACCGAATATTATTTATGAAATTTGTAACGAGCCTGTGAGCGTTAGTTGGTCATCAGGCATCAAGCCCTATGCTAATACCGTTATCACTGCAATTCGCCAAATTGACCCTGACGGTGTAGTTATTGTTGGTACACCTAACTGGAGCCAAGATGTAGATGCTGCTGCGCAAGACCCTTTAGCTTTCAGCAACGTTATGTACGCGTTCCACTTTTATGCCGCCACTCACGATATCAACACAATGAAAAATAAAGTGCAGACAGCCCTGAACGCAGGCCTTGCTATTTATGTTTCAGAATGGGGCTCATCAGATGTAGGCACTTCACGAAATGATATGGTTGTTGCCCAACAATGGATGGATTTTATGAATCTGAAAGGCTTAAGTTGGATCAACTGGTCGCTTGGCAACAAAGATGAAGCCTCATCGATTTTAGCCCCTACTGCTCCACTTTCCGGCCCATGGGCAGACGCCGATTTGACCGCACCTGGCCGCTGGTTAAAGGCATATTTTGATAGACCAACTGCTAGCACCACTCCTAACACCAGCTCCAGCTCTTCAAGTTCCTCTAGTTCAAGCTCTTCAAGTTCCTCTAGTTCAAGCTCTTCAAGTTCTTCCAGCTCAAGTTCGTCTAGCACTGGCGCTACTAGCTCAAGTTCTTCGAGTTCAAGTTCTTCGAGCACTGGAGAGCCAAGCTCATCAAGCTCCAGTTCTTCAACTTCTAGTTCAAGTTCATCAAGTTCGAGTTCTTCCAGTTCCAGCTCTTCGAGCACAGGTGCTACAGCGACTAAGTCAGTTGCCCTAACTACCAGCGCGGATGGCTCTCGCATCGTACTTAACTGGTCTTCGAGTAACATCAATGTTATGCAGTACGAAGTACTTCGTGATACCGACAGTGATGTCAATGGAGCAGCGCGTTTAAATGGTTATGGCGCCGCTATCACCAGCTACACCGACACCAATGTACAAGCGGGTACCACCTACTATTATTGGATCAAAGTTACCGACACCAGCAACTCCCTAAGCTACAGCCAAGGGATAGCAGGCAAACTGACCACCACAGCGGCTTCTCAGACCAGTACCAGCGCTAGTGCAATAATTTCCGGTAGCAACTATAAAGTCAGCAGTAAACTCAGCGGCAAGAGCTTAGATGTAGTAGCTAGCAGCTCAACCCCCGGTGCACAAATTCAGCAATACGATTACAACGGAAACAACAATCAAAAGTGGGGAGTATCGGCTGAAAATGGCAACTTCATGATTTATGCCCTGAATTCATATCAATGTTTAGACATTCCAAACGGCACCGGCAACAGTGGTACTTATGTTCAACAATACACCTGCAGTCATCAAGCTAACCAAAACTGGAGATTGTTAAGCAACAACGGCTTCTATCAAATCCAAAATGTGGCCAGCGGTAAATGTCTAGAAGTGCAAAATTACAGTACCGGAAACGGAACACGGATTGTGCAAAGTGACTGTAACGGAGCAGACAACAAACTCTGGCGCTTTGACAAAATTTAGTTATCTTAACCCGGCGCAAGCCGGGTTTTTTTTGTCTAGAGCCTATCTCAAAAATGATTTTTTATTAACTATCTCTTAAAATGCCGTTAAAACAACAGATTACCGGAGCGGTCGGTGGAGCTCACAAAACAGCAATGGGAACTCGTAATACCTTTCCTTCCTGAAAAAGACCTGAC
>DATDJI010000078.1:0-8692 GCA_036520615.1 Cellvibrionaceae bacterium | reverse complement strand
AAGGCGCGGATAAGCCTGCGGAATGCCAAAGGGCCTTGCGACTTTGGATAAACACACGTTGTAAAAATACTTGATGATCCTCAGTAGTAGGCGCTAACCAGAGAGCATTGGCAATTTTCGTCGGGGGTAAATCAAGCGTTGACATAACCTATAGCCAGTAAAAAGTATCGGCTAACTGTAGCTGGGCAGGCTCTTTTTGCACGCCGAGGCTGTTGTCTATTTGCTAATAGTATGAGGATGGTATGGCGTTAGTACGCTTAAAATTGCTCTGGAAAATACCGAACTCTTGCTGCCGCCGGGCCGCGTTGCTTGTAGAGGCTTTATTAAGCAGGGATATAAACCGACAGATGTTTTTCCTTTAAAGCTTGCATACCCCCAACATTCTGCTAAACCCTAATAGCTGTGCGTTAGGTGAAAAGTGCCAATGGCTAACACAAATAATAAATAAAACACATGTAAGCGCAGATGCAGCGGATTCAATTGCTGGTTAAATATTAACCGTGCAGCCTATAGCTGATACTGGGTTGCGACGCTACGGTTCATAAATTATCGGTGTGATATGTAAGCTCGCCTGCCACTGCAATTGCTTTAGCAGTGCACAACTTCCTATTTAAGAGGCAAAATTTATGGATTGGACGGCAGGTTACGTCTCTGATGTTGAATATACTGCAGGATTTTACACCGAGCAGGCTCCAGGCTTATTAAATTTTGCCTGCATTTTAAATGGTGTTGAACCTGTTGACACGAGCAAAAATTTCAATTATTGCGAGCTGGGTTTTGGCCGCGGGTTAACGGTTAACGTACTGGCAGCGGCAAATCCGCAAGGGCGGTTTTATGCTGCAGACTTTAATCCGTCCCACGTAGCCGGCGCCCGGCAACTGGCCGTGAGTGCGGAGCTTGCAAATTTATTTTTATTAGAAAGCAGCTTTGAGCAATTGGCAAAAGGCGAAGTGGAAGATTTACCGCAATTTGATTTTATTACTTTGCACGGAATTTATACCTGGGTTACCGCGGAAAATCGCGCTCATATTGTGCAATTTATTGGCCGTTATTTAAAACCCGGCGGAATTGTTTACCTCAGTTACAACGCCATGCCTGGCTGGGCTTGCGTTCAGCCACTGCAGAAACTACTTGTCGAGCATGCAGCATTAAATCCTAACCGCTCGGACGTGCAAATTCATCAGGCCGCGCAGTTTGTGGATAAACTGCAGCAGCTTAATGCGGGATTTATTACCGCCAATCCAGGATTAAAGCCGCGCCTGGCAACATTAAATACGGCAGATCGGCATTATCTAGTACATGAATATATGCACCGACATTGGCAGCCTATGTACCATATAGATGTTGCAAATGATTTGACTGAGGCGAAATTAGATTATGTTGGCTCTGCGGATTTACCGCTGGCCTATCGGCAGATGTATTTATCAGCTGAGCAAGTTGCGCTGTTAGAATCGATCTCAGACCGCCGCATGCGCGAAACTGTACACGATTATTTATTGAATATTGGCTTTAGAAAAGACATTTTTGTGCGCGGTACTCGGCGTATGTCGAATGTGCGCCAGAGTGAATACCTATCACAATTGGGTTTGGCGTTATTAGTGCCGAGGGAAAACTGCCAAATGACGTTTAAATTAAACGTCGGTGAAATGCATGGTAAACCTGAGACTTATGCTCCTTTATTAGACGCTCTTGCCCAAGGCCCACAATCTTTTACTGCATTAAATGCACTATTTGGTGGCGGTGCGCGAATTAGCCCATCGCTAATTGAGGCTGCAAGTTTATTAATTGCTACTTCACAGGTTGCAGTATTTACTCTGGAAAAAGCCTTGTCACAGATTTCTTCAGCCTCTGCGTTAAATAATCAGTTGCTCGATCGAATCCGTTTTGCTGATGACTATCAAGTATTAGCATCACAATTAACTGGCTCAGGTGTCGCCACTACGTTTATTGAGCGGTTAATGCTTTTTGTTTTGCAGCAGCACCCCAATGGCGAATTACTTGAACTGGCTGAAGCTGCATTTACCGTTATGCAGGCGCAGGGGCGCAATATGGTAAAAGATGGTAAACGGTTGGAGTTAAAGCAAGACAATATCGCCGCTTTGGCCGAACAATTTGCTTTGTTACAACAGGGTAAGTTGGCAATTTGGCAGCAGCTGGGCTGTATACCCAATAAACTAATTAGTCCAACACTTCAATAAGTAACCTTGTCAAAGCCTAAGATCAAAATCACACGCATTTTTGCATGTGGTTTTGATTTGCATTTTTGTGAGCACGATTTGCACTATTAAAGCTGATTTTACCATTTCTATATTGAAAACGCATATAAAAATGCCTGTGTTTCAGTCATCGATACAGCTCCGCTGATGTTTTTTATCAACTACACTCAGATCGCAAGATTATAAAAAAATCCTTATTGGCCCGTTTGATTATAAAAAATCACTTGTGCAGTGTGTGGGAGTTTTGTTTGCGTTAGAGGCAGTAACGGATTAATTAACTCTGCCCCGTATGTGCCTGGTTAAAGCGACGGCAGAAAAATATCGCTTGGCTGCGGTTTAGTTAGGGTTTGCATGCTTGGTCGCTGAGTTTCATCGCTGGCTAAAATATTTCCCGTTAAAATAGCGGTCTTTACATGTATTGAATTGTTAAGTTGTTCCTGCTAAAAAAATAATGTGTATTTAATGCCGAGGTTTTTATTGTTTTATAGATCGTGTTTTTTCAAACGAATTTGTCTGTTGCCTTTGGCGAGCTAAGTTGCGCGCTGTTTAAATTGAAATTTTAATGCACGGTAGCATCTATGGCATTAACGCACACTAAAGCGGCCAAAGTATTTTGGTTTTCTGGCTTGTCTGGCGCGGATAAAACTACTTGGGCAGAATATTTAAAACGCTATTTAACGGCACAAGGATTAGCTGTCTGCCTGCTCGATGGCGATATGTTGCGGCAAGGGTTGAATAAAGATTTGGGCTATTCCCTAGTGGATCGAGAAGAAAATATACGTCGCGCTTGTGAGGTTGCACATTATTTAGTTAAGCAGGGCATCACCGTGGTGGCGGCCTTTATGACGCCTACACAAGGTTGTAGGCAAATAATTAAAAATACATTTCCCTCTACTCTATTACAGGAAATTTATTGCCAGTGTTCTATCAATACGTGTGAAGTTCGCGACCCCAAAGGTTTTTATCAGCGTGCTCGCCTGGATAATCTATGCCAGGTTATAGGCTGGGATTTGCCTTTTATTGTGCCGAAAAATCCCGCCTTGGTATTGGACACCGAACATCACACTATGACGCATAACCAAGCGTTATTACGCCAATTTATTACGCGTTGCTATTTCTATGATTCCGCCTGCGAATCTGTCCGCGAGGTTGCACGCGAATCCACGTCTAATTGCTTAGTCAGGCCTTAAGTAGGAATTTATGTCCGCTAAAAAAATGCATTTTATTTCCGGTTTGCCGCGTTCAGGTTCAACTTTATTAGCCGCATTATTGCGGCAAAATCCGCGCTTTCACGCCGGGATGAGCAGCCCCGTAGGTTCGCTTTTATCTGGAATGTTGAACCAATTTAGCGCGGGTAGTGAATTTGCGTCAGTTATAGACGCCCAGCAACGTAAACGCCTGCTGCAGGGATTATTTGAAAATTATTACGAAGCCCAAGCGGATAAAGAAGTGATTTTTGATACCAACCGTTTGTGGTGCGCAAAATTACCTACGCTGCTAGATTTGTTCCCCAACGCTAAAGTAATCGCCTGTGTGCGCAATGTCGCCTGGATTATGAATAGTATCGAGCGTTTGTATCGCGCCAACCCGTATGAAAACACCAAGTTATTTGCCAATTTTGGCGGCCGCAGCAATGTGTATAACCGCCTGGAAATGCTCGCTGCGCACGATCAATTAGTGGGTTTTGGTTGGGCGGCAACACGCGATGCATTTTATGGCGATGACGCCCACGCGATGCTGGTAATTGATTACGATTTATTAGCCCAGGCACCTGAGAAAGTGCTGCCATTGATTTACCAATTTATTGGTGAGCCACTTTTTGAACACGATTTTAATAACGTCGAATACGACGCTCCAGATTTTGATTTATCGCTTGGCGTGCCGGGCTTACACAAAGTTAAACCCAAAGTGGAATGGAAGCCGCGCCGCTCGATTATTCCGCCTGATCTTTTTGACAAATATTCCCAAATGTCTTTTTGGCATGACCCAAGTGGCAGCGCCGCTAATGTGGTGGCCCCTCAGCCCCTATCGCAACAAAAAGAATCTCAACAACCCAAAGCACAACACATCAATCAATCAGCTAGTGCCACGCAGGTGACCCATGAAATTTTTGAAGGAATTTAAAAAAGCCGCCGATAAAGGCACTGCATCTGCTATTGCTGCTGCTGTGTCTAACCCGCCTGCTGTTACTACTAAGGCGGCGCATGTGGGTATCGTGGCTTTAGAGCCGCGGCTAATGTTTGATGGTGCTTTGGTTACGGATGTTGCTGAGCATGTGGCAGCTAAACCTATTACGGGTGATGCGCCGCATTTGGAAATCCACGCAGCGCTTACCTCTGATCAAACCCGTAACGATTATTCGGCGCGGTTGTTGGAGGCAAGCACGCAACTGGCGATTCTGCGCGATACATCGGCAAACCGATTGACGCAGGCTTCCAGCAATTTTGAGCTGCGCACTGAAATTGTATTTATTGAAAACAATGTGCAGGATTTTCAGCAAATAGCCGCGAGTATTAATTCCGACAAAGAAGTTTATATTCTCGATTCGCAGCAAAATGGTTTAGAGCAAATAGCTACAGCTCTGGATGGACGCACGAATATCGACGCGCTGCATATTATTTCTCACGGCGGCAACTCAATTCTCGAACTCGGCACAGTGACACTTAATAGCGCCGATCTTGATGCCCACAGTGGGCAGTTACAGGCCATTGGCAAATCCCTCACACCTGATGGCGACATCCTGTTGTACGGTTGCAAAGTAGGGGAGGATGGGGCGGGGGAAAACTTTGTTGACCGCTTAGGCATTGTCACCGGGGCGGATATTGCCGCCTCGAATAATAACACTGGGGCTGCGAGTTTAGGCGGGGATTGGAATTTAGAGGTCATGGTCGGCAGGATTGATGCCTCTGTTGTAGTGGACTCTGAGTTGGCCGCGTTGTACAGCCATGTGCTAGCTATTCCGAGCACCACGGTGACATTCGAATCTGCCGGCGATATTTTGGATGCGGGCGGACATAAATACTCCACCCAGGATGTTACTTATAGAGTTAATAGTGATAACAACTACAAGTTCGTTATTAATGGCCTGAAAACGGGCATGGAATACGCCAGAAACAACGTGTATAAAAATAGTTACGTAATGTTTGACCCTTACAACGCTTACAAATCTGAAACCCAGATCAATATGAGTTTTGTTAACGGCCAGATATTTACACCCACCGGGTTGGATATTGATAACTCAGGCAGCAAGGCACAGTCATTAGTATTTACCGGTTTTGCGGCAGATGGCACTACCGCGATTAAAACGCAAAATATCAGCTTATCCGCCTATACCCAGAGCAATCCCGTCTCCTTATCGGGTTTTACCGGTGTTAGCACGTTGAGGGTTACGGCTACCAGTAATAGTGGGACTTTACGTTTTTTCCAGTTTGATAATATTGCGATGAGCGATATTAAATCCAGCGTAGTTGACCCAACCATCACCAGTGCGACCTACAACGCCGGCACCGGCGTTCTTGCGGTAACCGCAGCCAACATGACCAACGGCGACACTATCAACCCTTCCAAACTTACGCTTACCGGGGAAGGTGGTGCGACTTATCTGCTCACGACAGCGAATACAATGGCCGCCAGCGCTACCGCTTTCTCCGTTACGCTCAATGCTACCGATAAGGCGGCGGTTAACCTGATTTTTAATAAGAACGGCACCAGCTCCACTAGCAGCACGACGTTTAACCTAAGCGCTGCCGATGACTGGGATGCGAGTTACACGTCGGGTGATACGTCGGATACTACCAATGCCATAACCGTAAGCAATGTGGCTATTCCCGCAATTACGAGCACCACTTATGACGCCAGCACGGGAGTTTTTGCCGTTACGGGTACCAACTTCTTGAGACTCAGTGGCAATAACAACGATATCAACGGGGTAAAATTTTCATTCAAGGGAGAAGGCGGCGTCGGTGCAACTTATACACTCACCAATACCGCAAGCGTGGATGTTATCAGCGATACGCTCTTTAACCTGACGTTAAGCGCTACCGATAAAGACGCCGTCAATAGAATTGCCGATAAAATTGGTACCACTTCTGTAAGTGGTACCACTTATCTTTTAAACGCGCTTGAGGATTGGGCTGCAGGCGCGGATCCAGCGCTGACTACAATAGATCTCAGCAATTCCGTTACCGTCAGCAATGTGGCCATACCGACGATTACCAGTGCTACCTATGACGCTACCAGTGGAGCTCTGGTGGTAACGGGCACAGGTTTTTTATCCAAGTCCGGTACGACTAATGACATTGTCGCCAATAAATTTACGCTGACAGGGGAAGATGGCAGTACTTATACGCTCACGAATACCACCAACGTTGAAGTCTCCTCAACCACGAGTTTTACCCTGACACTTAGCGCTACCGATAAAGCTGCGCTGAATATGATCTTCAACAAAAACAGCACCAAATCCATCAGCGATACCACCTATAACCTGGCCGCTGCCGAAGATTGGGCTGGGGGAGCCGATTCCACTGTGACCGTGGCAGATCTAACCGGCAACGGCATAACCGTAAGCAATGTAGCTTCCCCCACACTTACCAGCGCTACCTATAACGCAGGCACCGGTAACTTGGTGGTAACGGCGGCAGGCTTGGTTAGCAACTCGGGCGCTACCAACGATGTGACGGTTAGTAACCTGACGCTGAAGGGAGAGGCGGGCAATGCCTACACGCTTACGTCCGGGAATGTGGAAGTCGATAGCGCTACTCAGTTTACGGTGACGCTCAATGCCACCGATAAACGCTTTATCAATGGTTTACTCAACAAATCCGGCACCAAATCGGTGGATTCCACCACCTATAACATTTCCGCCGCCAGCAGCTGGAATACCACCCTGGCATCTGCCGATACTACTAATGGCATCACTGCCAGCAATATCCAAACGCCTACTATTACCTCCGCCGTCTACAACACCTTAACTGGTGTGCTCAGTGTCACCGGTACCAATCTGGTTGCCACGGTGGGCACTGACAATGACATTATCGTCTCCACCCTGACGCTCAAAGGCTTGGGCAATAGCACCTACACACTTACCAGTAATGATGTGGATATCACCAGTGCGACCAGTTTCACCGTCAATTTAAACTCTACCGATATAGCCGGGCTGGCGGCGATTTTGAATAAGTCCGGCACTAAAGCCTCGGACAACGTGACCTATAACCTGGAGGCGGAGGACGATTGGAACAGCGATATTAACGATACGGATATTGCCGATACCACCGCTACCGTCACCGTGACGACCCCTGCACCCAGCGTCAGTAAAGTGATACAAACCTCCGGCGATGGGTACTACAAAAGTGGCGATACAGTTACGTTTGACGTCTATTTCGATCAGAACGTAACGGTCAACACGGATGATGGCACGCCGCGCCTGTTGCTCGAAACCGGCGACAACGACGAATATGCGGATTACTCCTCTGGCTCGGGTGGCAAAATTCTGACCTTTAGCTACGTTGTGCAGCCGGGCGACACCAGCAGCGATTTGCAATATTTTGATACCAGCTCCCTGGAACTAAACTTCAGCACACTCAAAGCAACCAATGACAGCGCCGTTAATGCCACTCTGACCCTGCCCGGCCTGGCCAGTGGTAATTCTTTAGGTGAACTTTCCGCGGTGATTATTGACACCACCGCGCCTAACGGCTCTACACCTGATCTGACGTCCGGCAGTGATAGCGGCACGTCCAGCAGCGATGATATAACCAACACCACCACGCCAATCTTCACCGGCAGCGCTGAAGTCAACGCTATAGTCACGCTTTACGACACCGACGGCACCACCTCAGTAGGCAGTACCACGGCGGATGGCAGCGGCAATTGGAGTATTACCGCCAGCACCATGACTGAAGGCGCCCATACGGTGACGACCAAGGTAACCGATGCCGCTGGCAATACCAGCGTCGCTTCGACCGGGTTAAGTATTACCATTGATACCACTGCTCCGAGCGCGCCGACGGGTCTGGATTTGGTAGCAGCGTCTGACAGTGGCTATTCCAACAGCGACAACATCACGAATAAAACCACGCCTACCATCAATGGTACGGGCGCTGCAAATCAGACAGTCACCCTGTACGACACTGACGGCACTACGGTGCTGGGCTCCAGTACGGTGAATGGTTCGGGTAAATGGAGTTTGACCAGCACAAAACTTTCGGAAGGCACTCATTCGGTCTCCGCCAAAATTACCGATATTGCAGGCAATGTCAGTAGCGCCAGCTCGACATTGAATGTGACGATTGATCTGACCGCGCCGGTTGGAACTCCCGGCACACCGGTAATGGATTCAGGCAGTGATACCGGCAGCTCGAACAGCGATGGCATCACCACCAACGACAGCCCGAGCATCAGTGGTAGCGGTGTGGAAGCGGGGGGTTATGTTCAAGTCTATGACGGTGCAGACCCTACGCCCATAGCCACCTTTGTGG